>JAAYYU010000311.1 GCA_012515235.1 Candidatus Anammoximicrobium sp.
ACACGCCTACCTGCTTCTCTGCCTGCCATCTCGATTGCCCGCTTGCCGATTTGCCCCGTGCAAGACGCGAGCGATTAGGTGGGACGAGATGCACGCCTCCTGTTCCGCCCCCCTTTGTACAAGGGTTTCAAACACTGTCAACTAGGCGGGCAAAGCGACAGATAAAAAAACGTGAATCGGTCAATGGTCAATGCTCACCGGTCACCGCTCACCTCTTCCAACTGAGCGAACCACTCATCCAGATCGCTGGACGCTCTGGCCGACGCGGAAATCCGCCAACGGCTGCGGCACGTCTGGACGGAACCGCTGAGCTTAGCCCCCGCCGGCCGCTCGGCCTGCGTCACACGCGAGTTCGCCGCCTAGTTGGCCGAGTTGGCCAGGTCGCTGAAAGCGGCCGGCCACCACGCCGACGAGGTGGCCCCTTTGCTGCTGCGGTGCTTTGTCACCGTGTTCGCCGAAGACGTCGAACGGCTGCCGCGGGAGCCGTTTCGGAACCTGCTGCACAGCTCGGACGACGTGGCTCACTTTCTGCAGCTGGTCGAGGAACTCTGACGGACGATGAACCGTGGCGGATTTTCGATCCAACTCCGCACCTGCCTGCTGCCCTTCAACGGCGGCCTATTCGCCGCCCCGTCGGCACGTTGCTGGAACGGGCCCTGGACTCGGTCGAGCGGCACAAGCTGGGAGCCCACTACACGCCGCTGGCGTACGTCGAACGACTGGTGATCCCGACAGTGATTCAGCCGCTGCGGGAGGGGTAGGGCGCCGTCCGCACGGCGGCGGCGACGCACGTTCAGCGGCCGGCCGCAGGCGGCAATCGTAGACGGCGAAGTCCTCGAAGCCGGTCAGAATGCTCAGCGGCAATCTGGCGGACCACGCCTCGCGGCGCAACTGGAGGGCGGGGGGCGTTCCGCCCGGCCGCCTTTCGCGCCGCCCTGCGACGCCACGCCCGTCGAAGCGGAGGGACCGGCTGGCAGCCGTTGTCGTTGGGCGGCATGATGGACGCGATCCCAGGCGGCTGGTATTCTGCTGCGCAAGCAACGGGAAGCGGTTGGCGTGCTGCGCGGCGAGCCTTTGCGGACGGCAACCATTTCGACAACAGCCGTAATCACCAGGAGGCGATCATGGACAGGCGACAGTTTTTCAAGACGGGCGTCCAGGCCGCCGCGGCGGGCGCCGCGATTTCCCTCCCCCTCGACTCCAGCCAGGCTGGCGACGCACCCGCGGCGAAACCCGCTGCCGGAGCGGCCCAGGCGCCGGCGATTCTGGTCAGCTACACGGCGGACGAGCACCGGCGGCGACTGGCCAACGTCGGCCTCTGCACGCGGAAGATCCGCAAGTGCCTGCGCCGGCACCTGATCACCGACTATCTCCCCGCGCAGTGCGTGTACAACCTGGGCGAGTATCCCAGCCGCACGCCGTGGGAGCCGGGCGAATACGACGAACAGGAATTGGACCGGCTGAAGGAACATGGAATCCAGTTGATTCACGTCATGGACGAATGGAACGATCGGTACGGGCTGTTTGGCCGCAACAAGCTGACGGCGGTGAACCCGGAGGGCTTTCGGCGTTTCGTCACGATGGTCCACCAGCGCGGGATCAAGATCCTGGCCTATGCGTCCAGCGGCTATTTTGCCGGGCACGATCCCGATTACCGCACGGAATGGTCGCGGCCGGGCGATGTGCTCAGCGGCTGGTGGGATCTGCCGCGCTGCGCGCCGGCCAGTCCCGGCTGGCGCGCGTACTTCCTGCCGCGCATGGTGCAGATCCTGGAGGACTATGAACTCGACGGCCTCTATAACGACTGGGGCTATGTGCCCAACGCCCAGAAACGGATCAAGCAGCTGGCCCCGGACGAGATGCCTGTTTTTGAAGAGACGCCCGAGTACGACGGCGCCGTCACCGATCTGCTGTACCTGATCTACTCGGAAATCAAGCGGCGGGGCGGGATCTACAAGATGCACGCGGACCGGGCCAACGAGCCCCGGACCGGCGGACTCAAAGTCTACGACTACCTGTGGGTGGGCGAAAACGTCGAAAACGCCGACGGCTTGCGCACCGCGACCAAGAACCACACGCCGTACGTGGTGCCCTGCATCCAGGGGACTTCCGCCAAGGTCGAGGGCGAAAGCGAACACTTCCTGCACTCGATTCCCTACCTGCAATTCCCGCTGCTGCAGGGCGGGCGGCCGCTGACCGGAGAGCGGGCCGTGATTCCCATTCCGCGTTTGCCGGGGGTGCAAGAGCGCGGGTTCTACCGGGCCGCCTGGGAGTACTATCAGGCGCATCCGAACGGACCCTACATCTACGGCGGCTGGGATCCGATCCCGCCCAACCCGGACATGCGGCCCGCTCACGCCCGCTGGCTGAAGCAATACCTGCCGTTGGTGGAAGACGGAACGTGGGCGTATCTGGAGATCGCCGACTCGGATTTGTTCGCCACCCCGCTGCCATCCGAGTGCGTGGCTTCCGCCTTTGCCAATCGCGACCTGCACCTGGTCTTGGCCAACTACGGGCAATCGCCCCAGCGGGTCGAGATGGCCGACGCGTATGTCCCCTTGGACGACACCGACGCTGCTCCGGCAAAGCAGTGGGAATTGCCCAAGCGGTCGCTGCGGATTCTGCGGTATTCCGCGTGAACCGGACACCACCGCGTGCCGGCCGGGTTTTCGGACCCCCGCGCTGGGCCTCGACGTCGTGCCGGGACTCGGCGCGGCGGAGCGAGCACGTACAATCAAGCCCTCTCCAACAACCAGGGAGCAGTTGCATGAAGAGCTGGCGGCGAAGCGTAACGGTCTGCCTGGGCGTCCTGGGACTGACGCTTGGCTCCGGCGTGCGTGGCGACGATTGGCCGCAGTGGGGCGGCCGTTCGGAACGGAACATGGTCAGCGGCGAGCGGAACCTGCCGGACCTGCGACCGCGGGCCGGCGGGCCGGCGACAAGTCTGAACGAGCCCGGCAATCCGTACGTCAAGTGGAAGCACAGATTGGCTGCCAGCACGTACGGCAACCCGACCGTGGCGGACGGCCGCGTGTTCGTGGGCACGGGCGGCCCCGACTGCGGCCGCGTCGTCTGCCTGGACGAGGCGACGGGCCGGCTGGTCTGGGAACTGATCGCTCCGCACCGCGAGTTCCCCACGCCCGAACGTCCTGAGAAGTGGGCCAAAGCCAGCAGTTGGGATTACTACCTGCTGTCGGGCGGACAGGCGTTGGGGATCTGCTCTTCGCCGACGGTCGACGGCGATCGCGTGTATGTTGTGAGCAACCGCGGCGAAGTGCTGGGTCTGGATGCGCGCGGCCTGGCCAACGGCAACCAGGGGCCGTTCACCGACGAAGCGGGCTATCAAGCGGACGGCCAGGACCGCCCCGCCCCACTGACCGCGACCGACGCCGACATCCTCTGGCGTTTCGACCTCTGGACTGAAATCCCTTCCCGACCGGCCGACCTGTTCAGCAACTCGGCCCTGGTTCACGGCGACTGTGTGTACCTTTCGACGGGCAACGGAGTGGAATTGCACTGGACGTGGGGCGGCCCGGTCGCTCCGCCGAATCCGCGGGCTCCCAGCCTGATCGCACTGGACAAACACACCGGGAGGCTGGTCGCTCAGGACGACGAACAGATCGGCACCCGGTTGCTGCACGGGCAGTTTTCTTCGCCCTGCCTGGCGTGCGTGGGGGACAAGCCGCTGGTCTTATACGCCGGCGGGGACGCGGTGCTGTATGCCTTTGAGCCGCTGACCGCAATCCCGGACAAGTCCGTCCCGCTTCGAAAGGTCTGGTCCTACGACTGCGTGCCGCCGGAGTACCGGGTGAAGGACGACAACGGCCAGCCGATCGAATACCGGGCCGGGAATTGGCATTCGCCACTGGCGGTGGGAAAGTACGGCAACAAGGCCGATCGGGCAGATTTCGTCGGACCTAGCGAGGTGATTGCCACGCCGGTTGTCCAGCAGGGTCGCGTGTACGTCGCCATCGGCCGCGACCCCGCCCACGGCCGCGGCCGCGGAGCGCTGCACTGCATCGATCCAACCAAGACGGGCGACATCACCAAGACGGGCAAGGTCTGGACGTACCAAGGCATCCAGCGCAGCATCTGTACAGCCTCCGTTTCCGACGGGTTGGTGTACGTGGCCGATATTGCCGGATGGGTCCACTGTCTGGACGCCGACACGGGCCAGTGTTACTGGACCCACGACACCCAGAGTTACCAATTCAACGGCGCAATCTGGGGGTCGCCCCTGACGGCCGACGGCAAGGTCTACCTGGTGACGCGGAAGTCGCTGTACGTGTTTGCCGCTGGCAAGCAGAAGCAGATCCTGGCCACGGTGCGGTTGGGCGGCGAATGCTCGCCGGTTGCGGCCAACGGCGTCCTGTACGTGGTGTTGCGGGGAATCCTGTACGCCTTGCACTCGCCGGACCGGAAAGCCCCAGCGGATTTGCCGGATCGAGGCCGCGTTGCGAGCGGGCCGGAGGGGCCGGAACGGGCCGCGCCGAACGCTCGGAAGACGACCGGCGACGGGCACGAATGGCCCGGTTGGCGCGGGCCGCGCGGCGACGGCTTCTCGCCCGAAGTGCCGCGCCGACTGCCGCCCAAAAAGTTGCTCTGGACCCGCGCCATGGCGGGCGAGTGCCATGCGCCGCTCGCGGTCGGCGGCGGCTACGTCGTGGCGGCCGATGGCGACGGCCGCCGCGACTATTGGCGGTGCTTCCGCGCCGTCGACGGGACTCCGTCCTGGACCTACGAATATCCGAACGCTGAGAAAATGGAATACGGCGCCGTCCCCCGCGCCGCTCCGCGAATCGACGGCGGCAAGGTCTACTGCCTGAACGCCTGGGGCGAATTGTTCTGTCTGGAGCTGGCCACCGGAAAGCCGGTTTGGACCAAGCACCTGGCCCGCGAGTTCCAATCGAAGACGCCGACGTGGGGCTTCTGTTGCTCGCCGCTAATCGCCCACGGCAACTTGATCGTCAACCCCGGCGGCAAGGGTGGCCCGGTAGCGGCCCTGGACCCGCAGACCGGCAACGTGGTCTGGACCGGCCAAGGCGACGGCCTGAACTACTCCTCCTTTCTGTTGGGCGTGTTTGGCGGCGTCGAGCAGTTGGTCGGCTACGACCGGAAGACGGCAGGCGGCTGGGACGTCAAGACCGGGCAACGTCTGTGGACGCTCGACGTAGACGCCTCGTACGGCTACATCGCCCCGGCGCCCGTGGCCGTCGGCGACAAGCTGTTGCTGACGAGCGATCAGCAGGACGCCCGGCTGCTGGCCTTCACGGCAGATGGCAAGATCGTCGCCGAGCCGGTTGCCGAAAACATGGACCTGGCCCCGGAGATCGCCACGCCTTGCGCGTGGGGAGGCCAGATTCTCGCCGCCTCTTCGGGCCTGCTGCTGCTGGAGGGCAACGCCGCCGATTCCGGCGAGTCACTGAAAACCTTGTGGCTGGATGACTCGGAGGATTTCCTCCGCGGGCTGTGTCATGCGATCGTGTCGGACGACCGCGCCCTGGTCCTGTGCGAGGACGGCCAGCTCCTGCTGCTGGCGACGGACCGCAAGTCCTGCACGATTCTCGACCGCGTGAAGCTGTGCGATCACACGTGGGTTTTCCCGGCGTTGGCCAACGGACGGCTGTACGTGCGAGATCGGGCCGGAATCTATTGCTACGACATGCGCACTTTGGAACCAGCGGCCGAACGCGGCCCGGAAAACTGAGGCGGCCAGCCAGCCCGGCGTTACCGCGTTCCGGTGGCCGGCGGTTCGTCCAGCGCGCGCAGCAGAGCCCACAGGGCGGTTCGGCCGGTGGCGCGCATGTCGCCGGGAGTGCGGCCGAACCAGGGGAACTCGAAGGTCACCGCCACGGGGTGGTACATCCGCTGGCAATACATTCTGGCCAGTTCCTTGTCGGGCGGCTGCGCCGGCGACGGGGTCGGCCCCCGAATCATCCACTGCTTGCCGAATTGGAGTTGATCGGGCATGAAGCGCACGAACCGCTCGCTGACGGCAGGCTCCAGGAACAGCAGTCCGTCGATGCGTTGGCTTTGCCAGTTGTGCAGGTCGATCAGCAGCGCGGGCTGGACCTGATCCATGACCTGTTTGAGCAGCTGCTGCACGCGCGACGTCGCCGGCGTGAGAAACTGGGGGTCGGCCCCGTCGGGCGCGGTGAGCTTGCCCAGGCCGTCAAACACGCCGTCGGGGTTCATCATGGGGATCACGTGGAAGACGTGCTGGCGCACGGCCTGGGCGGCGTACGGCTCGCCGCTGATCAGCCAGCGGACCATGCCTTCCAGCGTATAGCTGCCGGCGCTCTCATAGGCGTGCAGGCGGGCGTACATCAACGCCGGCTTCTTGGTCCGCGGCGAATCGTCGGTGATCCGCAACAGCCACAGATTTCGACCTTCGTCGCTGTCCCCCAGCTTCTGGACGCGGACCAGCGGGTGACCGCGCAGCGAGTCCACGAACTGCTCGCCCTGCGTGTAGGTGTAGGGCGGATGCCAGTGAATCTCCGTCTCACCTGGCGCCAGGTCCAAGCGGACCAGGCCCACCGAGTCCTCGACGTCCGCCAGCACGGTCCGCCAGTCCGTTTCTCCCGGCCCGCGCACGACCACGAAATCGCGGTACGACATGTACTCTTTCACGCTGCTGAAGCGAGGCACGTCCTTCGCCGGGGCCTGGTGATACTGCCAATCGATCAGCAGCTCGACCGGCCGCGCCGCCGGGCCGTTGTTGACGACCTTGAATCCCAGGCGGGTGCTCCGCCCCACCGCATCCTCGCCGGTTCCCGGACGGACACGCCAGGACGGAAAGATGCGGAAGCGGCGGGGGCCTTCCCGCCGCACGCCTTCCAGGCTCTGCGGGCAACTGCCCTCGAACCCGGTCACAATTCGCAACTCGTCCCGGCTGGTCGCCGCGTCGCGTGGAGCCGGCGACTGGCCGTCTGCGGCACCGGCGGCTGTCGCGAGGAGAGCGGCGACAAGGCAGGCCCGGCGGCAGCCGTGAAGGGCCGCCGGCCCAGCCGTCCGAGGAAATGCACACGACCAACGGCACGGTCTGTTCATCGCTCATCTCCTGCGAGGAACCGGTGACTTCTGCGGTTTGTCGCCGCACGGCTTTTCCGAGCCGGACGGATTTCTCTGGCCATCGCGACGGACGGCCCGGCTTGCAGAGCGGGGCTCCGACGCAGCCAGCTGCCGCCCGCGGTCTACATCTTGTCCACCACGTGGATGCCCAGCAAATCCAGCCCCTGGCGGATGGTGCGGCCGGTCAGGTCGCACAGCAGCAGGCGGCTGGTTCGCAACGTTTCCTTCTCGGCCGTCAGCACCGGGCATTGGTGATAGAACTCGGAAAAGCTCTTGGCCAAATCGAACAAGTAGCTGGTCAACTGACTGGGCCGGTAATCGGCCACGGCATCCTGCAGGGCCTCGGCGAACTGGAGCAGCTTCAGGCCCAGCGTCCGCTCGGCCGGCGCTTCCAGCGCGAGTCGGTCGGCCGCGCGCCGCAGTGACTCCAAGTCCACCTGGCCTTTGGCAAAGATGCTTTGAGTCCGCGCGTAGGAATACTGCATGTACGTGGCCGTGTTGCCCTCCAGCGCGACCATCTTGTCGAAGCTGAAGACATAGTCGCTGGTCCGGTTCTGCGCCAGGTCGGCGTACTTGATGGCGGCGTGGCCGACGACGTGGGCGACGTGCCGGCGTTCGGCGTCGCTCAATTCCGGCCCGCCCGGTTTGGCGTCGTCGTTGGCGCACACGACGCCGTACGCTTTGCTGACCGCTTCGTCCAACAGGCCTTCCAGGCCGACGGTGTCGCCGGAACGCGTCTTGTAGGGCTTGCCGTCCTCGCCCATCACCGTGCCGAAACTGATGTGCTGCAACTCGACGTGCTCGCAGCCCCACCGCCGGGCCGCGGCAAACAGCTTGACAAAATGCTCGCTCTGCCGATGGTCGACGACGTACAGGATCGCATCCGGATTCCAGGTCTTGACCCGATACTCGATCGTCGCCAGATCGGTGGTGGCGTACAGGAAGGCGCCGTCGCGTTTCCGGATGATCAGCGGCGCGTCGAAGCCGTCGAGGAACACGCAGCTCGCTCCGTCGCTGTCCTGCGCCAAGCCGCGGCGGCGGAATTCCTCGACGACGCCCGCCAGTTGGTCGTGATAGAAGCTCTCGCCGTATTCGCAGTCGAAGCGGATGTCCAGGCGGTCGTAGATCCGCTGAATATCCTGCCGGCAGCGGGGCAGGAATTCGTGCCACAACGCCAGATTCTCCCGGTCTCCCGCGTGCAGCCTGGCCGTTTCCTGCAAGACGGCCTCGGCGATGCCCGGATGCTGGGCCGCCAGTTGCGCGAGCACGGGCGTCGCTTCGACGGCCTGGATCTTCCGCTGGGCCGCGGCCAGTTCGTCGCGCGTCTCCTGCAGCTGGGATTCCAATCTGCGGACCGCCTTGTCGGCCTTCTTCCGCAGGCTCTTGTCGGTGGCGGACAGCAACGCCCGCTGGTCGGCCAGCGCCGCCTCACGCTCGGTGAGCTGCCGTTCCCAATCCGGCACGGCCCGGCGAGTCTCGTAGTAGTCGACCAGCTGGTGCACCAGTTTGTACAAGCGGCTGAGTTCCGTCACGGGCTGCTGCCGGAACGCTGCCTCGTCTCGGAAATGCTTCCAGCCGTAGATGATCATCCCGAACTGAGTGCCCCAGTCGCCCAGGTGATTGTCGGTGATTGTCCGGTGGCCGAGGAACCGCAGCGTCCGCGCCAACGCATCGCCGATCACGGTCGAACGGATGTGGCCGACGTGCATCGGCTTGGCCACGTTGGGCGACGAGTAGTCGATGACGTAGGTCCGTGCCCGCGCCGCCGGTGAAATGCCCAATCGCTCGTCCTGCACGCGCCGCGCCAGTTCGGCCGCGAGCCATTCGTCCTTCAGTCGCAGATTGATGAATCCCGGCCCGGCGATCTCGGGCGCGTGGCACATGTCGTGGACGTCCAGTCGCTCGGCAATCGCCGCTGCCACGTCGCGCGGCGACTGACCCATCCGCTTGCCCAGAGGCATGGCGCAATTGGCCTGGTAGTCGCCGAAACGAGCGTCCTGTGCCGGCCGGATCAAGTCCAGCAGGCCGCTGGTGTCGTCGACCAAGGAGCCCAACGCGGCGGAAAACCGGCGGCGGAGTTCAGTCAGAGTGCTCATGGTGTTCTCCGAGTCGTCTGGGCCGTTAGCGGATTCCCGCCAGCACGGTGCTCAAGTCGACTCGCTTGGCCTCCGCCCACAGGTTTTCGAGGTCGTAGTAGCTGCGGGTTTCGTCGTCGAACAGGTGGACCACGACGGAACCGTAGTCCAGGACGATCCAGCGGCTTTCCGAATACCCCTCAATCGCCAGCCGTTTGTCGTCCATCTCTTCCTGCAGGACGCGGTCGATTTCCTCGCTGATGGCGTGCAGCTGCCGGCGACTGGTGCCGGTGGCAATCACGAAGTAATCGAAGATCGCCGTCAACTCGCGCAGGTCCAGCACGGCCACGTCGCGGCCGCGGTGCTCGGCTGCCGTCCGCGCCGCGGCCAGCGCCAGCTGCAGACTCCGCTCTGGATCAACTCGAACCGCCGTCGCGTTTTTGGTTTTGGTATTCGCCACGCAACCCTTTCCTTCGCATGTCGACTCGGAACGCCCCACCGAACACATCACCGGCCGGGAATCCGCAACCGGCGTGGTCTGGGACCAGTCCACCCAGCTTGCGGCTAGCCCTCTCCGGGCACTTACGCCCCAGCATTCTATCGTGCTCAGAGGCCGATGTCATCCGGCAGGTTCAGCCGAATCTCGTGAGAAAACGCCTCGAAGTGGACCTGTAAGCCGGGTTCTGTCCCTCGACAAGCGAGGGGACGGTCATTTCTCTAGGACGCCGATTGCTCGACGCCTCCAGCAGCCTACCCGGAAGTCGATAGCGAGCCGGACCGGCTCCCGTTCGCCGCAGCGAACTGCTCCCTGTTTGGCCTTGCTCCGGGTGGGGTTTACCGAGCCAGCCGAGTCACCTCGGCTGCTGGTGCGCTCTTACCGCACCTTTTCACCCTTACCTGATCCGCTCCCAGGCGTGAAACGCCCGCGCGCGGCCATCGGCGGTATGTTTTCTGTGGCACTTTCCCTGGCCTCGCGGCCGGTCGGCGTTACCGACCACCCTGTCCTGCGGAGCCCGGACTTTCCTCCCGCCACAGGCCGCCCAAGGGCGACCGCGGCCGGCGGCCGTCCGGTCCACTTCGAGACGTTCTACGGGAATTCCGTCCTCATGTTGTACCGCATTCCTGTTGCTGGGGGAAACGGGGGCGCCGAAGTGCGACACGACGATGCCGTCAGCGCCGCCCGCGCCACACGGCCTGCTCGCGGCCCCGTTCGGTAGCAGCGGGCGTCGAAATAACTTGGCGATTTCGTCCACCGTCTGGGGTCAGGCTTACAGATTTCAATTTTCGCGGGGCAGTCGCTTGCCAAGTGGGAAGTCCTGGGACCGCGAAAATTGAAATCTGTAAGCCTGACCCCTTACTCCGCGGAAACTCGCGGCTCCTTGGCCTCTCCAGGGCGGCTACGGCATCTGGACATCGAAACAGTACAGGTTCTTATCGTAGCGCAGGTACAGCCGGCCGCCGATGACCACGGGGTGCGCCCAACTGGGGCCTTCGCCAACCACTCTGACCCGGCCCTTGATCTCCAAGCCGTCGGGCGAGCAGGTCGCCAGGGCCGCTTCGCCGTTCTTTTCGCCGAACAGATACAGCATTCCGTCGGCCCAACACACAGAGCCTTTGCCGACCGCCCGTTCCGACCATTTTGTTTCGCCGGTCTTCAAATCCAGGCATTTCCACGCATTGCCGTCGTTGCCGTAGATGCAGCCGTTGTCGATGATGTATCCGCCGTGATGGCAATCCATGTCGCGCGTCGTGTAGGCTTCGCTCGCCCCGCCGCGATTGTCCAACTTCATACAAAGGCCGCCCTTGCCGTAGCCGTTGGCCCAAAACACGTAGCCGTCGCTGTAGACCGGCGTGGGGCAGTTGGCGGTGTTGCCGGCCGCGAAGCCGTTCTTCCAGAGGACTTCGCCGCTGCCGGCCCGCACGCTGACGAGCCCCTGGTTCGTGCCAGTAACGATCTGCCGGATTCCGCCGTGGGTCACCGCCAGGCACGAACCGTACTCGGGTCCGGCCGAATAGTCGCGGCTGGTCCAGGCCGGTTCTCCGGTCTGCTTGTTCAAGGCCACGATGCACCGCGGGCCGCCCGGTTTGAAGATGGCCCACTCGCCGGAGACCAGCACCGATTCGGCATAGCCCCAGCCGCCGCACTTGCCGCCAAACTCCTTCGCGTCCTTGTTCCAGCGAGGCTCGCCGCTGCGGGCATCGAAGCAGCCCAAGCGGCCGTTTCCGGACAGCAGGTACAGATTCGGGCCGTCGATCGTCGGGGTGGCCCTCGCGCCGGAGTAGCCGCCGTGGTCGCACTTGTCGCCGTTGTCGACCTTCCACTTGAGCTGACCGTCGAGATCGAAAGCGAACAGCATCAGCTTGTCGTCGACGTCGCCGGTGACGTACACGGTGCCGCCG
Organism: Candidatus Anammoximicrobium sp.; assembly: GCA_012515235.1. GTDB lineage: Bacteria > Planctomycetota > Planctomycetia > Pirellulales > Pirellulaceae > Anammoximicrobium. The sequence continues at coordinate 11,547 of JAAYYU010000311.1, forward strand.
GCCACGGCGACGCCCGACCAGCCTTTGCCGACGTCCGTCACTTTCCAGAGCAGCTTGGGACCGCCCTCGGGCCATTCCTTCAGCAGTCCCTGGTCGGGCGATCTGCCGTCCCGGTTCGGACCGCGGAAGGTGAGCCATTCCGCGGACGGCGCCGTCGCACCCTGCGCCGGAGCCGCCGTCTGCCGGGCGACCCATTGTTGATCCGCAGCGCTCAGCCGCTCCAGGGGCACGCCGACGGTGGAGCCGTCCATCTTCTTTAGCCACACGCGGCCGTCTCGGAGTTCCACCCACGCCGCCCGCACACGGTACTGGCCCGTGGAGTCGGTCCAGGTCCGCAATTCGCTGTCCGCCGCTTGGGCATCAGGCAACAGGACAAGAGCCACAAGCAACGTCACCGCGGACACGATCAACTTGCGCCACATGCATTGGTCCTTTCTGTGTTCTTGATGCCGACTCGGCCGCCGCAACCAATGTAGCAAAGTTTCTGAGAGCGGAACGCAACTCGCGGCAGGATTCAGTCAGCCCGGTTTCGAAAATGCGTCCCCCACACCCGTCCGGCAGCACAGGGTTTTGGGGATTCTCCGTTTTGCGCAAGGGGTTGGCGGCAAGCCGTCGAGGCGTCTGGAAGTATCATAGCGGCCCGCCGGGACAGTCGGCGAGAGTTTTCCGCTCTTCAGGTGCCGAAACTCGTGGGAAAGATTTCCAGGCGGCCGGATTGCCCTGTTGGCGGCGACCGTTTTCCCGCGTTTTCCCATTCGACCGGGTGGACGCTGATGCAAGATCGCGATCAGCCGCCCGTCTGAAACCTCGCTCCAATTCTTGACGGCCTGATGCGACCGCGTTAGCTTGGCTGCCGTAACCGACTGTTGACCAAGAGGAGACTGGCTCCAAGCTGCCTTGGAGGAGCCCCCGGAAAACAGCCGCCGCAAGACGCGCGGGATCTTTTTTCAACAAGCTGCGAGCTTTCAGCTGAAACAACGCTTTGCAAGGAGCCTGAACGATGACGCGGACACGACGAGAATTTCTGCAGAACAGTGCGGCGGCGCTGGCTGGATCGTGCCTGGCCACCCAGGGGTTGTCGGCGGCCGCCGCAGCTGGCGAAGCGGGGACCAGCAAGTGCCTGGACTACGCCCGCTCGTTCATCTGCGGAACCGCTTCGTTCAACCAGGTGCGGTTCTGGGTGGAAAGCCGCACGACGGTGTACGACGACCAGGCGGGCACGGCGACCGACTACTACCAGTGTGCGTCCTGCAAGAGCGAGAACACGTTCGGCGAAAAGGATCTGTTTCTGGCCGACAACTACGATTTTCTGCCGATTCTCGGCGGCGGCCACTGGCTTGTTTTCCGCCGCCGGGCACGGATCAGCCTCAACTACCGCACCGTCTGCACAACGGAAAAACTGTGGGGCGAACCGCGGTTGTTGCTCCACGACGCGGAACAAGTCCAGATCCTGGATTCGTTCGAGCAGATTCGCGACGCGACCGCCGCCGGACTGCCGCTGGTCACCCAGACCGAGATTCGCAACGAACAGACAGGGTTGCGGGCGATCATCGAGTGTCCCACGAAGACGATGAACGTCAGCCTGGACAAGGGTCTGTACCAGGTCGACACGGGCCCCATCGCTTATCCCGATTTGAGCAAGCGGTTCGATCCGCAAATCGACTGTCTGAGCGTGGCCTTCGTGGCCTTCAACGCCCCGCATTTTGCCGACTTGATCGTCGAGCAACCGACCGCGTTGGTGGAGGACGGCCAAACCAAGGGCATGTTCTACCATTTTTCCGCGCCCTTCAGCCTGCCGGCAAAGAACACGGTGTTGGCGCTGGGGGCGTTGAGCGACGCGTCCTCCGTCCGAGCGTGAAGGCGGACCAGTCGCACCGCACTTGCGGCGCAATTCGGACGGAGTCAGCCACAGACAAGACCCAACCCAAACGCAACCTGCCGTGAGACGGCTGCCGAGCTACGGGGAGAAAGGCGGGGCGTCCAGCCTTCGGCAGGCGGTTTTCAAGTTCGAGCCCGCCATGCCGTTGGTGGATCTGGCCGAGAGGTTTTCGCCGCGTTCCCGCAGACTTTCCGGCATCACGCTGCCGAAAGCCTTCCGCCTCAGCTTTTGCCCAGCGAGGCGCGATGCGCCCACACTTTCTCAAACGCGGCGACGTACTGATCGATCAGTTCCGGCACCGGCTTGGTGAAGCGGGGCAGGGAAATGCCCGTGCGGAGGGCTTCGTCCAGGCCCGGCAGTTGCTCCGGGATCACCGGCGGGTGGTGCCACCACTCCGGTTCGTTGAAAACCGCATCGCGGTGACTGACCGAGTAGTTCAGGTTGCCGACCGCTACGCCTTCGGCCTTCAGGGCTCTGACCGCGGCTTCGCGCGACATGCCCGCCTTGGCCGGATCGATGAACAGCGGGTTCCACCGCCAGTAGACTCGCTTGACGCCCGGTCCCGGCGCCTGTTCGGAGATGCCGGGCAGTTGACACAGGCGGCTGTTGAGCGAGTGGTTTTGCTCGCGTTCCAGTTCGGTCTGCTGGTCCAGGACTTTCAATTGACAGCGGGCCAAGGCGGCGCCCATCGGATGAATCCGCAGCTTCAGTCCCAATCCGGTGGCGCTGTACTTCCGGTACTTGCTGTCGCGGGGAAACTGTCCCGGACACTCGTAGTGTCCAAAGCTGGCCGCCCGTTCGTAATACTCCCGGTTCTCATAGTGTCCCATGCCGCCTTCGATGGCCGGCAACACCTTGCTGCCCTGGCAGCTGAAGGCGCCGATCTGGCCCCAGTTGCCGATGAACTTGCCGTTGATCGAAGCGTTATGGGCGTGGGCGCAGTCTTCCAGGACCAACAAGCCCTTCTCTTTGGCGAAATCGCAGATTGCCTCCATGTCGCACGGCAGACCGAACAGATGGACCACTTCGATGGCCCGCGTGTTCTTCGTCAGCCGCTTCTTGGCGTCCTCCAAGTCGAAATTCAGCGTCCGCGGATGGTTGTCGACGAACACCGGCACCAGACCGAAGAAACGCATCGGCAGGATGCCGAACCAGGGGTCCAGGCTGGGGACCAGGATCTCGCTGCCGGGCGGCAGGTTCAAGGCGAACAGGGCCGAGGTCAGGGCGCTGGTGCCGTTGATGTGCGACTTGCAGTACGGCGGCTTGAAGTGCTCCTGCCACGCCTTTTCCAGGGCCTGGATCTCGCCGTAGCCGGGACTGCTGACGACCGCATCGACCGCTTTCCGTTCCGCATCGCCGAACAGGGGCCACGCCGTGCTGCCGCTGGCCGACGCGGTCACGGCCTTGCGGCCGCCGTTCAGGGCCAGCGTTTCCACCGCGGCTGCCTTGGCGATTCCCGGACCTCCCAGACACATCCCGGCCGCGATGGCCCCGCCGGATGCGATGAACTTGCGGCGCGAATTCCGCGTCGTCCCCTTGTTGGTCTTGTCTGGCATGATTCCTCACCTCGTGAAAAAAGGGTGCCTGCGAAACAGGGGCTGCCGGAGCCCGAGTGTAGCACACCGTTGCGTTGCCCGCCAAGCAGGAGTAGGTTGGAGGGCGAGAGAACTTGTCTGAGACGATGCCGGCGACGTTTTCACGGTGCCCCTCACAGAAGGAGTCTGCGATGGTCGACAAGGGTTCCCTTTTCGAGCGTGCCAAGGTTCTTTTTCTGACTTATGCCGGGCCGTTGGGGTTGGAGCAGAAGTACCCCGGCCAGGCGCTTACTACGCGGCTGACGACGCCCGACAAGTCGATCAAGTACCGGATCTCGCTAGGACGGGACGACGGCTCGGTGCAAGTCTTTCCCGCCTACCGCGTGCAGTTCAACGACGACCTCGGGCCGTACAAGGGCGGCCTGCGGTTTCATCCGCAGGTCACGCTGGACGAAGTCACGGCCCTCGCGTTCTGGATGTACCTCAAGACCGCGGTCGTCAACCTTCCTTTCGGCGGCGCCAAGGGCGGGATCGCCGTAGACTACCAATCGCTGTCCATGCCGGAGAAAGAACGGCTGACCAAGAAATTCGCCCTGATGCTGACCAACGACATCGGCGCCGACACCGACATTCCCGCGCCCGACGTGAACACCGGTGCCCGCGAAATGGGCTGGATGCTCCACGCCTGGCGCATGTCCAGCGGGCACTACGACCGGGGCATGATCACGGGCAAGCCGGTGGACATGGGCGGCAGCCTGGGCCGCGCGGAGGCCACAGGGCGCGGCGTGGTCATCGTGCTCCTGGAGGCGGCCCGCGACCTGGGCCTTGCCCCCGAGGAAGCCACTGCGGCCGTCCAAGGCTTTGGCAACGTGGGCCGCCACGCGGCGCTCGAACTCGGCCGGCAAGGCACGAAGGTCGTCGCGGTGAGCGACGTCAGCGGCGGGGTGATGAACGAGGCGGGACTGGACCTGGAGGCGTTGAGCGCCCACGTGGCGCGCACGGGCCTGGTTCAGGGGTTTCCCGGCGGCCGGAGCGTCGGGCACCTCGACGTGCTGACTGCGAAATGCGATTTTCTGATCCCCGCGGCGCTGGAGGACGCGATCACGGCCGCCGTCAGCCGGGACATCCAAGCCCGGATCATCTGCGAAGGCGCCAACGGCCCGACGACCCAGGAGGCCGCCGAGATCCTCAACCGGCGCGGCGTCCAGGTCGTCCCCGACGTGCTGGCCAACGCCGGCGGCGTCACCGTGAGCTATTTTGAGTGGGTCCAGAACCGCCAGGAGTTCTACTGGCCGATCGGCAAGGTGCTGGACCGCCTGAGCACCAAGATGGTCGACGCCTACCGCCAAATCGCCGAGCGTGCCAAGGAGGCCCGCTGCTCGCTGCGGCAATCGGCCTATGAGATCGCCATCGAGCGGATCGTGCAGATCACGATGGAACGAGGCGTACACTAGGCGTGCCCCAGGGCGCGGCAGGCTAGCGCACGCGTTCCGCAACTTATCCGGGCGCCCTCGGCTTCGCTTGGCCAGCCGGTTTTGCGGGCGGAGCCGAGGTGCGGAACACCGAGAGGCGGTTGGCGGCGGCGATCAGCAGCGTGTCGCGGGCGATCAGCAGGTTTCCCCCGGTCAGCCCCAGCGGCGCCAGTTCGATGGGCTGCCGCAACTGCCGGGGGCCCTGCTGGTCGAAGACGTAGATGCGGTCGCGCGTCGGCCAGTAGATTTGGCCGCCGGCCAGGACGCCGCGGCCGTACCCGCGCAGCGCCTGGTCCACGGCGGCGGGAAAGCGGGCGCTGATTCTGCCGGTTTCCACGTCGATCCAGTGCAAACGCTTGCCGGTGGCGATCAAATGCCCGCCGCCTACGCCCAGCAGATGCCGGACGTCGTCCGCCGCCGGAAGCGTGGTCTCCCAGATCAGCAGTCCGGTTGCGGCGTCCAGTGCGAAGACGCGGTCGGAGTCTGCCGGGGCGGCCAGCACCAAACCCTGGTGGATCAGACAGGGGGTGGGATCGCCGGCTCGCAGCGCCGACGAACTGTCCGGGGCCGCGTCCGGGGTCACTTGCGGATAGCGGGTGACCCATTGCACCCGGCCATCGCGGGCGCGCACGGCGGCCACGACACCCAGGTTGGTGCTGTGATACAGGATGCCTTCGTGCAACGACAGCAAGTTATGGGTATACTCCGCAGACGGGGCTTGGCCAAAGCTCTCGGCGGCGGCAAGGAATCGCTGCCAGACGAGTTCACCGCGTTTCGCGTCGAAGGCCGCTACGTCCGTCTGCGTGCGGACGCTGTCCCGTTGGCGCAGGGCGACGTACAATCGGCCGTCGGCGGCCAGAGGCACGCCTTCGACGGCCCAACCGTCTCCCCACGGAGCCCGGTTCAGGTGAATCTCGAACAGCCGTTTCTTCTCGGCCTGCAGATCCAACGCGGCCAGGTAGCCGAGCGGCGGTGCGTCGCGGCGGTCGGACCTGGGGGCCGCGGTCGCTTGCGGGCCCAGCTTGACGTACAGCCTCTGGCCGTCGGCGGTCAGCGTGTAGTGGGGAGGCCCCCCGCGGCCACCGGACGCGTTTCGCTGTCCGTTCGAGCCTTGTGCCGCCACCACCTCCGGCGGCAAGGCCGTGTCCAGCCAGAGCGGACGGCCGGTTTCGAGGTCGTAGCCATGCACGTCGTCGATGGTGTCGCCTGTGACAATCAGGACGGACGACGCCGATACCAGCGGATGGTAGCACAGAGATTCTTCGGCGGTCCCCGCGGAGGACGGCAGGCCAGTCGCCGGTGCACCGCCGGCCTGGCGGCAGGGGAGCGGCACGGACCAGACCGGCTGCAACGCCACATCGACGCCGTCGCTCGCCGCTTGACCGCGCGTGGCGTTGCCGCCAAAGGTCAGCCAATCGGAGGGTGCGGGCGGCGTAGGCCACGTGCGGCTGGCTGCCAGAAGCTCGGTGAGCAGTTCGACGTACCGCCCTGACTTGCCGCCCCACGTGCCTTCCGCTGCCTGGTTCAGTTGACGAAGCAAGGCCCATTCCCGCTGCGCCCGCCGAGTTGAACCTTCGAGAATCGAGACTAACGCCAGCCGCGCCCGCACGTCGTCAAGCTCCAACTCGGTGTCGGGGTAGGCCAACCACGACGGTTGACCGACGGGTGCGGTCAGCAGCGGCCGCAGTTCGTCCCAATGGGCAACGAGATCCTCCTCACGGAACGACAGCCCCAGCGGACTTCCCGAAACGCCGCGCAGCCACGGGCTGGACGCCGGAGGCGTCCGCAGACGCGGGCTCAGACGCTCCCAGGCATACCTCGCCTGCGTGAAGTGGCCTTGCTCCAGTTCGAGTTCGCCCAGTCGCAGCAGGGCGTCGTCGCCGCTGCGGCTGACCAGAAAACGCTCGACGACCTGTCCCAGTCGCACGAAATCGCGTTCGGCGAGAGCCTGTTTCAGCCAAGCCTCGGCCAACGGATCAACGCGTCGGCGGTAGACTTCCAACGCCTGGGGGGCCACGTCGGCCAGGCAGGCCAGCCGCCACTGGCAGTACTCGCGGAGCGGTACAAAGCGGACGTATTCGCCGCCGGCGCCCGACCCCGCACCCGGCAACGCGATCAGCCGCTCGCCGCCAGCGTCCATCAAATTGCACAACGCCTCCACGGCCTCGCCTGCCTGGCCGTCCGCCAGATACCGTTGGAAACGTTCCAGATGGGCAAGCGCCGCGTTGTCGACTTCGTCCAATTTCACCGCGGCCGGCGCTGTCGGGCGAGCCGTCGTTGCCAAGTCCTGAGCCGACAGCAGCGGCGGCGTCCCCGGCCACGCCAGGATGGCCAGGGCCAGCCGGCCGAGCCAGGGGCAGAGCAATCGCAACGGACCAAGCGTTCGGAAAAGCTCGCACATGGGGCTGCCACCTCAAACGTGCTCGTCGGGTGTTTTTGAGTTTTCTGCGGCACCTTCGCCGGACGATCAGTATGGCCCGTTCCGTTAATTCTGCAACACATGGCGGCGCCGCGTGCCTCCCGCGGAGCAGGCGGACGGAGGTGTTGCCAGCCGGGCTGGGGCGCGAGGGGCGACCCCTGCCCCCCGCGGAGCCTATAGGGGTGACGGTCTTGTCGCCGCGGTTCGCGGGCGAGTCTGCATCGGGTTGCGGCCCTTTGCCCCTTTGCCATGACGTGGTGGTAGCCGTTGACACGAGGCCGCTGTCACCGTACGATGCAACCTTTTCTGAGGCGGAAAACTCAGTTTACTGTTGGCCGAGGCTTGTTGGCTGAGACACATCCGACTTGTGTCGGGGCGGGCTCAGAGGGCTTCGTGGTGATGGTAAGTCCTTGTTTCGTACATCTTTACGAGCCTTTGCGGCAGCCCGTTTGTCCACTGGCCGTTGGTGTGCGAGCCCTTTTTTGTGCTTTTGTTGGATTGAGGCCATGGCAGTTCCCAAGAGAAGACAGTCGAATTCGCGAACTGGCAAGCGTCGTTCGCACGACCACAAGAAGCCCAAACAGCTGACCTACTGCCCAAAATGCAGCACGGCGGTCCCGACCCATGTCGTATGCCCCAATTGTGGCTACTACATGGGGCGAGTGGTGATCGAGTCGGCTGAGGAATAGGCGCTGAGGACTAGGCGCTGAGGACTAGGCGAGGACCGGACGTTGAGCAAGATCGCCTTTCTGTTTCCCGGACAGGGAGCACAAACCGTAGGCATGGGGGCGCAGTTGGCGGAACGCCTGCCGGCGGCTCGTCAGCTGTTCGACCGCGCCGCAGCAGTCCTCGGCTACGACTTGGCGGAGATCTGCTTTCACGGCCCGGACGAGGACTTGGATTCCACCGTTTACAGCCAGCCGGCACTGTTCGTGACCAGCTTGGCCGCGCTGGAACTGCTGCGTCAGGAATCAACCCAGAAAGTCGATGCGTGTGCCGCTGCGGCGGGCCTCAGCTTGGGCGAGTACACGGCCATTGTCTTTGCCGGAGCGATGGAGTTCGAGGACGGATTGAAGGTGGTGCAGCAGCGCGGGCAGGCCATGCAGGAGGCTTCCGATCGCACCCCCAGCGGGATGGTCAGCATCCTGGGATTGGACCCGGATCAAGTCCAGCAGTTGTGCGACGAAGTCCGGCGGGAAGGGGAGATTTTGCAGTGCGCCAATTTCCTCTGTCCCAAGAACATCGCCGTGTCCGGACACAATGCGGCTTGTGAGCGGATTGCCGACGCGGCCGTCCAGGCGGGGGCGATGAAGGTCGTGCCGCTGGCAGTGGCCGGAGCGTTTCACACGGCGATAATGGATTCTGCGGTGGAGCGTTTGGCCGCCGCGCTGGCCGATGTGCCGCTGCGCAAACCACGGATCCCGGTGATCTCGAACGTCGATGCGCGGCCGCATGAGGACCCGGAGGACATGCGGGAACTCCTTATTCGCCAAGTGGTCTCGCCCGTGCGGTGGGAAGATTCGATGCGTTACTTGCTGGGCGAGAGCTTTGACATGTTCTACGAGATCGGCGCGGGCCGGGTCCTGCGAGGACTGCTGAAGCGGATCGACCGCAAGGCCACTTGCGAGAACGTCTCGTGTTGATCCGTCCCGGCGATTTGCCCCGCGCAGCCGGGCTCGACGCCGATCGGACGATCCGGTGTCTGCCAGTTCGCGGGTTCGGCCCCGTTTCTGATGGCCGCTGACGGATGTCGGCAAGATGAGAGGAAGGAAAAGGAGCGATGGCGGAGCAGTCAACCCTGGGCCTGACGGCGAATCTGGCAGGCCAGGTGGCAATCGTGACCGGCGCGTCGCGCGGCCTGGGCAGGGCCAGCGCCAGCGTGCTGGCGCGCAACGGAGCCAAGGTCGCTTGCCTCGCCCGCGACACGCAGAAGCTGTCTGAAACCGTGGCCGAGATTACCCGGCAGGGAGGTCAGGTCGAAGCGTTCGCTTGCGACGTCCAGGACCGCAAGTCGGTGGACGCGCTGGTGGACCGCATTTGCGCGGAATGGGAACGTCTGGACATTCTCGTCAACAACGCCGGCGTCACCCGAGACACGCTGTTGCCGCGAATGTCGGACGAGCAGTGGGACGAGGTCATTTCCACCAACCTGACCGGGGCCTTCTTGTTTGCACGGGCGGCTTCGCGGCACATGATGATGGCCAAGTACGGGCGGATCATCAATATGGCCAGCGTCACGGGGATCATCGGAAACGCGGGCCAGACCAATTATGCTGCGACCAAGGCCGGTCTGATTGGGCTCACCCGCAGCCTCAGTCGCGAGTTGGCGGGGCGAAGGGTGACCGTCAATGCAATCGCTCCCGGTTTTATTGAGAGCGACATGACGCGGGTGCTGGGAGCCGCGCTCTTGGAGGACGCCAAGAAGCGGATTCCGGCCAAACGGCTGGGAAAGCCCGACGACATCGCCGCGGCCGTCCTGTTTTTGGCCAGCCCGGCGGCATCCTATATCACCGGCCAGGTGTTGGTGGTCGACGGGGGCATGACGAGTTGAAAGGCGTGCTATCACGTCAATCCGGTCTTGACCAAGATTGACAGAATTCTTTATCCTTTTCGAGCTTACGTCCCGAAAGAGACTTGATTGGATTCCGATTCAGGCTTAAATCAACGCGGGCGGGGTTTGGCTCCGCGGTTCTAGCTACCAAGTGGGAGGAATACAGAAGTGTCTTCAGTTGCCGAACGAGTGATTGACATTGTGGCCGAACAGCTGGGCGTCGACAAAGAGAAAGTGAAGCCCGAAACGCACTTTATCAACGACCTTGGTGCAGACTCGCTGGATACGGTCGAACTGGTCATGGAGTTGGAGGAGGAGTTCGACATCAACATCCCCGACGACGCGGCAGAAAAGATCGAGACCGTCGGGCAGGCGATCAAGTTTATCGAAGAAGCACAATCCTCCTAAGAGAGTGTGTGAGCCACCCGTATGAAACGACGCGTTGTCGTCACCGGCCTGGGGGTCGTCACGTCGCTGAGTCTGAAGGTCGATGACCTGTTCGACCGCTTGTGTCGCGGCGAGAGCGGAGTCCATGCGATCCGCCATTTCGACACGACGGAGTTCAAGGTCAAGTTCGGCGGCGACATCTACGACTGGGACCCCGGTGAGTATATCGACAAGAAGGAAGTCAAGCGGATCGACCGGTTCACCCAGTTCGCGCTGGTGGCCGGGATCGACGCCGTCCAGGACTCGGGCTTGGATTTCGCTCGGGAGGACTCCTTCCGGTGTGGGGTCGTTCTGGGCTCCGGCATCGGCGGGCTGAATGAAATCGAAGCCCAGATGGCGCGGTTGCTGAGCAAAGGGCCGGAACGCGTCTCGGCGCTGACCATCCCCAAGCTGATGTTAAACGCCGCCGGCGGCAATTTGTCGATCCGCTACGGACTTCGCGGGCCCAACTACACGGTAGCCACGGCCTGCGCCAGTGCGACCAACGCGATCGGCGACGCCTTCAAGACGATTGTCTACGATGACGCCGATGTGATGATTACCGGCGGCACCGAGGCGGCCGTCACGCCGATGGGACTGAGCGGTTTTCAGAACATGAAAGCCCTGTCCATGCGGAATGAAGACCCGCAGCGAGCCAGCCGCCCGTTTGACGCCGACCGCGACGGCTTCGTGCTGTCGGAAGGCGCCGGGCTGATCGTGTTGGAGGAACTGGAGCACGCCAAAGCCCGCGGGGCTCGGATCTACGCCGAATTGCTGGGCTACGGCGCCAGCGGAGACGGCGGTCACATTACGCAGCCCGACGAACAAGGCGAAGGCGCTGCCAAGGCCATGAACAGCGCTCTTCGCGACGCCCGCTTGGACCCGGCCGAGATGGTCTACATCAACGCCCACGGAACCAGCACGTGGTTGAACGACAAGGCGGAAACGTTCGCCATGAAACGCGTCTTTGGCGATCACGCCCGGAAACTGAGCATTTCCAGCACCAAGAGCAATTTGGGGCACACGTTGGGGGCCAGCGGCGGGATCGAGTTGGTCGTGACGGCCAAGGCCATCCAGCGGGGCGTCGTGCCTCCCACCATCAATCTGCTGACCCCCGATCCAGACTGCGATCTGGACTATACGCCCCATCAGCCGCGCGAGCTTGACATTCGCGTGGCGATGAGCAATAGCTTCGGCTTCGGCGGCCACAATGCCTCGGTCATCCTGGGCCAATTGCGCAACGGGACGCCGTGACCTGCCCGCGGCTGCTCGGAACTTGTTGGATCAGGTGAGGCATCCGTTGTCGGCGCGGTAGGCGGATCGCAGGGACTTGCCGCGCGCTTCCCATGAACTATTTCGCCCACGGTCGGTTGTTTCTCGACACTCCGTACTTCGCGGCCGGAACCGCCGTGCCGGACTGGCTGTGCGTGCTGGATCGCAAGATCCGCGTTCGTCCCCAAGCGGCTCAGACGCTGGTGTCACACCCCGACGAACGTGTCGCCGCCGTGGCGGGCGGCATCCTCCAGCACCGTCATGACGACGCCTGGTTCCATCGAACGCGGGCCTTTGCCGAATTGAACCTGCAGCTGACGGCGGAGGTTCGCAAGGTCCTGCCTCAGGACGACGGCTTTCGCCCTAGCTTTTTGGGACATATCCTGGTCGAGATCCTGCTGGACGCAGCCTTGATCGCCGATGCGCCCGAGCAACTGGACGCCTACCAGGCAGCCTTGGACAGCATCGACCCCCTGGTCGTCGCAGACGCGATCAATCAAGTGACCACCCGGCCGTCCGAGTTGTGGCCGGTCTTTATCCCGCGTTTTTCCGCCGAGCGGTTCTTGTACGACTACCAGGAGGATGCGAAACTGCTGAGTCGGCTGAACCGCGTGATGCGGCGAGTCCAGATGCAGCCGCTGCCGGAGGCGTTCTTGAGCATCCTGCCGCCTGCCCGGCACGCCGTGGCCCGCCGCCGCCAAGAACTGCTGACCGCCCCCTGAAGCGTTAAGCGGCAGACGCGATCACCGATCACCGATCACCGACAATTGACCACTGACAATTGACCACTGACCACCGACAATTGACCACTGACCACTGGCAATTGACCACTGACCCCATTCCCAAGGAGACGACCATGAAGTTCGGCTTGAATTTATTGCTGTGGACCGGCGAGTTGCACGACGGCCTGATGCCCGTGCTGGAATCGCTCAAAAAGATGGGCTACGACGGCGTCGAACTGCCACTGTTCAACACCAACCTGGACTACGCCGCCTGGGGCAAGCGGTTGGACGATCTGGGGTTGGGTCGGACGACCGTCACCGTGCGCGGCGAGGCCGACAATCCAATCAGTCCGGACCCGGCGGTGCGGGCCAAGGGCATTGAGAACACCAAGCGGGCCATCGACTGTACTCACGCGGCCGGTGCCACGGCGTTGGTCGGGCCGTTCCATTCGGCGTTGGGCTACTTCACCGGCGCGGGACCCACGGAAGACGAGTGGAAGTGGGGCATCGAGAGCATGCGCCCCGTAGCCGAGCACGCCGCCCAGGCGAACGTGGTGCTCGGATTGGAGACCGTGAACCGTTTCGAGTGCTACCTGCTGAACACGCACGCGGATACGGCCCGGTTTGTCCGCGAGGTCGATCATCCCGCCTGTCGAGCGATGTACGACACGTTCCATGCGCATATCGAGGAGAAGAACATTCCGGACGCCATTCGCGCGGTGGCCCCCGTGCTGTGCCACGTCCACATCTCGGAAAACGATCGCAGCACGCCCGGCACGGGCAACGTCCGCTGGAAGGAGAACTTCGACACGCTGAAGGAGGTCGGCTACGACGGCTGGCTGATGATCGAAGCCTTTGGCATGGCCCTGCCGGAACTGGTGGCCGCCACGAAGATCTGGCGGAGGATGTACCAGACCGAAGAACAGCTGGCCGGCGACGGACTGGCGTTCATGAAAGCGCAATGCGCTCAGCGCTGGTAATCGGATCGGAGTGGGACAATTCGTTCTGTGGCCGCTTCCTGTCGAGACTTCTGACCGGAACGCGGTCCACGGAAACGACAACGACGCCCTTGGCTCCGGCTCGCCGGTTGGCTCACGATTGGCCGCAAGTCGCAGCGTCCCATTCCGGGTTCTGCGGCGGGCGATGGAGCGGTCGTTTCGAGGACCTCGCCGAACGCTCGGGCCTCTTCGGTCCGCCGTCAGCGAAGTGAAGCTCTCGAAGACGTGGCAGGTTCAATGACACCACGCGACCGCCGCCCCGGTCCCCGCAACGTGCCGCTGCCGGCGCGGAATTCGGCGGCAAAACCACTTGCTGTCTTGACCCGCTTGACGGCGACCTTGACAATCTTCTTAGTGTCCAACTTCGACGGGTCTGCCGGGAACGAACTCAGGAGATTCCCATGCGTTCTGGCCTCTTCCTTGCGGCATTGATGTGTCTACAGGCCTGCCCCGCCCTGTTGGCGGCCAAGGACCTTGGGCAAGGCTTCACGGACCATGGCGTGGCCACGCCCAGCAGTTGTCATCGGGGGGCGGCAGCCACGGTTGATGGTCAAGGGCAGCCTTTCTTCCTGGCGTGGCTGATGGATCACCGCGGCTCGTACGCGTTGCTGTCCATCGACGTCGACGCAGGGCAAGCCAAGGTTCACCCGGTGAGCTTTCCGTTGGGCGACAGCCCGTTTGCTTCGATCCTGTCCAGTCGCGGCAAGTTCTACAGCCACTTCGGCAGCCACTTTGTGGAGTTCGACCCGGCCCAACGGGCCTTTACGGTCTGCCGCAAGACAGTCCCGCAGATGGCCATGAGCATGACGGAAGATCAGCAGGGCGTGATCTGGTCGGCCACGTATCCGCAGAGTGGGCTGGCGAGTTTCGATCCGCAGACGGGAGAGGTGACCGACTACGGGCACCTGTACAAGCAGAATTGGGCCCAGTATCCGCGGTCTGTCGCCGCCGACGATGCGGGCTGGGTCTACCTCGGCGTGGGCAGCACGGCCTGCCAGATCATCGCCTTTGATTCCAAGTCGCGGAAAGCCGTCCCGCTCGTGCCGGAGCGCGAGCGCGGGCATGGCTCGGGCCTTGTCTTCGCCGGCGCGGACGGCAAGGTCTACGGACAGCCGAATTCCTCCCGTTCGGACAACTGGCTCGTGCTGCACCAGGGCCAGGCCACGTCCGTCGGCCCGCGGCCGAAGTTCACCGAGCGGCGTCTGATCGCCGGCAGCCAGGGGCTGTTCCACGCCGTGTTTCCCGACGGCCGCCGCGTGCGGAACCTGGACTTGCTGGAGGGAAATCTCGTGGTCGAAGACCCCCAGACCAAGAGCCAAAAGACGATCCCCTTCGATTGCCAGAGCGAAGGCGCGCACGTGATGGGCGTGGCTACCGCCCCCAACGACACGATCTGCGGCGGCAGTGCGTTTCCGATGCGGTTCTTCAGCTACGATCCGCGCCGCGACGAGTGGGTGCGGCACTCGGCCTTCGGGCAGTGGAACACGGTCGGACGCCAAGGCGACCACTTCTTCGTGGGTGCGTATTCCGGCGGCCATCTCTTGGAATGGGATCCGGCCGCACCGTGGGTCGACACCGTGGAAGGCCGCCAGGACTGCAATCCCCGCATGCTCACCAAATGCTCACCCACGATCATCCGGCCGGCCAAGCTCCTGGCCCACCCTGACGGCCGGACGATCGTCGTGGGCGGCACGCCCGCTTATGGCATGACCGGCGGAGGCCTGCTGTTCTGGGATCGCTCCAGCGGCGACCGCGTGCTGCGGACCCACGAGCAGATCCTCCCGCAGCATTCGACGATGAGCCTCGTCGCGCTGCCCGGCGGCAAACTGCTGGGCGGCACGACGACCAGCCCCGGCACGGGCGGCGAGCGCAAGGCCCAGCAGGCCGAACTCTATCTGCTGGACGAGGCGACCAAGCAGGTCGAGTGGCACGAGCCCGTGTTTCCGGGCGTGCAGGGCTACACGGACCTGTGCCTCGGACCCGACAAGCTCGTCTGGGGCTTTGCCGATCGGACCAACTTCTTCGTCTTCGATCCAGCCAGCCGCAAGGTGGTCCACCAGCAGTCGGTCGCCGCCGAATTCGGAGGGACCGTCTCGCACCAGGGTCCGCGCGTGTTCGTGCGCGGCCCGAACCAGGAAGTCTACGCCCTGTTCACACGCTCGATCGCCCGCATTGAGCCGGAGAAATGGAGCATCAAGCTGCTGGCGAAATCGCCCATCCCGCTGGGCGCCGGTGGCGACTATCTGGACGGCCGCATCTGGTTCGCCAGCGGCTCGCACTTGTGCAGCTATCGGCTTCCGTAGGCGCAGTGTCTCAGGTGGACATAATCCGGCCGAAATGTGATGATAAGAGACGTCCCAGCGGTGGTTGAGGGTTGGGACGAGCCGTTCGCTGCCCTTCGGGGAAATCGCCATGAACTCGAATCAAGTGAAGAATCAGGCCGCCTTCCAAAGAGCGAAACTGGAGTTGAGTAACCGATATCCGCCCGGACGTTTCGTCGCTTTCGACGATGGCCAAATTGTGGCAGATGCGGCCACATTCGATGAACTGACGGATGCCTTGGCCGCGATTGACAAGGACCGCCCGGACGTGTTCGTGGTCCAGGCCGGTGCAAATTATCCTGAAGAGGTCTCCATCCTGCTGTAGATTCCATGCCTGTCCTGCCGTCGGAGCAACGAAACGTCTACAAGGGCGAGCCCGCACGGGCATGGGTCCGCCTTCAGTTGATTTCCGTGAGCGACCGCATTCAAGAGTTGGAGTTCCTCGTTGACACCGGGAACCCGTGCGCGATTATTGTCGACTCGATGACCATGCAGTCTTTGCGTTGGCGTGACTCCGTCATCACGGATTCGGACTTCGGCATCCTTGAGGGAGGCTGGTTGCGGATCGCAATTCCTGAACTCGCGTTGGATGTGAGAACCCTCGGCTATGCCAACGATTCCATTGTGAACGTAGGCAAACGGAGCCATCCGGAATTTGCCGGTCTGGTCGGATTGCCGTTTCTCAGGATGGTCGAGTACGGAGGCGACGGTGGTTGGTTCTGGATTCGATCGTCCGCCGACGGGTGACGAGAAAGGACGTTGAAAAGCGAAGGCGGAGAACTGTGAAAGTGCGATCCCATCCGTGACAAGTTCCTCAAGCATCGGCACCCAAGGCATCCGCGCTCACACCCGTACAGCTGCCTGCTACCGTAGATTGAGTTCCAGCCAAGATCAACCCAGGAGTCTTACGATGACAACACGACGCAGTTTTCTCAAATCGTCCACAACGGTCGCGGGAATCGCCACCTTCGCAATGCCCGCTGTGGCCATGAATATCCGCGGCGCGAACGATCGGATCCGCGTGGGGCTGGTCGGCCTCGGGGGCCGTATGCGGTCGCACATCGGCAGCCTGACGGTCCTCAAAGAATCGGAGAACGTCGAAATCGCCGCAATCTGTGATTGCGATCAGAAGAAGCTCGATGCCGCGGTGAAGGCCTATCCCGATCTGGAGGGCCTGAAGCTCAAGACCTACACCGAGCAGCGCAAACTGTTTGAAGATCAGGACATCGACGCCGTGAGCTTCTCGACGCAAGACCACTGGCACGCGCTGCAGACCATCTGGGCCTGCCAGGCGGGCAAGGACGTGTACGTGGAAAAACCGCCGACGTGGTGCATCTGGGAGGGCCGGCAGATGGTCAACGCCGCCCGCAAGTACCGCCGCATGGTCCAAGTCGGCACCCAGAACCGCTCCAACGCGAACATCCGGGAGGGCATGCAGCAGCTCAAGGACGGGCTGATCGGCGACCTGTACATGGCCCGCGGGATGACCTACAAGATGCGCGGCAACCTGGGCAAGCACAATCCACAACCGGTGCCCGCAGGGTTGGACTGGGACGCCTGGGTCGGTCCGGCAAAGATGGTCGAGTACAGCAACTTCCACCATCGCCGTTGGTACTGGATCTCGAACTTCGCCAGCGGCGACGTCGCCAACCAGACGGTCCACGACATCGACAGAATCCGCTGGGGCCTGGGCTTGGACCAGCATCCCATCACCGTGATGTCGCTGGGCGACCGCTTCCCGCCGGGCGACGCCGACGATGCCGACACGCCGAACACCCAGGCGTTCCTCTGTCAGTGGGCCGGCCGCAAGGTGCTGGTCACGTTCGAGTTTCGCCATTGGTACACGAACTCGGAGGCCGAGATGCGCGACAAGTATCCGTTCGTCGCCGAGAACCAGTGCGTCGGCGAGATCTTCTTTGGCACGAAAGGCTACATGATCTTCCCGGACTATTCCAGCTACTACTCGTTCCTCGGTCCGAAGAACGAGCCCGGTCCGTTCAAGACCGCCGGCCAGATGCGAGACAAACTCGCCGCCGGCCAATTGACCGACTGGCGGTCCGAAAGCGCCCCGCACTTCAAGAACTGGATCGACGCTATCCGCAGCCGAAAGCACGAGGATCTAAACGCCGACGTCGAACAGGGCCACCTGTCGAACACGGTCTGCCACCTGGCCAAGATCTCCTGCCAGCTGCGCCGCAGCGTCCATTTCGATCCCCAGACGGAACGCTTCGTCAACGACCGCGAAGCCGACGGCTTCCTGCGCCGCGAATACCGGGCGCCGTACGTCATCCCGGACGAGGTCTAACGCCGATCAGCCGGGCGTCCAGCGGCGATGTCCAGGCAAACACGCGCAGAAGAGGTCTGGAAGAGATCTGCGTGTCGGAGTGTGTGTACGAGGGTGAATCCCAAGTCGGCGTCAGGCACTTCAAACTTCAATCTTCGCCGAAAAGAGATCAGCAACATGATTCTTCGTTCGTCGGCAAAGATTGAAGTTTGAAGTGCCTGCCCCCTGAGTTCAAGGAGCAACCCATGTCCTCAACGATCCGCGACCGTGCGTCCGCCGGACGCTCCCGATTCTCGCGTCGGCGTTTTCTGGCGGCCACCGGCGCCGCGTTAAGCGCCGGTCTGACAATTCCCACCATCCTCCCGGCCTCGGCGCTGGGCGCCGACGGCAAGGTCGCTCCCAGCAACCGCATCGGGATCGGGATGATTGGCCTGGGACGACAGGCGATCGCCCACAACCTGCCGGTGTTCGCTCGGTCGGTCGATGCGCAAATCGTCGCGCTGTGCGACGTCGACCGCTGGCGGCTCCGATTCTCGAAAGAGAATCCGGCGGCCGTGGCGGTGGCCCAGCGGCACCAGTTCGACCTGGACGCCATGCAGGGCTGTTTTCGCACGACGGACTTCCGCGAGGTGCTCGCCCGCAAGGACGTCGACGCGGTGATGATCACGACGCCCGACCACTGGCATGTGCCCATCGCGCTGGCGGCGATCCGCGCGGGCAAAGACGTGTGCTGCGAAAAGCCGATCGGGCTGTGCATCGCCCACGGGCGGATTCTGGCTGACGCGGCGGCCAAGGCCCAGTGCGTGTTCCGCACCGACAGCGAATTCCGCTCGATCCCGACCTGGTACAAGGCCGTCAGCCTCGTGCGCACCGGCAAGATCGGGCAACTCAAGACGATCCGCACCGTGGCCCCGTGCTGGAACAAGCCGCTGGCCATGCAGCCGGCCATGCCGGTCCCGGAGGAGCTGGATTACGACATGTGGCTGGGGCCGGCGCCGTTTGCTCCCTACACGGAAAAACGGGTTCATGCGCTCAAGACCTACACCGCCGGCTACGATCGGCCGGGCTGGTACGGCAATCGCACCTACTGCGACGGCGGCATCTGCAACTGGGGCCATCATCCGCTGGACGTCGTCCAGTGGGGAAACGACTCGGAGCTCACCGGCCCGGTGGAGATCGAAGGCCGCGGCGAGTTCCCGCCCGCCGACGGCTTGTGGAACGTGATCCTCGGCTTCGACCTGCACTATCGCTATGCCGACGGCGTCGAGCTGTTCTACGGCAACACGGGCCGCAAGACCGGCGGCAACGAGTCAGTCCACGTGCGTTTCGAGGGGACTGAGGGCTGGATCTGCTGCTGGTACGGACCGGATCGTCTGGAGGCGGAGCCGAAATCGATTTTGACGGCGGAGGTCAAGCCGGAAGACTTTCCGTTCCCGCTGGAGAACGAGAAACGCAACTTCCTCAACTGCGTCAAGACGCGCCGGAGAACCCTGGAAGACGCCGAAGTCGGCCACCGTTCCAGCTCGGTCGCGCAGCTCGGCTACATCGCCTGCCAGGTGGGACGCAAGCTGACCTGGGACCCGGCCGCCGAGCGTTTTGCCGACGACGACGAAGCCAACCGTCTGCTGCGTCTCCCGCCGGGCCGCGCGCCGTGGGCGGTGTGAATCGTGAGAGCGGTCGGCAGGCCGTCCGCGGACCGCTGCAGGTTCTCGAAACGCCCGCCCGGCGCGGCCGTCGCAGCAGACGCGGCCCCTCCGCTCCTTGACGACGGCGGTGCCAGGCTTGGGGCCGCCGTTTGAGCCGCTTCGATTCGCGTTAGCCCAGGCGGATGTCGACGCTGGCCCGGTGCGCGGTCAGGCCTTCTTTGTCGGCCAATTGCCGCACGTCCGCGGCCACCTGCCGCAGGCCCTCGGCCGTGTAGGCGATCACGCTGTGGGCGCGGAGGAAATCGTTGGCCGACAGCCCGGAGGCCCAGCGGGCGGTGCCGCCGGTGGGCAAGACGTGCGACGGGCCGGCGACGTAATCACCGACTGCCACCGGAGTGTGGTTGCCCAGGAACGTGGCGCCCGCATGGTGGATTTTTTCCAGCAGCCGGGCGGCGTGGTCGGTGGCCAGGTGCAAGTGCTCCGGGGCGATCGAATCCGTGATGGCACAGGCCTCGTCCTCGTCCCGGACCAGGATCAAGGCGGCGAAATCCTCCAGACTCTGCACCGTGACCTCGCACCGCGACAACCGGGCAACCTGGCGCTCCAGTTCCGCCAGCGTGGCCTCCAGCGTCTGGCGGCTCCAGGTGATCAGGATGCTGGCCCCCGGTGCGTGTTCGGCTTGAGCCAGCAGGTCGGCGGCGGTGTAGTCGGGGCGAGTCGACTCGTCGGCGATCACGACCACCTCGCTCGGCCCGGCAATCGAATCGATGTCCACTTCGCCGAACACGAACTTCTTGGCCAGGGCGACGAACAGGTTGCCGGGGCCGACGATCTTGTCGACCGGCGGCAGTCCCGGCACGCCGTAGGCCAGCGCCGCAACGGCTTGCGCGCCGCCGATCCGGTACACTTCCTTCACGCCCAATTCGCAGCAGGTCGCGAGCACGTCAGGGTTGTTCGCGCCGAAGGCGGTCGGCGGCGCGACGACCGCGATTTCCGGGACGCCCGCCGCCTGAGCCGGGACGACGGTCATGAGGAGTGTCGAGGGATAAGCCGCCGCGCCGCCGGGCACGCACACGCCGGCGCGCCGCAACGGGACATAACGCTGCCCCAGTCGCACGCCCGCCGGCCGTTGGATCTCCACGTCCCGGTGCAAAATGGCCCGCTGGAACTCCAGCACGTTGTCGCGAATGCGACGGACGGCGGCCAGGAACTCCGGCGCGGCTTGACGGTGTGCAGCGGCGATCTCCGCCTCGCTGACGCGAACGGTCTCCGGGGTCAGCCGTGCGCCGTCCAGCTTTTCGCTGTACCGCAGCACCGCCGCCAGGCCTTCGCGACGCACGTCCAAGCAGATCTTCTCGACCACCTGCTGCGGACTCAGCGGGCTGCCGAACACTTCCATCGTCCGCTGGCGGCCGCGCTCGCTGACCACGTCGCCACGCGGACTGAGTTTCTCGCGCAGGGCGGCCAGCGCCTGTTGGACGTTTGCCTGCTGGCTGTCGATCCGTTGAATGTTCAATCGTACTGAGTTGGTCATGGGATCTGCCGGCGGCCTCCGCGGGCCGTCCTGGGGCTGAGTGGTTTCCTGCCGAATGGTCTAGTCAACACGGTCCTCCACGCGGCGGCCCTTGAACAGCTTGCGGCCCAGGCTGGCCTGGTACGGCGTCCAGGGGCTGCCGTCGTTGGCGTCTTCACGCATCATGCCGCTGATGCCGTGGATCTTCGAGTCCAGGTTGTCCAGGAAATGCAGCGCGATGGCTTCCAAGGTCATCGGCAGCTTGGGGCTGCCGAATTCGTACTCGCCGTGATGGCTGAGAATCATGTGTTGCAGCCGCAGCCGCAACTCTTCCGGGAACGGCTCGCCCGACCGCTTCTCGGCTTCGCGGATCTTCTCGTCCAACATGCCGACGCCGATCACTAGGTGGCCGATCAACTGCCCCTCGTCGCTGTAGGCCAAGTCGCGCTCGTAGGTCAATTCGCGCGTCTTGCCGACATCGTGCAGGAACGCGCCCATCAGCAGCAGATCGGGATCGATTTCCGGATAGCGCGGCGCGACGACCGCCGTCAGTTCCATGAGACTGACGACATGGTCCAGCAGGCCGCCGCGGTACGCATGGTGGTTCTTGATGCCGGCCGGGGCGGCCGTAAAGCCGGCCATGAACGGCTCGTCCATCAGGAAACAGTCGGCCAGATTCCGCAAGGGATAGTTTTTCATCCCGCGCAGCAGTTCGCTGACCCGCGTCGCCAGCCGATCGACTTCGGCCGTGCCCAGCGTCACAAAGTCGCTTTCGTCCACCTCCGAGGCCGGCGTGCGGTCGATGCGCGTGACGATGATCTGCAAGGCTCCGTTGTACAGCTGGGCAGTGCCTTGAACCCGCAAGTAGTCGCCGTTCTCGAAGGCATGGTATTGCTTCTCGTTCGCGTTCCACATCATCCCCGTGACGGAACCCGTGCGATCGGACAACCGCATTTGCAGGTACAGCCCGCCTTGGCGATTCGTGCGAAGCTGTCTGTCGGCGACCAGGAACACTCCGTCGACCTGTTCGCGGTCGGTCAGTTGCTGAATGAAGCGGCGTGACATGGGATTCCATTCTGGTTGAGGTCTTCGTCGGTGCGCGAGGCGCGGAGCGCGAGAATCTCGGACAGCTCGGCCGTTCCGAAAGCCGGGCTTGTGCGCAACATCCGCGAAAGGCCGTCATTCTAAAAGCGTCAAGGCGACGCTGCAAGGGCCGCGGTGGGAGACCGCTGTCGGGCGTCCTTAGAAATGTCCCCTGTTTCTGACCAATAGAAATGTCCCCTTGCGTACCTGACCCGCGGGGTGGGGTCGGGCTGCGCAGCGCAGCGCAGGGAGCGCAGCGACCGAAGCGGAACTGCCTCGGCGTGCCGGCGCGCCACGGAAGGCGGCGGCATGCCAGCAAGCGTCTCGCTCGCGTGCGCTGCGGGCCGGCGTGAAACGGTCGCTACGTCTGTCGCCGGCCATTCGACTGGGGTATACTGCGAGGCAACGGGCGGGAGTCGTTTTCGGCCGGCAAATCCCCCAAACGGAGCACGGCCTGACCGAAAACGGCTTCCGGCCGCGTCCGATCGTGAGGCAAGGCCAATTCGCGAGGAATCCCAGTCATGAGCGTACCATTGAGGTGCTTGGGGGCGATGTTGCTGACGGTCAGTTGGGCGAGCATCCCGGTCGTCGGCGCCGATTCAATGGCGGACAAGACACAGGAAATCGACGCGCTGAACGAGTCGGTGAGCGATGCGGCGCGATTGTTCAAGCAGGGCAAATACAAGGACTGTGCCGACGCCGTCCGTTCGGCCCAACAGAAGTTCGAAGAACTGGCCGCAGGCGGCGACGCCGGGTTGGCCGCCGCACTGACGCCGATCTATGATCGCCTGTCGAAGGCCCACTCGCTGCTGGAGTTGGAGGGCGTGACGCTGCCACCGCTGAAGAAACTGGAGACGTCCGAAACGCCCCCGGAAGCGGCCGGGATCAGCTTTGCGTCGGACATCGCCCCGCTGCTGGTCGAAAAATGCCTGAACTGCCACGGAGGCGACCGGGAGCGTCGCCCCAGCGCTCGCTTGAGCCTGGTGACGTTCGTCGGCCTGATGAGGGGCGGAGTCAGGGGGCCGACCATCGCCGCGGGAGACGCCGCGGGCAGCCTGCTGGTCAGGAAACTCAAAGGCACGGCCGACGGCGAACGAATGCCCAAGGATCAGCCGCCGCTGAGCGACGCAGAGGTGGCCAAGATCGAACAGTGGATCGCCGCGGGCGCCAAGTTCGACGGCCCCAACGAGCGGCAGGATCTGGCGCAACTCAAGCCTCCAGCGAAGACCGACCCGGCGGCGAAGACCGACGTGCCGGCGGCGGCCGATGACGCGACCGCAGCCCGCGAACAAGCGGCGCTCAAGACCTGGGAGTTGGCCCTGCCGGGCAGCCCGGCAGCCCGCGCCGAAACAAAGCACTTCCTGCTGTTGGGCAATGTGAGCGAACCGACGCTGCAGCAAAACGGGGAACTGGCCGAGTCGCGGTTGCCGAAGATCGCCGAGTTCCTCGTGGCGTCGGACCCCGAGAGCCTGATCCCAGGCCGAGTGACGTTGTTCCTGCTGGCCAAACGCGAGGACTACGCGCAGTTCGGCACGAATACGGAACAGCGGACGCCGCCGGCCGAGTGGAGCGGCCATTGGACGGGCAGCGCCGCCGACGGATACGGCGTGTCGCTCGTGCCGCCCGGCGGCGAGTACTCCATGGAGGCCCTCCTGATGCAACAACTGACCGGCCTGTGCGTCGCCAACCTGGGCGCTGTCCCGCGTTGGTTCGCCGAAGGCGCGGGGCGTGCCGCGGCTGCCAGGCTGCTGCCGGACGACGCCCGTGTCAAAGCATGGGATTCTGCCGTGCCCGCCGTTGCGGCGTCGTTCCAGCGGGCGGACGACTTCCAGACCGGCAAGACGTCTCCCGAATCCGCCGACGTGGCGAGCTACAGCTTCGTCAAACTGCTGCTGATCGACGCCCGCCGCTGGCGCACGTTGCTGGACGGCGTCCGTTCGGGCCAGGATTTCGACGCCACCTTTGCCGCAGCCTACGGCAGCGGCCCTTCCCAGGTCGCCGAAATCTGGGCCAAACGCATCGCCGCCGGCCTGCGGTGACGTGCCGTCGCCAGCGTCCGCTTGCAGGGCCCCGCCGCCAACCGCGAACGCAAAGTCCGAAACCTGATGGAATCGGGGCTGCAATCTCGCGTCCGAAACGCTCGATGGCCCTCAGACTTGCACGGAACGAATGCCGAGCCTTCCCGTCGGACCTGTTGACAGGGGCCAACAAGAAACCGCCCCATGCTGATAATCTGCACGTTCCGAAAACCTGAGACGTTGCCTTGATCGGCATGATTCGGGCACCGTCCCTTGCCATCCCGCGGGGAGTCGTGACGGCCGCAGATTTCCCCAACCGGTTGGTTCCAGGCCCAGCGTTCCACCAACGTTTGCACCCACAAGTTCAGATTGAACACCGCGATGTTCGTTCACAGGTGGCGGACGTGTTGCTGGCCCGCGTCCCCGACTTGCTTGACGCCGTGGAAGTCCTGCTCGATCGACGAACGGTCCGCGTACGTTTCCACGATCTCGCGTGGAGTCGTGTTGGGATCGGTGCAAAAGAAGCGCTCGCAGCCATGCGATTCCTTTGGTTCCCCTATTCCGCGGCAGCTGCCACGACATCCAGAAAAGTGCCGTCGCCGGGACCGAGCGTCACAAGAACAGTGTTGTCGGCTGATCGCTCAAGCCAGTTGCCGCTACGGAGATCACGCACGCGGCAGGGCTTCGATAGGGTGACCTTCAGTGTCTGCTGTTGATCGGTGTCGTCATTTACCAAGGCAGCGAAGGTGCGATCGGCCGTGGCATTGCGGAGCGCGCCAATCCACCCTGGCGACGAGACCGTGCCGCATGGCTCGGCAAGCGGGGCGGCGTCCTGCAGGAGGGACCGCAGCGGCCGGATTGATGCGAATGCCTCGGCCGCAGCTAGGCACTCCGGCGTTTCGCTGCCGTCCGGTCGCAGGAGGCCGCCCGGACCGCCGACGGGTGTTGCTTCCTTCACCGCCAGCGTCGGCGGAAAGGTCGGACCCACGTAGGGCTTCGCGTCCGGTTGATCTTGGGGCGGAGGCAGGAAGACGAACCAGAAGAATCCCTTCACCCCCGCAGCGGCGGCGCTCCAGACCTGCCAGCGAATCTCGCCGACGGTGGGCTGACGCCAGTGCAGGATGGATCCCGGCAGCAGGACGGCGTTGAGTTGCTCGTCGTACTTCCACGGCCCCCAGATATCGAGGAAGCACTGGGGCATGATCCAGGGCGTCCGACCGTTCTTGACGGCCGCTCGTAGGGTCGCCTGGGTTTGGCGACGGTACCAGGATCGCGACGCGGCCGGCGTGTTGGGACCGTTGGGATTGCCCCGCGAAAAAAACGGGTAGAGGTCGGTACAGACCGTCTCGAATCCAGCTTGCTCGGCGTAAGTCGGCGAGTCGGGCCACATGGTGACGACGACGGCCGGCTGTCGCGCTCCCCAGCTGGCGAATTTCTGGCGGAAGGTCTCCATTTCGTCCACCAGGTTGCGGCGAGGTTCGTCGCAC
This sequence comes from Candidatus Anammoximicrobium sp., assembly GCA_012515235.1. Lineage (GTDB taxonomy): Bacteria > Planctomycetota > Planctomycetia > Pirellulales > Pirellulaceae > Anammoximicrobium. The sequence continues at coordinate 37,173 of JAAYYU010000311.1, forward strand.
AGAGCCCAGGCCAGGATAGCCGGCGAGTCTCCGACCGCCGCGATGGCCCGCTTGGATTCCTTCTCCAGGTAAGTCCAGTTGTTCCGCCGCCACTGGACGTTGTAATGCAGTTCGCCGAGGGCAGGCACCAGCTGCATGTCGCGGGCCGCCATCCGCTGGGCCAAGCCGGGCAGGTCGGGTATTCCCAGGTTCACGGCCCACACCGCATCGAAGCCCTGCCGTTTGAGGTTGTCCAGGCAGCGTTCGACGAAATCCCACTTGTCCACGCCGTTCCGTTTGGCAAGCCCGGCCGTGCGTTCCCAGGGCCAGTAGACGCCCAGCGGGAAACGGTTCCCCAAGCCGGGCGGTTCGGCGGCACAGGCGAGGGGATGAATCACGCCAAGCAACAAGACTGCGGTCAGCAGTTTCCGTCCGGGAATCATCGCGCGGCTCCCTCTGTATCGTGCCTCTGGTGTGGTGGCGAAAGCTGCGCGATCATAACAGAGTCGCGGACAACGGCAAGGGCATCTTCGGCCACCCCTGGCCCACGGTCGGCGGCGATGCCTGCTGAGCACGAAAACGATCGCCTTGCGGCGCCGGTTCACCCACCCGATAGGCCGCCGCGCGGCGGTTGTTGCGTCCCCTGCGAGGCTTCCCAGCGTTGATTCTCACTGCCACCCAGAGCGTCGTCCTGGGCGGCTCGATTGCGGCCCTTTCGGACGGAGGCCGGAACGGAGCGCAAGGCGAAACAGATTTAACGCTTGCACTCCATGGCGAGTCCCAACGAACGCTGTCCAACTATTCGGCTTCCAGCAAGTTACGGATGGCCTGTTTGAGGGCGGCTTCGGAGTTCGGGGCGACGCGCGACGCGCTGGGTTCGTAGCCGCCCTGAGAGAAGGCCTCTTCGGTGCAGATGTAGCCGGTTGCCAGATCGCCGTACGCGGCGACGGCCAGGAAGCGGTCCGGCCTTTGCTGTTGCGTGAACAGCTGGAACTCGATCATGCTCTCGCCGGGCAGATGCACCACCTGGACCGGCCCCAGGCGCAAGAGGTTCAATTGCAGGGGTTGACTCAGCCACTCCGCCAGGGCCAGACGCCGCGACGCCTGCTGACGCGCCTTGGCGGGCTGCGTGGGATCATCCCGCAGGGCCCGGTTTTTGGCCAAGTCACGGTCGGCTTCGTCCTTCAGCTGCAGCACCAGGGGCAGCGTCCGCCAGACGAGGCGGCCGGCCGGCTCGATGCGGGTTGCGGCAACAGACGCCTCCATGGCCGCGTACAGGCGGTCGGCCAGTTCCGTGCGGGCCTGCGGCGTGCCGTCGTTGTACTTGCCCATCGTCACGTCGCCGGCACAGCCGGTGAAGTAGATCTGGAACACCTGCTCCTTTTCTTCGAGCCGCTCGCGGGCAAAGCCCGGAACGTCGTAGCAGACGCGAGCATCGCCGTAGAAGCTCTGCGGATGCGTGGCGTAGTAGTGGATGCGGACCAGCGGCTTGTCGCCGTGGGCCAGGGTGATCGTTTTGAGCATCGGATCGATGCGTCCTTCCGGCTTCGCTCGCAAATCGGGGTCCTTGCAAGCGCTCCAGCGAGTGAGGATCTTTCCGCCGTCGGTGAGAATCCGCCGCGCCGCGGCGACGCGCTCGACGGGGGCCTGGCCGGCGCCGATCGAGTCGAACTGCCGGAACTGTTCCAGCGACGCTTTGACCGCATCGCCCAGCCGTTGCGCGAGCTGCCTAATGACGGACGGATCGAGGGTCTCGGACGGGCCGCCGGTCGTGACTTGCCGTTCCAGGGTGCCGATGGGGAGGTAAGGGGCCGTGTGTTGGTGAACGGTGTGGACGGTCACGTGCGAAGCCTCGGTCGCCGCCCCCTCCGCGAGCTTGTCTCGAAACAGGCGATGCACGGGTCCGCACAGGCCGCACCAGTCGATCGCACACAGGACCACGCGCTGCCGGCCGTCATCCAGGACGACCCCCTTGGCCCACAGCGGCGTTTCCACGGTTTCCAGCGGTTTGCCGCTGGGATAGGTCGGCGTTCCCAAGGGCGGAGTGAGATCCGCGCGAAAAGTCGCCACCCGCAGCGGGCCGCCGTCTCCGGCCGCAAGGGCCGCCGACGGGTGACTGGAGATGGCCGCCGCCAACAAGCAACTGCAGAACAGGAACGGTCGCATGAGAGTCTCCTTGGGGCAAGCATTCGCAAAACAGGTGGAAGGTCATCGGTGCGCCGCGAGCGGCCGGCCCATCACATCCACAGGCTGTTCGACGCGGACCTTGTCCGCGCCCGCCAGTTCGATCAGGTCCGGCAGATCGTAGTGTTTCAAAACGCCGTGTACGACGTTCGCCGCCTGATTCAGGTTCTCCGGTGTCCGCACGATTTCCGTCCACGAACAGATCGTCTCGCGCAAACACACCGCAGCGAAACGTCCCGCGTGCAGCGCTGCCGCATGCAGGGCCGGGATGGCCGCCTCGCCGATCGCGACCAGGTGCAGCCCGTTCGGCCGATCGGGCGTCGTCCGGTACGCGGCGAGCACGCGTGCCCAGGCGGCGACGTCGTCCGTGCGCATCCCGACGTACGAACGGCCGATCAAGTAGGCCAGGAAGATCTCCTGGACGTCGCGTCCGAACCGTCCGCGCCCGTAATCGGGTTTGTCGTGGCCGGGCTCTGTCTCGCCAATGCCGCGGAGTTCGGCGGCCAGCACGATCCGGCCCTGCCGCACGATCGCCTCGATCGGGCCGCCCGGTCCGGCGTCGGCCTTCATGCTCTCGCCGTGCAGATACAGACAGGCCTCGCCGTTCGGCTGCGCGGGGACAAACGCCAGGCCGGGCAGGCGAAGGCCCGGTTCCGGAGTGAGGATCAGCTTCTCGATCGAGTAGCCGTCGCGCTGAATCGTGCCGACCGATTCGCAGGCCGGTGTTGTTGGGGGCATTTCGGCGGACGCGGCGGCGGGGTTCTTGCAGGGAGCCAGTCCGGCCAGCGTCTTCCTTACCAGATCGCGACGGCCGGCCGCGGACAGCTTCTCCCAGGCGGCTGACCGCGTCTTGCGGAGTCCCTGTTCGAGCTCCGCGTTCAGTTGGAACACCGATTTCTCGCCCGGCGTCAGCAGCACCTGTCCGGCGGCCGTACACTGGAGTTGTTGATCGGTCCAGTCGCCGTCGCTGAGTTTCCAGAGCAGGTCGTCGGTCAGGGGCTCGGGCAGTTCGTCGATTTCGCGGACAACATCGTCGCTGCCCAGCAGCCAGCGGCGCATCCACTGGACGGTGGCTTCGCGCGTTTGGAGCGTAAAGCCGTGCGGCGCGTCGGGCTCGGCCAGCTCAACCCGCTCCGGGTATCTCAGCCTGGTATAGAACCGTTTGGCTTCCCGGAACAGGGGCCAGGTTCCTTCGATGGGAAACGTCTTGTCTCGCGTCGAGGCGCAGACGAGCGTCGGTTTCGGCGCCCGCAGGATCACGTAATCCGCTTCGTCCAGGCCGAACGCGATCTGCCCGTAGATGTTTTGCTCGGCGTCCTGCGGCCCGTTGGTGTCGATCAGGTGTCGGAAGGTCATCAGAAAGCCGCCCGGAGCCGCGGCCACGATGCGGTCGTCCAACGCCATCAGGTACGAGGTCAACGTGCCGCCGCCGGAATTCCCGGTGCAGCCGATCTTGTCCGCGAGGATGTCGCTGCGGCTCTGCAGGTAATCGATCGCCCGCATGCCGTCCCAGATCCGGTACTGGGCGAGGTTGGAGCCCAGCAGAATGCAGCCCAAGCCCGCGGTCGTATGTTCGATCGTACACAGAATGTGCACTCGCGGATGCGGCACCTTTACCCACGTCGCCGTCTCGAAGTGGGCGTGTTCTCGCTGGTCATCCAGCATCTGATATCGCTCCCCCTGACTGATCGGGTCGTAACAAAGGGCTGCGATTCCGTGTTTCGCGAGCAGGATCGAGATCCGCTGGTACTGACCGGCCGCTTTGCCGTTGTGGCTGTGACCGCAGGGAACCAGCACGCCGGGGTACGGAGGCGGCGTCAGCGGCAAGTACAGATTCGCCGTCACGCGATGCCGGGGCCGGCTTTGGAAGATGACCTTCTCCACGCGGTAGCCCTTACCCTCCAGTCGGCCGACCACCTGCGCGTCCAACGGCGTGCGGTCGGGGAATCCGCCGAGCTGCTCCAGGAAAAACTCGCGCCGCTCCTGCTGCCACCGCGCACAGTCCGCTCGGGATTTCACCGCCTCGTATTCCTGCAGACGCCGGTCCACGTGCTGATAGAACTGCTGCTTCAGGTAGGTATCCAACTGCTTTCCGGGCGTGATTCCGTCAGCCGCCGTGGTCAGCACCGTGAGATCTTCCGCGGAGGTGGCCGCCGCAGTCGCGAGAAACCACATCACACAAACCGGAAGGAGTTTCATGCCGTCATCTCCTTGTCGAGGGCCCGCTGGAACGTACGGTCTGGTAACCTGTCCATGAACTGCGACGCGGCAAGGTCAAGGCGGAGTCCTGCGGGGCTCTGTTCGCCATGACTTCGGGGACCGCAGGCTGGATGTCACTCCGGCCTGGGCTGGAAGGTGTTTCCGGCGGCCCATCCAGCGAGGCCTGACAGAACACTCGATTACAACTCAACTCGATTACAACTCAATCCACTCCCGTAGGCAATCCCACTGCGGAACCAACTGCCGCGCGAACGCGACAATTCCGCTTACGGTGAAAGACGTACGAGGCTGCCAGCGTTGCCCCTGCAGATCGCCTGTTCTGTTTGCGCTGCCGCGGGCCGCGGCCGCCGGGCGGCACCACGCGTGCGGAGATCGAATCGCGGGCGGCCTGCTCTTGCCAAGGCGCGGGGGGGGGCTCATTCCTGTCCAGCGGTCCCGGACGGCTTGCCGCGCAGTTCGCGGAATTGCTTCCAACTGATCAACCGGATCCCTTCGTCCCGGATCAGGCGGCCGATTTCGGGATCCGTAAAAATGCGCCGGTCGCCGTCGCGGCGTCCGGCGCTGCTTGTGACCGCACGCAGTTCCGCATCGTCCAGGCCGCAGTGGATAATCAGCTGGCTCACGCCGGGCGGCAGGCTCCGGAGGGCCTTTCGATAGTTGTCCCGCCGCTGCGCATGCGAGTCGCCGCCGTAAAACTGCGCCAGGTCGTCCAGCAGCGGCAGACGCCGTTCGTTCAGCCGAGCCGCCAGCGACGAACCCACGTCGCGCAGCGCCGGGTAGGCGGCGGCCAGCTTCGGATTCGACGCTCGAAGGAACAGCACCGGCAGATCGTGTTCGATTCCTGCCGCGACGTAGATCTCCGCCAGGTCCGGCCGACTGGCCAGGGCCCCCATGTGCGTGTCGAGATGACTGAGGGGAATGTCCAGTTGTCTTGCCCGCGCGATCTGGGCTCGCAGTTCGATCGCCACCTCCTCCGGCTTGGCGTGCTTCGCCACCTGTTCCACGCGGGGCCACAGGTAACCGTGCTCATCGACCAGACTGGGCACCCGGTCCTTTCCCGCCACCGGTCCCCAGCGGTACTGCTTCCATTCGGAATTAAGCGTCAGGTGGACGCCGTAATCGAATTGGGGATGCGCCTTGGCGTATTCGGCGAATTCCGTGACCCACGGACACGGCATCATGACGCTGCACGACGTGACGATTCCATGCTCCAACGCCTCGGTCGTTGCCCGATTCGCCGAATGGCACATGCCGGCGTCGTCGGCGTGGATGATCAGGTAACGCGGGCGATCCGCATCACGAGGTGAATCCTCGCCTCGCGACGGCCAGGCGCTCAGGCAGACGGCGGCCAACAGGATCACACGGCGGCAAGGGAAACGGTCCGTTTTCATGAATCAAAGCTCCTTTGGTTCCTGGCCCGCGGTTGTCCTGGACCATGATACAGGAACGCGGAGTTCCCAGGAACTCCGCGGCGTCGGGCAACGCGACCGGTCCCGCGTCTAGGGAGAGACTGCCGCCGGGGGGGCTGGCGGCGTGCGGTACAGAGGCAGGTGGCGGTAGTAGACTTCCAGGCACAGGGCGTTCATCGCGGTGGTGTAGACGCGGCCTCCGTAGCCGCCCCAGACGGTGTGCGTGGGCCAGCTGCCGGCCAAGGTGCCGCTGGTCTCTTGGGCGGCCAGCAGGCGTTTCTGCAACGCTCCGTTCCAGGCCTCCCAGGCGGGGCCTTGAATCTGGAACAGGGCCAGCGTGGCGTAGTACCAGTAGTACTCGTTGAACGGCCCGCCCTGCGGCGTCTCCTGCAGCAGGTAGGCGATCGCCTCGCGAACGGCCGCTTCGTCCTGCGGCAGACCGAGGAACATGCGGCAGACCAGGGCTTCGGCGGTCATCGTCCGCGACGGCGCGGTGCGCGGACGGTAACTGGCCAAGCCCCGTTGCGGCCCCGTGGTGACGGTGTTCAGAAAACGAATCACGCCGGCTCGCGTCGCGGCCGGGACGGCCACGCCCGCCAATTCCGCGCTGTGCAGCGACATCAGCTGCCACCCCAGTTGACTCGTGTCCCCTTCGTCGCCGGGCTGGTAACGCCAGCCGCCGGTGAGCGGATGCTGCGCCCGGATCGTGTAGCCCAGGGCCCGTTTCAGGAAGGGAAGCAGGCCGGGATCGTCGGTCATGCCGTAGGCTTCGCCCAGGGCCAGCGTCGCCATGCCGTGGCAGTACATGCGGGCGAACAGGCTGGCGTTGCCGGCCAGATTGCCGTCCGCCGCTTGACTGCGGGCGAGGAATTCCAGGCCTCGGCGGACCGTGCTGGCATGGTTGCCGTCCTGATGCGTCTGCCCCGAACCCAGGAAGGCCAGGACCGCCAAGCCGGTCACCGCCGTGTCGGCCTCGGTGCCCGCGCCGCCGCGATCGTGACCGAGCGTTTTGGTCTCACGGCCGCCGCCGTGCAGATTGCAGTCCCAGCGGCCGTCTTCGTTCTGATGGGCGGCCAGCCAGTTCAAGGCCGCCTGGACGGCCGCTTCGGTCAGGCCGTTGCCGCCGCCGGACGCCAGGGCGGCGGCACGCTGCGCGGCGCCGCGATTGCGATAGGCATTCGGGAACTCCCGCGGCTCCGCAAGCGGTTGTGCAGGGGCCTGTTCCCAAGCCGGCTTGCCGTTCGACGAGGCCAGCGACCACCCGTCGGCGGACACCCGCGGTGCGGCCGACGCCGGCGTTTCCGCAGCGGGGGCTTCGCGGGTTTCACCGGGAGTGTCGTCGGCTGCCTTGACGTGATCCTGCGAGTCGGCCAGTGCCGAAGCGGGCGGCAGGGGCAGCGGCATGTCGATCAACCGCTGCAGTTCGTCCGTCTGTGCCGCGGGCGATTCCGTCGGCCGGTCGGTCACGCGCAACGCCGGGGGTACCTCCGCGACGATCAAGCGTTCCGGCTCCGGCGTGGGGGGCTGGGCAAGCTGTTCCGCCAGCGGCGAAGGTGCGGGCGGCTCGAGCGCGGCCGGGGGCGGCGTCTCGCTGGGCGGGGCGGGCAAAAGTTCCGGAGGGGGCTCGGATCCCACGTCGCGAATCGGCGAATCGGCCAGCGCCGGCGGTTCGGCCATCGGCGTCGCCAGATCCGGCATGCGCGGCGGTTGTGGAACGTCCTGGGCGTCGATTTCCTCCGGCGGCGCGACCGGGGCGATCGGTTCGGGCGAGTCTTCCCTCGGCGGCGTGTCAGGCGGCTCCGGAGTCGTCTGCGGCAGCTCCTCGCCGGCGTCCACCACGGTCAGGTGGATGACCGACTGAGGCCCGCGGGCGGGCAGATCGGTGAACAACTGCACCCCGCAGGCGGACGCGAGCAACAGGAGATGCGCAAAGATGGACAAGGCAACGCACTTGGCCAGCGGATGGCCGCGGCCCCAGCGTCGGAAGAGCAGGATCAGCAGGCTGCCGCCCAACACGCCCAACGCGGCGACCATCAGCAGGGCGTTCGTCTGCAACGCGATCCCTGTCACGCACCAGCCGGGGATCGGGGTGACGGCCAGGGCTGCCGAGTCCATTGTTTAGCCGCCTTTCGTCGGCAACCGCACGGAGATTCCCATTTCGGAGATACCCGCCTGGCGACACGCATTCAACACGGTTGCGACGCTTTGGAATGTTCCCTCCGCGTCACCTCGCACGATCACGCCCAAACCGGCGTACTGAGCCCGTGCGGCCGCAAGTTCCTGCCGGAGTTGCTCGGCTGTCAGGAATCGGTCGTCCAGCGAAATCTGTCCGTCCCGGTAGACGTTGATGACGCATTTCTCCGGCGTCGGCTGCAGCTTTCCGGCCTCGCTCACCTCCGGAACCTTGACGGGCAGTTTGCTTTCCGCCCCGACGAACCGGGTGCCTACGACGAAGAAAATGATCAGATTGAAGACGATGTCGAGCATCGGCGTCAAATTGATCGTGGGCAATTCGTCTTGGTGGGTCTTGAGGGACATGGCAGGTCCGAGCGCAGCGACGGCGCCGAGCTTCCTTGCTCTACGGGTTGTTTCGGTTCACAGCCGAGTTTTCTCCAGTCCACTATCCGGCCGTGGAACAGGTTGCCCAGGTCACGCGACTTTCTTGGTCTTTTTCTCGCCCGCCGGCCGGTCGGCGTCGTGCATCCGCTGTCCGTCGGCGGCGATGACGTCGACGATACGCTGGCTCAAGCCGTCGATGTCCATAATCAGCCGATCGACGCGGCCCACGAAGTACAGGTAGACGATCAAGGCCGGAATGGCGACGGAGAGTCCTCCGGCCGTCGTCAACAGGGCCTGGCCGATGCCTCCGGCGAGCATTTCCGGGCGGCCCATGGCGTCGCCGACGGCGATCGTGTTGAAGGTCTGGATCATGCCAACCACCGTGCCGAGCAGCCCCAGCAAAGGCGTCACCGTGGAGATGCCGTTGATCACCCGCAGGTACTTGCGGAGTTCGTTGGTCACCCGTTCGCCGGCGTCGATGATGCCCTGTTCGACCTCGACGGCCGGCCGGCCCCATTTGCGGATCGCGGCGGCGAACACCTCGGCTACCGGACTGCGGTTTTGGTCGCACAATTCCAACGCCGACTCAGGGCTCAACTGGCCGTCGCGGAGTTGTTGCAGGAACCGCTTGACGAACGGCCGGGGAATCACCCGGCCGCGCCGCAGGCTGAACAGCCGCTCGAACACGAAGACCATCAGGATCACCGAGCACAAGCCGATGGGGATCATTAGCGGCCCGCCGTCGCGCATGACTTGCAGCAGATTCTTCATCGGAATCTGGCCGCTGTCGACCAGCGGTTCGGCCAGAACGGCCGGCGGACTCGCCGCAGTTGCCGCGGCGGGCGTCGCCTCCGGCTCGGCTTGCGCGCGCACCGCGGGGCTGACGACCAACGCCGCGGCGCATGCCCAGACGGCCCGTTGAAGCACCTTCTGGCGGGGGATCGAAGAGGACCGTGTCATCGGGTGTTTCGTCTCGCCTGTTAGGGTTCGGAAATCGTGCGGCGACGTGCGCTGCGGGGAGCAGGCGACGGGGTCGGCGACGACACATTAAGGGATGCCGGCGCGACATTCGATGCCGGGTTGGCGATCCCCGTGGTGGTCGGGGGAATTCGCGGGGGTGACGTGTTGGCCTTGACGGGCGGCTTGGCAGAGGCGGCGGCCAGCTTGGCGTTCAGCCGCTCAAGCCGCTCCGCCGCTTCTGTCGCGTACGACGATCGCGAGTATTTGGCGAGGACTTGCCGCCAAGCGCGGGCGGCGTCGGCGTTTTCGCCTCGCAGTTCGTGGCACTTGCCGGCCTGGACCAGCGCGGCCGCCTGCCACTGCGGATACTGGTACAAGCTCTCGACGCGGTAATAGGCCTTCAGCGCCTGATCCAGGTCGAGTTGGGCCGCGTAGAGTTCGCCGATTAGCCACTGAGACATCGCTGCGGTTTCCGTCCTGCCGCCTTCCGGCGACCGAATGACGCGCTCGTAACGTTGCAAGGCCGCGGCGTTCTTGCGCTGCCGGGCAAGGCAGCGGCCCAGCAGACAATCCGCCTCGTACTGTTGGACGAACTGGGGATACTGCGGCTCGATTCCGTTAGCCAAGTCATAGGCTTCTTGCCACTCTCCCTGTTCCGCCATGATTTGAGCGCGGCGCAGGACCGTCAGCGGCGCCCACGTCGGCTGTTCGACCAGTAGCTCCGCCTTCAGCTTCCCAAACCACTTGGCCGCTTCGCCGTACTCTTTCTGTTGATAAAACGCCTCCGCCATCCAAAACTCGGCGGCGCCGTTAAGCGAAGAATCGGGGAACCGCTCCAACAGCGCTTGCAGCGGAATTACGGCGTCTTGCCAGCGCTGCGTGAACGCGGCCAGTTGACCTTGCAGGAAGAGGGCGTGCTCCAGGATTTCCGGCTCGCAGTTGTCCGCAGTCAACTGGTCGGCGAACTGCCGGGCCTGCTCGTACTGTTTCGCGGTCGTCGCCCGTTGTGCCAGGCGATACGTCGCATCCGCCCAAAACTCGCTGTCCGGGTACTCGGCAGTGATCCGCTGGAACAGCCGATCCGCCTCATCCGGTTGTCCCTGATCGAACAGCAGCCAAGCCAGTTGGTAGAGCACGCCGTCCAGCAGTTTGTCGTTTGGATACTCCTGAACCAGCCGCCGCAGCAACGGGATGGCTTCCGCCTTGCGGCCCAATTGCTCCTGCAACCGTGCGGCTGCGAACAAGGCGGGGGCCGCTTGCTTGGACTTGTCGTAGGTCGTGACGACCAGCAGATAGGCTTCCAGCGCGTCTTCGTGGCGGCCGATTTGCTCCAGCGTTTTGCCTTTCATCAGCGCTGCCTCCGCCGCCAGGGGGCTTGCCGGATACTGTTCGATCAGTCGGCTGAAGGCGACGTTCGCCGGTTCCATATTCCCGGCGCGGAAATTGGTCCAACCCAACCCGGCCCAGCCTTTTTCCGCCAAGGCAGGCGGCTGCCCGTCCTCGGTCAACACGGAAAACAGTCTGATGGCCTCCGCGTGCTTGCCAGATTCCAAGGCGGCTTCTGCCAACAGGTGCGTCGTTTCCAGGTACGACGGCTGCTGAACTTCCTTTCCCGCGATCTGTGCATGGAGTTGCAACGCCTCGTCCAGACGCTTGTCTTGCACCAACCATTCCGCCAGTTGCAGGCGGCAAGCGGCGACATCCTCACCGGCCGGCTCAGTCGCCAGGTATTTCTGGAGGATTTCGATCGCGTCCGGACGTCGATTTAACGCGACCAGAGCGATCGCGTTCGCCAATTGGACGCCGCCGTACAGTTCCTTGTTGTCCGGCGTCACCGGCAGCTTCGCCAGCAAATCCAATCCCGCCTGAGGCTGGCCATCGCCCAGATAGGCAATCGCCAGATAGTACTGGTTGGCCTGGAGCATCTGACTTTCATCGGACAGCGTCACCGAGGCCGCCTGCGGCGCATCAGGATCGCCGTCCGCCACGGCCAGATTCGCGGGCGAGGCAGCGGCAATCAGGCGTTTCAGGATGTCAATCGAGGGGCCGTACTGTTTCAGCTTCAAGTGGGCTCGCGCTAGACACTGCTCGGCGTAAGGTTTCCGCGGACTGTCCGGGAATTGAGTCAGAAACCGCTCGGCCAGAGAAAGGACCTGAGGATACTGGGCGTCGCCAATCGCGAGCTGCAACTGGACTTGCAGACTGTCGTCCGCGTACTCGCTGTCGGGCCAACTCCGCCACACCTGTTCGTAGCCTTTTTGAGCTGTCTCCGAGTCGCCTCGTTGCCGGTAAGCCTCCGCTTGCCAGAACGCCATCGCCGGGGTCAACGCATCTTGCGGATGCTGGTCCAGGGCGCTCTGCAAGGTCGCCACGGCGTGGTCCCAGTCTTGCCGCGCGACTTGCGACATCCCCAGCCAGTAACGGGCCTGGGCCAACAGTTCGCTTTCCGGGTATTGTTCGATCGCCGCTTGAAGCGAGGTCTCGGCCTCCGTGTACTTGCCCCGGTTGTACAGGCAGATCCCCAACTGCACTTGCGCGTCGTCCGCCAAAACGCCGCCCGCTGCCGCCAACGTCTGATACGCGATCCGCGCCGAATCGAGATCCCCCTGCAGTTCCGCGGCCCGTCCCAGTCCGAATCGGCATTGGGCGACGTGCGTGCCGTCCGGATGACGCTCCAGGACTTCCTTGAACAACCCCGCAGCCCGCGGTCCGTCGCGTGCCGCAAGGGCCAGTTCGGCGAGGTACGCCTTGGCATAGGCGTTCAAGTCGTCGTTCGGATAGGCCGTCGTGAACCGCTCCAGTTCCTCGCAAGCCGTCTTCGTATCGCCCGTCAAATACACAGCCTCCGCCGTCCGGAAACTCGCCTGAGGCACGTAACGATGGCCCGGTTCACGCGCGACGAAGTCCGCAAAGTCTTGGCGGGCCGCCGCGTACAGCCCCTGCTGCATGTGCGCCTCGGCGCGGAAAAACAAGGCCAACGGGGCGTTCGCATGATTCGGATACAACTGCAGAAAACGAGAAAACTCCTCCACCGCCAGACGCCAGCGACTGCCCGAATAGTGGCCGATCGCCACCGTGTAGACGTCCTGCGGCGTCTCGCCTGGATTCCCCGACGCCGACTCTGCCGTAGCCTCGGCCGGTTTCTCTTCGGCCGGTTTCTCTTCGGCCGGTTTTTCGTGGGCCGTTTTTTCCTCGGCCGGTTTCTCCTCGGTCGGCTCTTCCGATTCGGCCTCCGGCGTCGGCTCGGCCGCGGGCTGCAGCAACATCTTCAACGTCGACTGGGCCGGCGCTTCTGCGCCCGCCTTGGGCGGTGTCTCCTTCTCGGGTTCCGAAGGCGTCTCCGCCGCCATTAGAACAATGACACCCAGCCACAGGCTTACCGCCACGGACACACGAAAGGAGCTGCTAGCGTACATCCTTGCACTCGCTGTTCTTAAGGAAACGTACGTTCCAGGACACGGCGCGCGGCATGTTACCCAGCCAGGGGCATGTAAGACAAGACCAACATCCGCCAGCTGTCGGCGCGATGAGTGGCCATCAGGCCGAACGGCGGGTTGTGAAGAGCTTCCGCAGCGGAGGAGATAGCGTCAGCGTCTGGATCGCCGGATCGGCGCGCAGCGCCTCGGCAATCTGTTCAAGCTGTTCCGACGCGCTTGCGGCCAAGTCCACGAAGATCCACTTTCTGCCCGCGAACTCGCACTGGCCTCCCCCGTTTCCATCCATCCATTCCTGGCGAATCCGGTAGCCCAGTTGTTGGGCGACCGCCAACGCTTGTTCCCGCAAATTCACTGTGTGCATCGCCGTGAAGGTCTCCAGGTCGGGTGCGATTATAGGGGCTTACGTTTCAGTTGCCCAGGTCAATTCGACGATATCACTACTGCTTCTAAGCATCGGCAAGATAACGAGTTAAGACATTCCTGACAGGTAAGCCGCAACAATCACCAACGACTCGGCAAACGAGTCAAGATGGCGGTTCTAGCAGCGGTTTGAGGCAACACGATGACTAAACAGGCAACGAGTTGGACCACGCGAACCGACGAACGTATCGCCGTCCTGCAGCAGCAACTGGCTCAGGCTCAAAAACTCACCGCTCTGGGTGAACTCGCTAGCACGGTGACCCACGAATTCAACAACGTGCTGATGACCATCCTCAACTATGCCAAGATGGGGTTGCGGCACAAGGACGAAGCAACTCGCGATAAGGCGTTTGAAAAAATCCTGGCCGCCGGCGAGCGAGCGGCCACCATCACGAATTCCGTGTTGGGCATGGCCCGGAACCGGTCCGATTCGTTTGAGCCCACGGACCTGGCGGCGATCATCAAGGAAACGTTGATTCTTGTCGAGCGGGAAATGAGGAAGTACCGCGTGAGCGTCGAAACGCAAATCCAGCAAGTCCCGCCCGCCAATGCGATCGGAAACCAAATCCAGCAAGTCCTGCTCAACCTGTTGATCAACGCCCGGCAGGCCACCGCGGAGGGCGGCAGGATCTTGATCGGATTGTCTCACGACGCCGCCAACGATACCGTCGATCTTGTCGTGCGTGACACCGGCAGCGGCATCCCGGCCGACAAGCTGCAACGGATCTTCGATCCCTTTTTCAGCACCAAGAAGGGACCGGACGCCAGTGGCAAGGGCGGCACCGGACTGGGACTCGCTACCTGCCGGAATATCATCGAGCATCATCGCGGACGAATCCGCGTGGAAAGCTCCGTTGGCGTCGGAACCTGCTTTACGATCAAGCTGCCCGTCCATCGCAAATCGGCGCCCATCGTTACGGCCACGGGCCTCCCGCAGACATTTCCCGCGGCAGCCTTTTCCCCTCACTGAAGTTGATCTCTCAACGAGTGGATGGTTGGGTCTTGGGCTGCGAGCACCTGACGACTGCCGCAACGGAGGCCAAAATAACTTCCCCGTTTCGGCGAGAACTGGCGGCAACCCAAGGCACTCGCTGACTCGCACGGTGGAGCCTGCAGCGACTTCTGCGTGGGAAGCCTCCTCGGCGCCACCACGCTGCTCGCCAGCGTGGAGCGGTGTTCACGACCAGAGATATTCGCAAGAAATCCGTTGCCTCGCCACCACGCTGGCGAGCAGCGTGGGGGTGAAAATTCGGGAAGTTATTTCGGCCGCCGTTGCACCGGCCGGTCGCGGCCACCCTTCCAGGAGCAGACGCTGCAGCTGTTTCGGCGAGGAGGCCGAGGACGGAGATTCCGTCCGGCGGCTTCGCCGGCGGCTTTGCCCTTTTGACGAACCGGGTTGGCAACGCTAAACTCCAGTCGCGGACAGGAACGGAGTTGACTTCTGGCTGGGAGGATTCGCTGTGGAACGGAAAGAGATTTTGCAACGCTTGGCTGCTGGGGAACTGAGTCCGGACGAAGCCGATGCCATGCTGGCCAAGAGCGAAAGAAAAGGGGCGGTGTACTGCAAGGTCAGCGACAAGGGCGCGATCAGCGTGTACGGACTTGGCAGATTCCCGACGACACTGTATGTCGAGCAGTGGGAGAGACTGCTCGCCTTTGGCGACGAGATTCTGCAGTTTGCCAGAGAGCACGATGCGGAGTTGAAGAAGAAGACCACTTAGCCCCTGCCCCAACAACGTACCGGCCGGGCAGCATCCGTCCTGATTCGCGTGCGTCGGGCGATGGCGGTCCTGTTTTGCCAACTAGGCAGCGTGCGTCGGATGCCGGAAGTCGTCGGGCGCACGTTGGCGCGGTCGGTTGCCGAGGGTGTCGGCCTGTTTCTCCTGACCCGGCCGGCAGTCCCGGCCCTGGGGGCCGCGGAGTTCAGCCGGCTGCGTGGACTCGCGCGTGCGTGGCCTTCAGCGCCGGGTACAGGGACTCGAAGTCGGCGAACCACTGGCGATAGCGGGCGCTGAGCGTCTGGTCCGGTTCGTAGGTGCGGCCGGGGCGGTGGACTTGGGCCCAGGCGTCGGCCGCGTCGCGGTACACGCCGACGCCGATGCCGGCCAGGATCGCAGCGCCCAGGACGACGGCTTCCTCGATCTCCGGCACTTCGATCGGCTTGCCCACCACGTCGGCCTTGTTCTGCATCCAAAATGCATTGTGGATCGCTCCGCCGATGGCCACGATCTTCTCCGGCCGGACGTCCAGCCCGTGTTCCAAGCCGCGGATGACTTGCAGGAACTGGTAATCCAAGCCTTCGATGATCGCCCGCAACATGTCGCCCTTGGTCGTCGTGTTCCGCAGCCCGACGAAGGCGCCCAGCGAGTGATGGTCCACGATCGGACAGTGGCTGCCGGACATGTGCGGCAGAAACAGGCAGCCGCGTGCGCCGGGCGGCGAGGCCGCGGCAGAGTGCATCAGATAGTCCCAATCCACGCCGCCTGCTTGCTCGGCGCGAAGCTTCTCCGGCTGGCCATACTCGCGGCGGAACCATTCCAATTGCTCGGCCGCCACGGTGGCCCCCATCGCCGCCCACGTGCCGCGGGCAACGTGCGAGTCGACCAGAATGCCCATCTCGCGCACCGCGGGCGTGAGCACCGGTTCGGGGATCGCCGCCAGGACCATCTCCCAGGTGCCGGTCACGTCGCAAACGACGCCGGGCCGGAACGCGCCGGTCGGCAGCGCGCCGCACAGGTAGTCATGGCCGCCCAGCACGACCGGCGTGCCGGCGGGCAGTCCCGTGGCTGCGGCCGCCGCCGCCTGGACCTGGCCCAGCACCGTGCCGCTGGGCTGCGGATCGCACAACAGATCGCGGCGCACTCCGGAAGCGGCCAGCAGTTCTTCGGACCACGTCTGCCGCCGCTGGTCGAACAGCAGCGTCGTCGAGGCCATGCTGTAGTCGGTCGCCAATGCGCCGCAGAGCATGAAGTTGACGAAATCCTCGATCAGCACCCACTTGTGCGCCCGTTCCAGGATCGCCGGCTCGTTCTCCCTCATCCACAGGATCCGCAACGCCGTGTTGAAGACCCACAACTGGTTGCCGCCGACGGCAAACTGGTTCTCCACGCCGACGTGCTCCAGCCACCACTTGTATTGCGGCTCGGTGCGCGGACAGTGCCAGGAGATGAACGGGTACAGCCAGCGGCCCTCCGCGTCCAGCGGCAGACCGTCCATGCCCATGCCGGTGACGGCCACGCCGCGGATCTGGGCCGGATCGTCCAGTTGGCCGATCGCCTCGCGGAGCGATTCCGCCACGCCGCCCCAGATCTGTTCGGGCTTCCAGATCGCCCACTGCGGCCGCTCGGGATCGGGGTTGAAACGCTGTGTGGGCCGGCTGGCGCGGGCCACCGCGCGGCCCGTCGCGTCGTACACGATCGCTTTCAGATTGGTCGAGCCCAGGTCGATGCCGACAAGATAGTCCATGGATCGCCTCCGAGATTGCGTTGTGGCGAGCTGTGGGCGAGGGGATGCGAGACGCGGGACGCGAGTTGCGGGTCGAGGAAGGGACGCCCGTGTCCCACCTCCCGCTTCACGCAAACGTGTTTCCCGTGTCGTCACCCCAGGTCTCCAGCGAGACGGGGTACTTGCCGTACATCCGGATCGCATTCCACATGGCCAGGTAGTTGCCCGGTTTGACCGAGGAATGAATGCTGTTGCTGGAGGACAGGATCAGGCCTCCGCCGCCAGCCGCTTTGCGGATCACTTCCTTGGTTTCCCGGACCGTGTCCGCTTCGCTGCCAAAGGTCAACGTGTGGGCGCAATCGACGTTGCCCTTGAGCGCCACGCGCCGGCCGTAGTCCCGCTTGATCATCGCGATGTCCATCCCGGCGACCGGGTCGATCGGGTCGAGGCAGTCGATCCCGGAGTCCAGGATCATGTCCAGCAGCGGCAGGATGTTCCCGTCGGTGTGTTTGATCACCGGCAGACCTTGACGCCGGAAGCCCTGGACCACGCGTTTCAGCGGTTCGGCGAACAGGTCCCGGAACATGGCGGGCGACATCAGCGGGCCGGCGGCGGACGCATAGTCGTCGCCGGTAAAGACGAAATCGGCGCCGCGGCGGGCCACTTCCCGGGCCATCTCCAAGTTGACTTCGATCGACAGCTCGACCAGTTTCCGCACCAAGTCCTGGTCGGCCGCCAGCGCGATCAGCAGTTCTTCATAGCCGAGCAGGTAGCGGGGGATGGAGAACACGTCATTCAGGTGCACCCCGATCGCCAGCTTGCCTTTGTACTTCGCGACCAGTCGTTCCAGGCTCGCATACCGTCCCGGCGCGTGCGGGTCCGGCGGGGCGTAGTGCTGGAAATCCTCGCGGCTCTTGAGCGGCCCTTCGACCGGATAGCTGTGCTCCTCGCCCGTGTACTCGGTGACCACGCCCCATTCGTTGCGGTAGCGTTTTTCGCCGATCTGCTGCTTGCGGAAATCCGGGCCGGTGAGGATGGCGTCCAAGCCCATCCGCACGGTGAACTCTTCCACACTGCAGCCGGGGATGATCGCCTCGCGCACGTGGCGGTCGATGATCCACTCGAAGTGTGGGATCCGATCCGGTTCTTCGTTCCGCAAGACACGCAGCACGCGTTGGACCGAGGTAAGTTCCGCCATGACGACCCTTCCTTTGCTTGGCAGCCTGATTCTACGCCAGGACGCTCGTTCCGGCTACAGACCTGCCACCGGCCGCAGCCAGGTTCGTCCGCGCTGCGGGGCGGGCGTCCGCCGGCCGAAGCACCGGCGGGCTCACGCCTGCCGTTCGCCGTGGCTTTGGCAACGGCAGGGAGAATCCAGGCGGCCGTTTCGTTCCCGGTCGTTTTCGCCGTCTGCCGACAAACCAACCACCGTTGTCTCTCCCCCCGCCACGGCTTTCCGCGTCCCCGTCCTTGGGTCGTGTGGCCTCGCTCTCTTTTCGGCGCGATCCGCAATCCCGGCGCTAAGAGCTGGCCAGCAGACGGAGCCCCAGCGCCAGTCCCAGCAAGCCCAACGCGGCGGTGTCCCGCCGCGTCCAGCGATCGCCCGCCCCCTGCAGCCGCAGGTAATTCAACATGGCCCCCGTCGGGCAGCCAAAGCGACAGTAGGCCATCGGCACAAGCAGGGAAAACGCAAGTCCGACCAGCGCGATCGCGATCGTCGCCCCCCCGGCGATCCGCCACACATACGCATCGAACGGCTCAATCGCCGCCAGATTGAACGGCCACTGGCCCAAGGCCACAATCATGACCCAGGCGAGCAATCCGACAGGCATCAACGCCAGCGTGCGCGACAGCCGCCGCGGCAGCCCTGCTGCCGGCCGCCACCGCCGCGGCACCGCGTTCATGACCAGCTGCTGGACGGCCCCGTGCGGACAAAGGTGGTGGCAATAGACTTGCCGATGCGTGAGCAACGGAACCAGGAACGCCGCCGCGACCAGCAGCACCAGTCCCGGCGCGAACCGCCAGGCTACGCCGTGCTGAGCCCAGCCGACCAGCAGCGACTGGGACACCATGTCGCCGTTGACGAATCCCAGAGAGACAATCACCAGCAACCCAAAGGCGACTCGCACCCGCCGGCGGCCACGCCAGCGGCTGAAGGCCAACAGCAGGCCGCCAAGCACCACCGCTGCGGTTCCCCAGTCTCGCGCCGCAATGGCCCAACGAGACCGCTTGGCTGCCGGCTTCGCGTCGCGCACGGCCCGGGCTGTCTGGACCAGCGTCTGGGCCATCGCCATGCTGGTCATCGTCGCTCCCGACACGCCCTCGATGCCCGCTGCGGCCAGGTCCAACTCCGCCAGCTCATCCAGACTCTTGCCGTTGAACCGGCTCAGAAAACGCTGGTCTTCGCAGACCCACTGCAGGTATTCGGCCGTCTCGTAGCTGTGCCGAACGGAGATCCCCAACAGCCGCTGCTCGGCATCCATGACGAACAACGTATCGGTCGGGCCTTGAAAGCCGATCACGTCGTCGGCCGTCGGCGACGTGCGGCCGGCGAACCCGATTAGCTGCCCGGCGGCATCCTCGACGCGGAACAGGCCGGGCCGTTGATCCCAGGCCGTCAGCCGCGCGGCCGGCGGCAGAAACGGCCGGACTTCCGGCACGCTGACGGGGTCCGGAAACCGATACGAGTGCGGCGCGCCGCCCAAGCGGCGAACGATGCCCTCGGCAATCGCCAAACTGGTCAACGTCGCCCCCGACACACTGTCCACGTCGCGGCGGTTGGCGGCCTCTTGCCACGATCGTCCGCGGTACGAATCCAGGAACCCGCGGTCCGCCAGCACGGCCTGGAGGTGATCGGCCGTATCGCCGCAGCGCAGGATCTCCAGGCCCAGAATCCGATTCTGCGTATCAAAGGCGAGCAGCGTATTGGTCGGCCCGGAATAGCCGATGATCGGATCGCTGGCGGGGGACGTCTGCACGACGTACCCCAGCGGTCGCTCGAACTCAGCCAGCACGGTTTGACCGCCGTGTTTCGGATCCCACCGGCTGAGTTTCACCGCGTCGGGATAGAATCGCCGGATTTGATCGAGCGTCACCTCCGCCTGGCGGCTGCCCTGGAGCTGGGCTTCCTGCCAGACGTGCTGCTCCCGGACCAGCCAGATGACGGCCGCCAGCACGGACCAGCGGAACAGGTGCAGACTCCAGGCCCGCAGGCGGGCCTGGCGAGGTGAACTGGTTCTGGGTTCCGTTCCGGCCATGCGTCACCTGAAAAACGTCCGCTCCGGCATGACTGTCTATCCGCCGATTTGAAACATGGCCCGCTGCGGCCGCAAGAAACCGGGCTCGTCAATCCCGTGCCCCGGCTTCTTCGCGCCCACGCAGGCCCGGACGAGGGCGGCCACGTCGTCGTCGCTGCCGCCGCCCCGCAGGATGGCCCGCGCATCCCATTCGACCGTCGAAAACAGGCAATTGCGGACTTGCCCTTCGGCCGTGATCCGCAGCCGGTTGCAGTCGCTGCAGAAGGGCTGCGAAACGGGATTGATCAAGCCGATCCGGCCGCCGTTGCTCAGCCGATAGTCGACGGCTGGCTGGCTGGGATCAGGCCGTTCGGCAGGCGTCAGCCGTCCGAATTCGGCCTCCAAGTGGGCGCGGATCTCGTCGCCGGGCAACACCAGATCCTTCTGCCAGCCCCGTTCTCCATCCAACGGCATGAACTCGATGAACCGCAGTTCCAAATCGTGCTGGAGCGCAAAGGTCGCCAGCGGCACGATTTCCTCTTCGGTCAGGCCTCGAATCGCGACCGTATTCAAACGGATGCGGCAGAAGCCCTGACGCCGGGCGGCGGCGAGCCCGGCCAACACCTGGTCCAGACCGCGGCGGCGAGCAATCCGCTCGAACGTCTCCTCACGCATCGCGTCCAAGCTGATGTTCAGCCGCTGGAGGCCCGCCTGCTGGAGTGCCGCCGCTTGCTGCGTCAGGAGCATCCCGTTGGTGGTCATCGCCAGGTCTTCGATCCCCGGCACGGCGGCCAGTTTGGCAATCAACCTGGGCAGTTCGCTGCGCACCAGCGGTTCGCCGCCCGTGATCCGCAACTTGGTCACGCCCAGCCTCGCCGCCACGCGCACAAACCGCTCGATTTCCTCGAACGTCAACAGCTCGCGGCGCGGCTTGAACCGGACGCCCTCGTAGGGCATGCAATAGAAACAGCGAATGTTGCAGCGGTCCGTGACGCAGATCCGCAGGTTCGTGTGGACGCGGCCAAAGGAATCGACGAGCCGTTCAGTGATGGTCATGGATGCGCCGGCATTCCTTCGTCATGAGGTCCCTCCGCGCGACGCCGCGCGGCCGCCGCCGCCACCAAGTGCGCCGACTTCTGTTTCGTCTCCAGCCCCGGATGCACCCAGCAGCTGCCGCCGTCGGCCTGATTCTCTTTTTTCCAAATGGGGACGACTTGTTTCAAGCGGTCGATCAGCCACTGGCCGGCGGCAAAGGCCGCTTCGCGGTGCGGGCTGCTGACCGCGATGGCGACGCTCGCTTCGCCCACGGCCACCCGCCCCACCCGATGCACGACCGTACAGCCGACCAGCGGCCAGCGGCGGCAAGCCTCGACCTCCAGTTCCGCCATCTCCTTCTCCGCCATTTCGCCGTAGCACTCGTAATCCAGCGAGTCCGTGCGGCGGCCGCCCGTCAGTTCGCGCGTCGTGCCCAGGAACAACACCGCGGCACCGGCCAGCGGCGAGTGGACGCTGTGCAGGACCTGGGCAACGTCGATCGGGTCCGGGGTGATGGTCACCATGTACGAACTTCTCTCTTGTTGAGTTCTTTCTACTTTCCCACGTCCGCCTGCGTCCAGCGTCCGTCGATCCAACGCCACATCGCGCCGTTCGGATTCCGGTCCTGCAAGCACGGCGGCAGCCGGTGCGGGCGGACATTGTCGTAGCAGTGCAACGCCGCAAACCGCCGCAGGGACGCCGGAATGCCCACGGCCGTAAAGCCGGGATGCCCGGTCGCCGGATAGGGTCCGCCGTGGTTCATGGCCGGACTGACCGCCACGCCCGTGGGCATCTTGTCGTTCAACAGCCGGCCCACCCGCTGCCGCAGACACGGTGCGATCCGCTCATAGTCGGCGTCGTCCGAACCCGCCGTGTCGCTGTACACGCAGCCGGTCAGGCTGCCGTCCAAACGATCGAGGGCCTGGGACAGCTGTTCCACGTCGTCGGCGATGACCAGCAGCGAGCAGTTGCCAAAGGCTTCGGTCTGCAGGGCTTCCGCCGCGCGGAGGAACTGTTCGCCCGAGACCGACAGCAGCGTGTTGGCGTGGCAGTAGCCTTGCCCGCCGCCCGGCCGGTCGCCGACTACGACCTGGGCGCCCGCCGCGCGGAGCGTGTGCAGACTGGACCGCAACGAAGTCTCGACGGATCGCGACAGCAGCGTGCCGACCGGCGCCGCCTGAAAACACTCGGCGACCCGGCGGACGAAGGCGTCGGCGGCGTCGCCCTTGACCAACAGCACCAGCCCCGGATTCGTGCAGAACTGGCCCGTGCCCGCCAGGCAGCTGGCCGTGAACTCCTCGGCCAGTTGCTCGCCGCGTTCCCGCAACGCGCCGGGCAGCACGACGACCGGATTGACGCTGGACAACTCCAGGTAGATCGGCTTGCCGGCCAAGTCGGCGGCGGCTTTGAGCTTCAGCCCCGCCGCCCGGCTGCCCGTATAGCCGGCGGCGCCCGTGCGCGGGTCGGCCACCGCCCGTTCGCCGTCCGCATGGCGGATGCGGTAGATCAGCTGCACCGTTCCCGCGGGCAAGCCGGTCGCCTGGCGGGCGAGTTCAGCTTCTTCGGCAAAGATCCGCGTCGTGCCGGGATGCGAGGAATTGGCCTTGGCGATGACCGGATTGCCGGCCGCGATCGCTGCTGCAAAGTCGCCGCCGGAAAGGCTGCCGAACGCGAAAGGAAAATTGTTCGGCCCCAAGACCCACACCGGACCGAGCGGGGCCAGGCACGAGCGAAGATTGCCGCGGGTGTCGATCGTGGGCAGGGCCCAGGCGCCTTCGCGGGCCGCCGCCGCGGCTTGCCGCAGTTGATCCGTCGTCCGCGGCAGTTCCGCGTCGGCCAGGCGCGGCGAGCGAGGCAGGGCCGTCTCTGCATGGGCCATCTCCACCAGTTCATCCCGCCGCGTTTCAATCCGCGCGGCGTACGTCTCCAGGAACTCGGCCAACCGTCCGCCCGGCAACGAACGCAGCACGCCAAAGGCACGGACCGCGGCTGCCAAGGCTTCGTCGCAGTCCTGCCAGACGCTGATCGGGTACTCGTCCGGCAACGGCTGGCACGTCGCCGGATTGTCGGCCCGGAACGTCCCGTCCCCCCAACTCGCCTGCCAGCAACCGTCGATCAGAATCGGGTGTACGCTCATGAGTTGCCTCCAGAGGACGAAAACGTCCCTAACCTTGCACGATGGGATTCGTCAGCGTTCCGATGCCGTCGATAGAGATGGCCACCAGGTCCCCCGGCTGCAGCGTAAAATCGCGTTCCGGGACGACGCCGGTGCCCGTCAACAGGAACGCTCCGTGGGGAAACGAATTGTCGCGGCCCAGCCACGCGATCAGGTCCGCAAACGACCGAGCCATCTTGGCCACGCTCGTCGTGCCGGCAAAAACCACCTCGCCGGTGCGGCGAATGACCAGACGGATGTGAATCCCGTCGGCCGGCGGCATCGCGCCGGCCAGCGCGATGCACGGCCCCAGCCCGCAACAGGCGTTGTAGACTTTGGCCTGCGGCAGATACAGCGGATTTTCGCCTTCGATGTCCCGCGAACTCATGTCGTTGCCGACCGTGAAGCCGACCAGTTGCAGACGCGAATTCAGCACCAGCGTGATCTCCGGCTCCGGGACGTTCCACGTGGAATCCGCGCGGATCCGCAACGGCTGGTCCGGGCCAGCTACCCGATGCGGAGTGGCTTTGAAGAACAACTCCGGACGGGCCGACGAGTAGACGCGGTCGTAGCACGAAGCCGCCGCCTCGGATTCCTCCATCCGCGCCGCCTGGCTGCGCTGGTACGTCACTCCCGCCGCCCAGACTTCCTGCCGGTCGATCGGGGCCAGCAGCGCCAGGTCTCCGGCCGGCGTTTCGTGGCGGGGGTCGAGCAGCGGGCGCACCGCTGACTCCGGATCGTCCGCCTCCAGAATGTCCGCCAGCGTCTGGAAGGGGCTGCCGGACAAATTCAACGGGACGACTCGGTCACCGTCCAACTGACCGACGCGATGCTCTCCGGAATGCGCCAGGTACTTGACCAGTTTCATGGCTCTGCCTCCGTCTCCACTGGGCTGCGATCGTCCGCCGCAATCGGCTGAGGACGAAAACAATAAACGAAGCGAGTCTTGTCTTTCAAGGCCCGATTCCGGCCCCCGAACAATTTGTCGTCGTTCTGTCAGCCGCCCTTTCCCGCTGATCCGTTAGCGCCGGCGCAGATCCACCTTGTCCACCGCCGCGGGCGACTGGAACTCGGGCAAGTCGTCGAACTCCAGCTTGACCACCAGCACGGTGTTGGCCTGTTCGTTCACCGGCAACTTGCACAGCCGCAGGCAGGGCAGCCGCTCGGCGTGCTCGCTGGGCACGAGGTCCACGGCGAAATCCACGTTCCGGCCGTCGTTCAACAGCGTCGCGCGCCGCGGAACCGCAGCCAGCGGCTTGAGTTTCACGGCGTCCCCCGCAGGGTCTTTGTGCAGGTGGACGTACAGCGTCTTGCCGCGCCGCGTCAGCAGCACGTTGCGGTTGGACGTCAGATGCGAAGCCGGGCGGACGTCTTCCAGCGACTCGCGGACTGCCTGATACCACTTGCCGATCCGCCCCAGGATGCCGGCCGCTGGTGGCGAAATCGTGCCGTCGGGCATCGGTCCGACGTTCAGCAGGTAATTGGCGTCGCGGGCCAGGTAGCGATCGATGCTCCGCAGCAGGTGGCGGTCGGGGTAGTAGTCCTCGTCGCGGCGATAGCCCCAGCTTTCGATCCCTACGGACTGGCAGGCTTCGGTCGGGCGGTCGAAGGCGACGGACTCGTCCTTCTCAAAGTCGCGTTCCGGCGTGCCGAAATCGCCTTCGTCAAAGCCGCGGTTGTTGATCACGGCCTTGGGCTGCATTTGTCGGATCATGGCGTTGATCGACGGGTCGACGTGCTTGGGCACGTTCATGTCCCACCAGAAGCCGTGAATTTCGCCGTAGTCGGTACACAGTTCGCGGACCTGGGCCTTGAGGAACTCCAGGTACTGGCCCCAATCCGGCCGGTCGTCAGGCTGCGGCGGCAGTTCGTGGTGACGCCCCAGGTTCGGATAGGTCGGCTGGTGCCAGTCGGCGATCGAGTAGTACAGGCACAGCGGAAACCGGCGCCGATGACAGGCGTCCGCCAGCATCCGGAGGACGTCCTTGCCATAGGGCGTGTGCATCGTGTTGTAGGTCGTCTGGCGGGTGTTCCACAAACAGAACCCGTCGTGGTGCTTGGTGGTGAAGCAGACGTATTTCATCCCCGCGGCTTGAGCCAGGTCGAGCCAAGCGTCGGGATCGTACTTGACGGGATTCCATTGTCGCGTCAACTGGACGTATTCCTCGCGGGGCACGCGGCCGCGCCACTGGTGCTGTTCGTGCCAGCCGCCCAGGGCATACAGGCCCCAATGGACGAACAGGCCGAAACGTTTCTCGAAGAACCAATCCCGGCCGTCGCCAAAGCGGGTAATCGGCGGGCGGGCTTTCGCCGCCGAGGCCGCCGCGCCCACAGCGGCAAGGCCCAAGGGAGACGAACCGGGCAAAGCCGCAGCGGCGGTCAAGCCCGTCAGAGTCTGGACGAAATGGCGTCGGTGCATAGGGCCAGTCCTTTTTGGGTCAGGGGACGATCCGCGCCGCCTGGGAGGGCGGCGACGCGCATGTGCCGCGAAGTCCGATCCTGACAAAAACAAGCCTCGGCAGCAAGATGACAGACCGGGACAGCTTGTAGCCGCCTGGCGAACCCCTCCCCGGCGCCGACACGTGCAACGGAACGTTCCCCCGCACCCTTGGTCTCCCTTCGGGCACGCAAGACGCGCGGTGAGCCGTTCCGCTTGTGTGCGTCACGATGCGATCACACGCTTTCGGCGGTGACCGAATACTGCCTCGGCAGCCAGCGCCGCAGGCCCGCCAGCAAACTCGTCACGCCGACGGCCAATCCCAGCACACTCGGCGAACACCAGAACCACCAAGCGCCGCCAAGGGCGATACCGAGAAGGGGCCCGGCGAGATGGCCCCAACGCTGCAGGACCGGATTGGGCAGTAAGAGCCACGCCATGACAGCCAAAGCCAGCAGGACGGCCGCCGCGGCCCCGGTCGGCTGTCGGCCAGCGGCGGGGACACGGCCGAAACCGACCTGAATCGCCCCAGCACCCGGTACGAGGGCGGCCTGTGTGCCGATCGCTTGGCGGCCGACGGCGGAACGTTGCCAGGACGGGGACTCCGACGCCGACGGTTGCGCAGCAGTCGGCGGCAGTCGTTGCAGACTCTGTAACTTCTCGTCCAACGCCGCTTGGTGAACCTTGACCTCCTCCAGTTGCTGCGCGTGTCGGCGGCGGGCTTCCGGGTCGGCCGCCGTCAGCGTGTCAATGGCTTGGCGGGCCGCCTTCAGGCGTCGGCGCCAAGCGGAATACCAGCGGGCGGCAAGGCCCGGGTCGCTGGCGGCCAGCGCCTCGGACGCATTTTCGATCAGGGCCGCGCGCGTAGAGAAACGGACGAATTCCAGAGCTAGAAGGTCGGTGCGATGCTGCGCGGGCAAGATCTCGATCCGTCCGCACTCGGTGGTCCGGATCGTCCACATCGTCTGTTCGACGGGAATGCCGACCAGTTGAGGCGGGCGAAGCGTCCAAAACCCCGCTGCGCAGGTGCCATTGGGCTGCCGCCCCTGGTAGACCACTTCGATTTGCTGAGCCAACTGCCGCGCGCCCAGCGTCACCCGCCACCGCTGCGGGCCGAGCGATTCGAGCATCGCGGGCAGGTCGGCGACCGCGACGTTGACCAGCTGGAACCCCTCGGGAAGTTCCAACTCGCAGTCGGCAACGCCGGACGGCTGCAAGTCGAAGGTAGCCGTCGCCGCCAGCATGCCGTCCGAGGCGCAGAGCACGTCCAGATCCGCCAGGACGACTCGCGGCCGTCCGGAACTCGGCTGCACGTCTTCGATCGTGGCTTGATAACGCGGCTGCGTGGCGAAGTACGTTTTGTGCGGCCCGGAGGGCGGCTCGAACCCGGCGGGCAGCGCCACGATCTCCCGCAGACCGCTCGTCTTCCAGGCGATGCCCTGTTGGTTGATTTGCGTCGGCGCGCACAAGTACCGGTCGAACGCGTCCACGTCCAACGGCACGATGTCCAACGCTTGCACGGCTCCGCCTTGCGGCGTCGCCAGCTTGCCGGTGATCCGCAGCCGGCGCGACTCGGCAATCGGCTGCGGCGGCCGAAAGACCAGCTGCCGCCGCTTCTGATCCGGCAAGGCGACGAACTCCAGAACGCCGGGACAGTCGCATTCGACGGGGCCCGACCAGTCGGCGGGAACCTCCCAACGCACGGCATCGACCACGCCGGCAGCGACCTGCAAGTCGTACTGGACCCGGACCTGCCAGGCATCCTGGATGCGGTCCAGGACGGTGACCAACGTGCCCTGCGTGCGGGGACGGTTCGGCGTGACGCTGAAGCGGAGAGGCTGAGTGCGGGACTGACCTGGTCCCGACCGCAAGTCCGCCACCAGCCGTCCCCAGCCGGCTTGGTGCTCTCCCAGAACGGCTGTCGGCACATCGTTCAGGCCCGCTCGGTCGAGGATGGCCACGCGCACCGCCGGACGACGGTACACCGTGACGGCGTCGGACAAAGTCTCCGCTCCCGTCACGCCGATCTTCCCCAGCGCCAACTCGCCGCCGCGGGGCGTGGCCAGCGTGGCCCGCAACTGAAGTTGATGGACTCCGGCGACCGGTTGGTCCAAACGCACGACAAGCGTCTTCTTGTCGCGAAGCGACCAGCCCGCGGCAAGCGTCTGCTCGCCCTGGCGGACCGACACGCTGCCGACGGACAAGCCTTCCGGCACCTCCACACGGTGTTCAAACGCGCTGCCCTGGCCGCTGTCCAACCGCGCCTCAAACTGCAGATCCGCGCGGTCCGCGCCCCAGGCCACGTTCAACTGCTGAGCCGCCTTCAACGCGACCGTGCGGGGCCGCGTCGTCACACTCTTGCCCGGCGTTCCGTCCGCCACGGCAACCGCCAGTTGCGGCGGATCGTCCTTTGCCTGCCAGGCCGCCGCAAAGGCAGCCGACTCGATCGCCTCTCCCAATCCCTCGGCCGGCACTTCATAGCTCAGGGCGCTGTCGACGGAGATCGCCAGCCAGCGCTTCGCGGTGCGGTCGGCAAGCGCCTCCAGCCGTGGAATTCGCACGTCGCCGATCCCGGAAACCCCGGTCAGCACGAACTCCAGGTCCAGGCTTACCTCGGACTTCGCGGGCGGCTTCAGCAGCCAGCGAATCCGCTGGTCTTCGCCGGCGGGTGCGGAGACCACGGGGACCAGGTTCGGCTCCTGACGCGGCAGCAGACGCAACTGCGGGGACGCCACCAGAACGACTTCCGACAGCCGCCCGCCCGTGCTCTTGAAGCGGGCTTGGGCCTGCAACACAACCGCCCCCGGATGGATTCGGAGCCACAACAGCAACTCGCTTTCCACCGCGGCCGGCCCGCCACTGCCAGCCGGTTCGGACGGCCATTGCAGCACCATCCGATCCGCCGGTCCCAGGGCGAAAACGCGTTCTCCGGACGCATCCGTCGTGGCGCCGCCCAGCGCGGAGGGGCAATCGACGCCGGGGACCTGGTTGGGGACCTGCAGGCGGACGCGGGACGTCGGCACGCGCGGAATCAGCACCTCGCAACGCGATATCCCGTCGGCACGCTCGACCTGGGGCCGGAACGCTAACTCCAAGTCTGCTTCTCCCGCTTCGGAGATTTCGACGACCAGCCGCGTCCCTTCCGCCTCCCAGGCCACGGACGTCGGCCGACTCCCCAAGCGAGCCCGATTGGGAAGCAGGTAAACCTGATCTTGCCGGATCGGCAGGACCAGCCGCACGCCGGCGCGATTCGTCCGCACGCGATACAGGGCCACCAGTTCCCGCGCCACCGGCGCGGGGTCGGCCGCGTCCCTGTCAAAAACGACCCGATATTCGGCATCGGCGATCAACCACTGCTGACTGACGTTGCCTGCCCCCGCTGCCTCCCGCCGCAACCGGTTGCAGAAATCCTGCGGCACGTAGACATAGGGCTCCGCCGGCTGCTGCTCGTCATCGACGGGAAGCAAGACCCGGTAAATCCGCTCCGCTTCGCCCCCAGACGCGGTTGGGACGGATGCCGGTGGAACCGACGCGGTCTCGGTCGGCGCCGACTTGGCCGGCGCTGGCTCGGCGGCCGGCGGCTTGGGTGGCGCTGCCGTGGCCGGCCCCGACTCGGCGGACGGGGGTTGGGCCCCCGCGCTGGCAGCCAGCAGCAGGACGGTCAGCAGCGCGGCGACGGCCGTCGCGGTCGACGCAAGAACGACACGAGACGAGCTGGACGAACCCGACACGTCCGCAGCGCGCTGACGCGATCCGAAGGGAACCAGCCAGACCAGGAACACCGACAGGAGGCTGCCCAGAAAGCAGCCGCTGGCCAGGGGGACCCACGCCACGGGACAAACCAGCGCGACGCATCCCCAAAGCGCCGTCAACGGCAGACAGTACACCGGCCGGCGAAGGGTGCCCCAAACCATCAGCCCTGCGGTCGCCAGGAACACGGCCCATCCGGCCGCGCGGAAAAAGTCACGGTGGACCACGCGGACCCAAGTCTCCCGAAAGGCCGACGACGCCAACTGCCAGCGAGTTGAGACCGGAACCCGCGTCGCCGTCCAGCCCGGATTGCGGTTGTCGGGGACGGCCGGGGGGGAGGTCATCGCGGCAGGCGGGTCGTCCCAGCCGCCGACCGCCTCGCCCGGCGGCTTCGCGGGAGTTGCTAACGAGATCCAATCGCGAGCAGACCGCGGGTCAAAGGGAGTCTGCTGCGGACCGCGCAGCACCAGTCCGAACAGCCGCGTCTTCCAGCCTGCGGGGGACCCCGCGTTGGCGGACTCGACTTGCCAGCCGGGCGGCAGCTGCACGACCCAAGTCCGCTCGAAGATCGGCATCCCCAGATTCGGCCAGGGTGCGGCCACCGTCGCCCAAGGACCGTTGCGCCGGCACGGCGCCGTGTAGCAGATGACCAGCGTCGGAAAACGCTCGCCGCTCGGCAGGTTCACCGTGACGCCCGCCTGCGTCACGGCTTGACGGGGCCGAAAAACCGGCCGCCCGCTGACCAGCAAATCCAGCACTTCGGCCGAGGCTGGCGGCATGATCAAAACCTGCGATTGGCCGCGATTCTCCACGTGACAGACCGCCGTGTGCAACGCCCGCCCGTCGCCCAGGACTTTCGTAATCAACTCGCAAGTCCGCACCCAGGCGGAGCCCGGCAACCCCTCGGCCACCCGCACCGACAGCCGGCAATCCAAGGACGGATCGTAGCGGAAGGCGCCTCGTGTGGTCGAGTATCGCCCCGGCGGCGGCTGCTCCGCCGGAATGGGGCGGACGTTCCGGGGCTCCATGGTCAGCGGCAGCGTCGCCGAGCGGATGGTCACGTAGCCCACCTGGGAAGCGGCCGCCGGCAGGGACGCCAAAGGCACCGCGGCCGTCCCGGAAAAAGCATCGGAGCGCGTGGCCAGAAGTTCGAACGCGTCGCCGCGAGGCCGGGGCAGGACGATCTCCCAGGAATGATGTCCGGCCGGCTTCGCCCCGGCGGCCTCCGCATCGTCGTCCAGCGGCCGCGCCAGGACGGCTCCCTCCTCGCCGCTGAAGGTCCAGCGGGGCGCCGTCGCCAAGGGTTCGGAAAAATGCACGACCAGTCGTCCGACCGCCGAGGCAATTGGCTGACAGCACAACCGGAACGCCTGCTCCACCCACTTCTCGCTGTAAGTCGAATCGACATGGACCTCCGCCGAGTAGCTGGGGGTTTCGGCAAGCAAGGCGAGACTGACGTCCTCGGCCGTCTCGCCACCCAGAAACGTGACGGCCCCGGCGGCGGACGACAAACGCTCTTGTTCCCAGCTCGATAAATCCCCGGCCGCCAGCCGTTTCAAGCCCGCGTCGTCCGACAACACCACCCGATGCGCGGCGTCCGCCGCCACCGCCGTCACGCTACGGGCGACCGTCACCTCGCGCAAGGTCCCCAGCCGGAGTTCCCGGCCGCGAAGCCGTTCGCCCAGACGCAGGCCCCGACGATGGGCATGCACGGTCAGCCGCAGCGGCTGGTCTGCCGGCAACGGCTGGCGGAAGCGGATCTTCAGGCTGCGGTGCTGCGGACTGCGGAAGGCCAGTTGCCAGTCCTCCAGCGCGTCGGACGGTTGCGTCTCGACAAGATCCACCGTCCAACCCGGCAGCACTTCCCACGCGACGTCGTAACGCGGCGTTCCGGTGCCGGTGAGTTCGGCATCGCACTCGAGATTGGTCACGGCCGTGCCCAGCTTGATCCGCGTGAGAGTCCGGGCGACCGTCTCGCCGTCGCGGCGCTGCAACATCGCCACGATCTGCGGCCGAGGCTGGAGGTCGCGGATCTCCAGGGACTGTCCGCGCAGCGGCGCCGGCAGGGGAGCGGCCTGCAGCTGGCGGCAACCGACCGTCTCCAGGTGCGAGACCCAGAGCGGTTCCGGGACGTCCAGGCGGCTGACGCCCTCCAGCCAGAAAACGCCCGGCACGGCGACGCGAGGCAACTGCCAGGCCGCGTCCCCGACGGCCGGAGCGACCGCCTTCAGCCGGATCTCGTGCCCGTCGCCCAACAGCGGCTCGGACAACGCCAACGCGATCTGCCGCTGGGCGCCGGCCATCGATTCGGACCAGTCCAACGGCGAATCGCGATAGTAGGCTCGATACAACTGCAGCGGCTCGTCCAGCGCCAGCGTCAGCTTGGACAGCGGCGTCTGGCGGACATCCAGACGCAGACTGACCGCGACCTCGACCGCGTCCAGTCCGCAAGCGTAGCGATGATCCTGGCAAAGCAACACCAACGGCTCCACAAGCGGCGCCCCGGAACTTGCCGCCAGCCGCAGAGCCAGGTTCGTGCCGCCCCGCAGTTCGATCAACCAGGACCGCTCGCCGCCGGCCCCAGGACTCTCCGGCAACGGCGACACGACGGCGGGGTCCGCGATCGGTTGCAGGTCGGCGGGCAACGTCAGCTGGACCCGATGGACGGCGGTGTTCGGCAAACGGAGTTCGAATCTCAACTCGCCCGCGGCACTCTTCTCGCCACGCCGCGACCAACGGAATTGCAGCTTTCCGGACGTGTCGACCAGGGCCACGATCCGGCCGGCGTCGTCGCTCCCCAACTCCGCGGGACGCTCCGCCTCGTCCACCGCGCCGCCGGCGCCGGGAGCCGCCGGCCGGCTGTTTGCCGCCGCGGGCGAGCCTTCGGCGGGCGGCGGAACCGCGGCAGCCGGCGCCGCTGCGGTCTTTTTGTCCGGCCGCCAACGCGGCTCCGAGATCACCAGGTTGCAGGGTTCCAAGGACAGCACGGCGGTCGTGCCGGCCTGCTGCGCCACGGTCAGCTGGGCGGCGCCCGACAGCAGGTCTCCGTCCAACCGGGCCGTGTACGTCGC
Source organism: Candidatus Anammoximicrobium sp. (assembly GCA_012515235.1). Classification (GTDB taxonomy): domain Bacteria; phylum Planctomycetota; class Planctomycetia; order Pirellulales; family Pirellulaceae; genus Anammoximicrobium. The sequence goes on from JAAYYU010000311.1 coordinate 69,469, forward strand.
CTGCAAGATTTGCGGATCAATCGCCGCCTGGGGCGCGGAAAGCTTGACGCCGACAGCGCCCAACAGCTGATCGAATTCCTCGCGTCGCAACGGCACGAAGGTGTCGTCCTGGAGCAGGCCGGATGCCGGATTCCGGATCGCTTCGCTGGGAAGAAAAACCTTGCGATAGCGGAGCGGCGAGACGCGGGCCGGGCCCGAGGGCGACTCCGCCGCCGTGAGCCCGCCTGCCAGGATCAGCCCGGACAGCAGGGCCAGGACGCCGCCTGCCAGCCCCCGCTTCCGCAGCGGCCGACGTGCGAAAGCCTGGCGAAGCCAACGCTTTCGGATCATGGCGTAGGCTCCCCTAGCGGAATCTCGGCCGGCATCGCGGCGGTCGTCGACGGCATCGCGACGCCGTCCCGCTTGGACGCCGACAGGGTCGCCTGAGCCGTCTTCGACTCCGAACCCGGCCGGCGCGTACCCCGGACGACCGCGGGCCGGGCTTGACGCCTGTCCACAAGGGCCTTCAACGCCAGGGCGACCAGGACCAGCAGCAGGCCTAACAGGGATGCTTGCGCGATCAACGCGGCCAAATCCGGAGCCGCCGCCATCACCGCCAAGGCCCCCACGCCCAACAAGAACAGCATCGCCGGATGCCGCAACCGCGGGACGTAGATCAACAGCAAGCCGCCGGTCAAAACGACTCCCGACAAGACCAACACGATCGCCCAACGTGGCGCCACAGCGACCTCGATCGCCGCGACCTCGCCAAAACCGCTGAACAGGTACGAGGGCGCCGACGCGGGCAGCGGTTCCTGGCGGCTGGCGCCGATCCAACGCTCCAATTGCTGTTCGTCCAGGCTGCTGAAGCGTTCCAGGAACAGCCCGCGACGCTGCCAGTGCATTTCCAGATTCATCGCCGCCGGCGCAAACAGCAACCGCTGGTTCGGGGGCAGGGCCAGTTGCCAGTAGACCCGCTTCGTCACGCCGGCGCCCCGAATCGCCGGCGTCTGCAGCGTCAGGCGTCCCCAGGCCGGCGGCGGCTCCGACAGGGAGTGCCAGATTTCGACCACGTGCTCCTGCGGCGCGGCCACCCGCGGCAGGGCCACCGCCAGCAGGCCGGCTTCGTCCTTGCCCGGCTGGATCGGTCGGGCGTCCAGCATCACGGCGTCGAGTTGGGCGCCGTCCACGGGTCGCAGCAAGAGACGCTCTTCGTCCGTCAACACGCGAAACACGGCCCGCACGCGCCGCCGGGACCCGCCCACCCAGGTCTGAAACCAAGCTTTCTGGACGGCCGTCGACGATCGCCGCCGCCGATCCAGGCGTGTGATCAGCAAGTCGACGTCCGGCGGGAACGCGCGAGACAGATACTTCTCGCGGGCCTCGGCCTGCCCGGCCGCGTCTTCCTTTTCCCAGCCTCCGCTCTGCAACACGACTTGAGCGTCCTGGCCGGCGTCGATCTCCAGGCGACTGGTGGTGACCACGGTGTCGGCGTTGGCCGCGGGCACCGCGAACGGGACCTGGATCAGGCTCGTCCCCGTCAATCCGGGCGCAGGGATCGGCAATTCGTACTGCAGCGCGACGTCGATCGGACCAATCCGCTCGGCCAACAGGTCCACCTGCACGCGGGCCGCGTGGCGGGCCGCCGTCGCCTCTGGCGGCGGGCCACCGGAGGCGTCACCGCTGGGATCCGTGGGCACTTCACTGAACGGCAGCGCGTGGGAGCCTTCCAGGATCTTCAAGCCGCCGGAGTCCAGCATGGCGCGGGTCACCTGCAACTCCAACGTCCGCAACGGTTCGTAGGCGACGCGATGGTCCAGTTGCTGCTGAACCCTCAGGACACTGCCTTCGACCTGGAGAGTGGCGTGCGAAGCCACCGACACGGCCCGTTCGCGCAACCGCAGCGCGGCGCCCAGCACGGCCGACTTGGCATCGCTCCGCTCGCGGAAAAACAGCGGCGACTGCTGGCGCTGCGGCAACTCGACCTGGGGCGGGAACGGCTCCTTCTCCAGTCCCTGCACGTCGCTGTCCGCAATCGTCAGTTCCACGTTGTCGGCGGGCAGCACGGCCACCACGGCCCGCGCCGAGGCTTTGGCTTCCGGCCGCGGCAGCGTGACCGACACCGCGCCGGCCCCCTCGGCGATCTCCTGGGTGGCGTCCAACTGCAAGGTAAACTCGCCGCTGTCCGGCACGGCCGCGGTCTTCAGGGGGATCTGCAGCGGCTCGCGTTTCTCGCGATCCAAGGCGTCGCTGTCCACCACGGAATCGGGACCGATTTGGTCCACGCGCCAGTTCGGCAATTGGACGCTGACCTGGGCCGCCGAACGGCCGCGGACTTTGTATTTCAGCGTCGCCGTCAGCCGAACGCGATTCGGCTCCACCTGCAAAACGTAAAACGGCTCGACGCCCACCTGCACCTCTTGAGCCGCCACCTGGATCCGCAGCGAATGCGTGCGGCGGAACGATTCGTAGCGCGCGGCAATCGCGCTGCGGGACTCCTCCGGCACAATCGTCCGCTGGACGTTGGGGCCCGGTTTGGCCGTCATCGACAGGTCGCCATCGACCACGACGTCGATCACGGTCGCCTGCCGGACGGCGCCCTCGACTTCCACCCCGCCGACCTCGAACTCCGGCACTTTGCCGCTGCCGGCGGGTGTCATCTCGGTCAACAACTGGACCGTCTCCGCGTCGACCTGGGCACGATCCAGCTTGACTTGCACCAAGGTGCCCTGCGATTCGTCCGCCCCGGCGACTTCCGTCAGCCGATAGCCGGTCTGGTTCGGCTGCGTGGGAAACAGCTGTGTTCCCGGCGGCAGGCGGACGGCAAACGAGTCGATGGCGCCCCGCAGACTGGTGACGGTCAGCCGCACGTCGCCGCTGACTTCCCGCACGCCTTCCACCCGGATCGTCGTCTTCACATCCGCACGCAACACCGGCCGCGTCTCGACCGGCGCGGCCGCGGCCGCCTTGGTCCAAGCCAGTTGAAAATCGCCGCTGACGCCGTTGACCAGAAACCGCGTTTCGCCTCCCTCCTGTTTGACCGTCAGCGAACCGTCGGATACCGTCGCTGCCGCGTCCGCAATGGGCACCCGCAGCTCCAGTTCGGAAGACGCGGCACGCGGCGGCTGGAGCGCCAATCGCACTTCGTTGCCAAGCTCCCGGACCGGCGCGGTCAGTTTCAGCGTCAGGCGATGCGTCGGCTCCCGAGGTCCGTTGATCCAACAGACGTAGCCTCCGCCGTCCGGGTCGCAGGTCAGGAACAACTCGCCGCTTCCTTCATAGACCGGCGGCTCCCGCAAAATGGAATTCGAAAACAGCAACGGAACGCGCACCCAACCGGACTGCTGTAACCGCAACGTCAGCGTCACATTCAACTCGGCCCGCGTCGCCGTCGCCGATCCCGAAATCAATAGCTCCTGCAGGGCGTACGACGGCGGCTCCGCGCCCGCCGGATTGGGCTTGACGTCCAATTGCTGAAGCCGCCAAAACTCCTCGTACGGCATGTTCAGAACGGGTACCAGCCGCCCGTCCTGATCGCGCAGATAGTAAGTCTCCGGTTTGACCTCCTGAACCGCGGGAGGAACGGCGGGACGCGCACTCTCGCTGCCGGCCACCGGAGGGGCCGCTGCCACGGGCGCCGCCTGCTGCGCACCGGAAGCGGAGCCTGCCAACAGCCAAGCGACCACCGCGAACACCAGGAACCAAGGTACGCGTCCAAGCACAGCTGCGGTTGCCCCCTCCAACGCCAACGTAGGTGCAGAGTCCTGTTCCCCAACCAGCCGGATGAGATCTGACAGCCGAACAGCGTGCCTGCCCACCATCCCGACGAAAAGCCTGTCAACCCGCCCGCTCCGCACCCGGAATCGCTTGCGGAGACGAGCAAACTGGTTCCATCCGACTGCTTGATCGCTCTGATCTACTTAGTTTACCTATCCGGATCGTTTTCTCAAACCAGTCGAACCGGGATTTGTGTCGCCAGTTCAATTCTACGCGGACTGGAAGGGTTGTTCCGCCCGAGACAGGGCTTGCAGCAGTTCCAGGTGCAGATCGGACGTCGCCGCGACAGCCAGGTCCGGTCGCCGTAAGTCAAAATTGCGTCCCAGGATAGACGTGACGACAGCCCCGGCTTCCTGAGCCAGCAGCACGCCCGCTCCGACATCCCAGAGGTGAATCGACGAGACGAAATAGGCGTCCAGACGGCCACACGCGATATAGGACAGATTGAGAGCTGCCGAACCCAAACGGCGAATCGCTTGAGCGGCATGAAGAACCTCGGCAAAACGGCCTATTTCGCCCGAGCCTCGAGGTAAATTGGAGGAAAAACTCACGGCGACCAACGCTTCGGCCAGCACGGTGCATCGGCTGGACCGGATCGGCTTCCCATTCAGGAAAGCCCCTCCACCCGCTAACGCCGTAAAACACTCGTCCAACAGCGGATCGTAAACGACGCCGACCAGCAGTTGGCCGCCACGCTCCAAGGCCACGGAGACGGCAAAAGACGGCAACCCGCGGGCGTAATTCAGCGTGCCATCCAGAGGATCGACAATCCAACGATAGGCCCCGTCTCCCGGCCCCGAATCGGACTTCGCAGACGGGTCGCCAGCCTCCTGATCTCGCTCTTCGCCCAGGAAAAGATGCTCCGGGAAAGCGGACAGCACCACGTCCCGAATCGCCCGCTGCGAAGCAAAATCGGCCTCCGTCACCAGGTCTTTCGGCCCTTTTTGCTGCGCGGTGGTGCGGCCCAACCAATCCCGCAAAACTGCGCCCCCGGCACGGGCAGCCCGCTCGCAAACAGATAAATGATCACTCATGATTGAACTTTCGTGCTGGCTGAAGGCGCATCAAGTGCTCATTTTTTTCGATCATCTATAGACAGGGCCATCCGTCCTGCTATCATCATGGGAGTTGGCCTCTTCTCTGTTCCGGCCCCGCCGACTCGCAACCCGTGCGTGCGGCGGGGTTTTTTCGTCGAGTTGGATGCCTTCTAGAGGACGGATCTTTGCCTGATGTGGCGAATCGAAGGAACACAAGCCAGTTTAAGCGGTCCGCAGTTGTTGGCAAGGGTCAATCTCCGCCAGCCGCATTTCGGGCTTGCCGACGTCGCGTGGCTGGATAGGACGCTGGCCGACGTACGACTGCTGCAGGCCCAGTTGCCGGATGCCGGCGCCGGTCAACGGCTGGTCGAGGCGTATGTTCGCGGCCAGGATTTGATCGCGACGTACGAGGCCGCTTCCGAAGAAAAATCCGCCACGCAGATGTATTGGCGTTACGTCGAACATGCCGATCTGGAGGCCGCGGGCGTTGAATTAATCGTATCGGTGCGCACCGAACTGCTGGACGCCGACGCCAGCCTGACGTTAGGCAGTGAACTCGCCTGCCGGGAACTGGTCCAAGCCGTCGATCAGGACGCGACGCGTTTTCTGCCTGCGCCCGTGGCAGGGACCCCAGGTAACCGGCCCGCCCACCTGGACGGGGCCGGACTCCTGATCCACCGTGTGACCGACGCGGTCAGCGTGCTGGAAATGCTGCACCCCGCCGACTTCTCGGCGCTGGAACTCGTGGCCGACGCAGGCTCCACAGGCCGCGTTCGCTCTCGCTTCCGCTTGTTCCAAGAGCGACTGGAAAAAGGAGTGATCCGCCGCGCCCGAGCCCAGACGCTGCTGTGCCGGCCAGCAGACGATGAAGCGATCGCGCGGGAATGCTATCTTCGCTTGCGGGCATCGGAAGCCCCGTTGACCACGTAGACGCGGCGCAACTCACATCAGACTCTCCAGCAACAGCCGCATCTTCCGCAACTCGGCAAAATGCTCCACTTCGGGGATGTCCAACAGGTGCGCGCTGAGCGCCCGATCGTAGTTCACCTTGCTCAGGAGCCCGATCAGGCGGCCGTATTCAATTTCGCCCTGCCCGATGCGGACCTGCAGCTTGGACTTCGTCGAGTCCCGCAGGTGGACGTGATAGGTGTATTTCAGCAAACGATCGTAGTTCTTGGGACCCGCCGGGTGGCATAGATAGTGGCTGGGATCCAAGGTGACCCCAAGTCCTTCGACATTGTCGCACAGCACGACGACCGTATCGGGATCTTCCGACAGGCGGCCAATTTGGCTCTGGATGGCCACCCGCACGCCATCGGCCTCCGCCAACTTGACAAGCCGTTGGAGATGCTCCACTTCCTGGTTAAAAGGCGTGCCCAGTTCGGCCGAAGGCACGGTCAGGGTCACGACCTTGGTCGCCTTGGCCAGGCGGCAACAAGCGGCAAACTGGCGATAATGCTCCTCGCCCTCGGCGTCGATCCGCACGCTGTACGACACCACGCTGGCCCGATGCGTGTTGCGGCAGGCCGTAATCGCCGCTTCCATGTTCGCGGCCACCGCCGAGGGCCGTAAATGGTTGCCATCCTCGTGGATGTCGATTTCCAGGCTGGTGTACTCCAAATCGACGATCGTATCGACCGCTTGGCTCAGGGGCAGGCTGGGAAAACACTCCGTCGACGCAGCCACTAGCACGGCACAACTCCTTTCGCACGCAGTTACTCAAGTCGCGACCATTTTTCCTCAGGCCATAGCTTAACGGAAAGACCCGCCAGTCAGCAACACCCTTACGGGCTTCCCACGCACGCCGCTGGCGGTTGAGTTGCCAAGCGGCTAAGCCTCGTTCGAGAAATAACTGTCCAGTGTTGATTGCTGATCATCCCACGGAGTGTGATGGCTACTCTGACGAGGCGACAGTTATTTCTCAAACGATGCTAAGTTGCCGTTTTCAAACGCGCAAATACAATGGGAACTGTAGCCTCACGCCGCCAGACGAAGCCGTCGTCCGCGTGGTGCCGCCCCCGCACAGACCGTCCGTCACCAAGCAGAGGAATCCTGGGATGAGCCAAATCACCGCTGCCGCCGGCCCGGCAAACTCGCCTGTTCCGCCGTCCAGCCCGATCCCCCCACAGATCAATATCCATACCGGCAGCAGCCTGCTGCAACGCGTGCTGTGCTGGCTGGGCTGGACCGGCTGCCTGATCTTCCTGGTGCTGTTTGCGGGGCTTTCGTACGGCCTCCGCGAGTATTTCGATACGACGGAAGGCATCCGAGAACGATACCATTCCGGCACGAAGTACGCTCGCGACAAGGTCGCGATTATCACCGTCGACGGCTTGATTCTGGAAGGCAACGGCTTCGTCAAGCGCCAGATCGACCGCGTCCGCGACGACGAACACGTCAAGGCCGTCGTCGTGCGCGTCAATTCGCCCGGCGGCACCATCACCGGCTCGGATTACATCCATCATCATCTGGCGAAACTGCGGCAAGAAAAAAAGGTGCCGCTGGTCGTCAGCATGGGCGGGGTGGCCGCAAGCGGCGGGTACTACCTGGCGATGGCCGTCGGCGATCAACCGAAGTCGATCTACGCCGAACCGACGACCACCACCGGTTCGATCGGCGTGATCGTGCCGCATTACGATGTCAGCGGACTGCTGGCGAACTTCAACGTCAAGGACGATTCGATCGTCAGCCACCCCCGCAAGCAGTTGCTGGCCATGACCAGGCCCGTCTCGGACGAGGACCGCAAGATCCTGCAGGCCTACGTGAACGAAGCGTTCGGGCGCTTCAAGGACATCGTCCAGGGCGGCCGCCCCGTGTTCCGCAAGGCCCCGCAAAAGCTGGACGAACTGGCCACCGGCGAGATATTCACCGCCCAACAGGCCAAGAACCACGGCCTGATCGACGAAATCGGCTTCATCGAGGACGCCGTCGAGCGGGCACTGGAACTGGCGAAACTGGACAAGGACCAGACGCGCGTCGTCGAATATAAGCCGCCGCCCTCGCTGCTCGAAGTCCCGTGGCTCGGCGAAGCGTCTGCCGAACGCTCGACGTTGGCCCTGCTGCTGGAACTGAACACGCCCCGAGCGTACTACCTGGCTACCACGCTGCCGCCGCTGATCGACCACCGCCCCGCCGCGGCACGTCCCTAACGCGGCCGGCGGCGGTCACGACACCCTGGTCACGTTCGCCGCTACAAGACGGACAGCCCGCCAGCCCGGATGCCCCCGGCTTGTCCGGGGGAGCGTCACGTTCGCCGCTACCAAGGCTGCTCGCCGCCTCCCTTCCCCGTGCCCCGACGTTGGCTTCGCCGCCGCTGGGGCACGCGGAAGCGGTTGGAGGCCGGCGGTCTTAGCATGAAGCGTAACCATCCCCCGGACAAGCCGGGGGCATTTGCCGCGCTACGCCGCCGCGTAGATGCTCTTCCCGGCCCCGAAATACGATTCGTACACATGGTGATAGGCCCATTCGCATTTCTGCTGGTGTTGTTCGTCCGTGTTGGCCAGGAACTCGATCTGCTGGGGCGTGAAGTCGCGGTGGGCGCGGTCGAGCTGGCGGTAGATGTGCCGAGCGTCCAGGAACAGCACGTGGTCGCGGTTGGGATGCTTCCGGTCCGTCGCCTTGGCCCGGTCCAGGAATCTCGGCGTTCGGTTTCTGCTGGTGCTCCTGCAGGAACCGAGCCGACTGGACGAACATGCCGGCCGAACCGGCGGCCGGGTCCAGGATGCCGGGTCCAGGATCTTGCCGTGGAACGGCTCCAGGATCTCGACGATCAGCTTGACCACCGCCGTGGGCGTGAAGAACTCGCCGCCCTTCTGGCCTTCGCTCATCGCGAACTTGCCCAGGAAATACTCGTAGATCTTGCCGAACGCGTCGCCCTCGATGTCGGCCGGGATCGAGTTCATGATCCGCAGCAACTCGACCAGGTTCGCATCGGACAGCCGGGTATAGGTCTTCGGCAGCACGCCCCGCAGGTCCGGGTTCTCGTCCTCGACGGCCTTCATCGCGTCGTTGATCGCGCGGGCCACGCTTTCGCCTTTGGGCAGATCCAGCAGCGTCTGGAACCGGGCGTTGTCGGGCAGATACACGCAGCGGGCCAGGTAGTCCGTCTTGCTGACCGTCCGCCGCCGCTGGCTCTGCGCCGCCTCGGCCTCCAACTCCTTCCGGACGGCGGCAAACCGGTCGTCGGCGAACTTCAAGAAGATCAGCCCCAGCACGGGGACCGAGTATTCCGAAGCCTTCAGCTTCGAATTCGCCCGCAACTCGTCCGCCGCGTCCCACAGCCGCCGTTCCAAATCCCCGTTGTTCGCTGGCATGCTTCTCCTGAGTCCCTTTCCAATGGGAATCAATCGCAGCCCCGTGTGACAACCGGACCAGTATCTACGCTGGGGAGTGCAGTTTCAAGCAGGCGCGCCCTGCCCGACCAGTGCTGAGCTGAGTGCCGAGGCCGGCACATCGGCGGCGATCCGGTGGCCAACCGCGGCCAAAATCGTACCCGCGCGTTCCTGCGAGGCCGTGGTGCCGAATCGCAGGCAGCCATACTCGCCAGCGGTCACTGACCCAGCCTGCAGATTTGAAGGCAGTTTTACCCGAAAACAACTCCGCCAATCGCGGTTTGTGGCTCAGGTGGGCGCGACCCGTGCGCGCCGGGCACATTCCGTTTCTTGCTTGGGTCGATTTCACCCAAGTGCGCAACGGCTTCACCTGAGCGCGCAACGACAATTAGCGAACATGAGGTGGGGTGTCCAATATGCGCGCGTTCATGCGGGGCGAGCGGCTACGTCGGCCGCGTCGCGAAACCAGACCGTTGGCCACAGGGACGTGGTTTCCGCGCGTGAACGCGGCACGGGCGAACGGCGGGACGCGGAGGCGATTGGCAGGACCTGACGGATCGCGGCCAGGCGACACACGTTGCCCACGTCGCGACGCCCGGACCGTGCCATTAGGACACACCGTATTTGCCACACAACCGGAACGGTGTCTTGGTTGGGGAAGGGGGTGAGTCAGGGAATAGTCGGGTGGGTTACTGCGTCGCCTGCCATTTGGCCCGGCCGCCTGGCGGGTTCGCATCGAGACTCCAGTTGTCCTCGTAAGCCGCAAGTGGCGGTCTATTCAGCTTTGTCCACGACAAGTCCCGGAACCACGGGTTTCTGCGATTTGTGCCTGGCTGATTGGCGTGTTGCTTCGCGACTGAATATGGCATGACCCATGCACGGAGTGCACCTGTCTTCGGCTTGAAGATGAAGATGATCCAATCGCAGTCGCGCCGATCATCGAAGTTAAACCACCGGCTTGCTTTCCACCCTTCACTCTCGCTTCTGGTCTTGACGCTAACGCGTACAAGCCCTGTGCCCGTTTCGACTGCAAGATCGTAGCCTTCCCAGTTGTCCGGCATTTTCGTCGCGGGCTTCCCGGCAAACGTGAGACGGCTCACGGCGTAGTGTTCGCCCGCATCTCCGAGCAACTTCGAGTTTGGCTTCGGCGGCTTATTCGGCATAGCGACTGACCTCCGAACCTGAATTTGAGTCCGAGTGGCGGGCGCCCGCATGGTCGACCAATTCTACCCCGAACCGATGATAGAGTCTTTTGGGAAAACACGTCAAGGCCGTCGACGGAAGTCAACGAAGCGGAATACAGCCACGGATTCCGCCCGTGAACGCGACAGGGGCGAACATCGGGCCACATGGGCGGGAAGGCCGGGCAGACCAGAGGCGACGGCGACACCTGCCGGATCGCGGCCAGGCGGCTACGCCCGGAATGAGCGCGCGGGGGGCGCCCCGTCTGTTCGACGAAAACTGAAAGCTGCGAGCGAATCAGGCGTCAAGGGGGGCCTCGCCCTTCTCGGATCTGGCTCGGGCGAACAGGTGCAGGGTCCTGAGCGTGTCATCGCCGAAATATGTTCGGTCGTCCGTGAAGCGTTGCGCGATCTTGTGGATGAGGTCTCGGAAATCCCAAAGTTCAATTCCATCGCGTCTTGCGGCCTCGTCGACCCCGGCGCACCAACCCCACGTGACAATAATCTTGCGATAGTTGCCGTCTTTGAAGCCGTAGTCGCTGAGCTTGCTGAGCACGTGCGGATCGCCGAACTTCCTATCTCGGAAATAGCCGAGCGTTCGGCGCTGCCCGGCTTGCTTGACGCGCTGCTTGAGAGCATCGGGGCTGTATGGATGGTTCGTGAGTTTGCTGTACGACCCCGAAACGGAGACGCCACTCTCGATGTGGTAGCGGTCGAGAGTGACCGGATTGATTGCCAGCAGGTCGATCTCCATTTGCCCGTCGCAGCGGATGTTCGGAATCGTCGCGCATCCTTCGACGTATCGAACGTAGGCTTCGACGATGCGTTCGGTGGTTTCCATACTGGGAGCCTCCCGAGTTGGCTGTGGGGTTTCGCAGCGCGGACAACCTGACGGGCGCCGCTTCGCGGAAAACGAGGACGGTTGGTCAAGAGCGATTGTCCCGCGCGTCACGCTGCGACTCAAGCGGCCTTCTGGCAATCGTGCTTCACCCAGTCGCTCCGCAGTTAAGCACGTTGCAGGCGAGTTCGGGCTTTCGTTCGGAGCGCATTGAAGTCCCTGTTCCGCCCCCCGCTTCTCCCCTTCACACCAACTCCTCCGCCAATTCAAGCCGAAGCCCCAACACTTTGGCCACTGCTTGCACGTTGGACAACTGTGCATCCCGGCCGTATTCGATGTCGCGTACGGTGGACGAGTTAGGGATGCCGGCGAGTTTGGCGACGGCGTACCACGTCAACCCCTTCGCTTCCCGCGCGTCGCGGAGTTGCGCGGGGATGCCCGGTGGAGATTCCTTGTCAACAGCATCTCTGGAGGGCGGAAATTCTTGCATGACTTTCGTCCGGATTTCCGCGTGCCGTTTCCGTTCTTCCGCGGTGGCCGGTCGGATGATCCGCTCGAAGTGTTTCTCTGTCATGATACCATCCTTTTCTGCGAGACATGGCAAACGCCACAGCAAGATCACGGTTCCGGAACCTCGTACGCCGTTACCGGATAAATTCGGTCCTCGTCCACGACTTCGTATACAACGATGATATACACGCCCTCGGGCGTATACCCGAAAACACAAGGTTGTCCCGACGAGTGGCTGACCCCCTCACTCTCGCAGTGCGCCAGTACGTGCTCGATATCCTCGACGGTCAGGCCATGGTCGTCGATATGCTCGACGTTGCCGCCAATCTCTTCGTTCCAGATGATTCGTCGCCACACGTTGCGTGCCTCCCGGGAGTCATTATCGCAAAATATTGCGATAATGCAAGTGAACGTGGTGTGTTCGCCACTTGTATACGAGCGCGTGCTACGTAACGGAGCCAGGAACCGGGCAGTCCCACTAAACCACCCATTTGGGAACGGTCATTGGGCTGAACCTGCTGGAGCCTGGAACCGTCGAAAACGCTCGTTCCCGACGGGCGTAGGTCATTTCCTGCGACGCCTGGAAGTGCGTCTGGCTTGCGCGCTCAGGCCACATCCACCTCGATCACTTGGGCTGTCTAAATAATCTGGGGGATTAAAGCACCACCACCTGCCCAAGAAAGTGCTCTCAGTTACGCGCACAGGTCTCCATGACCCAAGCGAGAATCGGCAAATCCGTTGCGCGCTCAGGGGGCGCACACCTGCGTAGGTTAGCGACGCTGGCCTCCGTCGCCGGAACTTGTCCAGACTTGGCTGTGGCGGGGCTAATCGGAGGACCGAACCGTTAGATCGGCTTGTGTTTCGTCAGCCTGACAAGATTGTCCGGTTTTTCTGATTTCGTACTTGGTTGACCAGCCTAACGGCTTCGCCGTTTGCTTTCACCCGACGGATCGCGGTCGTGCGGGTGGTCGCGGGGATGCGCCGCACTTGGCAGATCGCGGTCAGGCGGCACGATCGGGATGCCCGATGGCGATCCAGCGGCGACAATTCCGCCGCCGGGCCTGAGTGCAAGGAAAACGCATTACCTCGCCATGCGTGCCGGTGCCTGGTCCGACCCGCCTGCAAACGGGGCGGTTTGTGGCTCGGCAGCGTAGATGGTCCGTAGAAACTCCCTCTGCGGGACCGCCACCCACGCCGTCATCGACGCCCTTCAGACGCTCGACATTCCCTACATCCTGGTTGGGTCGCTGGCGAGCAATATGAACGACGATCCCTTTGCTCGGGAACGTTTTGCGCGGCGGCAGCGGTCGCCGTTTCTGGGCAGGCAGGCATTCGTGCCCACGCCGGAGGATGTCGTCGTCATGAAGCTACGGTGGGCGTGGCCCAAGGACGCCGAGGATGCACGCGGCTTCATTGCGGTCCAAGGCGATCGCCTCGACTGGAATTACATCCGCCGCTGGTGCGATGCTCACGGTACGCGGGAACTGCTGGACAAAGCGCGGGCATCGACACTGCCATTCCACGGCGACAACCCTCTGTTGCCAAGTGGAACGTCGTAGCGGACAAACACGTGCCATGTTCCCAAGATTCCCCGTATTTGGCGGATGGGACTCTTGTGAAAGTGGGCAAGCCGACCTTTTTGGAGGCGACCGAGCAATCCCATTCGCGTTTGCGAATCAGGGCACGTTGGCAGTTTTTCCCTGTCCGCTTCCGACAGGTTCTTTTCGCTACTTCCGCTCCCGCACCAGCACGATGCGGTCGATGAAGACGGCCGTGACTTCGTCCGGGTTGTCCCGCGGCGCTATCCAGAAGTACTCGGATGGCTGCAGTGGGTGGACGCCGAGGTCGAACCGCTTGTACGCCGTGCCAGCCGACTGCTCGATCGTGACGTCCAATCCGGCGACGGACTTTTTGGCGGCCGCGTCGTACAGGCCGATGTGCATCGCCCGCCCCTTGTCGGCCTTGGCTTCACAACGGGCAAACACATAGCAGCGCCAGGGGCCGGCGTGGGGCAGTTCGTCGCCCAGATGGTACTGGACGGCCCACTGGACGTGATTGGCCGGCATCCGCGCCGCGGCTTGGTCCGAAGCGTGCGGGTCGTCGACGATTGCTGATGCCGTGCCCGGCTGGTGGAGTTGGAAGCGGTTGTCCTGGACGTCGATCCAATCGTCCTCGGCCAATCCCCGGCAGAATTCGGGCGGCGGCGCCGGCGCACGAAATCGGCCCAGCAGGCCCTTGGCAAAATCGTCGAAGGCCCGCCCTTCGCCGTAGAACCGATTGCCGAACCGCCGGTTCTGCTCGATCCATTTCCGGCAGGCGGCCAGCGGATCCTGCGGGCCGAGGAACTCCACACCTTGCCGCTTGGCGTGAGAACGCAAGGCGTAGTAGCGGGTCAGCCAGACGAGATCCAGCGGCAGCCGTTCGCGCTCGATGCGCAGGGCCAGCTCCGGATCGTGCGCCACGGCCTGCGCCGCGCGGTCGAAGTGCCGCGTGGCTTCGGCCAGCGTCTCCGGCGTCAGCCAAGCGCCCGTGTCTCGCATATAGCAGCGGAGGTAGACGCCCGACTTGGCCGCAGCCTTTTCCAGCAATTCGAGATACGCGAGCAAGTGCGGCGCCGCCGGGCCGTAGTAGCCCTCCAAGAACTCGCGCACCAGCGCCGCCTGGTTCCGCCGCGGGTCCCACATCAGGTGCGCCAGCACCCACGCCCGCAGGCGGATGAAATCGCCGGTGGTCGTGTAGGCGTCGCCCTGCTCGAACAGGCCCAGCGTTTTGTGCTGGACGAAGAAGCGGAGATCGTCGTCCAGGCTGCTCAGGTTGGGGTGCGGCAGCAGGAAATTCGCAAAGTTCGTGACGTAATTCCACACGTACAACTGCGGCGCGACGGCGCTCCACTGCTCCATGTCCGTGCGGAACTTCTCGTTCTGAGGCCCCGTGCCCAGCGACTGCGAGTAGGAGCACTCGATGCTGCACAAACGGATCAGCACGTTCCGCCGCGGCTGGACGTGCTTCGGCGCTTGCCGCGTGTACTGATACGCCAGCGTCTCGACGAACACGTCCGGAAACTCCTTCTCGACCTGCTCGGCGACCGCGTTGACGAAATGGATCAGCGGCCCCGACGGCGACTCCTCGGCTTTCTCCTGCTCCGCGCACTGCGGGCACTGGCAGCGGCCGCCCCAATCGTTCTGGCTGACCGAGATGATCCGCGGATCCTCCTCCGCCCGCAACCGCTGCAGCACGACGCGGACGAACTCCTTGCGCATCGCCTCGTTGGTCAGGCACAGTTGCGAGCGGTCCGCGGTCCGCTGGCCGTGGACCAAGGAGTACCAGTCCGGATGCTCCGCGAAATACTGTGCCGGCGGCAGGATGGCAAAGAACGTATGGCACCAGCCGACGATCGGGATGTGGCCTCCGTACTCGCGAGGAACTCGCATGTGATGCCCGTTCAGCTTCAACCTCGCGGCGAACGGGCTTGCGAACGCATCACGGTAAAACGCCTCGCGCGAGATCAGCGCCGGCGCGTAGCGGATATCCAGCGCGGGGATCTCCAGGGTCGGCTTCTTGGGAATCGTCGCTTCGGTGGAGGTCCACCAGCGGCAGCCGACCACGTCCTCCAGGAACGCGTACACCGCATACAACGTGCCCCGCGGCGGAGTTCCCGTCAGCACCAGCGCATCGCCCGCGGTTTTCAGGCGGATTCCGTCCGGTTTGGCAGCGGCCGCGCCGCCGTCCGGCGCCAGCTGCCGGCTGCGTTCGGACGCGCCCAGCACGATCTGCGGCGCATCGGCAGCAACATCTTTTTCCGCACGAACCGGTAGCTTTACGCCGGTCACCTGCTCCAGAAGCGTCTGCAGTTCGCAGGCCGCCGTCTGCTCGACGGTTGTGGCCTGATTCGCCAGCACGATGACATACGGCGACTTGCCGTCCTTGGCCAGTGTCAGCGCCGCCGCATCCGCTGCGGCCGGCAGCGAAGCCAGACAGGCGATCAGAACCGTGCGAATCATCTCTCATCCTCCTGGGCAAAGCGTGGCTTCCTGTTTCTCACCCCATCGCGCCCGGGCGAACCGACCAGGTCTGTGCCATCCACATGGACACGATGAGCTGGCACCAAACGCGATTTCGACACTTTTCCGCGTCGTTGATGAAGTCACGGTTTCGGTGCTGGGGTCAGGCTTGCAGAATTCAATTTTGGCCGAGCAGAGTCGCAGGACGTGTCTGGCACCAGACTCGGCCAAAACTGAATTCTGCAAGCCTGACCCCATTTCGCGCGTGGCAGTTTCCCGTTTGGTGCTCGCACCATCGTAGGCCGCTCGCTCCGCGAGCGGAAGCCCGCATTCGGATTTGCACAGCGTTCGGCGGAGCGTGCCACCTGCCCGCAGGTACAGGGACAGGCCAGTCACGAGTTGATCGTTATTGGCCAGGGCAAGCCTTGTCATGCCGTCGGCCGGGGCGCTGCAAGGTCAGCAGCAACTTCCCCTCGCGGCAACCTGTGCAAAACGATTGCCCCGCGTCGACAACGGTTGACGCCTTTTCTCCACCCGCACTTTTTTGCGAGCGAGCCTTCTAGTGCCCCGGCCCGAACAGCACGGCGTTCACGAACAAACGCTGGGTCGCGGGGTACATCGCGCGGTAGTTGGGATCGTCGGCAAACGCCACGATGTGCCCCGCCCCCAGCGGTTCGTGGATCAGGTACGGCGTCTCGGCGACCACGTCCAGCGTCTCCGGCCAGCAGAATCCGCTGGTCAACACGTCGGGCGGGGACAGGAAACTGACCACGTTGCGACCCTTGGGCGGCGCGGCCGGTGTGAAGATCGTGTTTCCCTGGTAGAACACGTCCAAGGTGTCACGGCAGCCGAACGTCAACCAGTGTTCGCGGAACACCTTGGTCCGCAGGAACACGCCGGGCGCCGGCGGAACGGATTCGCCGCCCGCGTCCCCGGCCGTTCCAGCAGTTGGTTTGTCTGCCCCTTCTTTCGCCGGGGTTGCCGGAAGCGGCTTCTTTTTCGGCTGGACGCTCAGCAGTCCGACCGATTTGCCCGTGGCCCACGAGGCGGCGCGTTTGACCAAGACCAGCGTTCCGCCTTGGCTGATCCATTCGCGAAGACGCCCGATGTCTTTTTCGGTCGGCGTATCGCGGCCGCCATAATCGCCGTCCGGCAGCACGAGCACGTTGAAATCGGGCAGTCGCAGACGACTCAAGTTGCTCCCCGCGACGCGCGTGACCGGATACCGCAGCACTTGATCGAACAAGTGCCACGTGTGTCCCACGCTGTAGCTGGCCGGACGATCCACCAGCAGCGCCACTTTGGGCGGCCGCACCCATGGGACGTGCGGCCCGCCCAACAGGGCACCCGCGGACGTCAAACCCGTGTGGCTGGCCAAAATCCGCAGGCCGAACTCCTGGGCCGCCTGCGTCATCGCGTCGTGCAAACGGTCCCCGTTCTCGGCGGTGCGCAGGATCAGCGTTCCCCGCGGGCAGGCGGCCTCGCCCATCTGGAATTCGCGATCCGCCACGTGAACCCTCAAGCCGCTGCGGAGCCACGCGGCGAGAGCCGGCAGGGCGGCGTCGTGGTCGGGGATCAGGTAGGCGACCTTGGCCTGGCCGCCGACCACTTGACCGGCCGGCGGCGTCCCGTCCCACAACTGGCCGGGCACCTCGACGGACGCCGCGGACGACAAACAGTCCACTCCCCACGCCAACGGCAGCGACCAGGCCGTGACGTCGTAGAGTTCGGTCGGCAAACGCTCCGCGCTGCGCTGCAACTGACGCTCGACATACTCGCGGTCCATTTCCACATGGCGATCGAGCAGCGCGCGCACGAGGCGTCCGGCCGGTTGGGCCACCTCGATGTGGAAACTGTTCGCCGGGATCTCGCGGGGTCCCTGCTGCGTCGTCCGGATGTCGGTACACCTGGCCTTGACCGGCCTAGTCACGCGGCGCACCTCGACGCCGTTGCGGCGAAGCAGTTGCGCCAAAACTGCCGCCCGTTGCGGATTCCCGCCGGGGAGCAGGAAATAGTGGCGGACCGGCCCTTCGCGTCCGAGTTGAATGTTGCTGCGGCATGATTCGTAGAACTCTTCGACCAGTCGGCGGGCATGGGACGCGGCAAATTCGACGGTGGTCACGGCGCTGACGTAGTGGTGCCGCACCGCGTCCTGAAAATGCAGTTGCAGCTGGTCTTCGCGATCGATCACCAGACCGCGGACGCCCGCCTGTTCCCAGAGAATTCCCAACCCGCCGTGCAACAGCGGCCAGGTGGAACCATAGCCGGGGTAAAAGGCGTCGAACATCTCCCGAGTGCTGAACGCAAAGCCGTGATCGTCGAACCGCTCGGCGAGTTGGCGGCAGAGGAGTTCCTGCATCTCGAACTGGTGCGGCAACGTGAAAGGACTCGGCGAACCTCCTTTGGGACTGAAAAAGTACGTCGCGTTGGCGCCCATTTCGTGGGCATCCACATAGATTTGCGGTTGCCACTGCAGATAGGCGGCCGTCCTGGCCCGCGACTCGCACTGGCTCTGCAGGAACCAGTCGCGGTTCATGTCGAACAAGTAATGGTTGTATCGCCCTCCGGGCCAGCGTTCGGTGTGTTCGGCGGCCAGCGGTTCCGGATCGGGAAACGCGCCCCGCGTCTCGCGATACACGTTGACGAACCGCTCGTGGCCGTCGGGGTTCTGCAGCGGGTCGATCAGCACGACGACGTCGTCCAACAGTCGCCGAGTCTGGGGCCGCCGGTCGGCCAGCAGGTGATAGGCCGTCAACAGGGCCGCTTCCGCGCTGGAGGTCTCGTTGCCGTGGATGCCGAAAGCCAGCCAGACCAGCGCGGGCGCTTCGGCGATCAGTCCGCGCGCTTTCTCCGGCGGCGTGCCGCGGGGATCGGCCAGTCGCAGGTTGGCCGCCCGGATGGCCTCTCGCCTTTTCAAGTTCTCCGGTTTGGCGATCACCAGGTAGTACAGCGTCCGGCCTTCGTACGTCTTGCCGTACGGCACCAGTGCCGCCCGATCCGGCGCGGCTTGGACCAACGCGTGCAGATATCGCTCCATTTCGGAGTGACTCGAAATGTCCGCTCCCCAATCGTGTCCCACGACGCGTTGGAGCGTAGGCAACTGGGGATCGGGCTTCAACTCGGGCGCCGGCAACGGTCCGTGCGCCGCAGAAGCGCCCTCGGCGGCAAAACCCAAAAACGCAGTCCAAACTGTCCAGACGCAGGCGACGGCGAAAGCTCTACGCATGATTGCCCTCCAACATTAGAAAGCCGATTCGTTGCCGGCTCAGGTTTCACGGAACGTCACTCAATCGCTCGCAGAACCCATTCTGATTCGCAATTCGGCAGAATCAACTGCCCCGCGGCGCGGGCCATCCGCACGCCGATGGCTGGCACGCAGCGCCTTGTTCCGCCCCAACCCGTTGGCAGCCAGGGCGATTGCGGCGTTCGCGGACATTCTGGCAAGGGCGCACCGTTGGGTAACGCGCTGGAATTGTGGCGAAGGATCCGGCGGCCGGAGCGCGCGTCGCGACGTCGGGCAGTCCAGGGGAATCCGTTCCCGCGCTGGGATGGCCGGCCAGATCGCGTTCCGTATAATGCCGTGACTTGAAAACGGACCCGAAAATATGGGCGCGGGGCGTTTGTGGTGCGCACTGACCGCCCGCATCATCCGTCGCCCGCGACGCCACTGGAATGAATCGGCGCCCATGTTGATCGCCATCGTCCACTACCACTTGAACCGCGGAGGCGTGACGCAGGTGATTGCGAATCATCTGCGGGCGTTGGACGCGCAAGCGGCGCTCGGCGGCGAAGATCGCTGCGTGGTGTTGCACGGCGGCCCGCGCGTCGACTGGCCGGATCAGCTGCCGGGAACGTGCGGCGGCGAGGAGGCCGTTCACGCCGTGGCAGAGTTGGGTTACGACGGCGCTCAGGCGCGCAAGCCTCGCGCCCTGGCGAGCCGTTTGACGGCGTTGCTGCGGCGGTCGGGCGGGTCGCCCTCGACCACGGTAATCCACGTTCACAACCATTCGCTGGGCAAGAACACGGCCCTGGCGGGAGCCTTGGCAGAACTGGCCGGGGAAGGCTGGCCCTTGCTGTTGCAGATCCACGATTTTGCCGAGGACTTTCGCCCCGAGAATTATGAGCGGCTGCGTGCCGCGGCGCAGTGCGGAACGAAATCGGACTGGACCGGAAGCCTGTATCCGCAGGCCGCGCACGTCCACTATGCGGTGCTCAACCAGCGTGATGCGAGCATCCTGGCGGCGGCGGGCGTCGAGCCGGCCCGGTTGCACGTGCTGCCCAACCCGGTGGGCGATTCGGGGCCGTTGCCGCCGCGCGAACCGGCACGGCGCCAGTTGGCGGACCGCTTCGGCGTGCCGCCGGATCGGCCGCTGCTTCTGTATCCGATCCGCGGCATCCGGCGAAAGAACTTGGGAGAGGCCTTGCTGTGGTCGGCGCTGGCGCGTGCGGACTGGCACCTGGGCGTGACGCTGCCGCCGCTGAATCCCGTCGAACGGCCCTCGTACGAGCGTTGGAAGGCGCTGGCCGCTTCGCTGGCCTTGCCGGCGGCGTTCGAGATCGGCGGCGAAGCGGGGTTGCCGTATGCCGCGAATCTGGCGGCGGCCGATCGGATGCTGACCACCAGCGTGGCCGAAGGCTTCGGCCTGGTCTTCCTGGAGACCTGGCTGGCGGGCAAGCGGCTGATCGGGCGGGATCTGCCCGAAATCACCGCCGACTTTCGCGCCGCCGGCCTGCGGTTGGAGGATCTGCGCCCGCGGCTGAACATCCCGCTGGACTGGATCGGGCTTGCCGCCTGGCAAGCTGAAGTCGTCCGCGCGTATGAAGCGACGCTGGCCCGTTTCCGCCGGCAGTTGCCGCCGCCGGCCGAGCTGCGCCGCGAGTTGGACGGCCTGGTTGTGGACGGGGCGGTCGATTTCGGCGCGTTGTCGTCGCGGGAGCAACAACAGATTCTGGAGCAGGTGACGGGCAGCGGCGAGCGACAACGGCAGTTGCGTCGCCTGAACGGCTGGATCGAAGCCGCTTTACAGCCCGAGCGCACGGTTGCCGTTGTCGAGGAGAATGCGGCCGTCGTCCGCCGCGTCTATTCGCTGGAGACCTGCGGCCGGCGGTTGAGGGAACTGTATCGTGCCGTCGCCGACAGTCCCCGCGCGGCCGCGCGGCAGCCGTTTGACGCCGCACGGATTTTGGACGAGTTTCTGAGTTTGAGCCGCTTTCAGCCGATTCGCGTGGAGCCATGACGGAACGTTGCCGCGAGATCATCCGCCGCCACAGCCGCCCGCTGGCCCCGTTGCCTGCCGGCCAGTCGCCGATGCTGACCAGGCTGGGGCCGCTGGACGCTGTCCTGTTCGACGTGTACGGGACGATGCTGGTCAGCGCCAGCGGCGACGTCGGGGTGGATGCCCCTGCGGACCGCGGCGAGGCGTTGGAAGCCGCGTTGGCGGCCGTCGGCGTGGCGTGGCGAGGTCCGCCGAACGCGGCGCTGAACGTGCTCTTGGCCGAGATCGACCGCCGGCATCAAACCGCGCGGCGAGCGGGAGTGGACTTTCCGGAGGTGGACATCGTCGCCGTCTGGGGGCGCACGTTAACGGAGTTGGCGGGCCGCGGTTGGGTGGCGGGCGCGGACGGCGTCGATCTGCAGGCCTTGGCGGTGGAATTCGAAGTCCGCGCGAATCCCATCTGGCCGATGCCCGGTCTGCTGGCGGTGCTGGCAGGGTTGCAGCGGGCCGGCAAGAGGTTGGGCGTGATCAGCAACGCCCAGTTTTACACGCCGGAAGCGTTTCCTGCGCTGTTGGGGAAAACGCTCGCCGAGTTGGGCTTTCCGCGGGAGTTCCAGTTCTACTCGTTTCAGCACGGCCGAGCCAAACCGGGCGGGGACTTGTATCAGCTGGCCGTCGCCGCGCTGCACGAAGTCGGAATTCCCGCGGAGCGGGCCCTGATGGTGGGCAACGACGTGCGGAACGACGTGGCCCCCGCCGCCCGCCTGGGCTTTCGCACGGCGCTGTTCGCCGGCGACGCGCGCAGCTTTCGCCCGCGCCGCGACGACCCCGCGTGCGCCGGCCTCGTTCCGGACTTGGTTGTCACTGAGTTGACCGATTTGCTACACTGCGTCTGATCCGTTCACTCGCGACACAGGGAGCCGGCCATGGGGCGTCGTATTGGATTTGTCTCGACTCGCTTTGCGGGCACGGACGGGGTTTCGCTGGAGAGCGCCAAGTGGGCGCAGGTCTTGTGGCACTACGAACACTTCAGCTTCTGGTACGGCGGGCGACTGGATCGCGATCCCAACGCCAGCATGTTGGTGCCGGAAGCCTGCTTTGCGCACGCCGACAACGTGTGGATCAACGAGCGGGTGTTCGGCCAGTTCACGCGGACCCCGGAAGTGACGAAGCGGGTTTTCGAGCAGAGCGAGTTTCTGAAGGCCACGCTGTACGAGTTTGTGAAGCGATTTGAGATCGAGATTTTAATCGTGGAGAACGCGCTCTGCATTCCGATGCAGATTCCGCTGGGAGTGGCGCTAACGCATTTCATCACCGAGACGGGGATTCCCACCATCGCCCACCATCACGATTTCTACTGGGAGCGGACACGGTTTTCGGTGAACGCAATCAGCGATGTGTTGGACATGGCCTTTCCCCCCACTTCGACCGCGATTCAGCACGTGACGATCAACACCTTGGCGCAGGAGCAGTTGGCGATGCGCAAAGGCGATTCGTCGATCCTGATCCCCAACGTGCTGGACTTTGAACAGCCGCCACCCGATCCCGACGAGTATGCCGCCCAATTCCGCAGCGACCTGGGCCTTTCGCCCGACGACATCGTCTTTCTCCAGCCGACGCGGGTCGTGCCACGCAAAGGCATCGAGCATTCGATCGATTTGGTGGCGCGGCTGAACGATCCCCGCTGCAAACTGATCATATCTCACGAGTCCGGCGACGAGGGCGACGAGTATTTGCGGGCGCTGAAGGAAATGGCCGAGCAGGAGGGCGTCGACCTGCGGTTTGTCCACACGCACGTCAGGGAAGTCCGCTCGCTGGACGCCGAGGGGCACCGGCGGTATACCTTGGCCGACGCCT
Source organism: Candidatus Anammoximicrobium sp. (assembly GCA_012515235.1). GTDB lineage: Bacteria > Planctomycetota > Planctomycetia > Pirellulales > Pirellulaceae > Anammoximicrobium. The sequence continues at coordinate 92,196 of JAAYYU010000311.1, forward strand.
ATTCGCAGGCCGACTTCATCACCTACCCGAGCCTGTACGAGGGCTTTGGAAACGCTCTGCTGGAGGCCTTCTACTACCGCAAACCCGTCCTTGTCAACCGCTATGCGATCTTCGTCAGCGATATCGAGCCCAAGGGGTTCCGCACGGTCACCATGGACGGCTACTTGACGCGCGACGTCGTCCAGCACGTGCGGCGAGTGATCAACGAGCCGGACTATCGCAACGAAATGGTGACTCACAACTACGAACTGTGCAAAGCCTTTTTCAGCTACACCGTGCTCCGCCGCCGTCTGCGGGTCCTGATCACGAACATCACCGGGATGGAGAATCTGTAACGGACGCCCAAGGGAGGGAACGGCAAGCGATGAACACGGATCGACTCCGCCAGCGGCTGCGCGAAATCTACGGGCCGTCCGGCGAAGCCTGGTTGCCGCAGGTTGCGTCGTTAGCAGCCCACGCCGCCGGGGCCGGCGGCGTCAAGGCGCCGGCGTGGGACGAACGCGACGCGGTGTTGATCGCCTACGGCGACCACGTCCGTGCGGGCGGAGAGCGGCCCTTGCGCGCCCTGCGGGCGTTTCTGGCCCGCCACCGCTTTGAGGAGCTGTTCAGCACCGTCCACCTGCTGCCGTTCTTCCCGCACTCGTCGGACGACGGCTTCTCCGTCATCGATTACACGAGCGTGGATCCGGCGTTGGGCGACTGGGACGACATCCGCGATTTGAGGCAGGCGTTCGACCTGATGTTCGACCTGGTGTTGAATCACGTCTCGCAACACAGCCGCTGGTTCCAGGACTACCTGCAGGGCCGGGAGCCGTACGCGCGGTATTTCCACGAAGTGGATCCGGCGGCCGATTTGTCGGCGGTGGCCCGGCCGCGGAGCCTGCCGCTGTTGACCGAGTTCGCCACCAGTCGGGGGCCGCGGCAGCTGTGGACGACCTTCAGTGCCGACCAGGTGGACCTGAACTTTGCGGAGCCCCAAGTCCTGCTGGAGATGGCGGACGTGCTGTTGCAGTACGTCCACCGCGGAGCGCGGATCATCCGCCTGGACGCCATCGCCTATCTCTGGAAACAGATCGGGACGGCGTGCATTCATCTGCCGCAGACGCACGCGGTGGTCAAGTTCTTTCGCGAACTGCTGGCCCTGGCCGCGCCGCAAACGCTGCTGCTGACCGAAACGAACGTGCCGCACGCGGAGAACATCAGCTATTTCGGAGACGGCGACGAAGCCCAGATGGTGTACCAGTTCAGCCTGCCGCCGCTGCTGCTGGATGCGTGGCTGAACGAAGACGCGCGGCCCCTGATGCGCTGGCTGGCCGAACTGGCTCCGGCCCCGCAGGGTTCCACGTTCTTCAACTTCACGGCTTCCCACGACGGGATCGGCGTGCGCCCGTTGGAGGGCCTGGTCTCGGCCGAGCGGTTCCGGCGGCTGGCGGACCTGATCCGGGAGCGAGGCGGCCTGGTCAGCACCCGCCACGGTCCCGACGGACGCGACCTGCCGTACGAGTTGAACATCACCTATTTCGACGCCTTGACCGAGCCCGCCGGCCGGGACACGGACCTGCAGGTGCGGCGTTTTCTGGCGAGTCAGGCGCTGATGCTGGCCCTGCGCGGAATTCCCGGCGTTTACCTGTCCAGCCTCTGGGGAGCGGGAAATGACCTGGCCGGCGTGGAACAGTCCGGGCAAGCCCGTCGCATCAATCGCCGCAAGTTCCCGCGCGACGAATTGGATCGGGCGCTGGCTCAGCCGGAGAGCCGCGAGGCGCGCGTGCTGGCCGGCTATCGCCGACTGCTCGCGACGCGGCGGAGGCAACCCGCCTTTCACCCGGACGCCGAGCAGTCGGTCCCGCAGGACGTTCCCCCGTGGCTCGTCGCCGTGTTGCGCGTGAGCCGGGACCAGCGGCAGCGAATCCTGACGCTGGTGAACGTGAGCGGGCAACGGCAGAGTTGGCGTCTGCCGGCCGGCTTCGAGTGCTGCCCCGCGCGGGAGTTGATCGCCGGCCGCGTGTGGCCGCAGGCGGCATGTGTCGAACTCGATCCCTACCAGCCGCTCTGGCTGGAATCCGCCAGCTGAGAAGGAGAAAACGCGATGGCCGATTTCTATCAACACGGCTCGATTGCCACGATGCACGATCTGGGAACGATCAAGCGGGAACAGCTGGAACGGATGCTGGAACGGTACATCGTCAATTGTCAGGTGGGACTGGTGCTGCCTGTGACGGCGGACGATATGCGGGCCGAACCGTTTGCGCGAATCGTGGGCGAACTGGCCGGCGTCCGCTATGTGCCGTGGATTGTGGTGGCCTTGGGGGTGGCGCCGGCGGCGGAGGATTATCGCGAAGCGGTCGAAAAGGTCCGTGTGCTGGGCGACCGGGTCCGTGTGCTCTGGACGGACGGCGCCCGCGTACAGGGCCTGTACCAACAACTGAGCGATGCGGGACTCGTCGTCACGACGCCGGGCAAGGGGCGTTCGGTGTGGACCGCTTTCGGGTATCTGCTGGCCGATCCGCGGCTGGAAGTCTTCGCCCTGCACGATTGCGACATCGTCAACTACGACCGCGAAATGCTGGCCCGGCTGCTGTTGCCGTTGGTCCACCCCAGTCTGGACTTCGAGTTCTGCAAGGCGTACTACGCGCGGGTGACCGACCGCATGCACGGGCGCGTTGTACGCTTGCTGGTGTCGCCGCTGCTCAAGGCTTTGATCTCTCTCTTGGGATACGACCGGTTTCTGGTGTACTTGGAGTCCTTCCGTTATCCGTTGTCCGGCGAGTTTGCGGTGCTGTCCAATCTGGCCAAGTCGAACCGCATCCCTTGCGACTGGGGGCTGGAGGTGGGGACGCTGGCCGAGGTGTTCCGCAACACGTCGGTGAAACGCGTCTGCCAGGTGGACCTGTACCGCGAGTACGAGCACAAGCATCAGGCGCTGTCGCTGGACGACCCCGGCAAGGGGCTGATGAAGATGGCCGTGGACATTCTGGCCAGTATTTTCCGCACGCTGGCCAGCATGGGCATGGTGCTGCAGCCGGGGCACTTCCTCACGCTCCGCTCCGCGTATCTCCGTGCCGCCCAGGATGCAATCCGCCATTATCATGCCGACGCGTTGATGAACGGCCTGCATTTCGACCGTCATGAGGAAGAACAGGCGGTGGAAGGATTTGCCCGTCAGATCGTCGTCGCGGGCGATCTTTTCCAGCGCGAACCGGTGGGCGGCGAAGCCATGCCCAACTGGGTCCGTGTCTTCTCCGCGTTTCCCGACTTCCCGCAACTGCTGCGTCAGGCGGCGGAGGAGGATCTGCAGGAGTTCGCGGGCTGAACGACGCGGAAACAGGCCTTGTTGTTGACCTTGCGACTTCCCTACACCCAGCGCAACGGATCGCACTCCTGGCGACTGGCCCACACGTACAGTTCCGGAAACTGGGCGGCGAGTTGTTCGGCCAGTCTGACCACGGCGAATCGCTCGCTGGCGAAGTGCCCTGGCAGGAGCATCGCCATGCCCTGCGCTTCGGCTTCCAAGCAGGTGTGGAACGTGGTTTCGCCGGTGACCAGCGCGTCGCAACCGGCTTGCCGAGCCGGCTCCAGGAACTCGCCCGCCGCGCCGCAGGCGACGGCCACTCGTTCCAACCGCTGCTCCGCCGGTCCCACGACGTGCAGTCCGTCGAGGTGCAGGAACGCCTTGAGCCGCCCAGCCAGTTTGGCCAGCGTCGTGGCTTGCGGCAGACTTCCGCAGCGCCCTGCGCCGAGGCCCGACGCTTCGTCCGTCTTGGCCACCAGCGGGAGGATGCCGCTCAGTCCCAATCCTTCGGCCAATTGCTGGTTGATGCCGGCCGCCGCCGAATCGAAGGCCGTGTGGGGGCTGTAAACCGCCACGCCGGCGCGGACCAACTGCAGCAGCAAACGTCCCGGCGTGCTGTCCGTGGTCAGCCGCTTCAAGGACCGAAACGGCAGCGGATGGTGGGTGACGATCAGGTCGGCCTTTTCGCGGACAGCCTCGTCCGCGCTGACAGGCGTGATCGTCAGGCACGTCATGATCCGTTCCGCGTCATGCTGCGGATCTCCGACCAGCAAGCCCACGTTGTCCCAGTCCTCGGCCAACCGCGGCGGGGCAAATTGCTCCAAATGTTCACAGATCTTTTTGAGTGCGGTCATGTTCGGCTCCCGTGAATGTCCCTTTGAATTTGGCGGGCGAGTCGTTTACTGTAAAGGGGCCTGGGAGTCCACGGTCACGTGCGGAGGGGAGATACTCGTGCTGCAATTGAGAATTGGGATTCCGCTGTCGAGTCTGCGTCTGCCGTTTCGCCAAGCGTTGGCCAAAGCGGCAGCGCTGGGGGCGGACGCTGTCGAAATCGACGCCCGTCGCGAGATCAATCCGCAGGAATTGACTCCGACCGGCATACGCGAGATCCGCAAACTGCTCGAAGATCAGCGGTTGCGCGTCTGTGCGATCGACTTTCCCACACGATTCGGCTACAACGTGCTGGACGGTTTGGACCGTCGCGTGGAGGCGACGAAGCAGGCGATGTCGGTCGCCTTCAAGCTCGGGGCTGCCGTCGTCGTCAACAACGTCGGCCGCGTTCCTGAATCCGAGGAAGACCCGGATTGGACGCTGTTGGTCGAGACGCTCAGCGACCTGGGCCGGCACGGCCAGCGCGTCGGCGCAACGCTCGCCGCCAGGACGGGCGCCGAAAGCGGCGAGGAGCTGGCGCGTCTGGTCAAGTCTCTTCCCGCTGGTTCGCTCGGCGTGGATTTCGACCCCGGATCGCTGATCGTCAACGGGTATTCACCGCGTGAAGCCCTGACGGCGCTGGCCCCGTACGTGCTGCACGTCCACGCGCGGGATGCCGCTCGCGACCTCGCCCAGGGACGAGGCATCGAGACGCCGCTGGGCGAAGGAGCCGTCGATTTCCCGGAACTGCTCGGCATTCTTGAGGAACACCAATATCGCGGCTACCTGACGATCGAAAGCCAGACAAGCGGCAATCCCGAAGTGGAAATCGCTACGGCCGTGAGGTACCTGAAGAACCTATTCGCCTGAGTCCTGGAATCGTTACAGACGTGCTTTTAGTCTTGCGAGTTGATCGGGTGTGAGGCTATCCAACAGTTTGTCGACGCCGACTTCCTCAATGACCCTGGCCAAGCCGACTTCCTCCACGACCCTGGCCAAGCCGACTTCCTCCACGACCCTGGCCAAACCCACTTGGCGAATCAACAAGTCGAGACCGAATTCCTCGACCACCGGCGTCCAGTCAATCTCCAAATTATCGTCAATCACTTTGCCGATCACAGCCTGCTCCTTCTTCCAAGCCCTCGTATGCAACGCGAACATCCACGGGGCGTAATGACAAAACACATCCGCGTGGCGCAACACGTACTGCGCCAACGCGGCCTCTTCCTGAGGCCGCCGCGCACCTAGCAGGTGCAGCGGCAGGCTTTCGTCATCCAGCGACGTCTCGATGCTGCTGAGCAGGTACAGCGGGTAGCCGACTACCACGCCCCGCCACAGTCCATTCTCCAATTGGCTCAGCCGCCCAACTCGCTGTTCCCATTTCGTACGCATGCTGCGGGGCAACTCGCGCACCACGTACCACCAGGAAATCTGCCGAGGTGCCAGCGGCCGCAACTTGTCCCGGACACGCTGTTCGTTTAGCCGGCGCGCTACCCCTAACCCCAATTCTAGCAACAAGTCAAGGTGCGATTCGCGAGGCCGAACCGTAGGACCTTTGAATTCCAGGATATTCCAGTGCGTCAGCCACTTCCAGAGGTGGCGAAACTGCGGCCCGCGAAGAGCGGATCGTTTCAGCACCACTACATCCGCCTCGCGGGGAACATCGCCAACGGCCAAGTTCGTCAGGACTTCGTAGCGCCCTTCAAGGACTTGCCGCAGGAAGTAGGCAAAGAGGGGATGCCATTGACGCATGGATGCCTCCCGCACTCCGATGTTTCCAGGAAACCTCCGGCAATCTAGCCGAATCACCGGCTGCAGGCAAGCAACTGCGTGCAAAGAGGGAATCCGCTTGCCGCGGTCCATCCCATTGCGTAACCGCCGCGGATTTGCTACTTTTTTTGGGGAGTGCGTTCGAGGTTGTGCGCTCCGTGCATGGGGGCGTACCGGTCGTGCCAAAATCGCTAAGACCGCGTCCACAAGTGTTTTCGCAGGGGACATCTCGATGCATCTTCTGCTCGACCAAATTCGTGCAGCAAGTCGTGGCTGCCGGTCTGATGTCCGCCGAAGAGATCGAGGCCTTGGTGGAGGGAATGCCCGCCGACAAGACGCCCCACGATAGTGAACAGCTTGTCCGAGAACTGGTCCGGCTAAAGAAGTTGACTGCGTATCAGGCCAAGGAGATCTACTCCGGCCGCGGCAAATCGCTGGTGCTGGGCAATTACGTCATCCTGGACAAACTGCAAGCTTGGCGGGGGCGGGTTTTCTTGGAGGCTCGGATCTAGTGCAAAATCGCCGTCGCACCGAGCAAGCTCGGCGGAGACGTTGCGCGCTGCGGTCGAGAGACTGCAGCACAACCGCGATTCTCGGAGCCCGGCAACTGGCACGTACCCTTTTTTTCGGCAGCCGTTTTGACTAACCTTTCGTCGTTTCAAAAGCGGCAAGTTGTGAAATAGCTGACGGGGACATTCCCGATGAAAATCCATGAGTTTCAGGCAAAGCAGATTCTGCGCGACGCGGGCGTGAGCGTGTTGCGGGGCGTGGTGGCAAGAACCGCGGACGAGGCTGCCAAAGCGTTCACCGAGCTGGCCATGCCAGTGGCGGTCGTCAAGGCGCAGATTCACGCGGGTGGACGCGGCAAGGGGCAGATTCACGAGTACCCGGAACAACGGGGCGTTCAGTTAGTCCGCAGCGCCCAGGAAGCCGCGACGGTTGCTGGCCGCCTGCTGGGCAATCGCCTGGTGACGATCCAGACAGGCACGGAAGGCCAAACCGTCCGCCAAGTGTTGGTCGAGGAAGGCTGCGACATTGCCCGCGAGTTGTACCTGGGCATCGTCGTCGACCGGGCTGCCGCCAAACCGGTGTTGATGGTTTCCAGCGAAGGCGGCGTGGAGATCGAGAAGGTGGCAGCCGAGACGCCGGAGAAGATCTTCAAGGAACACTTTCATCCGCAAGTGGGACTGCTGGATTATCAAGTCCGCAAGCTGTGTCAGAAACTGCAGATCAACCGCGGCAGCGTTCGCAGTGCCGCGAAGTTCATGCAGGCCCTGTGCCGGGCCTTCGTCAAGTACGACTGTAGTCTGGCCGAAATCAACCCGCTGGTCATCACCGGCCGCGGCGAAATGGTGGCCCTGGATGCCAAGATCAACTTTGACGACAACGCCCTGTTCCGGCACCCCGAACTGGCCCAACTGCGAGACTTGTCCGAAGAGGAACCGGCCGAGATTCGTGCGGGGAAGGCGGGTCTGAGCTACGTCAAGCTCAACGGCACCATCGGCTGTTTGGTCAACGGAGCCGGCTTGGCCATGAGCACGATGGACATCATCAAGTTGCACGGCGGCGAGCCGGCAAACTTCCTGGACGTCGGGGGCGGCGCCAACACCGAACAAGTGACCGAAGCGTTCAGTATCTTGTTGTCGGATCCAAACGTGAAAGCCGTCCTGGTGAACATTTTTGGTGGGATCATGCAGTGTACGACGATCGCCCAGGCGATCCTGGAGGCGTACCAGACGGTGGGCTTCAACGTGCCGCTGGTCGTCCGCCTGGAAGGCACCCGCGTGGAAGAGGGCCGCAAGATCCTCGGAGAAAGCGGGGTCAACATCATCACGGCGGACGGACTGACCGACGCGGCACAGAAAGTGGTCGCCGCCGCCGTTTAGACCGTCGGGGTCAGGCTTACAGAATTCAATTTTGGCCCAGCGAGGTCGTTCCATTTGTTCGGACTCGATATCGGCCAAAACTGAATTCTGTAGGCCTGACCCCAGTCGCCAAGAGGAACCGTTTACAGCGTGCAATTACTCACACCGAGACACGTCCCATGAGCATTCTGGTCAACCGAGATACGCGAGTGATCTGTCAAGGCATCACGGGCAAAGCCGGAGCCTTTCACACCAAGGGCTGCCGGGACTATGGCACCAACATGGTCGGCGGCGTGACGCCCGGCAAAGCAGGCGAAACAGTCGAGGGCGCGCCGGTGTTCGACACGGTCGCCGAAGCAGTCGAGAAGACCGGTGCCAACGCGACGATGATCTTCGTCCCGGCCGCGTTCACGGCGGATGCGATCCTGGAGGCGGTCGATGCCGGGATCCAGGTGATTGTCGCGATCACCGAGGGCGTGCCGGTGCTGGACATGATCCACGTGTACGACGTGGTCAAGCGGAGCAACGCCACGCTGATCGGCCCCAACTGCCCCGGCATCATCACGTCCGAGGAGTGCAAGATCGGCATCATGCCCGGCTACATCCACCGTCGCGGCTGTGTGGGCGTAATCAGCCGCAGCGGCACGCTGACCTACGAAGCGGTCTGGCAGACGAGCAATCTGGGGTTGGGGCAGAGCACCTGCGTCGGCTTGGGCGGCGATCCGATCGTGGGCACCTCGTTCATCGACCTTCTGGAACGTTTCCAAAGCGATCCGCAGACAGAGGCGATCCTGATGATCGGCGAGATCGGCGGCACGGCCGAGGAGGAAGCGGCGGCCTTTATCAAGCAGCACGTCACGAAGCCGGTCGCCGCGTTCATCGCCGGCCGCACCGCGCCGCCGGGCAAACGCATGGGGCACGCGGGGGCGATCATTTCGGGAGGCAAAGGCACGGCGGCAGAAAAGATCGACGCCCTGCGCGCGGCCGGCATCGAAGTGGCCGAAAGCCCCGCCGACATGGGCCAGGCGGTCCAGCGGGCGATGGAGAAAAGAAGCCGGTGACTCGGCACTCCCCGTGTGACCCGGCCTGAAATGGTTGGACCCGTCAAGGGCCAAGAAGAGCCTCCTCAGCAGAATCCGCAGGGAAGGACGATTCTCCGAAAAACCGGGTGTCTTGCCGAGGCGAACACTTTTTCCCGGGTGGTGTTGAAGATCAAGGCCGCCTCTGAAGGAAAGCGTGGGAACGAGGAAACGAGTCGTTGCCGCCGCTAGGGCAGGCTGAAGAAGTACTTTGGAATCCGGTCGGCAGGTTCGCCGAACTTCAGGTCGCGCACCATCTCCTGGACGCGAGCCAGGGAGACGTGGCCGGCCTGACGCAGGAAGTCCAGCGCGTTCTGGGCCGCGAGCGCCTCGTACAGGTTGCCGGTCCGGAGCACCCCGTCCAACGCCCTCTGGGCCGCCGCCTGCTCGCCAAGATGCGCCACGGCTTCCGCGGCGACCACGCGCACGTCGGCCCAGTCGTCGTTCAGACGCTGGAGCAACGCCGCTTTTCCGGGTGCTGCCTGGTCCCGCAAGATCAGGCAGCCGGTCGCGGCCCAGTAGCGGAGAACCGGATGCGGGTCGGCCAGCGCGGCGAGCAGCTCGGGCAGATTGCCGGGCTGGCCTTCGCTGGCCCGGTCCGCCAACTCGACAATCCGCTCCAGCGGATAGTCTTTGCCGTGCGTGTAGTCGTAGATCGTCTGGTCGCCGGCCAGTTGCGTCATCATCCCTTCCGGAAGGAAGCCCGCGTCTCGCGTGGCCAGGATTTCGGCGCGCAGCGCGGCCCGCAGGCCGGCGATCCGTTGCGCGTGCGGCGACTGGCCGATCAGGTTCCGCACTTCGAACGGATCCTTGCCGATCTCGTAAAACTCCTCGGCCGGCTTGGGCTGCCAGTAGCGGGCCTGCACCTGCTTGCAGCGGCCCGCGGCAAATTCCGCGTGCCACGACCGCATGCTGGGCAGAACCTGGAACGGATAGGAATAGTGCTGGCCCCACGGGCGGTGCGGCGAGTAGTTGCGTACGTACCGGAATTGGCCGTCGCGCACGGCGCGCACCATGTCGTAACGCTCGTCCATGCGGCCGCGGAACAGGAACACGTGCTCGCGCGGCGGGGCCTTTTTCGGGCCCAGGAACGGGCGGCCTTCGTAATGGGCGGGGATCGGCACGCCGCCCAGACTGAAGACCGTGACGGGCAGATCCACAAAGCTGACGAGGTCGTCCACCCAGGCGCCGGCCGGGGCGGGCGCGAGGTGCGCCCAAGGCTTCGGAAAGCGGACGATCAGTGGAACTCGCGTGCCGGAATCGTGCAGATTCCGCTTGCCGCGCGGCAGCGCGCCGCCGTGATCCCCGTAATAGAAAACCACGGTGTCGTCGGCAAGTCCCGCGCGCTCCAATTCCGCCAACAGCTCGCCGATCTGCTCGTCCAGTCGCGTCATCTGGTCGTAGTAGTTGGCCCAGTCGCGGCGGATCTCCAGCGTGTCGGGATGATAGGGCGGCAACGCAATGCGTTCCGGCAGAACGCGGAAGCCGGTCTTGCCCGGCTTGGGGGCAACTTGGCTTTCGTGGCTGGTGGTCAGATTAAACACGGCGAAGAACGGCTGGCCCGGCGCTCGATTCTTGTAGTGCGCCCGTTTGCTGCTTTCGTCCCAGGGTTGCCCCGCGTTGGCCAGGTTGTAATCGGTTTTGGAGTTGTTCGTGCAGTAGTAGCCCGCGGCGCGGAGGTGCTCCGGGTACAGCTTGAAGCCCGTCGGAAGGGCGACGCGGCTGCGGTGATTGTGGGCTCCCAGCGACGAGGCGTACATGCCCGTGATCAGCGTCGTCCGCGCGCTGGAACAGACGGGCGCGTTGGCAAACGCGTTCCGATACCGAACGCCCTCCGCGGCGAGGCGGTCCAGGTTCGGCGTCTGTGCCAGCGGATCGCCGTAACAGCCCAGGTACGGGCTGTTGTCCTCGCTGGTGATCCAGAGGATGTTGGGCCGCTCTGCCGAGAGGGCGGAGCCGGCGGCCACGACCAGTCCTGCGACGAGGCCAAACCAACGGACAAGGGAAATAGTCTCGCGGGTCATTGCACGGGCCTCTTGGGTTGGGTTTTTCTCGGAAGCAGCCGCGGCCCGGCGGGCTGGCGCGCGGCGAACCGGCCGTTGGGCTTGGCGGCGTCGTAGACCGGGTTCAACGTGGGGAACTTCGCGCCCACTTGCTTCTGCCACGCCTGCAGTTCCTCGCGCAGCGCGGCGACGCGGACTGGCTGCGCCGCCGCGAGATCGGTTTGTTCGCCGATGTCGTCGGCCAGGTTGTACAGTTCGCTGCGCTGATCCTCGTACCACTGGATCAGCTTCCATGCGCCGCGGCGGATCGCGGCGCTTGGCGCGCCGCCTTGGTTGCCGTAATGCGGATAGTGCCAGAACATGGCCCGTTCCGGCAGCGTGCCGCCGCGGAACACCGGCAAGAGGCTCACGCCGTCCAGCACCTGTCCCGGCTGCCCCTGGACGCCGGCAACGTCCAGCAGCGTGGGAAAGAAGTCCGGGCTGCTCACCGGTTCGCTCACCAGGCTGCCGGGCTTGACTACTTCCGGCCAGCGGACCAGCAGCGGTTCGCGAATGCCGCCGTCATACATCCAGCCCTTGCCGCCGCGCAACGGCAGGTTCGAGGTGGGCCAGCTTTCGCTGGTCGCCAGGCCGCCGTTGTCGCTGGTGAAGATGACGAGCGTGTTGTCGCGCAGGCCGAGTTCATCCAGCTTGGCCAGCACCCGGCCGACGGCCAGATCCATGGCCTCGACCATGCCCGCATAGACCGCGTGCTCCTGCACCAACCGCACGTCGCGCGTGTCCTCGCGGCCCCAGTTCGGTTCCAGTCCCAGCCGGCGGCGTTTCTCTTCGTACTTCCGCTGCAAGTCTTCCCGCGCCATCAGCGGCGTGTGAACGGAGTAGAAGGCCAGATAGGCGAAGAACGGCCGGTCCCGGTTCGCTTCGATGAACCTGGCCGTTTCGGCCGCTAAACGGTCGGGCAAGTGCTCGCCGGGCGGACCGTCGGCCAGTCGCGGGTTGCCGTACGGAGAGAAATACCGCTTGCCGCCGTACGGACCGCCGCGGTCGATCCCGCCCCGGTTCACGTCAAAGCCTTGGTTCTCCGGCCACCAGCCCTCCGGCCCCAAATGCCACTTGCCGGCAAAGAACGTCGCGTAGCCCGCACTCTTCAGCGCCTTGGCCAACGTCGGCGTTTCCAGCGCCAGCCGGTCGGTGTAGGTCGCCGGCAGCAGTCTCGTGTTGCGCTTCCACTGTTCGGGCTTCATCGCCGCCCCGATGTAGTCGGTGATTCCCGTCCGCTGCGGCCATTGCCCCGTCATGATGCTGGCCCGCGTGGGCGAGCATACCGGACACGCCGCGTAGGCATCGGTGAACCGCGCCCCGTCCTGTGCCATGCGGTCCAGATGCGGGGTCTCGTAGAACGTGCTGCCGTAACAGCCCAGGTCGCGCTGACCCAGGTCGTCGGCGAGGAAAAAGACCACGTTCGGCTTGGCCGGACGCGCGGCCTCCGCGCCCCAACCATGACTGCCAAGAAGAACCAGCGGCGCGGCCAACAGAACCAGGAATTTCATCACTCGTTCCTTGTCACGGTTTGAACAGCGGCAGACGATCGAAACACGCTGCGAGTGGGCATTGGCGATGGTTGGCCGCGGAGGGTCTCGTACCGGCCTGCGGTGCGAAGACGCTACGGGGCCTGCTCGGTCTTGCGGGGGACAGGCCGGTCCAGCCCCAGCGCCGTCAGCATCTGGTCCAGACTGTGTTCGCGGCCCGTCAGGCGAAAACCGCCGCCATCCACCTGGGCCATCCGCTCGGCAGTCGGCCGATGGCCGCGTCCCCGGAGGGGCGACCAGCGGGCAAAATCGCCCGTGCCCCACATCAGGTGCGGAGCGTGGATTGCCGGATTGTGATGCAGGGCGACGTCGCGGAGCGTCAGGTAGTTCAGGTCCAGCAGCCGTGCGACTCGCTGGGAGTCCAAGCCGGGGTCCTTGTTGACCGCCTGGTCGTTGAGCCGGTCGAGCGTCACTTGCAGTTCGGTAAAGTTCAGTCCCATCCGCAGGAAGGCGACGCGTGCCGCAGCAGCCTCGTCGCCGGCACAGGCCTGGTCGGCCGCGTCGAGCAGGCGGCGAAGCTCGCGCAACGCTTCAGGAGAGTGCGACGGTTCGGGCTTCGACGTGATCTCTTGAGCGCGCAGGAAGTAGCGCTTGACGGAATCCGCGCCCGCGCCGAATCCGGGCTGGCAGTAGCTGTCCAGAATCTCGTCCGCCGTCAGGTACGGGTTCCACGTCAGCCGGGCCGTCGCGTAGTAATTCAGGCCATGCACCGCCCAGTGGTGGATGATCGAATCAAAGTCGGTGGCCAGCATCCCGCGGTCGGCCATGAAATGCATCGTGTCGGCCAGACGCTGAACCATGACGTGCAGCTTGCCGTCACGGCGGCCGGTCAACAGGATGTTGGGCCGCCAGTAGATGCGTTTGGCGCCCGCCCGCTGCCAGCCCTCCCAGCCCTCGCTCCCGCTGGGCACGTACCGCAGCACCATGTTCGGGTGCAGACGCTCCCGCACCGGCGGCGTGCTCCAGTAGCTGTAAGCTTCGACCAGGAACAGTAGATTCGGATGCACGCGCGTCACGCGCTCGGCGATCTGGTTCCAATACCACACCATCCGGTCAGTCAGGGCGACGTAATCGATCTGGTGCCGCTGCGGCTTGCCCACGCGTTCGAAGACGGTGAAGGGGACCGGAGGGGCGTTGGGGGGATCGAGCTTTTTGCAGTTTGCGCACAGGCAGTGGCTGGAGTACCCGCCGTCGTTGGGACTGAGCGAGACGCATCGCAGGTCCGGGTCTGCGTTGGCCCGCTCGATGATGCTCGCGGCAACGAACTCGATCAGTTCCGGGTTGGACTTGCACAGACGCCAGCGGTCGCCGGCCGCGCTCTGGTCCCGCGTGCCGTCCGCTTGCAGGGCAAACCACTCCGGGTGTTTCTGGCCGTGCTCTGTCCAGCCGCCGCGGAGTCCGGCTCCGGCATGCCCGCCGCCGATGCCGATGTGGCCGCCGAGCCGCTGCCAGACTCCCCAGCCGACGCCCCGATCCAGGGCGGCGGCCTGCTGGGCCGCCTGGTCCCACTGGTCCCGCGTCAGTTGCAGGCGCACCAAGCCCGACTCGGACCGCTCGCCCATCCCCGCGAAGCGGATGTGCCGCTGGCCGATCGGCGGCGTAAAACGCAGGGCCAGCGGATCGACGGAGATGGTTTCTCGTTTCGGGATCACGCGGCCCACCTCACCCGGCCACAGATAGCGCACGCCCAGCCGTTCGAGCAGTTCGATGACGGCATGCCGCGTGCCACCGTTGTCGCTGGCCGCCGCGGGGCCCAGCAGGGCCAGGACGTTTCCGCGGGTCTGGACCAGGATTCCGCCCGGCCCCAGGCCGTCGCTGGTCAGGCCCAGGCTGCGGGCGGTCCGGCTCTCGCCCACCAGCACGAAATGGGTCGGCCCCTCCGGAACCTTGCCGGCCTCAAAGACCAGCCGATCCGCTGCGATCGACGCCGTCCCAAGATCCGTTTCGCGTTTGACGTCCAACCTCGCCCCGGACATCAGCCAGAGATGGTCCGCCAGCAGTTTCGCCGCTTCCGTCTCGACGGAGCGACGGCCAGCCTCCGCCGGCAAGACGATCAGGGCCGTGGGCCGGCCTGCCGCGACCAGGCTGACCGGACCGTCCGCGCCCTTGCGGTCAGCCGCCCGGACCATGCCTGCCGCCAGCGCGCACATGATGCCGACGTACAGAACTCGACACGCACCGCGGCCAGCCAACGAACGGCCGGACGAAGTCGCGTGAGGGAATCTCGAAAAAAACGGCCCGACGGGACAGGGTGAAGGAATCATCGCTTGCGGGTCCCAACTGAACTTGACATCGTTCGAGAAACCAAGGAACCGAAGGACGCTGGCCACCGGTCATTGGCGAGCCGCATGATCGGCGGCTAGCGCCTTGCCGCTCACAAGGCACCGGACAGCGATTTCTCCAACAAGGCCGACTTGTCTTGGAACAGAGCGTCGATCCTGCGGACACGCGGCCGTCCGAGCGCGGCGCAGGTCCCCGGCACGCGGCGCACTGCGGCGCCGCGTGCCAAGGACGGAGGTTGGCGTCAAGTCTCCTTGGTGACTCCCGGCACCGGGACCGGGTAGTAGCCCTCCTCATCGGGTTTGACCGGCGGTTCGGAATCGTAAGTCAGATCGTCGATCTTGCCCGGCAGGAATTGGAAGTCAGAGGTCGTCATCTGTTCCCAGGTGACCTCCATGCCCGAATGGACCGCCGCGCGGCCCATCAGGTCGGCGAAGTTCGAATTGACGGCCCGCTCGACTTCGTTCTGCGGCTGGTCCTTGCGGATGTTCTCCAGCAGCACGTTCCATTCGGCGTCCCAGGGATTGTACTGCTCCGGCGGCGCTTCCCAGACGATGTTGTCGTTCGCACACCGCTGGTCCTTGTAGATCCGCGTCGTTCCCGCGTGGATGTCGCCGGAGAACTGGGCCGCGCATTTCGTCCCGTGCACGTAGGTGGCGAATTCTCGGAAGCAGTGTCCGCCCAGCCAGCGGGCGGCGTCGGTCGCCTTGGTGCCGTCGTGGAACGTCCACTCGATCGAGATCGAGTCGAATTCCTGGCCGCGGTCGCGGGTGGCCCGGGCGCGGCCGCCGATGCCGCGAGCCACGGCGGGCAAGTCGCCTTTGAGCCAGACGAGTTCGTCGATCTGGTGGATATTCATCTCCGCGTACAGGCCGCCGGAGACCCACTGGAAGGCGGTGAAATTCCGGATCTGCCACATCAGGTCGGTCATGCCTTCCGGCTTTTTGCCCAGCCCGCCGCCGGCGGGATGAATCCGGTAAGCGCGGACCAGCATGATCTCGCCCAACTGGCCGTCGCGGATCCGCTTGATCAGTTCCTGCCGGTTGACGCTGTGGCGGCACTGCAGGCCGGCCATGATCTTGAGGTTCTTCTTCTTGGCTTCCTCACCGGCCTTCAGCATTCGCCGCAAGTTTGGGGCGTCGGGGGCGAACGATTTCTCCATGAACACGTTCACGCCTTTCTGCACAGCGTACTCCAATTGCAGCGGCCGGACGTAGGCAAAGCTGGTCAGCATGGCCACGTCGTTGGGGCCCAGACAGTCGATGGCTTTCTTGTAGGCGTCGAAACCGACGAATTGCCGCTCCTGAGGCACGTTCACCCGGTCGCCAAAGCGAGCGGACAGCGCCTTGTGCGCGCGGGTCAGCCGATCTTCGGCCACGTCCGCCATCGCGTACAGTTGGACCGGCCCGTGGATCGAATTCATGGCATTGCCGACCGCCCCGCTGCCTCGCCCGCCGCAACCGATCAGGGCCAGGCGGATGACGTTGCCCTCCGCGGCATGCACGCGCGGAATGGCGACGTTGGCCAATGTCGAAGCCGCCGCAGCCGCCGTGCCCCACTGCAAAAACTCGCGGCGAGAAGCCCCTCGAGACACTCCCTCCGGCGATCGCGTTTCTCGCGTCATAGACCTTCTCCTTCTGAAAAATGGAACAAACAAACCAATCGCGTTTCACTGCTCGTCCGTCCTGAAACGCGCTCGCTCTGTCCCGGATGCGTGCGGCTTCATTGCCGAACGCAGCATCGGGACGCAAACACGCCCAAGCGAAACGAGTTGCCGAACCCTCGGCAACAGCCCGGATTAGAGCAGACCAGATGGCAGAAGCAACATGGGGAACCCGGCAAAAACGTGTCCGAGCAGAACCCCGACCCGCCGTGACACCAGCCGGCCTCGGCCGCGTGTTGGAGGGTTAGACCGTCCTGGCGACGGCCACGAGGTCTTGCCTGGAATCGCGCAGCCGGCGTGCCCTGGGGCGGACCAATCCGGCGGCTTTGCCAGCAGGCGTTTCCGCTCGGTGGGCGGCTTGGTAGGATGGACCGCCGGACAAACGCGGACGGGTTCTTCCGTGGACGGTGAACGCGAACCAGGCGGAGAGCGGCCATGATGATTGCCAGATGTGGAGTCGTTTTTGCGGTGCTCCTTGGTGGGGCGGTTCCCGGCGTGGGATCGGAGCAAGTCATGTTTCCCGGCGCCGAATGGGCGAAACGCTCGCCGGAAAGCCTTGGCTTGGACGCCGGCATGGTCGCCCGCCTCGGCGCCCGCATGAAGGAGGCGCGGGCCAACGGCGCGTTGATCTACAAAGGATACCTGGTCGCGGAATGGACGTTTGACGGACCGAGCACGCAACGGTTCGAAGTCCAGTCGGTGACCAAGTCGATCACCAGCCTCGCGCTCGGACTGGCGGTGCAGGAACGGTTGATCCCCGGCCTGGACGCCAAGGTAAAGGATCACTATCCGGCCTTGGACGCGGGGCCCTACAGCGGCGAGATCACCTTCCGCCACCTGGCGACGTGTACGTCCGGCATCAAGGCAAAGACGTCGGCGAGCCTGTACAACGCCCGCGAAGACGTCAAGCCGGGCGTGGAAAGCCGGTATCACAACGAGCACACGATCGAACTGGCACGCGCCTTGACCTATGTGTTTGGCGACGATTTGGAGACAGTCCTGCGCAGCCGGGTGCTCCAGAAGATCAACGCCGACACGAAATGGGACAAGATTGGAACCGTCCGTCTGACCGACGGCCGGGAAGCGCCCGTCGTGTATGGCTCGCACCGTTCGCACTGGACAGCGCAGGATCTGGCCCGAGTCGGCTGGCTGTATGCCAATGGCGGCAGGTGGAACGGCACCCAGATCTTATCCGCGGAGTACGTAGCGGAGAGCATGACCGCCATTCCGCACCCGGTGAGAGAGTATCGTTCGGAAGCCCGCTATCGGGCGACGAACACAGACGGCCTGCCGTACGATCCGATGCGGGAACGCCCCGGTCTGCGTTACGGGCTGTGCTGGTGGTCCAGCCGGCATCTGGCGGCCGGACGGGAAATGTGGCGTTGGAACATGGGCGGCAACTACGGTCAGGCCTGCATGGTGTGGCCTGAAGCCGGGCTGGTCTTGACCAAGGTGAATACTCCCCGGCAACCGCCTTTTGTCGGCGCCGTTCAACTTTGGCCGGCCGTCCTGCAGGGCCTGCCTCGGGCACCGTGAGACGCTGGTGTCGGCGGGCGGAGAGGGGCCAGGCACGGACCGCGACCGCGGGATGCGCGCTCAGTGCGTTGGGGCCTCGACGACGACCCGAAAGCCCACGTTGTGGACCGCTTGCCAGGCCGGATAGCCCAGCCGGAACGAACTGCGGCATCGCGACGGCCGATCCGTAAACGAACCGCCGCGCACCACCTTCCGGCCGTCGAATGCTGCCGCGTTGCGGCCGTCGTCCGCACGGTAGGGATAGGGAAGGTAAGCCGAGCGCGTCCACTCGGCGGCGTTTCCATGCACATCGTACAGACCCCAGGCATTGGGGCGATAGGAACCGATCGCGGCCGTGGCGATCGCTTGATCGTCAAAACGCATGTCCGCAGGCAGCGGTTGCAGATTGAACACGCCGGCCGTTCCGGCGTACAAACAAGCCAGCGAGCGGTCGGCGACGTTCGCCCAGGGCGTGAAGTCTTCGCCCGTGTCGCCGTAGCACAGGGCCGTTGTGGCGCCGGCCCGCGCAGCGTATTCCCACTGCGCCTCCGTCGGCAACGAGAACCGCTCGCCCGTGACCTCCGACAGCCGGCCGCAAAACGCCAGGGCCTGTTCCCACGACACGCGCAGGACCGGCTGCTGTGGTTCGTCCAGTTGGATGCCGGGCCCGTCATTGTCGAGCTGGCGTTTTGTGAAGAAACCCGACGCGTGGCCGGGGAAGAAACGGCGAAACTGCTCGTTCGTGATTTCAAATCGCCCCATCCAGAAAGGACGCTCGATCTGCACCCGGCTGGCGGGCCATTCATCCTCCGCGCCCTCGCCCGTGGTATCGCCCATGACGAACGATCCTGCGGGGATCTGAACCAGCTCCAGTTGCACCCCGTCGCCCAGCGAGACGATCCGGGTTGCCGGCGTGGATTCACTCACCGGCGGCGCCGACTGCAAGAGCAACCGGGCGACGGCCTGGCGGCGTTCCCCGGGCGACGGGGACGCGCTGGGCGGCACGAACGCCGCACGCGATGGCCGGATCGGGGCGACGGGAACCCGCTCCGGATCACTCGGCACGCCGCCGTATCGCTGGGCCAATTCGTAGCGCCGGCGATCGGCCCGGCCCGGAATCTCGGCCACCTCCCCCCACGTGCCGTGACAGGGGCCGTTCAGGTCAATCCAGGTCACCAGCCGCTCCCAGGCTTCCCGGTCCAACGCCACGCCGTAATGCCCCTTCTCCAGCATCTGAATCAGTTCACTCGTGTTCGCGTGGTACTCGCCCGGCCTCAGCAGCGTGACGTCGTCCTCGATGTTCACGCGGCGGACGAAGGGGATCAGGGCTTCATAGGCGGGCGTGTACCGCGTGCGGAGTTCTCCGTAAGGCGGAGGCATGCCCGTGCAAGATTGAAACCGCTCGGGGTACTTGCTGACGAGCGACGGATCGAGCCGCGTGGCCCCGAGTCTCGACAACGGCAGTCCCGCGTAGTCTTGCCGCCCGCCCTCGTCGCGAAGGTCCAAATTCGCCCGGCCGTCGGCGCCCGCTTGGCCGTTGTGACAACCGACGCAATACCGGTCGAGCACCGGCTGGACTTCACGGGCAAAGTCAAACCCGCGCGCGGGACCGTGCCAGGGTTCGATCTCGGAGATAGGCCGCAAGGCAGCCAGGTCGTTTCGGGTGGCCGGCGTTTCCCGCGGCGGTTCGTGGCAACCCACGCAGGTGGCCGTTTCTCCGGGCATCGCGGTGTACCAGGATCGCATCAGCTGCACGGCCCGTCCTGCGTCGTCCAGCGCCTGGAGCAGGATCGGCGTGTTGGCCGGGATGCGGAACCTGGCCGAGCCGTCTTCGTGGACCGGGACCGTGCCCAGGATCCGCATTGCTTCCCACGGGCCCGCGCGGCCGATCTTGTCGGGCCCGGCCATGCCCGGATATCCGTAGTGATAAGCGGCCACGCGGAGTCGCGTGACGAGGCCCCTTGGGACTCCCTTCAGCCCGGGACCCCTGTACACGTCGTGCAGCACCACGACGGCGTCCGCGCGCGCCGGCTCGACGCGGTCCGGGATGATCGGCGGCTTGGGCCGCGGCCGGATGAGCAGCGGCTCGAAGAAGTCGTACTCCGGACGCACCAGCAGGGGCGTCACGTTGTCGAAGACGTCCACCAGGTAAATGCCCCACGGCTGTCTCGGCGCCGGCTGCATGGCCGCGAGCACGTACTTGTCGCTGAGCGGATAGGGATGCAGAAACTGGGGGCGTGCGCCGGCCGTCAAGCGGTCGAGCGTCACTTCCGCGATCGGCTCGCCGCGATGCGTCATGCGATGCAGAATGCCTCCGGCGCCGCTCCAACCCTGCGCCACGTCCAGCACGGCCAGTTCGCCCATGCGGTTCAGCCCGTGATAGCCGGCCAGGATGGCCACGATCTTGTTGGGATCGCCCGGCACTGGCTGCGGGAAAAACAAGCAATTGGGATAGTAGCAATTGCTCCCGTAGACGGCCCGCTGGGCGGTGCCGTCCGGATTCATGACCATCAGCGGGCGGACGTAGGCGTGCTGCAGGCCCGTGTAGTCCCAGCGGCTGTAGATCACCTGGCCGTTGGCCAGGACGGCCGGGTGCAGGTCGAGGTCCTGGTCGTAGCAGAGTTGGCGCACGCCGCCGCCGTCGGCGTCCATCAGATACAAGCAGCAGGCGCGCTCTCGGCCGTGCCAACAAGGGACCCCCGTGAACGAAGCCGTCGAGGCGTACACGATGCGTCCGTCGGGCAGATAGCACGGGTCAAAATGGTCCACGTCGGCGACCTCGCGCGTGACCTGGCGCAGGCCTTGTCCGTCCAAGCCGATTTCGTGGATTTGCCAGCGGCCGGCCACTGGCATGGTGAACAAGAGCCGATCGGCGTCGAAGTGCAAATCCATTTCGCCGACGTAGCGGCCGTCGGGCGGGCGGTACAACGTGCGCAAGGTGCCGCTTGGCCGCGCCGGCGACACGATCGCCAATTCGTTGTCGTAGCCGGTTGGTTCCAGGGCCGAGTGGCACTGGTGATTGGTCGGCAAGCCAAGCTGCCCCGCCTTCCGCTTCAGGACCAGCACGGCATCCGCGTCGAGCAGCGGGTTGGCCAGCAATGCCTCGTCACGCAGCGCCGTGAAACGGGCCTCCGCGCCGGCCTCGCCTGGAGCCGTCGTTCGGGAAAGCTGCTCCCAGCGTTTCCGAAATTCGGGACCCTTCGGAAAGCGGCCGCCAAACGTCGCGATCAAGTCCTCGATCGCCAGCCGCAGCGATTCCATTTTGTACTCCAGCCGCTGCTTGTGAGCCGCGACGGTTGGGTCGTACTGGAGCGGCCGCACGATCGGCCGGGTCTTGTCGGGTGGAAACGTCCGCAGCGGGGGCACGTGGATCGAAGGCGGGATGGGTCCCACGTTTTCCGTCGGCTCCTTGGCCCTCGGAGCGGCTGCGTGGGAGGAGGCGGCGAGCGTGACCAGGGCGGTCATCGTCCAGCGGAACCAGCGGCGGCGCCAGCAATCGGTGCGGCTCGTCATGCGGCCCTCCTCAGCGGAGTCTCGGGCTTGCGGAACTCTCCACAGCTGGCGTTACCCACAACGCAGAACCAAGCCGGCCTCGATGTCGACGGAGCGGGGCAGGCCCGGTCATCGCGGGCACGCCGCCGTGTTGTCTTGCTTGTTTCCCGCACGCTGCCGGGACATCCGTTCACTGCAGGGCGTACAGCGTCCCGCGCAGCACGACGTACACCACGCCGTCGGCCGCGATAGGCGTACAGTCGGCGCCGGAACGAATCGAACTGAGCACCTTCTTTGCCTTGCCCGCCGCCAGGACATGGAACGACCGCTTGGTGACCAGGTACACCTTTCCGTCGGCGACCAGCGTCGAGCCCCAGGTTTCCGCTGAGGTGTCGAACGTCCAATGGCGGCGTCCCGTGTCGGCGTCGAAGCAGTGCAGGCGGCCGGTCAGGTCCGGGATGTAGAGCAATCCGTCCAGCACCGACGGCGTGGAGAGCGTGCGATCGATCTGGTCGTCGCACCAGATCCTGCCGCTTTGGCTGATGTCGCCGGTCCCCGTGGCGTCGATGCAATGCAGGGCGCCGCGTCCCGGACCGTGGCGAGGGTCCCGACCGATGGCCACGTACACTCGATTGGCGTGAAACACCGGGCTGCCCACAATCTCGCTCATCGCCAACAAGCGGCCGTCGGCGTCGCGGTGTTTCGGCAGTTCCCGTTTAATGGGTTCCGGATCGCCAAGTGCCTGGCGGATCACGTCTTTGTCGCCCAGCGAGTAGTTGTCGACGCCGATGCCTTTGTACTCGGGGAGGTTGCAGTCGTAACTCCAGACCTTCCGCAGTTTGACGGGCTTTTCCGGGACCTCCGCGAGGGCCTCGAAGGCATAGCAGAAGCCGTCGCCGCCGCCGTAGAAAATGAGCGTCTTGCCGTGGACGACGCCCAGCGAGGGCGGGGACCACTGGCCGTGCAGCATCCGCCGGGAAATCGGCTCGGCGTCGGCGGCGAGCAGTCGGCCGGTGCGTTTATCGAGGGCGATCAGGTTCGGGGCGTCCGGACTGGGCGGCGAGGCGGGCCGGCCGTGCCAGCCCGGCCAGCGTTCGATCCCGTTGCAGGTCGAGATGTAGAGGATGTCGCCGTGGATCAGGGCCGCGTTGCTGAACGTGTCGGCGGGTCGAGCCATCACCTCGGTCCACAGATCGAAGATCCAGAGAATATCGGCGTCGGTCGCTTCCAGGGACACGGGCTTCTGGCTTTCGCCAGCCTTGTAGCGGGCCTCGTCCAGGAACGGCCCCTGATTGCCGTTGGCCAGGCCGTGGATGTCCAGGCAGATGACTTCGCCGCGCTGGGTGAGCGCATAGGCCCGGTCGCCCTCGACGGTGGTCGAGGAGCAGACTCCCCAGCCCAGGGTCTGGGCGTGGGTGGTGACCAGGTAGTCCCAGGGACCGTACTGGTCGTACTTTTCCGGGCGCAACGGGGTGGGGAATTTGCGCAGCGGGCAGACCAGTTGCCACTGCACTTCTCCCGTTGCCGCGTCCAGACACTTGATCGCACCGCCTTCGCGGTTCGGGCCGGACGTGCCGACCAGCACGCGCCCGCCGGTTGCCGTCGGGTTGCCCCAGGTGGTGGCCCCCAGCCGGAGTTTCCACTTCAACGAAGGATTTTCGTCGGAGGCAAAGTAGGCCGTGTCGTCGCCTGTCGGCGAGCGCAGGTCCGGCAGCTTCGTCTCGGGCGAAATCATGTTCCGATCGGGCGTCCGCCCCCACTGGGGCCAGTCGGCCCCGCGCGAGGTCGCCGCAAAAAGAACGGTCCCTGCGGTCAGGCCGGCCAGCAGAATCGTTCGCATCATCGCGGATTCACCTTTCTTGCTTTCATGCCAAGTGTTTGATGCGCAATCCCCAGACGGGCACCCCAGGCTTGACCGCGCCCGGTCTTGCGCGTCCTGCGCCGAATTCGAGCCAGCCGGCCGAGTTGGCCGCAGGCCCAACGGATCAGCGGCCGGCGACCCGCTCTTGGACGGCGCCGCCGGGCGGCTGATACCAGAGGGACCGCCAGTACGCCTGGTCGGTTTGATAGACGTCGATCGGGTCTTTCGTGCGGTCAAAACCCGCCGGCAGAATGCCGTAGCGGATCATCTCCCGGACGTAATGCCGGGTCGGCCGGAAGTCCGGCATGTCGAATCGTTTGATCGTCATTAGTTCGGTCTTGGCGCTTTCGATGGTCCGCAAGATGGCTCGATAGTCGCGGTCCTCGGTGTTGGCGAAGACCGTGGCCGGCTGGCCGGGCGAGCCGTCGGCCGACTTTTCCCGGCACCAGCCGTAACCGCCCGCTGTTTGGGCCAGCGGCGCCCGGAGGATCATCGATTTTGCCGGGTGGGTCAGGTTGTACAGATTCAGGCAATAATGGATGGGCACGTTCAGGTACCGCTGTTTCTTGGGCAGACGCGGTCCCATCGGCAAGGCTTCGTTGTGGCACGTCGCACAGCGGCGTTTGACGATCGCATCGATCGATTCGCCGCCGTCAGGACTGGAGGAGGTGACGACGGAGCCGTAGGTGACCGGATAGTCGCCGGGGTCCGGCCTGGTGTGCCCGGACGAGGGCGGTGTGCCGGGACGCAACGCGGCGTACGTCCCCGGATAAGTGGCGCCGGTGTCGATCCACAACTGCACGGTCCACCGCTCCGGTTCCGACAGCTTCACGCCGTAGTGACGGCCGTCGATCTTGTCCATCAAGGGGCTGGCGGCGGCCCCGAATCGGCCGGCCGGACGATTGCCGTCTTCCTCGTAGCCCTCGCTGTCGCTCACCTGGCTGCTGGCGAAGAGTCCAAAGTAGCTCTGGGTGAACCAATCGTTGTAGTCGCCCGTCAGCACCACGCGGCCATCCGGTCTGTCGGGACTGTGGCACTCGACGCAGTGCTTGTCCCAGATCGGCTGGACGTCGCGCGGATAGTCGATCACGTCAGGAACGCCCGCGATCGGCTCGATCTGGCGCGGGGCGTGCATCGTGGCCTGGAGCATGGCTGCGGACCGCGGCGGTTCCACACGTCTCTCGTGGCAACCCACGCAGGACAGCGTTTCTCCGGGCATCACCGAGCAGAAGCTCTGCATCCGCTTCACCGTGCGGCCTTGTTCGTCCAAGCCCACGAAGTACAGACTGCGCACCGCCGGCGCCTCGAAGTACGCCGAGCCGTCGTCTTCCACGGGCACCGTGCCCAGAATCCGCTTCAGGGTAAAGGTGCCGTTCATGCTGATCGTCTGCTGCACCCCGCTGAAGTTGACCGGCTTGGGGAGCTGTTCGAGAACCAGCAGCCGCTTGATGCGCCCGCTCTCGACGCCTTCCATGTTCCGGCCGTGATGCACGTCGGCCACGACCAGCCGTCCGGTCGTGGCGGACGGGACGGTGCGCGGGGGGATCGCCCGCTCGCGCTGCCGCCGTCCGATCACGTACGGTTCGTGAATCATCATTTCCGCCTGGCAGACTTCCTGGGTGCGGCCCGCGCCGTCCAGAATCACCAGGCTCTTGTTCTGGGCCACCAGGAAGCAATCGGGAGACAGCGGATACGGATCGCGGAAGGCGTCCATCCCGCCGCCGCCGCCGTTGCCCTTCATCTGGATCGGCGGACTGATCTGCCGCGGATACGCGGGATCGTCAGGCCCCGCCTTGGCGTCCAGGATCATGACGTTGCCTTCGTGCTCGCGATTCCCGTGGCGGGGCGAAAAGATCGCCACGATCCGGTCCGTGCCCGGAATCGGCTTGGCATCGATCGCCAGCAGCCATTCGCCCGGCGGTTGCGTATTGCCGAAGAAGATTGCCTGGTTGGCGCCGTCCGGGTTCATCGTCCACAGTCCGTGGAACTTCTGGGGCGCGCGGTCCACGTACTCCCAACGCGTGTACAGGATGCGACCGTCCGGCAGGACCGCGGGGGTGTTGTCATGCACGATATTCGCCGACAGGCAGCGGATATTGCCCCGCGGATCCAGCCGGTGCAGCGTCGCCACGGGGGTGTACCAGCAGGCCACAAACCGCTTGCAGCGCGACGAGGCGAACACGATATCCCCGTCGGGCAGGTGCGCCGGCTCGATGTCGTCAAAGGGGCCGTCGGTCAGTTGCCGCAAGCCCGCGCCGTCAGCGCCGATCTCGTACAGATGGAAATACCTGGTCCCGCCGGGGCGATACGAAAAAACGATTTTGCCGCCGTCGTGATGCACGCAAGGATCGCGAACCGAGCCCTGCGGGTCGTCCACCAGGACGCAGACCGCGCGGGTCCGCAAGTTGACCTTGCATAACTTCGCTCCGCCTTGGGCGTACATCATGCGGTCCGGGTCCAGCGACCAGTGGCCGAAGTTGGCGTAATAATGCCCGTCGCCGTACATGCCGCGGACGGCGAACACGACCTCCTCGACGCCGCCCATCGCCGCCAGGGCCTGCGGCACGAGATCGGCCGACGGCGCCGCGGCGTCCGCCCCGCCGCCAGATTCGGCGCCCTGCAACACAGCCGCCCCCAGGATGGCAAGCGCCGTTGTTGCCCACCGCGTCCACTTTCCGAGTTGCATGGCTTTCTCCCTGTCGTCAGCTCCGCTTCGCATCGTTCGAGAGATCCCTGTCGCCTCGTCAAGGCGGCCGTCACACTGCGTGGCATGATCGGCAATCAACACTGGACCGCGATGCCCGAACGATGCTCCGTGGCGGCGAATCAACGATCCGTACCCGCGCTGTGTAGCCCCGCGTCTGACGCATGTCAAGTTCCTACCATACGGTTTCAGAATCAGGTTTCAAGATGAACCGCGAGCCGTAGACGCATTTTTCGACAACGAGGGAGCGAAGTCGAAGGCTGGGACGCGAGAGCAAGCACCGGCGAAGAAGGCCAGCCGCGCAATGAAAAGGCGAATTCAACGCAGGTCCCGTCGCGATCCAGGCAGCCCGCAGCGGACTTCGACGCGGCGGCGCAGCGGACAGCGGGGCCGCGGCCGGCGCGTCATTCGCCGATTCCGGTAATCGTCGCGTGGGGGCGGCCCGTCCTCCGATGCCGTCGTCACCTGCCCGGAGCCCGGAGGAAGCAGTTGCGGCACGATGCTTCTGGCATGGCTGACAGCCTGTTGAAAAGAAATGGCAGGCACCGCGCGGTGGTCGTTCTTCGTTGGGACGCTCCAACCCAGCTTGGAGTCCGTCCCCTTCTTTTCAACAGGCCGCTCAGAATCCGAAACCCGTCCGGCCGGTGCGTTTCCGCTTCAAGGCGAGGACAGCGACAGTTTCGCCTCCAGCACCTTTTGGATGCGGGCAGACGACTCGCGAAGGTGCGCGGCGGAGTAGGCATCCAGCTTGACCTTGGCGGCCAGCACCTTTTCCATGTCCCCCCGCAGTTCGCCCAGCTTGGCATAGGCGATGGTCCGGCAGTCTTCCGGAGCCCGGTATCGTCCCATGGCCAGGTTCGACAACATCTGCAGGTAGGACCGCTGCAGGTTGCGGCGGAGGCTCGAAATCGCCGGTTTGCGTTCCGTGTAATTTCCTTCCGGCATGGCTTTGACCTCGGCAAACACCGCGTTGGTCAAGCGGCCAAGCAGTTCCGCGGTGGTCAGCGCATCCTGGTCAGCCGGGATTTTCAGTTCGGCGTCGTGAATCCGTTCCAAGGTGTAGGAGGACAGGAGTTGGCTGAGGATCGACTCTTGCCACTGCAGAATCAAGGCGTGCACGGCGATGTCCTTGCGCAACAGGACGTCCGAGCCCCAGTGCAGCCAGTTCGACGTGGCCAATTGGTTGTACAGTTGCGGCGGAAAGGCGAACGGTTTGTCGCTGAGCGTGTGCTGTTCCAGCAGCGTCAGGGCGTCCCGCTGTTTTTTGGCATCGACGACCGTAAAAGGCGGCTTGGCGTCCTTGTCGCCCTTGTGGCTGCGGCTGACGTACAGACCGCCGACGTAGCGGGCGGCGAACTGCATCGCTTGCCCGTATTCGCCCAGGATCACATTGAACGCTTTGCGGGCTTTGGTGTAGTCCTCGCCGTCTTTCACCGTGCGTTCGACCAAACCGGGAATCAGCTGCTTCATCAGTTCAGCCCGCTGCTTGGCGTACTCCAACGCGTCGTCGCCCAGATCGTAGCGGTTGGATTCGGGGTCCGCATCGACGACGCCCAGCGTGTCTTCGTCCGTCGCGTACTTCAGGGCCGGCTCGCCGCTCCGTGCAGCGATCTTCTTCAGTTCCTCCGCTTCGTTGCTCGAAAACTGCTTGTACCCGTACTCGATGGCCCAGACGTCGTAGGGCCCAATCGTAGTGGGATAAAAATCGCCCTGCGGCGTCCCTTTGGGAACGATGTTGCTGGGGATATAGTCCATGATCGAGGCCACCATCCCGCCGTCCCGCGTCTTGGCCGCGTCGTTAAGATCCTTCAGGTTGCGGTAGATGCTGCCCTTGAAGTTGTGACGCAGGCCCAGCGTGTGACCGACTTCGTGCATGGTGACTTCTTTCAGGCCTTGCATGATCATCTCGCGTTCCCGCTCCGTCGCCTTGGCGGCGTCGCCTTCGGCCATCAGCGCCGCGGCGCCCAGGGCCAATTGAGTGGCCATACCGTGACTGAGGCAACAGTGCCGGTGCGACTCGTGGCCGCCGAACAACTGGCCGACCGTCGTCTGTTCCAGGCGGACCAGATCGGGCGGCAACCGCACGCCGTGCATCGCCGCCAAGGCCGCTGGCGTGAGCGTTTCCAATTCCTGCTTCCAGAACGCCAGGAAGTCGGCGTCCAGGATCACGTCGGCGTCCAGGATTTGGCCCGTGTACGGATTGACTCGCGACGGACCCATCGCAAATCCGGCGTTGGCGGTGATCCAGCGGAAGGTGTTGTAGTTGATGTCCTCCGGATCCCAATCCGCATCGTCCGGCTGCTGGCGCACTTCGATCGCGTCGATGAACCCGGCCTTCTCAAAGGCCTTGTTCCATTCTGCGATGCCGTCCCGGATGGGCTTGCGGTATTCGAACGGAACCGTCTTCTCGATCCAGAAAATCAACGGCTCCTTGGGCGGCGACTTCTCGGCCGCCGGATTCGCTTTCTGCAGGTGCCAGCGGTTGATGTAACGGACGAACTGGTCTTCGGAATCCTTCTTGGAAAAGTCCTTGACGACGGTCAGAAAGTAGCCGACGCGGTTGTCGGCCAGACGCGGTTTGTAGCCCGTGCTGGGAATCTTGCTGATCGAGTAATGCACGATGACCGTCGCCCCGCGCGTGTCCGGGACCGTGTCCAGTTCGACGCGGCCGCCCGACGAGTACACGGCGGCGACCTGCAACTCGACGTTGTCCTTGAAGCCCTTGACCGCGTCCCAGGTCGATTTGTCCGATGCGAACATAAAGCCGGGCAGCACCTGCGAGATCTGGGGCAAATCGCTCAGAAACACTGGCGACAGATCGACCAGATCGCCTCCCTTGGGACCCTTGGTGATCACCGGCAGACTGAAGATGACACTGTCGGTAAAGGCGTTCTTCACCGCGCGGGCTTCCGGCGTGCCGCTGTCGGCCTTGAAGCGGACATTGCGGCGGACGATGTGGACGTTCTTCTCGACCTTGCGGAAAGACCAGACCCAATCGTCGCCGAATCCCCAGGTGTAACCGCCCAACAGCGGCCGCTGGCCGATGCCGCGGGCGATGGCGATCAACACCATGTATTCGTCCTGGTAGTTGCTGCTGCTCAACTCGGCATACAACCGGTTCTCTTTGCGGTACAGCGAAATCAGCCCCTCGACGGGCTTCGCTTCCTTCAGGATGATCTCGTGCGAAGGCAACGAGGGCCCCGACACGACCGGCGGCTTTTCGTCCTTCTTCTCGGTCGCCGATTTGGTTTCCGGGGCAGGCGTTTGGGACGTGGCCTCCTGGGGCGAACGGGAGGGTTTGGAATCGTCCGCCGCGGAAACGAGGCTGACCATCAACAGGATTCCAGGTAACGCGCCCATCCACGACAGAAAGAAGCGATTGTTCATAAGGTTACTCGTGTTTAAGGAGAAGGCACAGGTACATTCTGCCAGCGTTTCAAATATACCCTGCGCTATCCATTTTGCGAGACCGGCACAGACTTCCAAGCCGCTTTGATCCAGATCGCCCCAGAGCAGGCGGTGCCGGTTTTGCGGGAGGAAGGGGTCCTTCCGGGAGAGGCACCCGCTTCCGGACATCTTCCGGCCGCCCGATTCCGCCGCGAGCGGGCTTTTTCAGGCGGTCGCTCTTCTCCACGCCGTCGTCGTCCTGATGCGGGCAGACGCGGCCATCGTCCCTCACTCCGCCGGCCCGATCCGGAGGTTGCGGAACCAGACCTCTTCGCTGTGGTTCTGCAGTCCCAAGTAGCCCTTGACCAGCCGCTGTTTCAGTTCCGCTGCCGTGCCTTCGTCGGCCGCGATCACGTCCACGCCGTTGTGGGTCACGCGGTAGTGCGTGCCGCGGCAGTTGATCTCCATCGTGTTCCATTCTCCGGCCGGACGGGCCACTCGGGGCTCCGCCGGCACGATCGCATACAGGCTGCCGGTGTACTGGTACGCTTTCAGGCTCTTGTACCGATCCGCCGCGTCGTCCAGGACTTGGATTTCAATTCCGGCGCCCTCGCCGTGATGGTTGCCGCTGGCCGGGACGCGGAGGTAGACGCCCGAATTGCCGCCGGGGCGCAGCTTGTACTCCAGCCGCAGATTGAAATCATCGAACTCTTCGCAACTCCGCAGCCAAGGTCCCTTCCGGCCGGTACACATCAGCAGGCCGTCCTCGACCTTCCAGCACAATGCCGCGTCGCTGCCGGCGCCCTCCCAGCCCGTCAAGTCCGTACCGTTGGCCAGGCTGCGAAAGCCAATTTCCGTAACCGCGACATCCTTGAACTCCAACGGCCCGCCACAGGAGGCGTCGGCGTACAGGCCGAGCCAGCCGCTGGGCTCCGCCAAGCCGTCGAACGTCCAAACGTGTTGGCCGTTGATCTCCAAGGCAGCGGTCGAGCCAAGTACGCGCAACCGCATCTCGTTCCAGACGCCGGGTTGGATCAACTCGGGCTTTGCGCCCAGGCCTGTCCCTTCCAGAGCGCCCTCCCAACCCGGCTGTAAGTTGATCAGGTAGCGATTGGGAAGATATTGACCGGGAGCTGGCAACGGCGAGCGAAAACAGACCGCCCCGCGCACTTCCGGCGACCGCGCTCGCCATTTCAATTCCAGCACGAAATCGGCGAACCGGTGGTGCGCCCGCAGGAACCCGACTCCCCCTTTCAACAACACGGCTCTTTCTTCCACCGCGAACGGGCTGCCACTTGCGGCCCAGCGATCCAAGGTCGTCCCGTCAAACAGGGCCAGGCGCTGGCTGGTCGGTGCGTCGTCAGCGTCCCCAGAGACGGGGATTGCGAGAACGAGAAGGGCGAGGGAGCTGAATCGCTTCGGCATGGCGGGAACCCTTGTTGGCGGAACGTATCAGGCCGGCTGCGGACAGCCGGCAACGACGATCCAGATTACCGCAAGACGTGCCGCAACGACAGCACCCTTGGAACGACCCTTGGAACGAGCGCTGGCCGCCGAGATTCGCCTCGCCCCAGACGGCGCTCAGTCGCCCCCGGCTTGCCGAACCGCGTTCTTTCGCAAACAATAGGACAACGAGGACCGGAGAAATCATGAAGATCGTTGCGGCAAAAGCCATTTTGAAGGCCAACGACCAGTTGGCGGCGGAGAATCGTGAACGCTTGGCGGCCGAACGGGTGTTCGGCATCAACCTGGTCGGTTCGCCCGGTTGTGGCAAGACAACACTCCTGGAAGGCTTGTTTCAGCGGCTGCAGGGGCAACTCGCGCCAGCCGTGATCGAAGGCGACATTGCCGGTCAGGTGGATGCCGAAAGGATGGCCCAAATCGGCGTGCCGGTCGTGCAGATCAATACGGACGGGATGTGCCACCTGGACGCGAGCATGATCGCCGCCGCGGCCGACGGATTTGAGTACGGCCGGATCGACACGCTGTGGATCGAGAACGTCGGCAATCTGGTGTGTACGGCCGGATATGACTTGGGCGAACACCTGCGGATCATCGCCCTGAGCGTTCCCGAAGGTGACGACAAACTGGTCAAGTACCCGGCGATTTTCCAGCGCAGCCACGCCCTGGTGATCACCAAGCTCGATCTGCTGCCCTATTCCAATTTCGACGTGGCAAGGGCGCGTGCCGATATGAAACGCTTGGCGCCCGAGGCCGAGGTGTTCGAGGTCTCGGCGTTGAAGGGCGATGGCCTGGACGCGCTGGCCCAGTGGCTGGTGCGAAAACACGACGCCCTGCTAGGCCCCAAAACGGGTCAGGACTCTTTTTCGGTTCGAAACGGAAAAGAGAACGGAAAAGAGTCCTGACCCCTTTTTGGCGATCGGACTTGTGTCTGGAATGACCACCCCTCACCCACCACGACCGCTGTCAGCGGCGCATCGGCGGCTGCGGATCACGGTGCGCGGCGTCGTGCAGGGCGTCGGGTTCCGGCCGTTCGTGTACCGCACGGCCTGCGAGGAATCGCTGCGCGGGTGGGTGCTGAACGAAGCGGACGCGGTGCGGATTGAAGTCGAGGGGAACGACGGATCGCTGGACCGATTCCTGCAGGCGCTGCGGCAGACGCATCCGCCCCAGGCCAGGATCGACTCGCTGGAGGTAAGCGAGGTCGCCACTGCATCCGACGCGCCGGCTCCGGAGGGATTCGAGATCCGCGCCAGTTCCGGCCAGGCGGAACGGCGTCCCACCCTTCCCGCCGATCTGGCCATGTGTGCCGAGTGCTTGCAGGAGATCTCGGATCCGCGGCAGCGCCGCTATCGTTATCCGTTCACGAACTGTACCAACTGCGGCCCCCGCTGGTCGATCATCCGCCAACTGCCGTACGACCGGCCGCGGACCTCGATGCACTCGTTCGCGATGTGCGGCGATTGCCAGGCCGAATACGGGAATCCCGGCGACCGGCGATTCCACGCCCAGCCGATCGCCTGCCCGAAGTGCGGGCCGCAGCTGACGCTGCTGGACGCCGCCGGACGGCCGCTGGCCGAACGCGATCTCGCCCTGCGCCAAGCCGCCGACGCGGTAGGCGCGGGTCGGATCCTGGCCCTGCAGGGGCTGGGCGGGTTCCAATTGATCGCGGATGCGACCAGCGAGTTGGCAGTCCAGCGGTTGCGCGAGCGCAAGCGGCGGCCGGACAAGCCGCTGGCGATCATGCTCGGCCCGCTGTCCGAAGTCCGCCGCCGCTGCCGGGTGTCAGAGGCCGAGGCAGCGGCGCTCCAGTCGCCGGCCGCTCCGATTCTGCTGCTGGCCCGCCGCCGGGACGCGGACGGTGTCGACGATATCGCCCCCGCGGTCGCGCCCGGCAATCCGCAACTGGGCGTGATGTTGCCATCCACGCCGCTGCACCACCTGCTGCTGGCCCACGCCGCGCGGCCGTTGATTTGCACCAGCGGCAACCTGTCGGAGGAGCCGATGGCGATTACGGCCAGGGACGCGGTGACGCGGCTGGGGTCGGTCGCGGACCTGCTGCTGACGCACGACCGGCCGATCGTCCGGCCGGTGGACGATTCGGTGGCACACGTGATTGCCGGACGCTTGCAGATCCTCCGCCGGGCGCGCGGCTATGCCCCGTTGCCCATCCGCATGCACTGCGAACTGCCTGTGGTCCTAGCGGTCGGCGGGCACCTGAAGAACACCGTGGCGCTCAGCCTCGGCGAGTCCGTCGTCATGACGCCGCACGTCGGCGACTTGGAAACGGCGCTCAGCGTCCAGGTCCATCGCCAGGCGATCGACGATTTGATTCAGTTCTTCGGCGTGAGGCCGCAGGCCGTAGCCTGCGACCTGCATCCCGACTATGCGTCCACGCGGAACGCCGAACGGTTGGCCCAGGCCTGGGGCGTGCCGCTGGTGCCGGTCCAGCACCACCAGGCCCACGTTGCGGCGTGTGTCGCGGAGCACGGGCTGGCAGGGCCGGTGCTCGGCTTCTCCTGGGACGGCACGGGCTACGGAACGGACCGCACCGTGTGGGGCGGCGAAGCGCTGTTGTGCGACGGAGCGGAGTACACCCGCGTGGCCCAGTTGCGGACATTTCCGTTGCCGGGCGGCGATCGGGCGGCCCGCCAGCCCAGGCGTTCGGCGCTGGGCGTGCTGTACGCGATCTTTGGAACCCAGGCGGCAGACGCGGCAGGGGCGTGGTTTACGACCGAGGAATTGGGTATGCTGATCGCAGCCTGCGGGCGGCCGAGGCTGTTCCCGCGGACCAGCAGCCTGGGCCGGTTGTTCGACGCGGTCGCCGCGTTGTGCGGACTGCCGGCCTGGGTGACGTTCGAAGGCCAGGCGGCGATGGCCCTCGAGTTTGCCGCGAATCCCGAGGTGCGCGACGCCTATCCGTTGCCGGTCAGGGCGGCCAGGGGAGCCGATCCGGCCGTGCTGGACTGGGAGCCGATGATCCGGGCCGTCCTGGCTGACCGCGCTGCCGGCCTGCCCGTGGCGGAGATCGCCGCTCGGTTCCACAACGCATTGGCGGCAGCAGCGGTACAAGCCGCGCGAATGGCGGGCTGTCGGCAGGTCGTCCTGACCGGCGGCTGCTTCCAGAATGCGTTCTTGACGGAGCGTGTCCAAGCGTCGCTGAGGGACGCCGGGTTTCAGGTGTACGTGCACAGTGAAGTGCCCCCCGGCGACGGCGGGATCGCCCTGGGCCAAATCCTGATTGCGGCAAAAAAGCTGAACTCAAAAACCTGAAATCCCAGATTTCAAATTTCAGATCCCAAATTTCAGATCCCAAATTTCAGATCCCAGATTTCAGATTTCAGATTTCAGATCC
This sequence comes from Candidatus Anammoximicrobium sp., assembly GCA_012515235.1. Taxonomy (GTDB): domain Bacteria; phylum Planctomycetota; class Planctomycetia; order Pirellulales; family Pirellulaceae; genus Anammoximicrobium. The sequence continues at coordinate 126,379 of JAAYYU010000311.1, forward strand.
CAGAATCCCAAATTCAAAACACCGAAAACCTAAAGCTGAAAACCCAAACCATGTGTCTAGGCATCCCCGGTAAAGTGTTGGAAATCCGCGAGCAAGACGCGTTGCCGATGGGCAAGGTCGAGTTCGGCGGGATCGCTAAAGAAGTCTGCCTGGCGTACGTCCCCGAGGCGCAAGTGGGCGACTATGTGCTGGTCCACGTCGGTTTTGCGATCAGCAGGATCGACGAGGAGGAAGCCCGCGAGATCTTCTCTTACATCGAGCAGATCGGGCAGCTGGGCGAGTTGGAGGACGCGGAGCCTCCGCTGCCTGAGGCGGACGCGGCGAGCCTGGAGGCGGCGCCGTGAAGTACGTCGACGAGTACCGCAACGCCGACGCCGTCGCCCGCTGTGCCGACGCCGTCCGCCGCATCACGACCCGTCCCTGGAAGATCATGGAAGTGTGCGGCGGCCAGACGCACGCGATCGTGCGGTTCGGACTGGACGAGATCCTGCCTCGCGAGATCACGTTGATCCACGGCCCCGGCTGTCCGGTGTGCGTCACGCCGATCGAGATCATCGACAAGGCGATCGCCATCGCCGCGCGTCCGGAGGTGATCTTCTGCTCCTTCGGCGACATGCTCCGCGTGCCCGGCTCGCACCAGGATTTGCTGGCCGTCAAGTCGGCTGGCGGCGACGTGCGCATCGTGTACTCGCCGATGGACGCCGTGACGCTGGCCCGCAAAGAGCCGCAGCGGCAGGTCGTCTTCTTTGCCATCGGTTTCGAGACCACGGCGCCGGCGAACGTGATGGCGGTGTTGCATGCCGAGCGGCTGGGCTTGGAGAACTTCTCCGTGTTGGTCTCGCACGTGCTGGTGCCGCCCGCGATGTGTGCGGTGCTCGATTCGCCCCGAAATCTGGTGCAAGGCTTCCTGGCCGCCGGCCACGTGTGTGCCGTGATGGGCGTGGAGGAATACCGGCCGATTGCGGCCAAGTACCGCACGCCGATCGTGGTGACCGGCTTCGAGCCGCTGGACATCCTGCACGGCGTTTATGCTTGCGTCAGGCAACTGGAGGAAGGCCGGGCCGAAGTCGAAAACCAATACGCTCGCGTCGTTCGCGACGAGGGCAATGCCGCGGCGTTAGCGCAGCTTCGCAAGGTGCTGCAGACCGTGCCTCGCAAGTGGCGTGGCATCGGTGAGATCCCCGACAGCGGCTGGGCGCTGCGCAAGGAGTACGCCCGCTTTGACGCCGCGGGCCGGTTTGCGGTCGAAGGCATCGTGGCGGAGGAGCCCGCCGAGTGCCTTGCGGGTGAAGTGTTGCAAGGCCACAAGAAGCCCTTTGATTGTCCGGCGTTCGGCATCCGCTGTACGCCGGAAAACCCGTTGGGCGCTCCGATGGTCTCCGCCGAGGGGGCCTGCGCGGCGTACTACCGCTACCGCCGCCAAAGCCGACCGTAGTTCCGGGAGCGCCGGGATGCTTCGCCGTTTTCACCGCCTGATTCCTTGGTTTTTCCCGAATACTGAACCCTGAACCCCGGGACTTTTCACACTCAACGCCAAAACGGCGACAAGTCGCCGCACTCCAAAACAACGCTATGCCCACTCAAAACGCCGACCCCTTGGCCATGTCCTGCCCCGCGCCGCTGAGCCGCTATGACACCGTGCAACTCGCCCACGGGGGCGGTGGACGATTGATGCGTAGCCTGATCGAAGGCCTGCTGCTCCCCCAGTTCGCGCGTTCGGCGGACGCTGCTGGCACCCGGCGACTGCCTCCGCACGACAGCGCCGTGCTCGATCTGGGCGGCGGCCAGCGACTGGCCTTCACCACCGATTCGTTCGTCGTCCAGCCGTGGCGGTTCCCCGGCGGCGACATCGGCAAACTGGCCGTCTGCGGCACCGTGAACGATCTGGCGATGGCCGGCGCTGTGCCGCGTTTTCTGAGCTGCGGCCTGATCCTGGAGGAAGGCTTGCCGTTCGACACGTTGCGTCAAGTGATCGCGTCGATGCAACAGGCGGCGGAGGACGCGGGCGTGCAAATCGTAACGGGCGACACGAAGGTGGTGGATCGGGGCAAAGGCGACGGCATTTTTGTCAACACGGCCGGCATCGGCGTCATCCCGGCGGGCATCGACGTGTCTCCCGCGCGGGTTTGCGTCGGGGACAAGATCCTGGTTAGCGGCGACTTGGGCCGCCACGGCATCGCCATCATGTCGGTCCGCGAAGGGTTGGAATTCGAGGGCGCACCGGAGAGCGATTGTGCGCCGCTGGCCGGGCTGGTCGGCCAACTGACCGCGCTCGGCGCCGACTTGCATTGCCTCCGCGACCTGACCCGCGGGGGACTGGCCGCCGCCGTGATCGAAATCGCCGAAGACGCGCGGGTCGGCATCGAATTGAACGACCTGGCGATCCCCGTGCTGCCTGCCGTGCGTGGCGCGTGCGAACTGCTGGGCCTGGATCCCTTGTACGTGGCCAACGAAGGCCGCCTGGTCGCGTTCGTTCCCGCAGCCGCCGCCGACCACGCCCTGCACCTCATGCAACAACACCCGGCCGCTGATCAACCGGCCCTGATCGGCAGCGTCACGGCGGAGCACCCCGGCGGCGTGGAATTGCGCAGCGCCTTTGGCAGCGGCCGCTTGCTGGACCTGCTCTCCGGGGAACAGATGCCGCGAATCTGCTGAAGGGGACTCAGCGTCATTCGGGGAATCAGTGAGCGGAATGGCACTAGCACCAAACGGGATTTCGACACCTTTCCGCGTCGTTGATGAAGTCACGGTTTCGGTGCTGGGGTCAGGCTTACAGAATTCAGTTTTGGCCGAGCAGAGTCGTACGACGTGGCTCGCACCAAACTCGGCCAAAATTGAATTCTGTAAGCCTGACCCCACTTCGCGCGACCGTGCCATCGTAGACAGCGACTTTCCGTGGCAGTCTCCCCTTTCGGAAGAAAGCGTGAGCCCTTGAACCGTCCACGGAACGGCTTGATCACCCTTTCGTGCTCGCCGGCGGTGACCGGCAAACCGCATGACCGGCGGCTAGCGCCTTGCCGCTCACCCGTCACCGGACCGTCATTGCTCGAACGGTCGCTACTACTGCCCCGCACGCTCCTTCAGCCATTTGGTCAGGAACCGCAGGCCGCTTTCCACGTGCGTCTCGTGGCCGCCTTCGCGGAGGTCCATCTCGATGCGGTCCGCGACGCCCAGCCGGCGATAATGCTCCTGGGCCGCCTCGAACTCTTCCAGCACCATCGGCCACCAGGCGATGCCGTCCTTTTTGCCCGTTTGGATCATCAGCGGCCGCGGGCAGATCAGGCTGGCCACGTCCGAGTCTGTGTGGGAGATCAGCCAGCCGTCGAAGAACGCGTGTTCTTCCTTGGTTTCCAAAAAACAGCTGTAACGCTCGTCGGGAATCACCATCTTGTTGCGGCGATGATTAAACCAGCCGGCCACGACGGCGACTTTGATCCGGGGCTCCAGGGGCGTCCAGAACATGGTGGCCAGTCCGCCCAGGGACAAGCCCCACATACCGACCCGCTCGCGGGCGATGCGTGGATCTTCCACCGCTTCGTCCAGCAGTCGCTGCATGCGAACCAGTTCGATGCCCGGCAGGCTCAGGTCAGCCAGCCGGCAGAGTCGCTCGATCCGGTTCCGCCGCTCGACCGAGCGCAGGTTCAGCGGCGTGACGACTGCGAATCCCGCCTCGACCAGTCGCCGAGCGTAGCTGTGATAGGCGTCGCCCTGGTCCATCACGCCGAAGTTCCGTTCCGGGAAGCTGCCGATGCCGTGCTGGACGATCACCAGCGGCACGGGCTTGTCGGACGCGGCATCTCTGGGCACCGCGAAGATGCCTTCGGCAGCCAGGCCGCCCAGCGGCACCGTCAGCCACTCGGCCTGCAGATCGGCCAGCGGCGCGTGCGGCGTGCGCTGGACCGGGCCGGACTTGGTCAGGGCCGGCGGCTTGATCACGTTCCGCCAGCCCTGTCGCTGCGGTTCGACGCTCTTCAGAAACGCCTCGACACTCGTGTAGTCCCGCTGCCACGCCTTCGCCGCCCGTTGCGGATACTGCGCCACCAGGTAATCGCGCAGCCAGGCTTCCAGCTGCGCAGCATAGGCATCGGTCCGTTTCTCTTCCATCTCTTTCACGTTCGCGTCGTGCTGGCCTTCAGCCGGCTCGGCGGCCAAGCCACGTCCGGCAACCGGCGCGAGGGCGATCGGCAACATCACAAGGAAAACCCGGCAAATGGTCATGGCGGCGACTCCTGATCGATGATCCCAACAGCGGCCGACAACTCACGGACGAAACGACCGTGAGTGTGGCGAACGACTCATTCTGGCCTCAGCGGCTCGGCGCCGCAATCAAGCAGGCCCGGCTTTTCGGAAAAGCCGCTCTTCGGAGTTCTGCCCCATGTCCTGCGACGTGTGCCCGGACTATAATCAACGTACATGAATGAAACCGACTCTACCGATCTGCAGGAATTGATTCTCCGCCTCATCAACTCGCCGGATTACCAGCCGGCCAAGCCCAAGCTGATCGCCAAGCAGCTAGGCCTTCCCAAGGAGCGGGCTCGCGAGCTGCGCAAGGCGATCAAAGGCTTGGCGCGCGAAGGCAAAATCCTGTACGGCGAGAAGCATCTCGTCCAGAGACCAAGGGCCGCGGCTGGCGGCGCGAAGTCGGAGCGGGGGCTGATCACCGGCGAATTCCGCCGCTCGGCCAAAGGCTACGGCTTTGTGCGGCCTGTGGGCACGCCCCCGTCCGCCGGGCGCGACCGCGACATCTTCATCCCGCTCCGCAAGACCGGGGACGCCTCGACCGGCGACGTGGTGAAGGTGCGAGTCAAGCCGCCCCGCCGCGGCGAGACGAAACAGAGCGGGACGATCGTCGAGATCGTCCAGCGCGAGACGAACCAGTTCGTGGGCGTGTACTTGGAACGCGGCGGCCAGGCGTTTGTCCAAATCGACGGCAACGTCGTCGCCGAGCCCGTCCCGGTCGGCGATCCGGGCGCGAAGAACGCGCTGGAAGGCGACAAAGTCGTGATCGAGATGATCCGCTTTCCCACCCACTTGCATCCGGGCGAAGGCGTGATTGTGGAAGTCCTGGGAGCCCGCGGCGCACCGGGCGTCGATACCTTGTCTATTATCCGCGAGTTCAACCTGCCGGACCGCTTCCCGCTGCACGTGATGGACACCGCCCGCGCCCAGGCCGAGCGGTTCGACGAATCCCTCGGCGACCGGCTGGACCTGACCGCCGAGACGATCGTCACGATCGACCCCAAGGACGCTCGCGATTTCGACGACGCCATCTCGCTCCAGCGGCTGGACAACGGCCACTGGCGACTGGGCGTCCACATCGCCGACGTGGCCCATTTCGTGCCCGCCGGTTCGCCGCTGGACGTCGAGGCCCGCGACCGCGGCACCAGCGTCTACCTGCCCGATCGCGTGCTGCCCATGCTGCCGGAACTGATCTGCAACGGACTGGCCAGCCTGCAGCCGGACAAGGTGCGGTACGCCAAGACGGCCTTCATCGAGTTGACGGAGGACGGGGCCCGCGTGGCGGCCGAGTTCCACAACTCGGCAATCCGCAGCAAGCGGCGTTTCACGTACGAAGAAGTCGACGAGTTCCTGGCTGATCCCACGCGTTGGAAATCGAAACTCACCACCGGCGTGTTCGCCATGCTGGGACGGATGCACGAACTGGCCATGATCCTCCGCCGGCGCCGGCTGGCAGGCGGAGCGATCGAACTGACCCTGCCGGAGATCAAAATCGACCTGGACAAGAAAGGCCGCGTGTCGGGCGCGCACGTCGTCCCCAATACGGTCAGCCACCAGGTTATTGAAGAGTTCATGCTGGCCGCCAACGAGGCCGTGGCCGAGCATCTGCACGGCCAGGATCTGAACTTCCTCCGCCGCGTCCACGAGCCGCCGGACCCCCGCAAGCTCCAGGCACTCACCGAATTCGTCCGCGAACTGGGCATCGACTGCGAGAGCCTGCAGAACCGCTTCGAGATCAAACGGGTGGTGGAAGCGGTCAAGGGCGAACCGCGGGAGCACGCGGTGCACTACGCCGTGCTGCGAAGCATGCAGAAGGCCGTCTATGGCCCGCAGGAAGAGGGCCATTTCGCGTTGCACAGCAAACACTATTGCCACTTCACGTCCCCCATCCGCCGTTACCCGGACCTGGTCATCCATCGCATGCTGGACAGCCTGCTGTGCGGCACGCGACCGCCGGACGACTTTGATGATCTGGCCGTACAGGGCGAGCACTGTTCGGAGCGGGAGCAGCGTGCGGAAGCCGCCGAACGCGAGTTGATCAAGGTCAAGCTGCTGACCTTCTTGAGCCATCGCATCGGCGAGTCGCTGGAAGCCGTGATCACCGGCGTCGAGCAGTTCGGGCTCTTTGCCCAAGGCATCGAACTGCCGGCCGAAGGCATGATCCGCATCGAAGCGCTGGCTGACGATTTCTACCGTTACGACCGGCAAACGCATTCGCTGACCGGCTACCGGCACGGCCAGAGCTACCGCTTGGGCGATCTGGTCCAGGTCGAGATCGCTCATGTGGACGTCGACCGCCGCGAACTCGACTTCCGCCTGGTCCGGCGCCTCGATCACCCCTCCGGCCGCAAGACCCTGACCGCCCCCCGGCCAGCCCGGCCCAAGGCCCGCGTTCAAAAGAAGACCGAGTTGAAGCGGCAAGCCGCCCAACGCACAGCCAAACGCCGCCGCGGCGGATAAGCCCGCGACGGTTGCAGATTTCGTGGCCCAACGTGGGTCTCCGAGCTGATAAGGACAACCATGAAACGCACGATTCTCTTGACGATCCTCCTGGCGTCGCTTACAGGTGCTTCCGGCGGAGCGGAGCCGGTGGACATGGCCCGGCGGGCGGAGGAGCTGAAGAACCTCCGCTGGGGCATGTTCATCTGCTGGTCGTTCAGTACGTTTTCCGGCAAGGAATGGACGCCGGGCGTCACGGACGCGAGCTTCTTCAAAGCCACCGGCTGCGATCCCGAACAGTGGGTGCGCACGGCAAAGGAAGCCGGCATGGGATACATCCTGTTTCTCACCAAGCACCACGACGGATTCTGCCTGTGGGACACGAAGACGACCGAGCGCAAAGTGACGAAGTCGCCCCTGGGCCGCGACGTGCTGGCGGAGTTGCGGAAGTCCTGTGACCAGCACGGCATCCGTCTGGCCCTGTACTTCTCCGAGGGCGACTGGACCTGGCCGGGCGCCGCCGACGGAAAGGGGTGGCGGGCCGGGATCGGCCGGAACCCCGACATGAAAAAGGCCCAACTCCAGGAGTTGCTCACCCAGTACGGCCCCATCCAGTACATCTGGTTCGATCATGCGGTCGGCGATGGCGGTCTGAGCCACGCGGAGACGGTGCAGTGGTGCAAGCAGTTCCAGCCCGGCTGCTTCATCGGCTTCAATCACGGCGACCAGGCAGACGCGGATATCCGTCTCGGCGAACGCGGGCGCCCGGGACCGCTGGACGACCACTCGGCGGCCGGCCCGCACATGCATGACGGGCCGGGCAAGGGGTACCTGTTGGCCGAGTTCACCTATCCTATTCTGCCGCCCCATCAGGGAGGCGCTCAATGGTTCTACTCCCTGTCCGAACACGATCAACTCTGCCATTCCGCCGAGAAACTCTACCGCGACTACCTGGGCGCGGTGAAATACGGCAACATCTTCTCCATCGACGTCGGCCCGGACTACCAGGGCAAACTCCGCGACATCGACGTGACCACGCTCCGCAAGGTGGGCGAAATGATCCGCTCCGGCGCGGTGCTGCCGGAGCCGGTCGAGGCGTTTTGCGTGGATTTCAACTGGGGACCGGGCGGCCCCAACGGCTTTGCCCCGCCGGGACTTTGGGCGGACGCCGATCCCGCCGGCCACGTGGCGTGGCATGAGGCCCTGGGAGCGAACGTGATCCAGACCTTCGCCGTGTCCTGCAACGGGTACGCCTGGTACCAGGGCGGGAAGATTCCGGCCCAGCCCGGTCTGGTCCACGATTTCCTGCCCGAGGTCGTGCGCCTGGGCCATGCGAAGAAGATGCAGGTCATGGGCTATTTCTGCGCCGGCGCCAATACCCGCTGGGGCGCGGAACATCCCGAGCTCAGCTACGGTACGCCCAGCGCGTATCACCTGCCTTTCACGGACGAATATCTCGATTACCTGGACGGCGCCATCGAGGAAGCGCTGACCCAAAGCGGCATGGACGGCTTCATGGTGGACTGGCTCTGGAACCCTTCAGACAAAGTCCGAAAAGGGAAATGGCTGCTGGCCGAGAAGCGACTGTTTGAGCAACTGACCGGCCAGCCCTTCCCCGGCGAGGACAAGCTCTCGCCGGAACAGAAGCTCGCCTACGAGCGCCAGGCGATCGATCGCTGCTGGGACCGCATCCGCGCCACCGCCAAACGCGTGAAACCGGACTGCGTCATCTGGCTTTCGTGCAACAAGATCCTCGATCCCAGCATCGCCGGTTCCCGCCTGTTGCAGGAAGTGGACTGGGTGATGGACGAGAGCGGCACGGCGTCGGCGATGCGCCAGGCGGCGCCCATGTACGGGCCGCACACCCGCCAGCTGCTTTGCGTCGTTGGCTGGGGCGACCGCCACGACGCGCGCCGGATTTTGGCCGACGCCGGCGGCGACTTCGGCATCTACGGCTTCGCCCGGCCCAGCGCCGGCTCACTGCCTCTGCCGGTGGAAAGTTGTTTCCGCCAGCCCATCGAATCCTTCCTGGGCAACGACCGCAACATCGCCATCCTCGCCCACGTCTTCACGGGCCAACCGCTGCCGCCGCCGGTTCCCGTCGCGGCCGCGCTTCCCGACGGGGGAACCGTGCGGGCTTCCAGTGAATGGGGCGCGGGTTACACCGCGGTCAAGGCCTGCGACGGCGACGAGACCACCCGCTGGGGCGCCGCGTCCGACGCACGGACCGGCTGGCTGGAAATCGATTTCGGCAGCGAAAAAGAAATCGACCGGGCCGTCGTCATGGAGATCGGATTCCCCCGCACGGAAAAGTTCGTGCTGGAGTGCAAGCGGGGCGAGGCCTGGGAACCGCTGGCCCGCGGCACGGCCATCGCGGGACGCCGCCTGTATGCCTTCCCGCCGGTCAAGACGCGGGTCTTCCGGCTAAACATCCTGGCCGCCAACGAGGTGCCCACCCTCGAAGAGTTCCGGCTGCTGGCGCCCGGCGCGCCGCTGCCCGCCTCGATGCTCGAAAAACAGAAGGAACCGACGCGGCGGGAGTAGTTCCACAAACCCATGTTCGTCGGTCTGCACCCCCACTCGCGACGGCCTGTTGGCAGGTCAGCGAGAACGACAGCAGGAGAAAGGAAAACAACCATGAGCCCGAAGATCACCGTTTTCACCGTCCTGGTGCTCGCGCCGTTGGCGGTCAGCCACGCGGAGCCCCTGGCGGGCAAACGCCCCAACATCGTCTTTTTCCTGACCGACGACCAGGGCTATGGCGATATCTCGGCCCACGGCAATCCGATCCTCAAGACACCCCATCTCGACCAGTTGTGCTCGGAGGGCGTGTGTTTCGAGGACTTCCACGTTAGCCCCACCTGCGCGCCGACGCGCAGCGCGCTGTTCACCGGCCGTCACGAGTTCAAGAACGGCGTCACTCACACCATCCTCGAACGCGAACGCCTCGCCCTGCAGGCCACCACCCTCGCCCAGGTGCTCCGTGACGCGGGCTACGCCACCGGCATCTTCGGCAAGTGGCACCTGGGCGATGAAAAGGAATACCTCCCCAGCGCGCGCGGGTTCGACGAGATGTTCATCCACGGCGCCGGCGGCATCGGACAGGTGTATCCCGGTTCCTGCGGCGACGCGCCGGGGAACACGTACTTCGATCCCGCCATCCTGCACAACGGAAAGTTCGTGAAGACCCAGGGCTATTGCACCGACGTGTTCTACCGGCAGGCCACCGAGTGGATGGACGCCCAGCGCCGGGCCGGAAAACGCTTCTTTGCCTACATTCCGACCAATGCGCCGCATGCGCCCTACGTCGCGAGGCCGCAGGACGCGGCGTTGTACGAGGGCCGGACGCCCACGCCGCAGATCGCAAATTTCTTCGGCATGATCCACAACATCGACGAAAACATCGGCCGCGTGCTGGCGAAACTCCAGGCCTGGGGCATCGCGCAGGACACGCTCGTCGTTTTCATGAATGACAATGGCACGGCGGCGGGACACCCCGTGTTCAACGCCGGCATGAGGGGCGCCAAGGGCAGTGCCTGGCTCGGCGGCACGCGGGCCTCCTCCTTCTGGCGCTGGCCCGGAACCTTGAAACCCGGCGCGACCAAATCGCCCGCGGCGCACATCGATTTCTTCCCCACCCTCGCCGAGATCGCCGGAGCGGAGCTTGCTGCCGACGTGAAACAGCAGATCGAAGGCCGCAGCCTGGTGCCCTTGCTGCAAGACCCCGGCGCACCCTGGGCCGACCGGCATCTGTACACGCATCAGGGCCGTTGGCCCAAGTTCGCCGATCCGAACGAGTCAAAATTCAGGATGGCCGCCGTGCGCAATACCCGCTGGGCCATGGTCAGCGAGCGCGGAGGACGCGAACCGAACTGGCAGTTGTTCGACCTTTCGGTGGACTACGGCCAGCAAAACGACGTGGCCGCCCGGCATCCCGAAATCGTGCGCGAGTTGAGCGCTGCCTTCGACCACTGGTGGTCCGAGTGCCTGCCGCTGATGGTCAACGAAAAAGTCCTCGGCCCGAAACTCAACCCCTTTGCCGTCCGGTATTGGGAGCAATTCGGGAGCGGTCCGACTGCGGCCGACTACGAGCGTATGGACCCGACCCAGCCCTGGCCCGCCCCCCGCGCCGGGAAAGAGAAGGCAGGCAAAGACCGTGGCAAGAGGGCATCGAAAGGACCCCAGCCGTAACCCCACGCTGGCCGTTGGCCGCCGTGTGTAGGAATTCTCCTGCCAGCTGGTCCTGCCCTACGACTTCTTCGGCCACCACGCTGCTTGCCAGCGTGGAGCCATGTTCAAAACCAGACCGTCGCCCGGCCCTACGACTTCTTCGGCCACCACGCTGCTTGCCAGCGTGGAGCCATGTTCAAAACCAGACCTCGTCCCGCTCGCTGCGTCCGGCGGCGACCACGATAAAGACGCGGTTCCTGAAGCGTCTGGGAGACCCGACGAAACTTGCGGGTGGAGGCTGGAGCGTGTCATGCACGGCGGTGCGGAGTGGGCTCGCGGCGGTGCCGCGCATCCCGGCAGCTTTCGGGTCAGGTCACGAGCGGTTTCCGGCCACGCTGTGGTAGAAAACCAGGCCCAGGCTCAGCACGATTGCCACAAGCACGCTTTGCGGAGTCCAACACACGAAGATATACAGCAAGACCTTGTCGAATTCGAGCGGCGGCTTCAGCGACATCCCGACTCCGACCGCGGACGCCATCAACAACAGGGCCGCCGGCACCAGGACGACGACGCGGCCCTGCCAGGACAGCCCCATCGGCAGGAACGCAATCAGCACCAGGATCCACGGCCCCAGCCCATAGATGATGCCCAGCACGGCGCGGTGGCCGGCCAAGGCATAGTGGGCTCCCGCGGCTGCGAGCGCAGCCAAGCTGCTCAACGCCAAAAGGCCCCGCACCGAGAACTGCAACCGGCCGTGCCCGCCCGCGCCGACCGTCTGTTCGAACCGTTCGACTAGTTCGTTCAACCGGCCGCGAAAGGCCAGCGTGGCCAGCCCGCAGACGGCCCCCACGACCGTGCCAAAGGCCCCATTGGCCAGCAACGAGCGCAGATCGACGAACATGCCGCCGTACATGTTGCCGGACTCCCACAGCACGCAAGGAAAGCCCAACGCTTCATAGTGGTCCGGCGTCGTCCCCAGCAGATTGCCTCCCCGCTCCGAGCGGAAGAAATAGGAGACCGCCGTCAACGAACCGGTGATCAGGATGCCGACCATAAAGCCGCGTACGAACCAGCGGGGCTTTGTCGTGACAATGACGGAACTCATGAGGCCAAAAGGGCGAGGGTTGGAAGGGGAAACAAGTCCGCGGGCGGTATCATGCCCGATTGGCACCGAAAAGACAAGCTTTGTATCGGTGGCGCCGGACCGGAATAATAGTTGGGGCGGCTAGTAAGGGTTGGGGAATTCCTGGCAATTCTCTGGAGATTTGGGACTCGATCTGTCGGTGGGAGAGGCTTCCCAGCCGGAGTGACCGGAAACATCTGCACAGCTTTGCAGAGCGACGTCGTCGAGACTCGATCTGGTAGATACAGACGACAGTGGGCCCAGTACAAGGAGTTCAGGGATGGGACTATTCAATTGGAATTTTCGGTCGGGCGACGACGAGCAGCTCCGAGGTTTGGCAGTGCGGATCGTGCAACGCAGCCTGGACGAGGTCCTGCAGCGTGTGACTGGACTGACGCCGCAGATGTTGCCTGCTGAGGCGCGGGGGTACATTCGCACGCGGGCAGCCAAAGTTGTAACTCGCGAAATTGCTGCGGCTTACGCGGCCGATCCGCGTTTGCGGTCGGCGGACCGGACGAGACTGTTGTCGCTGGTGACCGATTCGCTGATCGCAGCCATTGCCGAACAGCGACGGACGCAACGCCGGACACTAGCGGCCTGAGGCTCGCAGCGTGCGCGTCTGACGACACCGGAGGGGGACGTCCTTCAGTATTTCCCGTATTTGGCGATCAGGTCCGGCAGCATGGCGATCCGGCGCCAGGGCGCCTCGGTGGGCACTTGGTCGCCGGCGGCCAGGATCAGCCGCGGAGAGTCGCGGCGGGTGTCCAGCCAGCGGCGGACGCAATCGACGAACGCCGCATCACCGCCGCCGGCGCCAAACACGGTGGCCGGAATGCCGCCGGACAGAATCAGATCCGGGCCGGCTTCGGCACGCATCTGATCCGGCGTGAGCGCGAACATGGGCTGCGGCGTGAGCGCATCGGCGCAGTCCACGCCGCACTCGGCAAGCCAACCGAGCACGCCGCGGCTTTCGCCGTCCACGTGGACCGCCAGGTACTTGCCGCGGTCGTGCAATCGCCGCGCGACGGTGGTGTAGTACTCGCGGACGTAGGCGTCGAAAAACTCCTTGGTCTGCACGTTGCTGTCGTAGTTGTCGCTGACGATCAGGGTTTCGAACGGGCCGTCCAGGAGGGCGTCCAGGATGCGCAGATTGCAGGCGTTGACCGCTTGCACCAGCCGCTGCACCCGGTCGGGCTCGTCGAGCACGGCGAACACCGTCCGCTCCACGCCCATGTAGCGAGCGATCAGGTAGCCCGAACCGGAGTAGGGCAATTGAGCGTAGGGGTAGGCCAGTTCGCCGAGGCTGTCCTGCCAGGCCCGGTACAGTTCCCACTTGGGCCGGCACTGCAACCGTTCCATGAGGAATTCGATGATGGGGAAATCGGCCGTCGATTCGAGCAGGTGTTTGCGAAGGCCGTACGAGTAGCTGTCGGGGTTGAACACCCGCTCTTCGAAGAGCGTGCCCAGCGGGGTCGTGATCCGGGTGGAGAACACGCCGCCGTCCGTGCGGGACTCCAGCTTGACCTCCGGATCGTCTGCAGACAGGGAATAGAAGCCGCCCATTTCGCAATAACAAACGGCGCCAGCCTGTTTGTGCAGGTCCACCAATCCCTGTTCCACTTGCGTGAACCCCGACAGGTTGAAAAACACATTCCGGTTCTTCTTGTACCAGTGGGACAGGTCCAGCATCAGCGGCACCTGGTCTGGTTTCCGGCCTTGATACACCGCGCGAACACGTTCATTTGGCTTCATGGTTCAGATCCTTCCGGTTGGCTCGCGCGCCGCGGCGCAGCGTGCAAGCCCGAACTAGGCGCATCGGCCGGGTCAGGGTAGGACGTTAGCCCAATGCCGCTGCAGGCGTTTGGCGGAGACGGGGATCGAGGTTCCCAACTCCTGGGCGAACAGCGAGACGCGATATTCCTCCAACATCCAGCGGAACGCGGTCAATTCGGCGTCGAAGACGCCGCGGCGACGATGGTCGGCAGCCCGCTCGCGATAGGCTTCCAGGAGCGGCTCTAATTGGTCGTAGGCCCGTCGGTCTCGCCGCCAGCCGGACCCCGCGATTTTGTCCAGCCGGAGCGTGATGGCACGGAAATACCGCGGATACTGTTGCAGCCAACGCCAGGGCGTGGCGACGAGGAAACCGGCGGCAGGGGGCGAAGGCGAGGCGTTTGCGGGACGGATTTCGGATTTGGCCCGCGCGGGGCTTCGACCGGCCGGAGCCGGCACTCCGGGCGGGGGAGAGGGGCGATCCGGTTCGGCGCCCTCCCAGGCAATCAGCGTCGACAATTGCTGCCACATATCCTCCACCGCAAACTGCCAATTCGGCGACCGGGCTTGTTCCAGCGCCAAGCGGGCCTGTTGCTGCGTTTCCAGCAGGGGCAGGACGAGCGCCGCCACATCTTGCACTCCCAGCCCGATCCGCTCCCGGCCACGGGCCAGGAAACGCTGGAACTCGTCCGCGTTGTGAGGCCGCCGGTCCTGATCCAGAAAGCTGCGTTCGGCGATCAGTTCGGCCAGCTGCCGCTCCAGTTCCCGACTGGTGCCCAGCGTGGAGCCCAGGAGCCGGATCCGGTCCATGTGCGGCAGCCAGGCTACCTGGGCGCGGAGTTCGTGTCGTTCGGCCAGACAGCACAGCCGCCGCAATCCGGCCCGCGTCTGCCAGGCGGCGGCCTGAGGGGAATCGGCCAGCCGCAACCAGACCTCGGTCCCTCGATCGACCAGCATGGGAAAGGCGGTCAGCGTGACGCCGCCGCTGAGCATGGACACCTGTTCGGGCAAATCGCCGAAGTCCCAAGTCGTGATGCCGTCCCGGTGCCAATCGGGGTGGTAGAACTCGGCGGGCACGGCCGCCTCGTCTTCCTGCCCCAATTCTCGCTGCAGTTGGTCCACATCGCGACCGCGGGCGAGCAGTTGGCCGCCGTCGTCCACGACACGGACGTTGATGTGCAGGTGGTGGGGCACGCGGTCCAGTTGAAAATCGCCAGCCGCCACCGACTCGCCGCCCACCCGCACCAGCGCCTCGGCCACCGCCGCCAGAAACGAGCCCTGGCCGAACCGCAACTCGCCGAGCACCCGCTTGGCCACGTCCGGAGCCGGGACGAAGTTGCGGCGGATGGCCTTGGGCAACGAACGGATCAGGGCCACGATCTTGTCTTCCAGCAAGCCCGGCACGAGCCAACCCAGCCGGCCGGAAGTCAGCTGTTTGAGCGCCGCCCGCGGCACGGTCACGGTGATGCCGTCGTCTTCGTTGCCGGGCTCAAACCGGTACTCCAGCGGCAGCGTGGCCGAACCGACTTGCAGCGACTCGGGAAACTCAACGGCCGACGCGTCGTCCGCGTTCTCCGGCAGCAGATCGGACCGCGTCATGACCAGCCGCAGTGGATCCTGCCGTTCGACGGTTCGCAGCCAGCGTTGCAGCCGCCGCGCGTCGTAGGCGTCGGCGGGCAGCCGCTGGTCGTAGAACTGGAACTGCCGCTGGTCCTGCACGAACAGGTCGTAGCGTCTTAGCCGCGTCGCCAGTCCGTCCAGTTCGGCCACCAAGGCCAGGTTCTGCTTTAGAAAACGCAGCGGGGTCTTCAGCTGGCCTTCGATCAGTCCGTGCCGGATGAACAGCTCGCGTGCGGCCTCCGGGTCGACCGGTCCCAGCGGTACGCGCCGCCGCTGGACGACGGGCAATCCGAACAAGGTGACTTTCTCGTAGACCATCGCCGAACCGGCCGGTCGGCTCCAGTGCGGTTGGTGGTAGGCGCGTTTGACCAGGTGCCCGGCCAGCGGTTCGATCCAGCCGGGGTTGATCCGCGCCACCGTGCGGGCGTAGTTCTTGGTCGTCTCGACCAGTTCGGCGGCCACGATCCAATCCGGTTTGGCGTCGAACACCCCCGAGCCCGGCCAGAGATAGAACTTGGCGTTGCCCGCGCCGCTGTATTCGTACGCATCGGTGCGGAGCGCGACGTTGGCCAGCAAACCAGCCAGCAAGGCGCGGTGGATTGCGCCGTACAGCAACTCGTCCGCTTTGGGAATCCGCGGCGCCAGCGGACGGCCGCCCAACGAGGTCAGTTCCAGGTTGACCGTCTCCAATTCCGCGTCGGCCGGCGGACGAAAGTGCAGCCCCGGCCGCCGCCGGGCCGAGCGCGGCGCGCTGCGGGCCGGAGTCCGGCCGGCCGGCCGCCGCACCGCGCCGGAGGGCAGCAGGCCCGACTCGTCCACCAACTGCTTCAACTGGCGATGGATATCCAGCCACTCCCGCATCCGATTGAACGACAGGAAGTTCTGCTGGCAGGCTTTTCGCAGCTGGTTGCGGGACAGTTTTTCGCGCAGGTCGTGGTAGAAGTTCCAGAGCCGCAGGTAGCTCAAGAAATCCGACGCCGGATCGGTGAATTGGGCGTGCCGTTCATCGGCCGCCTGCTGTTTCTCCGCCGGCCGCTCGCGCGGGTCCTGCACTTCCAGGACCGAGGCGATGACCAGGACTTCGGGCAAACACGCTTCGTCCACCGCGGCCAGGATCATGCGGCCGATGCGGGGATCGACCGGCAAGCGGGCCAGGCGGCGGCCGATTTCCGTGAGGTCTCCGTGAGCGTCGATCGCGCCCAACTCGAACAGCGTCCGGTAACCGTCCTGGACGGCGTCCGGGCGGGGCGGATCCAGGAACGGGAAGTCTTCGATCGCTCCCAGGCGGAAGGCCTTGGTTTGCAGGATCACGGCGGCCAGGTTCGTCCGGCGGATCTCCGGCGTCGCGTAGCGTTCGCGGGCCAGGTAGTCGTCTTCGCTGTACAGCCGCGTGCAGACGCCGGGGCCGACGCGTCCGCAGCGTCCGGCCCGCTGGTCGGCCGACGCCTGGGCCACGGGCTCGATCGGCAGCCGCTGGACTTTACGCCGCGGCGAATAGCGGCTGATGCGAGCCGTTCCCGTATCGACCACGAAGCGGATATTGGGCACGGTCAGCGACGACTCGGCCACGTTGGTGGCCAGCACGATCCGGCGGCGGCCGTGCGGCTGGAAGATCTTGTTCTGCTCGGCGGCGGACAGCCGCGCGTACAGCGGCAGGATTTCGGTTTGCCGGCCATCGGGGGAAATCGCGCGGCCGCGGAGCGTCTTGGCCGTCTCGCGGATGTCGCGTTCGGTCGGCAGGAAGACCAGCACGTCGCCGGGTCCGGTCCGCGCCAGCTCCTCGACCGCATCGGCGATCGCCCGCTGCGGGTCGATGTCTCCCGTGTCTTCGTCCGGCTGCAGCGGCTGGTAGCCGATTTCGATCGGGTACGCCCGGCCGGAGACCTCGATGATCGGCGCCGGCTGGCCGGTCCGCTCGCAGGCGAAATGCGCCGCGAACCGCTCGGCGTCGATTGTCGCCGACGTGATGATCAGCTTCAGATCGCGGCGGGCTGTCAGCAGGCGTTTGACGTAGCCCAGCAGAAAGTCGATGTTCAGCGACCGCTCGTGGGCTTCGTCGATGATCAGCGTATCGTATTGATTCAGGAAGCGGTCCTGCTGGGTTTCGGCCAGCAGGATGCCGTCGGTCATCAGCTTGACGTAGGTGTCGGGGCGGGTCGTGTCGGTGAAGCGGATCTTGAAACCGACGGTGCTGCCCAGCGGCCGTCCGAGCTCGTCGGCCAGTCGCGCGGCGATTGCGCGGGCGGCGATTCGCCGCGGTTGGGTGTGGCCGATCAAGCCGTCCACGCCGCGGCCCAAGTGCAGGCACACCTTGGGCAACTGCGTCGACTTGCCCGACCCCGTCTCGCCGCAGACGATCGTCACCGGATGCTGGCGGATGGCCTGCTGGATCTCGTCGATCTTGGCGGTGATCGGCAGCGACGGATCGAAGGTGACGGGGGGCAATCCGGCCGCGCGTTGCGACCGCCGCGCGACGGATTGCTCCAGATCGCGCAGCCAGGCGGCCAGGTTCCGGTCGAACGGTTTGCCCGCCCGTCGAGCCTGGTCGATCGAGCGCAGCCGCTGGCGCAGGCGGAACCGTTGGCCGCCCAGGGCTTGCTCGATGCGGGTTTCGAGTTCGGAGAAATCGCTCATGGCTGCTAGCGTGCCGGACTTATCGAATTTTAGGCTCATGCCGATTAAAACGGCCAGCCGATGCATAGTATCGAGTTGCACCGCGCCGTGCGGAACAATCAGAATCGATGAGCCACAGGGAATACTAGGGGGGAAACGCGATGGTTCGTCGCGCGATCTTGGGCTTGCTTGCGTGCACCATCCTCGCCATCGGTCTGACGGCGGCGACGGGTCATGCCGAACAGCGAGCCTTTAACCGTGTTTGGGGCGGAGCTTACGGTCAACATGACTGGGAGCGATTCTATCACTATCCCTACGTTTTCTACCCGCAGAATTTCTGGGGGCACGAGTATTATCGCAGCAGCGAGGATTTGTACTACCGGTACCCGCCGGAGATGCGGATCCCGGTGTACAACAAACGCTGGCACAACGAACTGCCGGCGGGCCAGTTATACCACTCCGGCCACCACTTCATTCTGGACGTATTCTGAATTCCGAGTCGGGCGACCGCCACGGCAAGCGGGCTGGTTCCGGGAACACGGGCTCGGGATCTGTGCCCCCACGGATTGGAATTCCAAAGGCTCGGCTTTTTCGGGAAGCCGGGCCTTTTTTGTTTTGAGGGCTCCCGCGTGGGCACGACGCGGCACCGGCAATTGATCTTCGCGGACATTCGGATATGATGCAGGGCAATTCGTCCCCGGACCTTCTGTTTTCTGCAAGGAGCACGCCATGAGTTCCCCGCACCCGCCTCTGGTCAGAACCCGACTGTCGATCATGATGTTCCTGGAGTTCTTTCTCTGGGGCGGCTGGGGTGTCGCGATCACCGGATACGCCGCCACGCTCGGCTTTACGGGCCGGCAGATCGGTTGGTTGGGTGCTGTGCCGGCGATCGGGGCGATCATTTCGCCGTTGTTTGTGGGCTTTTTCGCCGACCGCTTCTTTGCGGCTCAGCGGATCCTGTTTGTCCTGCACCTTCTGGGCGGTGTCTGCCTGATCGCGGCCGGTCTTCAAACGACGTTTCCCGGGCTGATGGCCCTGATGATGCTGAACGGCCTGTTCTTCATGCCCACTCTGGCGCTGGTCAATTCGGTCGCCTTTCGGCACATTCCGGACCCGGACAAGTTTCCGCGGATCGCCATGCTGGGCACGGTCGGGTGGATTCTGGCCGTGTTGCTGGCCTCCGTGTTCCTGGGCGGCGCGGCGAAGCCCAACTTTCTGTTCCAATCGGGCGTGGCCGGCATCGTCCTGGCGTTCTATTGTTTGACGCTGCCGCATACGCCGCCCAAGGGCCAAGAAGCCGGAGGGGACGTGTTCGGACTGGGCGCTCTCGATCTGCTGAAAGAACGTTCGCTGCTGATCTTCACCGTCTGCGTGTTCATCGCCAGCCTGGGCGCGTGCGGCTACTTCTTTACGCTGCAGGTTCCGATGCTTCAGCAGCGCGGGTATCCCTCGCCGCTGGCCCTGACGTCGCTGAATCAGTTTTCCGAGTTCATTTTCATGTTCAGCATGCCCTGGTTCGTATCCCGTCTGGGGCTGAAGCGCGTGGTCGCGTTGGGCATGTTGGCCTGGGCTGTGCGGTATTTGTGTTTCGCCTGTCCGGATTTTTACGTCGCCCTGCTTGGCCTTGCCTTGCACGGCTTCTGTTACAGCTTCTTCTACGTCGGCTCGTACATGTACTTCAACCAACGGGCGCCGGGCGAGTTGAAGTCGAGTGCCCAGAGTCTGATTACGTTCCTGTTGGTCGGTGTCGGCATGTTCCTGGGCAGCCTGGGCGGCGGCCAGATGATGGAGACGTTTCCGGCGCCCGTCCGCAACATGGCCGCGGCGCTTGGCGGCACGGACTCACGGCCGTTGCCGCCGTGGGAGGACCCCAACGCCGCGACCAGCGCTTGGCGATATCTGGATCTGTCCGGGACGCTCAGCAGTGTCGTGTACGGCGAGCAGGCGAAAGAGGCGGCGCCGGATCTGGCTGCGAAATTGGACGCCAACCGCGACGGTACGATCACGCTGGCCGAAGTCCAGACAGCGCCGGAAGCGACGCTGCAGTTCGGCGAGCATTCGTACCAGCGCGACGAACTGGTCGCAGTGTTCCAGAAGATTGCCGGCTTGTCGTCGGGCGGAGCGGTGGACGATCAAGTTGGTCTGACCCGCAAGCAATGGCTGTCCGCCCAATCGGCCAACTGGGAGCCCATTTGGCTGTATCCGGGAATCGGCATGTTCGTGATTCTGGTGATCTTCCTGCTCGCCTTCCGTCCGCCGCCGAAGGAAGCGAAGCAGCCGGAGTCGGCGACGGCCGCCTAGCGCTGAGGCTGATGTCCCAGTTCCGCCGACCCCGTGTCGGCGGAACTGGGATGGGCAAGTGGGTGTGCTGCTCCCTGGGATTGGGAACGGAACGTCTCCGCCAGGGCAGGCGCTGGCCGGTTGTTGAGAAAGGGGACAGACGCCTCGCGGTGGCCGTTTCCCCCGGGACTTCTCCAACGCCACTCGGAGCCAGTTTCCTTTTTTCAGCAGGGGGCTGGCCCGTGCTTTGACTGTGAGAACCGGGGCGGTGCCCCGTCAGGCATCGCTCGGCGCGTAGGGCGGAATTCATTCCGCCCCAAGGCGGACTTAAATCCGCCCTACATCCCCCAACCCATCGTGGCCAGGCCGCGGGCCCGTGGTTCGATGAACCGGACGCTGGCGCGTTCGAGTTCGTGGGCGGCTGGCTTGGGAAACGCGGTTCAGTTGTCCGCGTACACGCGGGTGATCTCTTCGCGAGTCACGGGGATGGGCGTTTCGCCGGTGATCAGCTGGACCTGAACTCGCTGGGCGCCGGCGGCTTGGCCTTGGACCTTGATCTTATAGACGGCCTCTTCACCGGGGCCGATCCGGGCCAGCGGATCGATCCGCAATTCTCCGTCCTCGACGACGACCCGTGTCGGTCCGTCGCCGCCCAGGGGTTTCAACTGTTCCGGCAGGCCGAGGCTCAGTTGTACGTTGGTGGCGGCGCTGGAGCCGGTGTTGGTCAGCGCAATCAGATACGTGGCTTCGGCGCCGATCTCGATCGGGTCCGCATCGTCCCGCACGCTGAACTGCAGTTCGGCCGCACTTTCGACTTGCACAACTTGCTCAAACGAGTTCTGCAGGCCGAGTTCTGCGCGGCCTTCGAGCCTCAGTTTTTGTTCTCCAGTCTCCAGGGGCAGGACGATCAGCTTGGCGGCGCCGGTCTGGTTGGCGGGCAGTTCCTCCAAGCTCCAGTACACCGCGTGGTTCTGAGGCTCGTACTGGCCTTTGTGATCGGCCTCGACGAACTTCATTCCCTTGGGCAGATACGTGACGACTTCCACCTCGCGAGCCGGGGCCGTGCCGGGATTCGACAGGACGACCTCGTAGGTGGCGGGCCGTTCCAGGTAACGCCGCTTGGGACCGTTGAGCGATACTTCCAGCGCCGGTGCGACGACTTCCACTTCGACCGCGTGCTGAGCGATCAGGTTGGCTTCGCCGCGGACCAGGATTTCGTTTTGGATCAAGCCGGGCTTATCGGCCTTCAGCGTCAGTTGCAGTTGCCGCGTCTCGTTGGGGCGCAGCGTACCGATCTCGAATTCCAGTTCCCGGCCCGCCTCGTGGGCCAGGCCCACCGGCACGTCCTCCTCCAGAATGACTCCCGTCGCGACGCCGCTGCCGGGGTTGCTCACGGTAATGTCGAACACGACCGCCTCGCCGATCAGCACTTTCTGCGGCCCGCTGTGCGTCAGACTCAGTTGCGGCCTGGTACACAGCGTCCGCGCCGAGGCATGTGCCTGGAACACGACCTGCGCCACGCTGCCGATCTCGCCTTCAACCAGGGGCATGACCTGCAGCGACACAAGCGTCTGATCTCCGGGCTGCAAAGACCCGATGTTCCACATCACTTGACCTTCTGCCGTCTGCGCGGCGGAGGGCGTCGCGTTGACAAAGCGTGTGCCTTTGGGCACGCGATCCAAGACCGCAACCTCGTGAGCGGCGACGGTTCCCACGTTCTTCACCTGGATCTGGAAGGTCGCCTCCTTGCCGACCTGAATTTCCGGCGGAGCGATCTTCTCGACGGCCAAGGACGGAGCCTGGACGCCGTCCAATTGCTCCGTTCCCGGCACTCCGTCTCCTTCGCCAACCATCGGTGCTGCCGATTCATCAGCCGCGGGCGGAGAGAAACTCGGCCGCGCGGGAGCTTCGCCAGCCGTCAACGGCGCGGCGGAGCGATTGCCGGACGCGGTTTCAGCGGGCGGATCGTGCGGAGAGGCCAATGCCGGCTGCGGGGCGGCAGCCAGGTTGGCGGGGGCGGTGTGCGCATAAATGCTGCCGCCGCTGGATGCCTCTGCGCCGGAAACGGCAATCGCAGATTGTGCCGCCTGCCGCAGCGACCCGCTCAGGGCAATCGTCGATCCCGTCGAATCAGGCGACGGGGCGAGCGATGCGGCTGCCGGCGGGGCAGACAGCGGTGCTGCCGGCGATGCTACTGACGGGGCGACCGGCGGGGCCACCGGCGGTCCTGTTTCGGTCGGCGGCGCCAGGATCGGCGCCGGGCGAGCGGCGGATTCGTTTTTGGTTGAGTCGGCATCGGCGTCCGCGTTCGGCGCCCACGCCGACTGCATGTCTGCCGCGCTGGGCGGTTGGAATTCGGGCAGCTTGGGCTCCGACGGTTGCAGCTTGGACTCGCGATCGAAGGTGGGAGCCGGCGTTGGCAGGAATGCGTTGTCGGCGGCACGGATCGTGTCGGGTTCGTCTCCGCCGAGCCGATCTCCGGCCGGTTTGTCGGACGACTGGTGTGCCGCGGGAGCGACCGCAGGGTCCAGGATCATCCGCGGACGCCGCTTCGCGGCTGGAGGCGGACTGCTGGAAGCCGCCCGTTGCGGCTGCCTGGTCGCGGCCGGTTCGTCCGGGATCGGCACCGGCAACGCCGTCTCGGAGGATTGGCCGTTTTCCGAGGAAGCGGACGCCACTTCGGCAGCGGGGCTGCCGGGCGCCCAGGGATTCCCGACGACCGAATAGGCTCCGGCCCCGGACCCCAAGGCCCCGACGACCGCCGTGGTCCACACTGCCAGACGCTTGCTGATTTGTAACTTGGGAAGGAGCATAGCTAGCGACCCACTTAAAGGCAAGAACAGAAACGGTCGGCCCAAACATGGGGTCCGCGCGGGTGGTAATTAGCAAAACGGGCGATCCAGGGAAAGGCCAATTGGCCAAAGAATCGGTGCGAACCGTCCGTTTTGCCGTTCCAAGTCATTGCGGGCGACGGCGTGATCGCAATCGTTGCAGAGGACTCGGCGAAGGGCGAGCGTTCGCCCGACGGTTTTGCCAGCGTTGTCTGGCGTGCAACTGCTGCCCGTCTTCTCCACCCTGCGTCAGATGGGCGGGACCGTGGCGGGCACCGGCTGAACGCCGAAACGCCGGCTGGTTCGCTCCCGCCGTTGGCCCACGTCGGCAACTACGGGGTGATCGCGGCCTTTTTGCTGCTGCCCGCCGGGGCAGGCGTCGGCTGGTGGATTTTTTTGAGCTTGTTGATCGTTTCGATCGTGCGCGACTCCAAACGATCCAACCGCTGGCGGTTGTCCTCGAGCACCTTCTGCGCGGCCTTATAGCCATCCAGAAAGGCGGGGGGCTGCCACTTCGACGTGGGCAACTGTTGGCCCGTGGCGGGCGGCCGCGGGCCCCTGACGGGCGGCTGCGAGCGGGTCGTGGGCGGCGTTCGTGAGGGAGAGGGAGCCGTGGGCGGCGCCGATTTCGTCTCGTCGGTCGGGCTTGAATCGGTCGGGCTTGAATCGGTCGGTACGCGAAGCTTGGAGGGCTCCGTGTCGAGGGGCAGGCCTTGGAAAAACCTCTTTTGCAGAGTGGCTTTCTTGTCGCGTTCGGCCTGACGGTTGCGCATCAGCAGAGACAGGTTCTGGAATTGGCTGGAGAGCGTTTTTGCGGTTTCCGCGGGCACGGGTGCGGCACCGGGTTCCTTGACCGCCATGCTTTGAAGGGCCGATAAGGATTGCGTCCATTTCGCGCGGTCCTCCAGCGTCTTCTGCAACTCGTCCCGGATTCCGTGCGTCCCGACCAGGAACCGGACGAACACCTTGGCTTTGTCGAGGGGGCCCAAGGCCCAGGCGGTCATCACGCTGTCCTGCCCCCGATCGTGATTGCACTGGACGATGATGCGGGACACATTCCCCGGCGGTTCCAGGCGAGGCGTGCTTGAGACGCTGGCTGGCGAATGACGTTCCAGGGCGCGAATCTGCTCTTGGACTCGTCTGGCCGCGGGATCCGGCAGCAGCCGTTGCAGGCTTTCGACGTCGTTCTGGTTCGTGGCCTCGGCACTCGCATAGCCTGCGTTCTGGAGGGCGCGAACCGGTTCCAGCACTCCCGACAGCAGCCGGGCGAACGTTCCGGGGGGTTCGGGTTTGGCTCCGGAGTCAATTTCCAACAGGACTACGCCGCGGCGCTGCAGTTCGCAGAGAATGGCCGCAGCGCGGTGGCGAAGCGCACGGTCCGCTTCGGGCTCCTGCGCCAGCCGGTCCAGCCCCTCGACGACATACCGCAGTGCGCCGATGCCCGTGTTGTCGAAGACCCCTCCATCGATCAGGTGCACGCTGCGGCTGATGGCCGCACCGGCCGTGTCGGCGGGGTCTTCCGCCGCCGCGGGCCCTGCGGCAAAGTTGATCTCGGCGACGGGAAACCCCCAAGGAAAGTTGGCGGAAAGGCGGGTCGCTTCGGACAGCCGGACCTGGCACCATTGCTGATGCCAGATATCCGCTTCCTGCAACTCACGAAAGGGAGCCGGACGTTGCGGATCGACCATGAATCTGGGCGGCAGGGGCGGGAAACCGATGATCAGGCAGCTGCCGCGTTCCACTTCGCACACGTTGCACAGCAGCAGGGGCACGCGGCCGGTGCGGTCCAGGTCGCGGTGCCAGTCCAGATTCGTCTCGGACAGGCCGAACTTGGCTTCCCAGAAAGCCTGGACTGCGTGTGCCCGGTCCCGGCCGGGATGCAACGCGCCTCGCAACAAGGGCGCCATGAAGTCGGTGCACATATCGTCCACCAACTCGCGCTGCAGGAACCAGTGCGGCTTTTCCGTGTCGGCTTTTTCGCACGCGGTTCGCGTTTGCTCCAAGTGTCCGGCGTCGTAGACCGTGGACTCCAGTCCCCGGCTGGAGGCCTTCATCAAGTGCAGGATGTCGTCCAGCATGAAGTTTAAGGGCGCCGGGCGTGTGCCGTCGGTCCGGGCCCGCCGGCGCCGGTGCTGGGAGTCCAGGTAACAGGCGGAAGCCAGGGTCCCTCCAGAGACGCTGCTAATCAACACGATATGATCCGCGACGTTGTACGTCTGCGTTCCGCCCGCCGCCGTGAACGAGATCGGCGTCCGCTGCAGATATTCGTAAACCAGGGCGGTGAACAGGGCGGCCCGCGAACCGCCGCCGCTCGCCGCGACGAAAACCGCCGGCCCGCCGTCATCCGGGATCGCCCGCAAACGACGCTGTAGGTGCTCCAGCCAAAGATCGGATTCCGCCAGTGGTTCCGGCCGGGCAGCGGGAGGAGGACCGCCGGCAAGGTCCGCTTCGCCGCCCGCGGCCACGGCGGCCAAAGACGAGGAATCTACGATGGTTCCGACCGGGCTAGGCTGCATTCGGCCCAGCGCGATTACGGCCAGCACCAGCGCCAGCGGTCGAATCAGCCGGTCGGAACTCGATTGCCACGCATCGATGACCCGCGCGAACAGGAACAGCGAAAAGGCCACGTGCAACACGGCCCACATGCTGTACATCCGATAGGACGGCAGGGACCAGAATTCGGGCAGCGCCCAGATGACTTCGCCAGCGGCGTTCAGGAGGATCAACAGCCCCAGGCTCCGCGTCAACATCCGAAACGTGAATTCGTGCAAGCAGGTCTTCAACAGCAGGACCAGGGCCAGGCCCAGAAACAGAAGCGCAAAGGTTCCCAGCACCGAGGAATCCGGCAAAAATCCTGCCTGCGGGCCGGTGCCACACGCGCCCCAGACGCACAGGCCGCCGACCACCATCAGCACGCCGCTCAGCACGCCGCGTCGCTGGCCCAAGGCGGTCCACACCGATTCCCGGACATCCTTCCACCAGGCCCGGAACTCCCCGCGCCAATGCGCCAAGCGGGCTCGGAACGTAGGCTCCAGAGCCAGCACCGGCCGCGGCGGTCTGCCCTTGGGCACGACATACCACCCAGCCCACACGTAAACGAGGAACAACAGGGCGACGTAGCCGCAAAACAGGACGGCCGGCCCCGGACTCGCCACGCCCAGATCCGGGAATTCAAACAAGTTCCGCACCTGGCCCACGTTCCAGAAGACGGCACCCAGCGCAACCACCGACAACAGCGTCAACCAGTGGTCGCCCAGCCACTCACGACACGACTTGAGCCGAACCGGGGCAGTCATGGTCCATCTCGCGTAATAGGAAAGGTCGGTGCCCGGCACAGGCCCAAGGCGCGTCCATGCCGTTGCGAGCGGAGCCGATTTTACGGCGAGTCGAGCGCGCGTGTCAATCGCCGCGGAAGGCGGGCCTCGCTCAAACCCCAGTATCGATTCGATTCGCTGCGGAGAGCAGCCCCATCCAGCCGATGAAACTAAAGATCGGACGCGCTGCCCTAACTCTCCGGGAGTCCCGCCGTGACCAACCAGACCCCAAACTGTGGCGAATCCTTGCCGCAACGGAGAGGATCCGCCCCGGCCATCGACCCGACGGCAGACCGGACCACCTTGGCGATCCTGGTGATCGGGATCATGATCCAGATCGCCGTCGTCCTGTTGGGAGCATACCGCTGAGCGAAAGACGGCCTTGCGTCTGTTCGCTACGGACCGGCTGGCGAGGTGCTAGCACGCACGGGGCGACGCCGCCCGCTCTTCGATCCCCAGGTTCTCCAGCAGTCGCGTGAACGCCGCCTCGAAGGCGTCGCGGTCTTTCCAGTCCGAGAAGTCGGACAGGGAGTACTCGCGGATGTCCTGCCCCAGGTCCTGGTCCGTGTCGGGGTCGCAGCTTGACCACTGGGCGAACTGTTCGCGGCGGACCAGGCAAATCGGGAACAGGATGCGTTTGCCTTCACGAGATTCCCGCTGGCGCGCGTGGTAGAACTCCGTTGCCAACCATTCGGTTGCCAAACTGTGCTCGGACAACACCAGCAGCAGTTTGTCGTACAGGCGGATTTCATCGTCGATCTGTCGATGGATCTCCCGGCCGCCCTTCATGGCCTCCGGCGCCAACCAGACTCGCAGCCGTTCCTCCCGCATCCGCGCGTCCAGTTGCCTGGCAAAGGCCTCGTCGCTGTCGCTGTAGCTGATGAAGCACGAACGGCGCTGGATGGCCTGGTGGGAATTCCGCAACGAGGGCAGACAAGCGATCAGTTCCTCGGCAACTCCGCAACCTCGCAAAAAGGTTTCCGGGATTCGGCCCTTGGATTTGAGGAGCGTATCGACGCCCACGGTGCTCGGGCCGATGTGGACGACCGTATCCAGTTTTTTGGCGACCGACAGATCCACGTCGGCGAACAGCGTCGAACTGAGGTAGGTCCCGTGAAAGCTGGTCTCGTGGAGGTTGGCGCGGTGGAGGTTTGCACGCTTCACGGTGGCTCCGCCCAGGCAGGCTCCGCCGAGTTTCGCTTGACTGAGGTCCGCCGCGCGGAGCGTCGCGCCGCAGAGGAGCGTCTCGCACAAATTGGCCCCGTGGGCGTGCGTCTCGTCGAGGTCCGCCCCGATGAGGTTGGCCCACATCAGGTTCGTCCCGACCAGTTTCGCGCCGCGCAGGTGGGCCTCGCTAAGGTGCGCCATGTGGAGGTCCGCGCCGCTCAGGTTGGCCGCGCTGAGATCTGCTCCCTGCAGGTCCGCCCCGCTCAAGTTCGCCCCGCGCAGATCCACCCCGCGCAGGTCCGCTTTGCGGAGATCGGCCCCGGCGAGGGCCGCGGCGCGAAGGTTCGTCCCACTCAAGTTGGCTCCGGCAAGATCCGCTTCCGACAGGTTCGCCCCGACGAGATTCGTCTGGCGCAAATCCGCTTGGCCCAGGTCAAGCGGCACATCGGGGTGCTCCTCCCGCCATTCCCGGATCGCCTCGGCCCCTTGTTTGACAAGTTCGACGTGTTCAGGATATGCCATCACCGATGCTCCCGGACCGGGCAATCTTTTGCGGCCGTTCCGTCGAATTCCTGTTGGCGGTTGCCCCGTTGTTCACGTTTTTCCCAGCGGCCAGTCGCCGGGCGCATGCCCCAAACCGGCAGTCTACCGCCAACGGACAAAATCGACAACCGACAAGGTGGCCGGCGCGTCGGAAATCTGCCCCGCTCACGAACCCGCCGCGTGATGCTATTCGTTTTGCCGACGCCGCGAACGCGGGTCCGCCGGCAGGCGTGTGGCCCCGGCCTTGACCGCCGCCAGGGTGCGGGCTCTAATCGCTGCCGACATGAGCACACCGCCAACCCACATTCCGCTTCCTCGCGTTGCTGTGACGATGGGCGATCCTGCCGGGGTCGGGCCGGAACTGTGCCTTCGGCTCCTGCAGGACGCCGACGTCGCCCGGCTGGCCACCCCCGTCGTCTTTGGGGACGCCGGCGTGCTGAGGCGTGTGGCCCGGCAGTGCGGCTTGGCCCCTCCAGTGCGGATTATCGGGGCAGCCGAATGGCAGATGGCCGGCGGCAAGATTCGGGAGCCTGCCGTCTGGGATCTGGGGGCGGTCGCCGCCGACGCGGTCCAGCCCGGAGTGGTCAGCGCAGCGACGGGGCGGGCTGCGTACCGTTATATCGAAGCCGCCATTGCAGCGGCCTTGGCCGGCCAAGTCGCGGCGGTGGCCACGGCGCCGATCCACAAGGAAGCCCTGCACGCGGCCGGAATTCCCTTTCCCGGGCACACGGAGATCTTCGCTGCCCAAACGGGCGCCGCGCGGTCGTGCATGATGTTGACTTCGAGCCAGATCACGTGCAGCCTGGTCACG
Source organism: Candidatus Anammoximicrobium sp. (assembly GCA_012515235.1). Classification (GTDB taxonomy): domain Bacteria; phylum Planctomycetota; class Planctomycetia; order Pirellulales; family Pirellulaceae; genus Anammoximicrobium. The sequence goes on from JAAYYU010000311.1 coordinate 155,299, forward strand.
ACGCACGTCGGCTACCGCGAAGTGCCCCGCCTGTTGAGCGTCGAGCGGATCGTCGAGGTCATCGAGTTGACCGCCGAGGCCATGCGGCGCATCCGGGGCCGGCCGCCCAAGATGGTCGTCTGCGGGCTGAATCCCCATGCCGGCGAGCACGGTCTGTTCGGCGAGAACGAAGAGGATCGCTGGATCGCGCCGGCGGTGGCGGCGGCTCGCCAACGGGGACTGGAGGTGGAAGGCCCGCTGCCCCCCGACACGGCCTTTGTGCCAGCCCGCCGCCTAACCACGGACGCCTTTGTCTGCATGTATCACGACCAGGGCCTGATCCCGCTCAAAGCCCTGGCGTTCGACACGGCCGTGAATGTCACCTTGGGACTGCCCATCGTCCGCACTTCGGTCGATCACGGCACGGCGCTGGACATCGCCTGGACGGGGCGTGCCCAAGTCAGCAGTCTCGTCCAGGCGGTTCTGTTGGCGGCCCGACTGGCCGTGCCCTCGGCGCGAGACCAAGCATCGCTCGAACAACCAGTGTCCGCTGACATGTAAGCGGCCGCGCGACCGGCCAGACGCCCCGCGGATGAAATACCCTGCCGCCGTTGCTACGGCTGCTTCTGGTCCGGTTCCGGCTCCGCGACCCGCCGCATCAGAGAGCGGAAGAACTCCATAATCAACAGGATCGCCAGGGCCATCAAGACCATCGCGACCACGCCGATGACCGTCCAGCCGTATTGGCCGATCAGCAGCACCAGCGCGTACAGCGTAGCGACGGTCATGAACACCAGGGGCAACCAGATGAACCCTGACTTTCGCCTGGTTTGCCTCAGCCAGACCGCCAACACCAGCAGCGTCAAGCCCGCCAGCAACTGGTTCGTCGCGCCGAACACGGGCCAGATCGCCTTCCACGCCGGAATCGGCTGACCTTGCGCGTCCCGCAGAGTAATCAGGGCAAACACGGTTGGCAGCGCCAGCGTGGCCAGGGTCGCCGCATACCGCGCCGGCCCGGCCCGCAACTGGAAAAACTCCTCGAAAATGTACCGCCCCAAACGCGTCGCGGTATCCAGCGTCGTCAGGATAAACGCGGACAGCGCCAGCAGCCCAAAGGAGAACCCTAGTTCCGCCGGGATTCCAATCACACCGGCAAAGCGGCTGATGCCGGCGCCGTACACCTTCAACGGCGCTTGGCTCTTGAGGGGATCGTCGCCGGCCAACATCATCACGGTCGCCAGCGCAATCACCGCTACCAGGCCCTCGACCAGCATGGCCCCGTAGCCTACCGTCCGCGCATCGCTTTCCTTGTCCAGTTGCTTGGACGAGGTCCCGGAGGCCACCAAGGAATGAAATCCGGAACACGCTCCGCAGGCCACGGTGATGAACACGATGGGGAACAGTGGTCCGAGGTCCGCCGATTGCCACGCGATGAACGCGGGGAACTGGATCTCGAACCCGCCGAACAAAATGCCCACCAGTCCCAGGAACATCGAGGCGTACAGCAGGAAGGAGGACAGATAGTCGCGCGGCTGGAGCAGAATCCAGACCGGCGTCACCGAAGCCACAAAGCAGTAAGCGATCAACACGATGGACCAGGTCTTCAGAGGACTCCAACCGAGCCCCGTTTCGATCCATCCGGAGGAAATCGGGATCTGTTGTCCGATCCACACGATCGCGAACACCAGCGGCACAAACACCAGCGAGGTCCCCAGGAGCGGCAGCTTCAGGCGATACAGGCAGAGGCCGAAGCAAATCGCCAACGCCACAAACAGCCAGGACGACGTGGCGACGCCCCCATCCTGCACGAACGTCGTCGCGGTGAGATCGGTGAACACGGTCAGCACGTAGACCAACGCCAGCCACATGAAAACCAGCAGCAGCCGGTACGCCAGCGGCGACATGGACTCGCGGGCGATGTCGGCAATCGACCGCCCCCGGTTCCGGATCGAGGCCACCAGCGCGGAGAAATCGTGGACGCCGCCGATAAAGATGGCGCCGGTCAGCACCCACACCAGCGGCGCCGCCCAGCCGAAAGCCACTGCGGCGATGATCGGCCCCACGATCGGCCCGGCGCCGGCGATGGACGAAAAATGATGGCCAAACAGCACCGCGGGATGGGCCGGAACCCGGTCCACCCCGTCGTACTCGGTGTGGCTCGGCGTCGGCCGGCGGTTGTCGATGTCCAGCCGCCGTTCGAGAAACCGGCCGTATGTGAAAAAGGCGACGACGTACAGAACCGCACAAATCAGAAAGACGGCGGTCAGCATACTTCTCTCCCAAGAAATCCACGGGAATCCGTCTACAACTCCAACACTTCGCTCGGTTCGTAACGGCTGGCAACGTGCAGCGGCAAACGGGAGCCCAGCACGGATTGGTGGCAGGCCAGCGCCGTCTGGGGCGTATTGTTCTCGGCGGACAAATGGGCCAGGCAAGCCCATCGCAAGCGGCCGCTGGCGGCCCGGCAAAGCAGTTCCGCCGACTCGGAGTTGGAAAGATGTCCGCGCGGTCCCCGGATGCGTTGCTTCAGCGGCTCCGGGTACGTGCCGCGGGCGAGCATGACGGGGTCGTAATTGCTCTCCAGCACCACCGCATCCAGGGATTGGATCAGCGGCGTCAGCCGGTCGAAGACGTGCCCCAAGTCCGTCAAGATCCCCAGCCGCCGGCAACCGTCGTCCACCACAAACGCGACGCCGTCCACGCCGTCGTGCGGCGTGGGAATCGTCTCGACGACGACCCCGCCGAACAACAGCCCGCCACCAGCTTCAAAGCACCGGACGTCCGTCATCGCTCCCAAACCACCGTAGGCGCCGGCCGCCTGGATGGTCCGCTGCGTGGCGTACACGGGCAGCCCGAACTTGCGCTGGAACACGCCGGCGCAACGCGCGTGATCGCTGTGATCGTGCGAAATCAGCAACGCATCGACGTCGGCGATGTCCCGCCCGCGAGCCGCCAGCCGCAACTGGGCCTGGCGACCGCTGATGCCCGCGTCGAACAGCAACCGAACGCCGCCCGCTTCGACGTAGATACAGTTCCCGTTGCTGCCGGATTGGAGCGAGATGACTTGCATGCCCGTGATTGTATTCCCGGCGGGCAGTTCAGCAAACGGGGCAACCTGCGCGAGACGGATTCCCCGGTTGTGATACAGACGGCGTCCGTCGCCCGGCGCTCCTGGTCCCGCTCTCCATCCCGCTCCTGCTTCCATGAACCTGAAGGATGAAGAGCGGGATGGACGATTGGCATCGGGATGTACGATCGGCATCAAGAGTGGAAGTCACGAACCGTGATTTCGCACGCGGCCGGCAAATCGGTCTTCGTTCCGTTTGATCCTTGGGGCCGCGGCAGAGGCGGGCCCCTGAAGACGCCCGGCATTTCCGTGTTTCCGTGTAGCCGCGCCGCCTTTCGCCGTGCTACAATCGGCCTCGCCGCCGTCGCCGCTGGCGTTTCGCCGGCACGAACCGCCTTCGCCCTTTGGTCGCTGCAAATCGAAAGCGCGGCAGAGGGCCTGCCTGGAAACACCTTCCGAAGGATATGAAATGACGAACTGTGCATACCCGAAATCGTGGCGCAGAACGAGCGGATGGGTATTCGGTCTGATCTGTGCCGCACGCCTGATCTCCGCCCAGGCCGCCGATTCCAGCGCGGATGCCTACGTCAAGAAGGCAAGTTGGGCCGAGACGATGCTGGCCACGCGTGCGGCGGTCATCCAGCGGCTTGCCGCACAACAACTTGAGGTGGGCGTTTGGCATACCACGGGTCCGCTACGGTCGAACGCGTTCTCGGAACCGTTGTTCCCCGAACAGGCGGTGGATCTGCGGGCCAAGTCGCCCGGCGGCCAGTCGCTGTGGCGTCCGCGGCCGGAATGGACCGACGGCCGAGTCCACATGCTGGACGGCAGCTATCGCGCTTCGACCTACCTGTTTCGCACGGTGAACGTTCCGGCGGCCATGTCGGTCGAAGCCAGCCTGGGCAGCGACGACGGCTGTGAGCTGTGGTTGAACGGCCAGAAGGTGCATTCCCACGACGTTCCTCGCGGTCCCGGCCCCGATCAGGATCGCCTCCGCTTGAACCTCCAGGCGGGCGAGAACCGGCTGTTGTTCAAGATTCACAACAACAGCGGCGGCCACGGGTTCTATTTCCGACTGGGTCAACTGTCGTTTGCGGCGGTGTGGAACCAATTGGAAGCCGACTTTCCGCGGCAGTCCGGTTGGGTGCGGCAGCACTTGCCGGGCGGACGGCACTTGGAATGGCTCAGCGCCGCCGCGCCCGCCGACTTGCCGCAGCAGATGATTCAGCAGACGTTGCGCGAATTGGGCGGCGACGCGCGGCTGTTGCAGGGCGAGTTGGAACGGTTGGCCGGCGCAAAAGTCCCGGCCGACGATGTCCGCTGGCTGGAACTGTACGAACGCGCGTGCCTGTTCCGCTACCGTTCCGCGGAGGTGAAGGCCATCAACACTTCCGCGATCCGCCGGGCGATCGAGGACTTGGGACGCACGTTCGGGGCGCAGTACCCGCGGAAAACGGAGTTTCTGAAAAGGCTGGAGGCCCTGGAGCGACGCGTGAGAGAGATGGAATCGGCGCTGGCGCAGGGCGAGATACTGAAGGAGGAGGCTGCGGCCAGTCTGGTGCGCGACGCGAGTCAGCTTCGCGCGGACGCCTTGTTGGCGAATCCGCTACTGAACTTGGAGCGCCTGCTGCTGGTCCGCCGCAAAGCCGATCGGCTGGGCCTGCCGCAGAATTGGCAAGGCAATTGCGCGCTGCCGCGGGACGGCTACGACAATCAAATCGCCGTGCTCGCGCCCGTCCGTCCGGAGGGCCGCGTGGCCACGCTGTATCAGCCGCCCGGCGGCGAGTTCGTGGGCGACGTGGACTTGCACTTCGACGGCCGCAAGCTGCTCTTTTCCATGCCCGCCAAGAACCGCCGCTGGCAGGTCTGGGAGATCGGCCTTGACGGTTCGGCCGACAGCCTGCGGCAAGTCACGCCGGACGATCCGCCGGACGTGGACAACTACGACGCCTGCTACCTGCCGGACGAACGCATCGTGTTCGCGTCGACGCGCTGCTTTGCCGGCGTCCCTTGCGTGGGCGGCGGCAACACCGTCGCCAACTTGTGCCTGATGAATCCGGACGGCAGCGGGCTCCGCCAACTGTGCTTCGACCAGGATCACAACTGGTGCCCGACGGTGCTGAATAACGGCCGCGTGCTGTTCAGCCGCTGGGAGTACTCCGACTTGCCGCACTACTTCTCCCGGTTGCTGTTCCAGATGAACCCGGACGGCACGGGGCAGATGGAGTACTATGCCAGCAATTCCATGTGGCCCAACTCGATCTTCTACGCGCGGCCGATTCCCAACGATCCCGCCAAGGTCATCGCGGTGATCTCGGGCCATCACGGCGTGCCGCGGATGGGCGAACTGGTGCTGTTCGACCCGGCCCACGGAAGGCGGGAAGCGGACGGAGCCGTGCAGCGCCTTCCGGGTTACTGCCAGAAGGTCGACCCCGTGATCCGCGACACGCTGGTCGACGGCTCGTGGCCCAAGTTCTTGCATCCGTTCCCGCTGAATGACAAGTACTTCCTGGTCTCCTGCCAGCCGACCGCGTCGTCGCTGTGGGGGCTGTACCTGGTCGATGTGTTCGACAACCTGCTGCTGTTGAAGGAAGAGCCCGGCTACGCCCTGCTGGAACCGGTCCCCGTCCAGCAGGTGAAACGGCCGCCGGCGCTTCCCGACCGCGTCGACCTGGCGCAGAACGAGGCCACGGTCTACCTGACCGACGTCTATCGCGGCGAAGGCTTGCGGGACGTGCCCCGCGGAACGGTAAAGAAGCTCCGCATCTCCTCACTCCACTACGCCTATCCGGGCATGGGGGGCCACATCCACATCGGCATCGACGGGCCCTGGGATGCGCGGATTATCCACGGGACCGTGCCCGTCAATCCGGACGGCTCGGCCATCTTCAAGGTGCCGGCCAACACGCCGATCGTCGTCCATCCGCTGGACGAGCAAGGCCGGGCGCTGCAGATCATGCGCAGCTGGTTCACGGCCATGCCGGGCGAAGTGCTCTCCTGTGTGGGCTGCCACGAACCGCAGAATTCCGGCCCGCCGCCGGAATACCGCTTCGCCAGCCAAACTCGCCCGGCGGCCATCACGCCCTGGTACGGACCGCCCCGCGGGTTCAGCTTCAAACGCGAAGTGCAACCCGTGCTGGAGCGCTACTGCGTCGGCTGCCACGACGGCCAGCGCCAGCACGACGGCAAGCCGCTGGCGGATTTCACGGCCAAGACGGAACCCGGCTGGCGCAATTTCACGCCCTCCTACATCGCTCTGCACCCGTTTGTCCGCCGTCCGGGGCCCGAAAGCGACTATCACTTGCAGCAGCCGCTGGAGTACCATGCCTCCGTCAGCCATCTGGTGCAATTGCTGGAGAAGGGACACTACAACGTCCAACTGGACGCCGAGTCGTGGGACCGGCTGAACACCTGGATCGACTTGAACGTCCCCGATCACGGCACGTGGCACGAGCACCGCCGCGGCCACTCGCCGATGGAAGCCCGGCGACTGGAAATGCGGACGCGGTTTGCCAACCGGCCGGAGGATCCGGAGGCGATCCCCGGTCTGCCGGCACAACAGACCGCCTACGTCGCCCCGGCCCCGCTGCCGCCGCGACCGGCGGCGCCGCCGGCCTGTGCCGACTGGCCCTTCGACGCGGCGGAAGCCCAACGTCGCCAGCAGGCAACGGGTCTGGCGCCGGAATTGAAAATCGAGTTGCCGCATGGCTCGACGTTGGAAATGGCGTTGATTCCCGCCGGCCAGTTCGTCATGGGCGCCGGTGACGGCGAGGGCGAGACGGACGAGTATCCGGCTTCCGTCGTGCGCGTCGAGCGGCCGTTCTATCTGGGCAAATTCGAGGTCACCAACGCCCAGTACGCACTGTTCGACCCGACGCACGACAGCGCTTATATCAGCGTCTTGAACAAGGACCAGAACATCCGCGGCATGCCAGCCAATCGCGACAAACAGCCCGCGATCCGCATCAACTGGAACCAGGCGACGGCTTTCTGCCGTTGGTTGTCCCAAGAGACGGGCGCCAAATTCGACTTGCCCACCGAGGCCCAATGGGAATACGCCTGCCGCGCCGGGAGCGCGACGCCCCTGCACTTCGGCGCCTGCACCAGCGACTTCGGCCAACTGGCCAATCTGGCCGACCAGCAGGTCACGTCGCTGTGCCGCGGCGACTCGCCGCGCTGGATTCCCTGCGTCGAGAGCGTCAACGACGGCTCGGCCGTCAGCGACGAAGTCGGCAAGCGCGCGGCCAACGCGTTTGGCCTGTGCGACATGCACGGAAACGTCGCCGAATGGACTCGCAGCGTCTACCGTCCCTACCCCTATCAGCCCGGCGATGGCCGCGACGACCCGGCGGCCACCGGCAAGAAAGTGGTCCGCGGCGGTTCGTGGTACGACCGCCCCCACCTCGCCCGTTCTTCGTTCCGCTTGGGTTACGAACCCTGGCAACGAGTCTTCAATGTCGGCTTCCGCGTCGTCTTGGAAGCCGACGCAGCCGCCAAACTCGCATCCGCGCAACGCCCGTAGGCGGCCTGCGGCAGCGAAACAGCGGGCCAGGCACAAGCCTGGCTTCACAACCAGACCAGCGCGTTCTTTCCCGCGTGAACGGTCCCGATCCGGCGGGGCGGCCCGAAGATGCCGGAAGGGCGATATTGGTCAACGGTGCGACAAGCGGGCCTGGCCGCCGAGATGGTCCTGGAAGCGATGGATGCGGCGGCGAAATGGACGGTGGCCCGCTTTGGCACCGCCCGGATCGGGTGCGGGAAAGGCCGCCGACCGGACCGCGTCTCGCGGCCAACCCTGTCATTTTCCGTTGAGCCTACTTGTCGCCCTGCCGCCGAATCGCGCCGTGGACGCTGGCCGCCTTCTGTCCCCTAACGGCCTACCGCCGAGGACTGAACCAGTGACTCGCCTGCTGCCAGTTCACGTTCGATGATTGCGAGCATGGTTGGGTCGTCTGGCTGGGTGCTGGAGCCGAAACGAGCGACGACCATCCCGTTGCGGTCAATCACGAATTTCTCGAAGTTCCAGCCGATCTTGCCGGCACCCTTGGGCTGGGTGTCCAGCGAAGTCAAAAGGCGGTACAACGCACAAGCGTTTTCACCTTTCACATCTACCTTCGCGAACAGGTCGAACGTCACGCCGTAATTCGTCCGGCAGAATGATTGGATTTCCTCAGCCGAGCCGGGCTCCTGGCCAAGGAACTGGTTGCAGGGAAAGCCGAGAATGGCCAAGCCTCGTGCGGAGTGTTTTTCGTGGAGTGCCTGCAGTTGCTCGTATTGCCCAGTGAAACCGCACTTGCTGGCGACGTTCACAATCAGGACGACCTGACCCTGGTACTTGGAAAGGTCAACCTCCTCACCGGCAAGCGATTTCATCTTGAATCGCAGCGCCGTCTGGTCCTGTTTTATACCCTTCACCGGCGGAGCGCAGCCGAGCAAGCTCGACAAACCCGCCGTCATGCCGAAAAGCAATGCCGCCAAACGATGCACGTCTTTCTCTCCTTCCGTTCGCGAAGGGCCGAATAGATGCGTGAGTCTGAAAGCCTTCGGATCGTGCGACGAAGCTCGAAGCGAATTCTTTTTTCTGTTCGGGCTGGCAACATAACCCGCGCAATGACGGAGGGGCGAACCCGCCCCTCCGTTCCCTTCCTTCCGACCGAGTTTTTACTTCGGTAAGATCACAGCGTCGATCACGTGGATGATCCCATTGGAAGTGTGAATGTCCGTCTTGACGACGTTCGCTCCATCCACCTTGACCTTCCCACCGGCGACGGTGATTTTGACCGTTGAACCCTCAACCGTTTCGGCACTCGCCAGCTTGACAACATCCGCCGCCGTCACGCTTCCGGGCACCACATGGTAGGTGAGGATTTTGACCAGCTTGTCCTTATTCTCGGGCTTCAGCAAGCCTTCCACGGTTCCCTTCGGAAGCTTGGCGAACGCTTCGTCCGTCGGTGCGAACACCGTGAACGGGCCTTTGCCCTTCAGCGTCTCCACCAGCCCGCCGGCACCCAGAGCGGCAGCCAGAGTCTTAAAACTCCCGGCGGCGAGCGCTGTGTCCACGATATCCTTTTTGGCTGCCCGGCAGCAGTCCGCAGCCTGCACCGAACTCACGCCCAAGACGGCCAACAGAGCCAGAGCCGAAACCTTGCCATGCATCTTCATTTTGAACTCCTCCGAATGTTGGTGAGCAGCCTGACGGCTGCGGGTAATTGTCGCGTCACCAACTCATTCGCCGGTCGATGCCGGGTGGATTCAATACGACACAAGTTTCTCCTCTTTTTTTAACAGGCTGTTAGGTGTCATGTTCGGCGAATTCCAGGTTGAATTCGGGTGCCCCCAGCGTGACGATGCCGAGAAAGCCGTCGACGGTCACGAAATCGCCGTCCTGGAGCAGGTCGACGACGTTTGCTACGCCGTTGACACAGGGGATTCCCAACTCGCGGGCGATGATGGCGCCGTGAATCAGCATCCCGCCACGGCGTTCAACGACGGCTGCCGCCAGCGGGACCAGATGCGTCATCATGGGCTGAATCGCGTCACAGACGAGCACCTCGCGGGCGCGAAAGCCGCCCAAGTCCTGCGGGCCGCGGATCACTCGCGCGTTGCCGGACGCCAGTCCGTGAGCCGCCGGCTGGCCCACCAACTGCCGCGGCGTTTCGCCGGGGGCCCGGCGTGACGGATGCCCGGCGGACGGTCGGGCGGCCGACAGGACGAGTGGTGCGGCCGCCCTTTCGCGAAGCGCCTCGCAGACGACGGTCACCGCGTCCGTGCCGACGTCCGCGTCGGCGTTCAGCCTGCCCGACGCTTTCAATCGGGCGCTGGCCAGCTGCAGGGCTCGGAGCAATTGGCTCTCCAGGCGGGCGACCAGCAGGTTGTCGTCGTCGCGAAGTTGCCAGCTGAGCCGGGCCAGACGCAGTACGCCCTGCGCTTCGTCGCGGCGTTCCGCCCCCACGGCGTCGAACAGCCGCTGCTCCAGTTCTTGCGTCGCCGGCTCTTCGCGGCTTGCCTCGCTCGCAGCCGGACAGGCGGATTGGATAGCCAGCTCCAACACGTTTTGCAGCAGGGGCGTCGGTTCGTCGCTCAGGCGGTGGCCGCCGAAGGCGACGTCCATGAATTGACGCAGCAGCCTCTGAAACGCCGCCACGAACGCGGTGCCTCCGGCGACCGCGGACAGACGATCGGCCGTGACCGCCCATTCGGCGACTTGCCCGCCGGGGCTGTCCTCAACCGCCTCTTGAAGAGCCTGCTGCAACTCCGCACTCTCTCGCACTTGGCGGGCCAACGCTTGGAGCGAGCGATTCCTCTGAGACGCCAGCATGTCTTCCCCGCGAAGCAGACCGACAAACTCGTACGGATCCTGGGGATGGACCGCATCGTTGTAGTACAGGCCCAGATAGCGCACGCCGTGAGCAAAGGGGATGAATTCGTCCCAATAAATCCGTTTCCAGCGTTCCAGGTGGGTCTGACGCGTCTGGATGCAATCCGCCAAGTCCGCTTCGGACAGACGTTCCAGGGGCTCGGCAGCCAAGCCGTCGCCCAGCGCGCGAAGTTCGGGGATCAAGTGCTCGGCCACCCGATGGCACAGTTGTTCCAGCCGCCGTTTGTCGGGCCGCAGGGTCAGGTACCAGGGACGTTTGTCATCGGCTTCCTGCCGGGCCGCGGTGATCGGACGGGCTTGGAGAATCGTCAACCGCGAGTCCCGACCGGTCCACTCCACGTCGGGGCACCAGCCCAGTTGGCTTTCTACCTGATCGAGCACGGACAGCAGGGATTCCAGGTCCTGGCGGGCGAGCAGCGGCTCTTCCTGCCTGTCGCGATCGCGGTGTCCCCGCCGGTACGTCACGACCTGGCGCGTGGCGCGGTGGATCAGCCAGTGATCCGGATCAACGCTCCCGTCCACCAGGCCGGAGCACGGTCCGGGGACGGCTTCGACCACCGCATGCTCGTTCTGCTCGGTCCGGGGATCGCGGCCGAACGCGACGCCCGAACAGTCCTCGGTCCGCATTTCCTGGATCAGGACGGCCATCCGGCTGCGGAGCGGATCCAAGGCCAGTTCCTGGCGGTACAGCAACGCGGCGTCCGACCACAGGGACGCCCACACCAGCCGCACCGTTTCCACGACAGCCGCTTCGCCCACCACGTTCAGGAAGGATTCATGGAGGCCAGCAAAAGATCGTTGGACCGAGTCCTCGCCGGGAGCCGACGAGCGGACGGCCAAGAGGGTCGCGCTGCCCAAGTCCCGCACCGCTCGGCAAATCGCCTGGTGTACGTCTGCCGGCAGTCCGGCGGCGGAAAAGCGGTTGCGGATCCGCAGCGCGGCGTCCCAGAGTTCCTCCCAGCGGAGTTCTTCGAACGGCTTGCGGCCGAGTTCCATCTGCAGAATCCGGGGCAAGTGGTTGTCGCGGAGGAACCGCTCGTACGCCGTCACGGTGACGCTGAATCCCGGCGCGATCCCAAACCCGGCGCGGCGCAATCGCGCCAATTGGGCTGTTTTGCCCCCGATCAGCCGTTCGTCCGCCGACCCGGCCTCGGCCAGCGGGATCACCCAGGACTCGGAGTCCATTGCCGAACCTCCTGAAACCGGGTCACGTGAAAGTACCGGAAGATGTCCACATGGAACAGGGCGGTCGTAGGCGAGCGGACGAACATCGCCAGCTGCGGATGCCGGTCGACCAGCCAGCCGGCCTCCCGCTCGAACTCCGCGCCCGCCGCCAGTTGCCGGGCCCGCCCGGTAGCCGTGACGGCTTCGATCTGCATCATGTTTTCGATCGAACGCGCGCGGCTGTCGATGACCAGCGCGACGTGTTCGCACTCGCACAGCAGCCGGTACTTGCGCGTTGTCATCGGCGTCGCGAAAACCGCCGCGCTCAGGTCAGCCGTCACCGCCAGGGCCACCAGCGACCCGTATGGTTGGCCGCCGCCTTGCGTACAGAGCACCGCATAGGGTTGCTCCCGGACCAGGCTCTCGATCTGGCTCCGCACCGCGTGGTCCTCGGTGCCAGCGATCCCGCCCGGCTTTCTCGACGGCGCCGAGTCGAGCAAAGGCTCGTCCGCCATATTCTTCCCCCAACGCGGCCTGCGGCCGCAATTAATAGGTTGGAACCTCCTCTCGACCCGGTCAGGGCAGGGGCCCAAGCGATCAAGATTCGCCCGCATCAGTCTGATCGTTTTGCCGATGGTTGGCAAGTCGCGTGCTGACCACGCGCTGCGAATTCGCTAAGATGGAACAGGGGGAACCGGCGGCGAGGACCCGCCGAGGGGCCGTGCTCCAACCAGGCAAAGGCGCCGACATGCACGATGACGAAGCACCGAACCACGAAATCGAGGTCTTTTTCGACGGCGGCTGCCCGTTGTGCCGTCGGGAGATCAACCTCTTGCGACGCTGGGACCGCCGGGGAAAAATCCGTTTCACCGACATCAGCGCCCCCGATTTCCAAGCGGCGGCGGTGGGGATGACGGACGAAGACTTGATGGCTCAGATGCACGGCCGCCTGCCGGACGGGACCTGGGTGCGAGGAGTCGAGGTGTTTCGCCGTATGTACGCTGCGGTCGGGTTCGGCCCGCTCGTTTTCCTCAGCCGCTGGCCGCTGATCTCCCAGTTGTTGGATTGGGGCTACGCCCTTTTCGCTCGACACCGCTGGCGGCTGACCGGCCGCTGTACGGCGGCGCGTTGTTCCGTCCAGCCGGCGCCCGAGACGCCGCCAGTTTCCGAGACGCCTTCTTCCTGAACCGCCATGCGCGCAGCCCTGATCTATCCCCACCAGCTGTTCCCCGATCATCCCGCGCTCCGCGACGCGGACGTCTGCGTGCTGGTTGAGGAGCCGCTGCTGATGACACAGTACCGGTTCCATCGCCAGAAGTTGGTCCTGCATCGCGCGTCGCTGCAGCACTTTGCGAGCCAACTCCGGCGGCAGAAGCGGCGGGTCCATTATGTCGAGAGCCGCGAACTCGACTCGACCGGCGCGATCGCCGGGGTCTTGACGCGGCTCGGTGTCCGGCAGGCCCGGTTCGTCGATCCCTGTGACGATTGGCTGCAGCAACGGCTGACGGCTGCCCTGACGGCGGCGCACATCGACTTCCAGATGCTCGAAGATCCGCATTTCCTCACGCCGTGGCCGATTTTCGACGAGTTCGCCGCCGGCCGCAAACGGCTGTTCTTTACCGATTTCTACGTGCGGCAGCGGAAGCGACTGGACCTGCTGCTCGACGAACGCGGGCGGCCGTTGGGCGGGAAATGGAGCTACGATCCGGAGAACCGCAAAAAACTCCCGCGCGACGCGACCATTCCGCCCGTGGCCTGGCCGAAGCCCCAGGCCGGCGTGCGCGCCGCGCGCGACTATGTTGCCGCGCACTTTCCCCAGGCCGTCGGGGAAGACCAGGCGGTCTCGTACCCGGTGAGTCCGGACCAGGCCCGCGCGGCACTCGACGACTTCCTGGACCACCGCTTCGCCGCGTTCGGCCAATACGAAGATGCGATCCACGCCGAGCAGACGTTCCTGTTTCACTCGGTGCTCACGCCCAGCCTGAACGTCGGGCTGATCTCGCCGCGGGAGGTCATCGACGCCGCGGTGCAGCGAGCGGACCGCGTCCCGCTCAATTCGCTGGAAGGCTTCGTCCGGCAGATGATCGGCTGGCGCGAGTACATGCGGGGCGTCTATCGGCGGTCCGGCCGGCGGCAGCGAACGAGGAACTTCTGGGACCATCGCCGGCCCATGCCGGCGGCCTTCTACGACGGCACCACCGGCGTGGAACCGGTCGACACCGTCGTGCGCCGCGTCCTGCGCTACGCCTACTGCCACCACATCGAGCGGCTCATGATCCTGGGCAACTTCATGCTGCTGTGCGAAATCGACCCCACGGCGATCTATCAGTGGTTCATGGAGTTGTTCATCGACGCCTACGACTGGGTCATGGTCCCCAACGTCTACGGCATGAGCCAGCACGCCGATGGCGGCCTGATCACGACCAAGCCGTATCTGAGCGGATCGAGCTATGTGCTCAAGATGAGCAACTTTCGCAAGGGGCCGTGGTGTGCCGTCTGGGACGCTTTGTACTGGCGGTTCATCGACCGGCACCGCGAGTTCTTTGCCCGCAATCCGCGGATGTCGGTCATGGTCGCCCAGTGCGAGCGGATGGGCGGCCGCCTGGACGAGCACCGGCGGACGGCGGCGAAGTTCCTTGCTCGACTGCACGGCGACGGCTGACGGCGGCCACGGATTCCAGGCTGGTGCGGTTGACGGGCGCCACGGCTCTGCAGCGTTCGCAAAGCTGCACGCGGTGCTCCGGCGGCTGCTGGCGACGATCTGTCCGCGGTTGCGCGCGTCAGGGCGCGCCCGACCGCTGCCGCCGACCGGCGGGCCTGCCTGCTGAACGCTCTCGAACCGCCGCTCGGTCGGACGAAGCGTGGGGGGCAGGGCGATCGCTTCGCATCGTTCGAGAAACAACGGTCCCGTGTTTCTTGCTGATCATCCCGCGGAGGGTCCTGGGCAAGGTGGCGAGGCCACCGTGATGCCTCGAACGATGCTTATCTCTCCATGCCCGCGCCGGTGGTGGGTTCGGAGGACAGTTTTCGGCGGCGGAGGCTGGGGGTTTCGATGATCACGGTAGTGAACGGCTCGACGCTCTCCGTGAGCCAGACGCTGGAGCCGATCACGCTGTCGTGGCCGATCACGGTCTGGCCGCCCAGGATGGTCGCGTTGGCGTAGATCACCACGCGATCTTCCAAGGTGGGATGCCGCTTCATATTCCGGATCAGTTTGCCGCTGGCGTCCGTGGGAAAGCTGAGCGCGCCGAGGGTCACGCCTTGATACAGCTTGACGTGATTGCCGATGTCGCACGTTTCGCCCACGACAACGCCCGTGCCGTGGTCGATGAAGAAATGATGGCCGATCCGGGCGCCGGGATGGATGTCGATGCCTGTTTGGTGGTGCGCCCATTCTGTCATCATCCGCGGGATGAACGGGACGCCCAGGACGTGCATCTCGTGGGCCAAACGATAGACCGTAACGGCCTCCAACCCCGGATAGCAAAGGATCACTTCGTCCAAGTTCTTGCAGGCGGGATCGCCATCGTAGGCCGCCTGGACGTCGAGTGCCAGTTGCCGCCGCAGTTCGGGAATCCGCCGCAGGAAGGCGATGGCCGCGCGCTGGCCCTGCGCCGGATAGTCCGCCGTGTCCGTCAACGGATCGATGCCGCGTTCGACGCGGGCCTCGTGTTGCAGGGCGCGGGCGATCTGCGTCGTCAGCGTGTCGTGCAGTCGGTCGATCAAGTCGCCGACGTGGTAGGTGACGTTGCCGATGTGCAGACCCTCGCGGCGCCGATAGCC
Source organism: Candidatus Anammoximicrobium sp. (assembly GCA_012515235.1). Taxonomy (GTDB): domain Bacteria; phylum Planctomycetota; class Planctomycetia; order Pirellulales; family Pirellulaceae; genus Anammoximicrobium. Next base: position 170,670 of record JAAYYU010000311.1, read on the forward strand.
GGGGTACAGGATGTCCTTCAAATCCTGGATCGCCGCGACGACTTCCTCGTACTTGGGCAGCGGGCAATGCCCCAGGTGATTGATCGTGCCGACCGTGGCATAGGTCTCGACGATTTCGTCGGTCAACGTGGGCAGGTGTTCTTTCAAACGCAAATCGGATGCCATGGCAAAGACTCCCCGGAACACGCCCCGGCAAAGGGGCAAACGGCAGAAGGCGGACACGGTGGCTGAGGGGGGGTGATGTAGGCGTCCGGTCAGGCCGGACAGGAGCCGTTGCGACAGGTGCTGACTGGAAGCAGAATGGACATCACCAAAGTCCCCGTGAGGCAAGGCCAACATGCCGGATGCCCTGCCAGGCGTCGCTTGATGGGTAGGGCGGAGAGGTAGGGCGGAATTCATTCCGCCCCCAGGCGGGCTGAACCTCCCCCCCCCGCGAGCCCTCAAGTCATGACAGACCGGGCACTAGGCTACCTTAGGCGCGGAGTTGCCAGTTTTCAAGTCTCGCCGCGATTCGGATCGTTGCGAGCCGGAGTTTCGTGCGGCATCGCTATTTTTTTCGGTCCGGACGGGATTGGGAGTTTAGGCAAAGGCGTCAAGTCCGCAGGCAGCAGTTGGCTGATCTTTCCCGAAAAACCGGCGCAACGACGGCCCGCCCCGTGCTGTCACTTGGCCTTCAACCGACGCCGCTGCCACCAGCACGCGGCAGAGGTCGGCCGGAACGAATGCCTGGCCGGTCAACGGAGCACTACGTCGAGTCGCTGAGGGCCTCGTCCAGGACTTCTTCGTTCACGTAAATCGGCAGCGGCGGATCGCACGTCACCGCGACGGCGATCGCGTCCGAAGGCCGCGAGTCGATTTCGACCAGTTCGCCGTCGCGGCGGACGCGCAGGACCGCGTAGTAAGTGCCCTCCTTCAGGCCGCTGATAAGCACGCTGTCCAACTCGCCGTCCAGTTGCTCCACGACGTTCACGATCAGGTCGTGCGTCAGCGGGCGCGGAGTCTGGTAACCTTTTACCCGGCGGTCGATGCTGGTCGCCTCGTAGATGCCGATCACGATAGGAAACTGCCGTTCGCCCTCGACCTCGCGGAGGTAGATGATCTGCTGATCGTGGATTTCGCTGATGATGATCCGCGCCAATTGCATTTCGACCGGCATAGCAAGGCTCCTGGGCGATGAAGGTCCGCCTGTGAGACATCAGATCGGTTGAGCGACTCATCGGAGTCGTGGCAGCGACCATTATAGGGACAGCGAATCGCGATCGGCTAGCGGCCCAGTGCGGTGCTAGCGTTTTCACGGTTGGTCGCCTCAGATTTTCCTGTTGCCTTGGGTCCCCGGTTATTGGTAACCTCCCCATGCCTTGTCTTGAAATGGGGTGCTCGTCCGGCGTTGCGCTGGCGCAACGTCGCGGACGCGGACTCGTTTCCTTTTGGCGGAGACGTCTGATGAAGCCTGCTCACCGATCGTTGCCAGGAATTCTGAGGGCCTTTGTCGCGTGGAGCATCGCCGTCCTGATACCTTTGGCGTCGGCGGCGGCCGAGAGGCCCCAGTGGATCTGGTCGCCCGACCAGGAATCCGGCAGCGTCCCGCAGGGCACGTGTTATTTCCGCAAGGCCTTTGCGCTGGAAGCGCCTACGGGCGGCGACTTGAAGATCGCCGCCGACGACGAGTACGAGGCGTATCTGAACGGCCGCCGGATCGGGACCGGATCCGCGACGGAAACGCTCGACCAATACGACGTCGGCAACTTTCTGCGGTCCGGCGCGAATTTGCTGGCGGTCCGGGTGAACAACACGCAGGGGGCGACTGCCGCGCTGGGCGTTCGTCTCACGGTTCGGGATCGTGCCCGCGGCTTGTTGACGGTTGCCTCCGACGCTTCCTGGCTGACCAACGTGTGGCCGCTGCCGCTTTGGCACACGCCGCTGTACAACGATTCGCGCTGGGCCAATGCGCAAGCACTCGGCCTGGTCGGCGCAACACCGCCCTGGGACGACGTCCCGCCGGCGCGGACGCATATCGCCGGCCTGATGCCGCCGGAGGATGCCCCCGCGGCGCCCGTGGCCGAACCGCCGGTGGCGGCGGCCGCGAGCCCGACCTCGTCGTCGCGCAAGGGAAAGGTTCCGGTCCCGACCTCGCTCGCTCCTCCGGCGCCGAGTCCGGCGCCGCCGGCGCCTCCTGCAGACGCCGCCGGCACGGCGGCGTCCCAACCGGCCCCGGCAAAGACGTCGGCGGCAAGCGAAGAGCAATTCGTCGTGGAACAAGTGCTGGACGACCAGAGCACCGGGTCGCTGCTGGCAGTCACCTTTAACGAATTCGGGCATGCCATCGCCTCGCGCGAGCAGGGAGGACTGCTGTTGATCCACGACAGCAATCGCGACGAACTGCTCGACCAAGTCCGCGTGGCCAGCGATCAGATCAAGGACTGCCGCGGCCTGTTGTGCCTGAATGGAGAGCTGTTCGCCACAGGCCTCGGCCCGGAGGGCTTGGCTCTGTACCGACTGACCGACCAGGACCGCGACGGCCAATTCGACCGGGTGCGGGCGGTGCTCAAGTTCGAGGGGCATGGCGGACGGTACGGTCCGCACGGCGTGGTGCTCGGCACGGACGGTTTTCTGTACGTCGCCGTGGGTTGCCAGGCGCGGCCGGCGGCGGAACTGGGGCGCGACAGCCCCTATTGCGATTTCTACGAAGGCGACCTGGTCCAGCCGCGTTACGACGATCCGGACGCGAAGATGGCGCAGGTGCGGGCGCCGGCCGGCATGATCCTCCGCCTGACCCCCGACGGCAAGCACTTGCAGGCAGTCGCTGGCGGACTGCACGACGCGGCCGATCTGGCGTTTGACGAGTTGGGCGAGCTGTTCGCGCAGGACAGCGAGGCGGCGGCGGACGCGGGCTTGCCCTGGTTCCGCCATGCGGCCGTCTACCACGTCTTGCCCGGCGCCGAGTACGGCTGGCGGAGCGGGTCGGCCAAGTGGCCGGAGCACTTCATCGACCGGCTTCCGCCGACCCTGGAAACAGGCCGCGGCGTCGTGACGGGGATGGCCTTCTACAACCACGACGCGTTTCCCGAAGAGTACCAAAACGCACTTTTCATCGCCAATTGGACGCACGGGCGAATCAGTGCCTTGAAGCTCAAGCCCCACGGCGGTTCCTACACCGCCGCCGCGGAGTTGTTCGTCGACGATCCCACGCTGCACGTCACCGACATGGCGGTCGGTCCGGACGGGGCGTTGTATTTTGTCACCGGGGACCAGGGCGAGGCGGGAGGTCTGTATCGCATCCGCTGGACTGGCAAACTACCGCCCGGAGCGAAAGATGGGGGCAAGGGATTGAGCGCCGTGATTCGCCAGCCCCAATTGTCCGCGGCCTGGAGCCGTCAGCGGATCGCCGCCGCAAAAGTCGAATTGGGCGAGGACTGGGGCCCCTCGATCGTCGGCGTGGCGCACAGCGGAGCCAACTCCTGGCGCTACCGGACGCGGGCCTTGGATTTGATGCAGTTGTACGGCCCGACGCCGCCGACCGAGTTGCTGTCGCCGCTGGCCGGGGCCGATCACCAACAGGTTCGCGCAAAAGCCACCGAATTGATGGGCCTCCACCCGGACGCCGAAATCCGCGAGGCGTTGATCGGTCTGTTGAGCGACAGCGACCGCGTGGTCTGCCGGCGGGCGTGCGAAGCGCTGGTCCGGGCCGGACAGAAAGTGCCGCCTGAGAAATTGATCGAGCTGCTGAAGTCCGAGGACCGCTTCACGGCCTGGTCCGCTCGGCGGTTGCTGGAACAGACTCCCGCCGACCAATGGCGCGACCGCCTGCTGGCGGGCAGCCATCATCGCCTGGTGATCCAGGCCGGCCTGGCCTTGTTGATCTCGCAGCCCAACCCGGACAACGCCCGCCATGTGCTGGAACGGCTGACGGCGTTGGCCGGCGGATTCACCACGGATCGCGATTTTGTCGACATGCTGCGGGTCATGCAAGTCGCCCTGATTCGCGGCGAGATCGCGCCGGACAAAGCGGCCGAGCTGGCAAAACTGCTGGCCGAAGAGTTCCCCTCGGGCGACCGGCTGATGAATCGCGAATTGATGCGGCTGCTGACCTACCTGCGCGTGTCCACGATCCTGGACCGCTATCTGGAGTATCTGGCGGACGCCGCCGTCCACGAAGCGGACAAGCTGCAGGTGGCGTTGCACCTGCCGTTGCTGAAGGACGACTGGAACGTCGGCCGGCGGATTCAGTTGATCGAATTCCTCGATGCGGCTCAGGCGCAGCGCGGCGGGAGCAGCCGGGCCGCCTACGTCACCCGCGCTGCCCGCGATGTGGCCCAGTCGCTGTCGGAAGAAGAGCTGAAATCCATTTTGAGCGAGGGCGACCGCTGGCCCCACGCGGCCGTGGCTTTGTTGTACCGTCTGCCCCAACAGCTGGACGCGGACACGCTGACCACCTTGAAACAACTGGACGAACGGCTGCTGGCCCGCCACGATGCGGAGACCACACGCTTGAAGGTGGGCCTCGTCGCCGTGCTGGCCCGCAGCGGCGACGCCGACTCCCAGAACTACCTGCGCAGCCTCTGGGACCGCGATCCCGAACGGCGGCCGGCGCTGGCCATGGGATTGGCGCAGTGGCCGACGGCGGACAACTGGAACTACCTCGTCCGCAGTCTGCCGATCGTCGAGGCGGACGTGGCCCAGGAAATCCTGCGGCAGCTGCAGACGGTCAAACTCGCGCCCGAAGAACCGGAATACTACCGCCAGGTGATCCTCCACGGCCTGCAACTGGGCGCTCTCGGAGCGGACGACGCGGTCGCGTTGCTGGAACACTGGACGGGAACCACGCTGGCGGACGGCGGTGATTGGAAAGCAAGACTGGCCGCCTGGAAGCAGTGGTTTGCCCAGAAATGGCCCGATCATCCGCCGGCGGAAACGGCAACGCCGCGCCCAGGCCGCGTGTGGAAGGATGCCGAACTCCTCCGCCAGGTCGCCCACGACCTGGACGACAAACGTTCCGTCCAGAACGGAGCGGCCGTCTTCCTCTCGGCGGGCTGCGCACAATGTCACCGCTGCGGCGATCAAGGCGACGGCCGGGCGCCGGATTTGACGACCGTCGGCCAGCGTTTGATGCGCAAAGAAATCGTCCAGTCGCTGCTGTCTCCTTCCGAGCTCATCGCCGCGCCTTACCTGAACAAGGCGATCGTCACGACAAAGGGCCGCGTCTATTGCGGCCGCAGCAGTCCGATTGCCGAACCCGGAAAGGTCGCGATCGTCCAGCCGGACGGCCGGCGGATCGCCGTGCCGACCGCGGAGGCTGATGAGTCGCGCACGATCCACGCCTCCGACATGCCGGAAGGCCTGCTGGAGCCGCTCACCCCGCAACAGGTCCAGGATTTGTTCGCGTTCCTGCTCGCCGAACGCCAGCCACTGTTGGCCCTGCAGCCGGGCAACTCTGCGAAACCGGGGCCAACGGACGCTCCCCCCAGCCCGCCGGAAAAACCGCTGGACGGCCACGCCGTTCCGTGACAGGCCGGCCGGGAAGGCTCAGTCGCCCCGGCAGTCCCGAAGCCGGCAAGTGTCGTGCGCGCGGCAGACTTCGCAGGGAACCGGATCGCCGCGCGCGCGACTCAGGCAGGATTCGATCCGCTGCGACATGATCTCCGCCATCAGCGGGTGCAGGCCCAGCGGCGCGGTCACCAGAAAGGGCACGCCCGGATGACTCCGGGCGGCTGCGGCGGCTAGCGCCGGGATATCCCGTTCCCAGTGCCGGCCGGGCAAAAGGAAGTAAGGGTGGATGACGACCAACTTCGCCCCTCGCCGCACGCAGCGAGCAAAGGCGGCAGCGATCGATGGTTCGGCCAAGTCCATGTGCGCCGGCTCGACGATCGCGTAGCCGGAATGCTGTTGGAAAGCTGTCACCACGTCCAGCAGCAGGTCGTTGCTCGGCTGGCGCCGCGAGCCGTGATCGACGACGATGACGCCGATTTCATCGCGGGGCGGGATGTCAGGCAGGGTGGCCATCGCGGGTTCGCTCACGTCGCCAGACCGCCGAACAGGGGTGTCGACAGGTAGCGTTCGCCCAGACTGGCCATGATCGCCACGATGCGTTTGCCCTTGAATTCCGGCCGCGCTGCGACCTGCATGGCCGCCCACATCGCGGCCCCGCTGCTGATGCCGGCCAGGATGCCCTCTTGAGCCGCCAACTGCCGGCCCGTTTCGAAAGCATCTTCGTCGTCGACTAGGATCACGTCGTCGACCAGCGAAGCGTCCAAGTTCTTGGGCACGAAGCCGGCTCCGATGCCCTGGATGCGATGCTTGCCCGGATGACCGCCGCTGATGACCGGCGAGTTCTTCGGTTCGACGGCAAACGCTTTGAAATCGGGTCTCTGGCGTTTCAGATACCGGGCGGCACCCGTCAGCGTACCGCCCGTGCCGACGCCGGCGATCAGCGCGTCGATGTCACCCCCCGTATCCTCCCAGATTTCCGGGCCGGTCATGCACTCGTGGATTGCCGGATTGGCCGGGTTCTCGAATTGCTGAGGCATCCAGGCGTTGGGCTCGTGGTCCACCATTTCTGCCGCTTTGTCGATGGCGCCCTTCATCCCTTCGGCGGCCGGGGTCAGCACCAGGTGGGCCCCCATCGCGCGCAGCAGCGCTCGCCGCTCGACGGACATCGACTCGGGCATCGTCAGCGTCAGCTTGTAGCCCTTGGCCGCACAGACGAACGCCAGCGCGATGCCCGTGTTGCCGCTGGTTGGCTCGATGATATGCGTCGCAGGCTTGATCAACCCGTCCCGTTCGCCCGCTTCGATCATCGACACGCCAATGCGGTCCTTGATGCTGTTCAGCGGATTGAAGAACTCGCACTTGGCGAACACCGTCGCGTGGTTCGGGGGAACCAGCCGGTTGATGCGAATCATCGGCGTGTCGCCGATCGATCTGGCGGCATTTTCGTAGATTCTTCCGCGTGGCATGGCGTCTGATCCGTTCTAACCCAAGCGGTGGAGTGCATTTGCCAGCAGCAACCTGAATCTTCTCCCGCCGCTGGCTTATTCCGCTGGCATTATAGCCCCTTGCTCGATCATTCGGGTAGCGCAACTTGAGCAGAACAGGTAGCCTCAGCGGTCTTTCTGACATTGACCACCGGACAGCTTTCCCTAGAATGGCCACTCCCTGTCCGCACGCGTTCCGATCACTGCGATCACGATCCACAAGTCCAATCTATTGTTTGAGTTGTGATGTCAAAGAAAGACACAGGCCCGACAGATAACGAGTCACTGGGAATCCACGAATCGGCCCGCCGTGACAAACTGCGCAAGATTGTGGAAATGGGAATCGATCCGTGGGGCGGACGATTCGATGGCCGGTCCTATATCGGAGACATCCGAGCCCGGTGTGGAGAGATCAAATTGCAGAAGGCAAGCGGCGAAAGCGTCGAGTTGCCGAACTTGGACGATCCGCAGGCCGTGGATTTCCGGGCGTGGCTGCAGCAGCAGGGGCCCGGCGAGTTGACGGGGCCGCAGGTGCGCGCGGCGGGCCGCGTGGTCTTGCAACGGGACGCCGGCAAACTCCGCTTCGTCGACATCCAGGATTGGACCGGCAAGGTCCAGTTATTCATTGGCAAGCAGCAGGTCGGGGACGAAGGGTTCGCCTTGGCCGGCAACATCGATCTGGGGGATCTGGTCGGCGTGGACGGCCAGCTCCGGCGCACCAAGACGGGCGAGTTGACGATCTTTGCCCAGCAACTGCACTTCCTCTGCAAGGCCCTCGATCCGCCGCCGGAAAAGCACCACGGCCTGCAGGATCCGGAATTGCGGCAGCGGATGCGGTACCTGGATTTGACCTATTCGGAAGGCGTCCTGCCGCGATTTCTCAACCGCACCAAGATCGTCCATTCGATCCGTCAGACGCTGGCCCGCGAAGGCTTCTGCGAAATCGAAGGGCCGACGCTGCACACGATCGCCGGCGGCGCCGCAGCACGGCCGTTTATTACCCATCACAATACCCTGGACATCCGGCTGTTCCTGCGGATCGCCTTGGAATTGCACCTGAAACGCCTGCTGGTGGGCGGCATGGAGCGGGTCTACGAGTTGGGCCGCGTGTACCGCAACGAAGGGATCAGCCAGAAGCACAACCCTGAATTCACGATGCTCGAAGTCTATCAGGCGTACGGCAACTACGAGACGATGATGGAACTGACGGAGAAGATCTTCGTCGACGCGATTCAAGCGCTTGGCGCCCCCTATCGCCTGCCGTGGGGCGACCAGGAAATCGACTTCACGCCGCCCTTTGCTCGCAGGACGTACAACGAGTTGTTCCAGGAGCACACCGGCGTGGCTCCGGACGATGCGGCCGCCGTCGCCGCGTTAGCCAAATCGCTGGGTCTGGAGACTGCCAACCGGCATCCGGACGTGATCAAGAGCGAGGTCTTCGAGGCCCGGGTCGAGGATGCGCTGGTCGGCCCCGTGTTCGTGATCGACTATCCGGCCAGCATCTGCCCGCTGACGAAACGCAAACTCGGCCAGTCCGAGATCGCCGAGCGGTTCGAGCTGTTCGTCCACGGCATGGAAGTCGCCAACGCCTACACCGAGTTGAACGACCCGGACCTGCAGGAACAGCTGTTCAAGACGCAGTTGGAGGGCATGCCTGAGGAAGAGTCGATGGCCAAGATGGATCACGATTTCCTCCGCGCGTTGCGGCACGGCATGCCGCCCGCGGGCGGACTGGGCATCGGCATCGATCGGCTAGTCATGCTGCTGACCAACTCGCCTTCGATTCGGGACGTGATCCTGTTCCCGCTGCTGCGGCCTGAGATCGGCGGAACTTCGCGGAGCGACGGCGGCGAGGCGGTCACGGAGACCTCGTGAGGGCGGACGAAAACGGGACCGCCGCCGCTGGAACGCTCGCGGAGTCCGTCCCTGTTCGTCGGGAATGAAACCGAGCCAAAGGATTGGCCATGTACAAACTGCTTCTGTCCTGGCGATATCTCCGGACGCGTTACATCGCCCTGGCTTCGATCATCAGCGTCACGCTGGGCGTAGCGACGCTGATCGTGGTGAACAGCGTGATGGAAGGCTTTTCGCAGGAGATGCACAAGCGGCTGCACGGGGTGCTGTCCGATCTGGTCTTTGAAAGCCACAGTCTGGGCGGTCTGCCCGATCCGCAGTGGCACGAGCAAGAGATCCGCAAGGAACTGGGCGACCGCGTCGCGGGGATGACGGCGACCGTCCAGGTGCCGGCCATGCTCAGTTTCAACGTCCGCGGCCAGTGGATCACGCGGCAGGTGAATCTGATCGGCATCGACGAACGCACGTACGCCCAGGTCGGCGATTTCAGCCAGTATCTGCTGCACCCCGAAAACCGCACCCAACTCAACTTTCTGCTGCGGGAGCAAGGTTACGACCGGCGGCTTGCCGAAGCGGGCTGGGATTACCGGCGGACGCGCATCGCCTATGAACGCGCCGTCCAGGAGCAGATGCAGCAGATCGAAGCGGCGCGGCGCCGGACGCAGGCCGAGGCCGGCGCGCCGGTTGCTACGGACCCGCCTTCCCCGCCCAGCGATCCCTACGGCGCCGTCCCGAGCGACCCCTATGCCGCGACGGCTGCCGCCGACAAGGATGCCCAAGTCTTCGACGAAGCCAAGGAGCAGCATACGGGCGTCATCCTAGGCCTGATGGTCGCCAGCGTGCGACACCGGGACGCCGACAACGTCGTCCGCGATTACTTCCTGTGCCGTCCCGGAGACGACGTGAATTTGACGTTTCCCACTGCGCCGCCGGCGGGAGAAGCCCCTACGGCGCAAAGCGCAAAGTTCACGGTGGTCGACCTGTATGAGAGCAAGATGAGCGAATACGACAGCAGCCTGGCCTTCGTCCCGCTGAAGGAACTGCAGCGGTTGCGGGGCATGATCGATCCGCAAACCGGCGTCACCAGCGTCACGTCGCTCCAGATCCGTTTGCGTCCCGGCAGCGACTTGAACGTCGCCCGGGACAAACTGATCCGCCGGTTTCCGACGGACCAGTACGCCTACCGCATCCAGACGTGGAAGGATTTGCAGGGACCGTTGCTGGCGGCGGTCCAGATGGAGACCACGATCCTGAACATCCTGCTGTTCTTGATCATCGCGGTGGCCGGTTTCGGCATCCTGGCCACGTTTTTCATGATCGTCGTCGAGAAGACGCGGGACGTGGGAATTCTGAAGGCGCTGGGGGCGCCGAGCGGCGGCGTGATGAGCATCTTTCTCGGCTACGGCTTTTCGCTGGGTTCCGTCGGTTCCGGCGTGGGCATGGTCCTGGGACTGCTGTTTGTGGTTTACATCAACGAGATCGCCGCCGGATTGGAGCGGCTGCTGGGCCGGGAAATCTTTGATCCGACCATCTACTACTTTCAGGAAATTCCCACCCAGATCGATCCGCTGACCGTGGGACTGGTTGTGGCAGGCGCCGTCGCCATCGCCGTCTTGGCCAGCGTGTTGCCGGCGCTGCGTGCGGCGCGGCTGCATCCCGTCGAAGCGTTGCGATACGAATGACGAAGCACCAAGGCAAGGGCAGGACACCATGAATTCAGTCACTTATGCTTCGGCCGCTCCCCACCTGCGACGGCCGGCGCAACGGTCGGGCGTTCTGTTGGACAGCTTTCAAGACCTTGACCGCGCGGCGGCGACGCCGGCCACGGTCCCGGCGGCGGGAAACCCTGCCGCTCCCGGCGACGGCCAGCTGTTGTGCGCCAACAAGGTCTTCAAGAGCTACCGCCAGAACAAGCACATCATCCCCGTCCTGCGAGGCGTCGATTTTTCGATCCGGCCAGGCGAATTCGTGGCGGTCGTGGGCCAGAGCGGCTCGGGCAAAAGCACCCTGTTGCACCTGCTGGGCACCCTGGACGCTCCGGACGCCGGGGAGATCCACTTCGAGGGCAACCGGATCGACAATCTGCCCTCCCAGGCCCGCGACGTGCTGCGGAACCGCTACTTCGGCATGATTTTCCAGTTCTATCACTTGTTGCCCGAATTGACCACGCTGGAAAACGTGCTGGCTCCGAAAATGATCGGCCAGGGCGTCTTCCGCTACTGGATCAACAAGCGGCAGCACCAGGAAGAAGCCCGCCACTTGCTGGATCTGGTCGGCCTGTCGCACCGCCTGAACCACAAGCCCAAGGAGCTTTCCGGAGGCGAAATGCAGCGGGCGGCCATTGCCCGAGCGCTGGTCGCCGCCCCCCAATTGCTGCTGGCCGACGAGCCTACGGGAAACCTGGACCGGCAGACCGGCCAAGAGATTATGGAGTTGCTGCAATCCTTGAACCGGAGGCAAAACCTCACTATAGTCATGGTTACGCACGATCAGACAATCGCCGCCCTGGCCGACCGCACGGTGCGATTGGTCGAAGGGTTGGTGGAACGCCTTGCGTAACCAGGATCTGCCATGTCTTTGAAGATCTACATCAACGGAAAACTGTACGACAAAGAGGACGCCAAGGTCAGCGTCTACGATCACGGACTGCTGTACGGCGATGGCGTCTTTGAAGGCATGCGAATCTACGGCGGCAAGGTGTTCCGACTGGCGGAACACCTGGAGCGACTGTGGAATTCCGCCAAGGCGATCTGGCTGGAAATCCCCATGACGCCCGAAGCACTGGCAGAGGCGGTGAACCAGACCATGCAAGTCAACGGCATCCGGGACGGCTATGTGCGACTGGTCGTCACTCGCGGAGCGGGCACGCTGGGCCTGGACCCGAACAAGTGCAGCGACCCGCAGGTGATCGTCATTGCCGATACCATCACGCTGTATCCGCGCGAGTACTATGAACAGGGACTGCACATCGTTACGGTCAGCACGATCCGCAATCACCCGGCGGCCCTCAGCCCGCGGATCAAGTCGCTGAACTACCTGAACAACATCCTGGCCAAAATCGAAGGCCTGCAAGCCGGCTGCGTCGAAGCCCTGATGCTGAATCAGAAGGGCGAGGTCTCGGAGTGCACCGGCGATAATATCTTCCTGGTGCGGAAAGGCGAGTTGCTGACGCCCTCCGTCGACGCGGGCGTCCTGGAGGGCATCACCCGCTCGGTCGTGCTGGAGTTGGCTCGCGAGTTGAAGATTCCGGTCCGCGAAATTCCGCTCACCAAGCACGACGTGTATATCGCCGACGAATGCTTCCTGACGGGCAGCGCGGCCGAGATCGTCCCGGTGACCAAGGTCGACAGCCGCAAGATCGGCGACGGCCTGCCGGGCCCGATCACGCGGCGACTGCTGAAACGGTTTCACGAGGTCACGCGGCAGTAGATCGTACACCTCTCGCTCCGCGAGAGAAGAACCCCCCCGCCCGCTGCCCCCATGTCCAGTCGCCGTTTCATTATCCTTACCGAGGGCTACGCCAACCCGCTCACCGCCAAGACGGCGGTCTGCGTACTCCGCTACTGTCCGGACGAAGTCGTCGCGTTGTTGGACAGCACGCAGGCGGGCCAGACCAGCCGGGAGGTGTTCGGCGTCGGCGACGTGCCGTTCGTGGCCGATCTGGCTCAAGCGCCGGACGCCCGAACACTGCTGGTCGGCATCGCCAATCCCGGCGGCAAGATTCCGCCGGCCTGGCGCCGGCTCCTGCTTCAAGCCATCGACCGCGGCCTGGACATCGTGTCCGGCATGCACGAGTTTTTGGGGGCCGACTCGGAGTTCGCCGCGGCGGCGGCCGCGCGGGGCGTGCGGCTGATCGACGTCCGCCAGAGCCCGTTGAAACGCGTCTCGGCCGCGGTGCCATTCCGGCCGGGCTGCCTCCGCGTCCACACGGTCGGCCAGGACTGCAGTGTGGGCAAGATGGTCACGAGCGTGGAAATCACCCGCGAACTGAAACGCCGCGGTGGCGACGCCAAGTTCGCCGCCACGGGGCAAACCGGAATCATCGTCGAAGGCGACGGCTATCCCATCGACTGCATGGTGGCCGATTTCATCAGCGGGGCCGCCGAACAACTGGTGCTGGACAACCAGCATCACGAGTTCGTCGTGATCGAGGGTCAAGGCAGCCTGGTGCACCCGTTCTATTCGGGAGTCACCTTGGGGTTGCTGCACGGCTGCCAGCCGCAGGGTCTGATCTTCTGCTACGAAGCCGGCCGGACCGCGCCGTTGGGCGCGAGCCACATCCGGCTGCCGTCGCTGGCCAAGATCATGCAGTTGACGGAGTTGGCGGCCAGCGTGTATCACCCCTGCCGCATGATCGGGATTTCGATGAACAGCCGCCGGCTGTCGGCCGCGGAGGCCGAGGCGGAACGCGACCGGGTCGGCACCGAATTCGGCCTGCCGGTGTGCGACGTTTTCCGGCACGGGCCCGGCGAGTTGGCCGACGCCGTGCTGCGGCTCAAGCAGGACCTGGAGCGGGAAGCCCGTGCGACGGACGCGGCCCGGAACGACCCCGCTCCAAACCGCCGCGAAAAACCAGGAGCGCCGTGCCCATGAAACTCCACCTGTACGAATTCGATCTGCCGCTGCGGCACGTATTCACCATTTCCCGCGGCTCGGTCACGGTCCAGAAGACGCTGATCGTCGACCTGGAACAAGACGGTCTGCACGGCTACGGCGAAGCGACGGCCAATCCGTACTACGGCGTCAGCATCGAAAACATGGCGGCGGCGCTGATCGGCGTGCGGGCGGAAATCGAGCGCTGGTCGGGGGCCGATCCGGTCGAATTCTGGGACACGCTGCACCCGGCGCTGCGCGAGCACCCCTTTGCCCACTGCGCCCTGGACCAGGCGGCACACGATTGGTGGGGCAAGCAAGCCGGCTCGCCGTTGTATCGCCTGTGGGGCCTGAGCCTGGACAGGCTGCCTGCCAGCAACTACACCATCGGCATCGATACGATCGAAAAGATGGTCGCCAAACTCGATGAGTTTCCCGGCTGGCCGGTCTACAAAATCAAACTCGGCACGGAGCACGATTTGGAGATCGTCCGGCAATTGCGCCGGCACACGGACGCCGTGTTTCGCGTCGACGCCAACTGCGGTTGGACGGCGGACGAAACCATCCGCAACGCGAGCGCCTTGCGGGATCTGAACGTCGAGTTCATCGAGCAACCCCTGCCGGCCGACGCCCTCGACCAGATGCCGCGGGTATGCGCCGGCAGCGCGCTGCCGATTATCGCGGACGAAAGCTGCGGGGTCCCGGAGGACGTCCAGCGCTGTTGTGGCTGCTTTCACGGCGTGAACGTCAAGCTGGTCAAGTGCGGCGGCCTGTCGCCGGCGCGCCGGATGATCGCCCAGGCCCGCCAATTGGGCTTGAAAGTCATGGTCGGCTGCATGACCGAGTCCACCGTGGGGATCTCCGCCATTGCCCAACTGTTGCCCCAGTTGGACTACGTGGACATGGACGGAGCCGTGCTGTTGGCGCAGGACATCGCCACCGGAGCGGCGGTCCGGCAAGGGGTCTGCCGTTTCCCGCAAGAAAACGGCACCGGCGTCCAGTTGACCGCCAAACCGCTGCGGACTCTGGCGTAGCCGTGTCCCGTCGGGTAACATTCCCGCTATTCTGCCGTCGTTCGGTCACCCCGTTTCCCGTTTACCGCTTCGCGAATCACGAGGACTGCCCATGATGCGCACGCTTCTGTGTTGCCTATTCTGCGCGGCCGGCCTGCCTTGCTTCACAACGCCCTGTGCGCCCGCCCAGGAGTGGACACGGTTTCGCGGCCCCAATGGCCAGGGGCACAGCGACGCGACGAACCTGCCCGAGCGCTGGACCGAGGCGGATTTGAACTGGAAGGCCGCCTTGCCCGGTCAAGGCCACTCGTCGCCGGTCCTGTGGGGAGACAAGATCTTTCTGATGAGCGCGGAGCCCAAGACGGCAACCCGCTACGTGCTCTGTCTGTCTGCCACCGACGGCCGCGAACTGTGGCGCCGGCAGTACGCCTCCCAGACCCATCGCATCCACATGCGGAACACATACGGCAGCAGCACGCCGGCGGTGGATGCCGAGCGCGTGTATATCGCCTGGTCGACGCCCGCGCGATTGACCTTGCTGGCCCTGGATCACGACGGCCGCGACGTCTGGAAACGGGACCTCGGACCGGTCGTCAGCGAACACGGCTTCGGCACCTCACCGATGCTGTACCAGGACATGGTCATCCTGTCCAACAGCCAGCAGGCGGAGGAATTGGAGCCGGGCCAGCAGCCGGGCAGGAGCGCGATGCTGGCGCTGGAGGCCAAGACGGGCCAGTTGCGTTGGAGCGAGCCGCGGGTCTCCAGCCGCGTTTGTTTCTCGACCCCGTGCATTTACGAGCCCGCCGGCGGGCCGCCGGAACTGATCTGCACCAGCACCAGCGACGGCATCTTCAGCTTGAACCCGCTGACCGGCAAGGAGAATTGGAAGTCGCCCGGCACGCTCACCATGCGCGTGGTCAACTCGCCCCTGGTGACCGAAGGCTTGATCATCGGCAGCGTCGGCTCCGGCGGCGGCGGCAACTACATCGCCGCGGTTCGCCCTGGCCAAACACCGCAGACGGCGTATATCGTCAAGAAGAGCGCTTCGTACGTGCCCACGCTGGTGGCCAAAGACGGCTTGCTGTTCATGTTCAACGACAAGGGGGTGGTCTCCTGCCTGGAATTGCAAACCGGCGAACCCATCTGGCAGGAGCGCGTCAGCCGGGGCTTCTCCGGCTCGCCGGTGCTCGCTGACGACAAGTTGTACATCATCGACGACGAGGGGACTGTCCATGTCTTGGCCGCATCCAGTCAGTACCGCTTGTTAAGCAGCAATCCCTTGGGCGAACCGAGCCGCAGCACTCCGGCAATCGCAGGGGGACGCCTTTATCTTCGCACGGTGTCTCATCTGGTTTCCGTAGGCGGCAACAAGCCTTGATGGGACGGGCTGTTCACCTCTCTGGAGCGTCCACATGTGGAACATCGTCATCGGCGTCTTGATGCTCCTGGCCGGGTTAAGCGGCCGGTTCTCGCTGATCGGGACCGGCAGCAGCAAAGCCTTGGCCTTCTTCGGAGCGGCGATCCTCGCCTGGGGGATCGTCCAAGTCGTCCGTCGCAGCTGAACGGATGGCGATCCGTGTCTCGGCTGTCACCCGGCGAGCGGTTTCGGCGCGGCAGGGCTCGGAGCCGCGTCAACACGGGGAATTGGGGCGTCCAGCGGCCCGGCACGGCTCGGAGAGCCATGCTGCGACGGGCCTGTCCCCTAGACGAAGGCCCGGACCGTTGTTAGATTCACGAACTCTAGCAGCCTGTTGAAAAACGGGGACGGGCTCCGATCTGCGACGGAGAAACCTTCAGGAAAAGCGGTCATTGCGAGGTGCCTCTTCCCCCTTTTTCAGCAGGCTGCTAACCACACCGACCGTGCCCGCTTGCGTGCGGATTTTGGGACGTAATCCCAACCCCACAGCGGGTTTCCGGCCATTCCGCGTTTCTCTCTTTGCCAAGTCGAAGGACAAAGGTCATGGCTCAAAAGTACGTGTATTTCTTCGGTCCGACGGGAACGGAAGGCGATGCTAGCATGGTGAATACCCTGGGTGGCAAGGGCGCTAACTTGGCAGAAATGGCCAAGTTGAACCTGCCCGTGCCCGCCGGGTTTACGATTACCACCGAGTTCTGCACGGTGTATCTGCAAGAGGGCAACCGGTTTCCGGATTCGCTGAAAACGGAAGGACTCGAAGCGCTGAAGAAGGTCGAAGCGGCAATGGGTATGAAGTACGGCGACCCGGCCAACCCGCTGCTGATGTCCTGCCGCTCCGGCGCCCGCAAGTCGATGCCCGGCATGATGGAGACGGTGCTCAACGTCGGGCTGTGCTCGGCTACGATCCCCGGCCTGATCAAGAAGACCGGCAATGAGCGGTTTGTGTACGACGCTTACCGCCGCCTGATCATGATGTACTCCGACGTCGTCATGGAAAAGGCCGAGGGCATCGAGCCGACCGAGGGCAAGGGGATCCGCGTCCAACTCGAACACCTGATGGCCGACATGAAGAAGGCCAACGGCGTCGAAGCCGACACGGCGCTCTCCGCCGACGACCTGAAGAAGCTGTGCGAGCAGTTCAAGGCCAAGGTCAAGGAAGTCCTGGGCAAGCCGTTCCCGGACGAGCCGATGGAGCAGTTGTGGGGCGCGATCGGCGCCGTGTTCAAGAGTTGGAACGGCAAGCGGGCCGTGTCGTATCGCAAGATCGAAGGCATTCCGCACGAGTGGGGCACCGCCTGCAACGTGCAGAGCATGGTCTTCGGCAACATGGGCGACCACTCGGCCACCGGCGTGGCCTTCAGCCGCAACCCGGCTACGGGCGAGAACAAGTTCTACGGCGAATGGCTGGTCAACGCCCAGGGCGAAGACGTGGTGGCCGGCATCCGCACCCCGAACCCGCTGAACGAGGCGACCAAGAACGACCAGAACAAGCACCTGGAGTCGCTGGAAACGGCCATGCCCGTTCTGTACAAGGAACTGTACGATATCCGCACCCGGCTCGAACAACACTACAAGGACATGCAGGATATCGAGTTCACGATCCAGGAAGGCAAGCTGTACATGCTCCAGTGCCGCAACGGCAAACGCACGGGCACGGCGGCGCTGAACATGGCCATGGACATGCTGGGCGAAAAACTGATCGATGAAAAGACGGCGGTCAAGCGTGTGGCGCCCGCCCAACTGGACGAACTGCTGCACCCGATCGTCGATCCGGCGGCCGAGAAGAAGGCCGAGGCGTTCGTGTCCGGTCTGCCGGCCGGCCCCGGCGGCGCCTGCGGCCAGATCGTGTTCACCTCGGCCGACGCCGTAGCCTGGGCCAAGCAGGGCAAGCAGGTGATCCTGGTCCGCGAAGAGACCAACCCGGAGGACGTCGAAGGCATGCGGGCGGCGGAGGGCATTTTGACGGCCCGCGGCGGTATGACCAGCCACGCAGCGCTGGTCGCCCGCGGCTGGGGCAAGTGCTGCATCGTCGGCGCCGGGGCCATCAAGCTGAACATGGCCGCCAAAACCATGACGGCCGGCAAAGTGACGCTGAAAGAAGGCGACACGATCACCCTGAACGGCACCCGTGGCCGCGCGTACCAAGGGGCGCTGGCGATGATGGACGCCAGTGAGAATCCGCGGTTCCAGGAGTTCATGAAGATCGTCGACAAGCACCGCACCTTGGGCGTCCGCACCAACGCCGACACGCCGGAAGACGCCAAGGTGGCCCGCGGCTTCGGCGCCGAGGGCATCGGCCTGTTCCGCACCGAGCACATGTTCTATGGGTCCGGTTCCGACGACGCCCTGTTCATCCTGCGGAAGATGATCCTCAGCAGCACGCCGGAGGAACGCAAGCAGGCGGTGGACGAACTGTTCCCGTTCGTCAAGAAGGACATCAAGGCCACGCTGGAAGCGATGGACGGCCTGCCGGTGACGATCCGCTTGCTGGATCCCCCGCTGCACGAGTTCGTGCCGCAGGGGGCCGAGAAGCAGGCCGAATTGGCCAAGGCCCTGGGCATCAGCGCCGACGACGTCCGCAAGCGCGGCGAGGCCCTGCACGAGTCGAACCCCATGATGGGGCACCGCGGCGTGCGTCTGGGCATTACTTATCCCGAAGTGACCGAGATGCAGATCCGCGCGATCTTCGAGGCAGCCGCCGAACTGATCAAGGCCGGCAAGAACGCCAAGCCGGAATTGATGGTCCCGGTCACCTGCGACGTCAAGGAACTGGACGTTACGAAGGTGATCTTCGACCGCGTCCAGAGCGAGGTCGAGAAGGCCACCGGCGTGAAGGTCGATTGCCTGTACGGCACGATGATTGAGATCCCGCGGGCCTGCCTGCTGGCCGACCAGATGGCCAGGACGGCCAAGTTCTTCTCGTTCGGCACCAATGACCTGACGCAGATGAGCTTCGGCTTCAGCCGCGACGACATCGGCGGCTTCCTGCCCGAGTACCTGGACAAGAGCGTGCTCAAGGCCGATCCGTTCCAGACCATCGACCAGGAAGGCGTGGGCCAGCTGATCCAGATGGCGGTGAACAAGGGCCGTGGCACCCGCGGCGATCTGAAGATCGGCATCTGCGGCGAGCAGGGCGGCGATCCGGCCTCGGTCGAGTTCTGCTTCAAGGTGGGTCTGAACTACGTCAGCTGCTCGCCCTACCGCGTGCCCATCGCCCGGCTGGCGGCGGCCCAGGCGGCGCTGAAGTAAGCCGACTGGCCAAGCATGTCCTTCCAAAGGAAAGACCCCGCCTCGGATCGAGGCGGGGTTTCTTTTTGACGCGATGCGGAAAAAACGCACTCGGGAGGCACTTGGCGTGGGGAATGATTCGCTTGTCTGGTCGTGAACGCCGTTTCACGCTGGCGAGCAGCGCGGTGACGTGCGGGCGGCACGCCTCGGGGATTTGCGGCTATGCCCTTCAACCGGCTGAACTTTTTTTCGCTCCGGGTTCCAAGCCTCTGATCGATGGGCGACAAATGGCGTTGGCGCATGACCACGGGCCTGCGGACGAGGCCTCGTTGCCTTTAGGTTTGGCACAAGCAGTCCCGTCAGCCGTGGGCTCACTTGCAGGGAATGTCCGTTCGCTCCCAGCCTCCACCTTCTCCCGGAATCATCACGGCAAAAAGACTTTGGTCCGACACCGTCACATTCCCCTCGGCGTCCAGCGCGCGGACCTTGAACTTTTGGCACAGCCATCTGACCTCGGCGTCCAGCACCTCTTCTTCACTCACCCGGAGACCGTTCGACGACGGTCGCCCGCTTGGCCCGCGGCCCCGAATGACGGGCGGAGCTTGTTTCGGCATCAACATGGGCTATCTCCTGAATCAGAAGGGATTGGAATCAGAAGGGATCCGAAAACAGCGGCACGCATCGCCAGGACGTGAGCAGCGTTCACGAAGGAAACCATCGCTGCGTCAGCGTAGCCATCGCACTTCGTGCGATGGTCAGCAATCAACACGGGACCGTTTCTGCTCGAACGATCCACCGATCATTGTCTGCCGAATTGCCGAGCACTAACACGTTTGGCCGGTGTTGTAAACGCTTTTGCCGATGATGCACCAGATGGAGTGCGTCCTTTCGTTGCAGGCGCAAGTGAGTTGCGGTTTCACTCCCTTGGGCTTCACGTTCGTCTCGACGTTGGTCTTTCGCACAACGGGCGGCGACTGCTTGGGAAGTAACATAGTCGGGCCTCCTCAAGGGTTGAAAAGTCTGTTCGATTCCACACTACCGGCACAATCCGTGGAATCGTTACCCCACCTTAGTATACCGACCAGCGGCGCAACTTTCCAATAGTTACCGGAATTACTTCGCTGACGTCGACCGTCAAGCGGTAGACCTCGCGTGCCTTATTCTTTCGCCGTTCGGGATCGAACAGGGTCAGGATCACATCCCAGCACTCGGAACTCGGCCGGCAGACTTGGCTTCGCTCCGTGGTAATCCGATCCAGTTTCCGCTTCTTCTTGACGGCATCTTTGTAGACCGAAGCGACCTGGTACAGGTTGGTCGCCGCATAGTTGATGGCGCGTTCCGGAGGCGCGACGCCCAAATTGCTCAGTTCGTAATACAGCCGATCGAGAAAGTTGTGGATCTCCTCCTCGACTTGATCGTATTCCGTCTGTTTATCTGGATCTTTCGGACGCGGGCCAAGGACTTCCTGGATCAGCTGGGTGGTCGACCACCCGAACATGCCGCGGATCTCCGGAAAGATGACCGGAATCTGGTAGCCGTTCAGGAGCGTGATGGGCGGGCCGAGCACGCCTGGAATCGAAACTTGCGAGACTCCTTCTTCGAGTTGGCTCTTCAACAAATCGAAGATCCGTTGATAGGTGTCCCGTCCGAACGGCCCAACGGGCTGAAGGGCATAGATGGGCGTGGCCTCTTGTTGCAACGTCCAGGTCACCGCGGTGGCTTCCCAGGGACTCTTCTTCAGAAAGGCCAGGAGGGCGGCGGGCTCCTTGATCACTTCCGGTCCGCCCGCCTGCACCAGCGCGTCGCGACGCGCCTCGCTGCTGAAATCGTAAGCGATCTGGCCCAATGCATAGACGAAACGCCGCTCGGTCTCGACCAGCATCGGGAGGGGAACTTCGGTCCCGCGAGTCGGACGGCCTTCGCTGGGGGGCAGCGCGACGTTGTCGTCTCCACGACCGCCCGCGCCGGCAGACGCACTGCTCTCGGCGGGGACCTGCGGGCAGGGCAAATTGACAGCAGTTTCTGGCAGATTGGAATTCGACATGGTGGAACCTTCTCCTTGAGAAATGAGGGCAAGTGTCTGACTCACGCTCAACCGGCCGCTCAGCCACCGTCGGCAGTCGGCCGCCACAACTTCTCGACACTGGTCGGCCCCCTTCAGAATGGCCGCCTTGATTTCTCGAACATCAACCTTTCGGCCGTAACGCAACTGGCAACTCGCCAGCAGGCCGACCACGCCGGAGACAATCGCCGTGGCGACACTGGTCCCGCTGGCCAACCCGGTCTGGCCTTGCGGAGCAGCCCCTGCTACAGCCTCGCCAGGAGCCAGCACGCCGTGGCCTCGGTACAAATCGGTCCAATTGCTGAACTCCAAGGGCTCACCGTCGCGGCCCGCCGCACCGACCGCCAGAACCGCCGGCGAAGCGGCCGGAACGTGAGGACACGCACAGCCTTCGTTCCCGGCCGCAGCGACGATCAGCACGCCTTGATCCTGACACAGCCGAATCGCCCGCACCAAGGGTGCCTCGGACTCGCCTGTCTCATCATACACGCCCGCGCTGATGTTGATGACGTTGGCGCCGACCGCGACAGCCAACGAAATAGCGCGCGCCAAATTCAATTGGGAACAGGGGACGAGCGAACCGTCCTCCTGCCCGACAAAAACGGGAATCAGCACGCCGCGGCACTTCGGCGCGATGCCCCGCACGCCGCTGTGATGCTGTCCAAAAATCAAGCTGGCCACGTAGGTGCCGTGACGCAACGCCGCGCGTGCGTGCCCCGCGGTAATGCCCAACGAGTTCACTTGCCGGAGCAACGCCCCGTCAAAGCACGGATGAGCCGAATCGATGGGACCGTCCAGTACCGCAATGCACACGCGCGGATCGCCCAAACTGAAGGCCCACAACTGCCGCAGATCCGGCACGAGTCCTTCGGCGCCGCCGTCTCGGACCGCTGCCTGATCCCCTGCCTCGGCTCTTTCCACGCATCCCGGAACCGACATCGTCCTCGACCAATACTGACACGTGCTTCCCGAACCTTTGGGGCTGCGATCGCTACACCAAACTGGCAGCCTGTATTTACGAGTCTAATCGAATGGGCAGATGCCACAAGACTTTCAGCCGGTTTTTTGAGATGGGTTTCGCGACTCGCGGGATGCAAGTCGCGAGAGAATGGCGGCGGGCGTTGCGACAGCGAGTGGCTTGCTCGGGTCGCCAAAACGGTCCCTGACGGACCACGGCGACAACGCGGGTTTGGATTTGTTTATCCAATACCTCGCAACCTCGGTTCGTGCCTTGCCTCCGCTGCACCTCGCCGCAGGCGTCCCGTCGCGCGTTTACGCTCTCGCGGATAGCCGCTTGGCGGTGGGGTGACAAGGGGGATGGGGGCGGGCGGGGCGGCTTGGTCTTGAACACCGTTCCACGCTG
>JAAYYU010000033.1 GCA_012515235.1 Candidatus Anammoximicrobium sp.
CGTGGTGGCGAAGAGGAGGCGATCCCCCACCCCAAAGTCGCTGTAGACTCCACCTTGCGAGTCAGCGAGTGCCTTGGCTTGCTGCCGGGTTCCGCTGAAAAGCCAAAATGGCCCTTTCTTTCTTGTTCTTGTGTTTGGGGGGCTACATGCCAGGGGAGAGTTGTTTCGGCGTCCGTTGCCGCGGAGTGTGTTGGCTACTTTGATGAGGCGACAGTTATTTTTCGAACGATGCTAAGCGGCGACCGGACGACTGTCAATCAAGAGCCGGCGTGCGGGCCTGCGACGATCCGGGCGGAATCGCCTGGCGACTGGGGATGGCGTCTACAGTGAACATCGAAAAAGGTCTTCCCTTTTTCGTTGTGCCAGCCCGGTCGCGGCTGCCCCCTCGGCGTCCTTGATGCGTCCGTATTTCCCGCGATTTGACCCGAAGAGAAAACAGGGAGGCGTGGAGGACGCGGAGTAACGTCCGTTCCCATCGCGGGACCAAGTCCCCGATCCAGTCCGTCGGTTGCGAAGCGGCGCGTCCTCTGGTAGAATTTGGCGGTAAGGCCCGAGAGGCAGAACATGCCCGATCGGGCGTTTCTTTTTCTAGTCATTCTTGATAGCGGAGATGTGAACATGCATTCTCGCACCAGATCTGGTTTCACACTCGTCGAGTTGCTGGTCGTCATTGCCATCATTGGGATCCTGGTTGCCCTTCTGTTGCCGGCCATCCAGGCGGCGCGCGAAGCGGCTCGGAGAACGCAGTGCACCAACAATTTGAAGCAAGCGACCCTGGCAGTCCAGAACTACCACGACACGTACAAGATGATCCCCTCGGCCTGTTACGAGGCGGCGTTGGGCCACAGCTTCTGGGTGGCACTCATGCCTTTTTTGGAGCAGCAGGTCTTCTTTGATCGCTACCTGTACAACCGGAGTTGGGGCGATGCAAACAACGTCGCCTTGGTTCGCGAGTCGGCGATGAGCGACTTGCGTTGTCCCAGTTGCATCGTTCAGTACTGCACCCACACCGACACCTCACGGCAGACCCGTTACACGATGCACTACTACGGCAACATGGGGCCGATCGGGCTGAATATGGCGACCGGAACGAATTACGACAAACGCAGCGATCTGGAGACCTCGTATGGCGAAGTCGCCACGCAGGGCGTCTTTACGCTGGGCACCAGTCGCAAGCAGATCCCGTTTGCCGGCATCACGGACGGGCTTTCCAACACGATTCTGATGGGCGAAATCGCCTGGAACAAATACACCGGTTTCCGCGAATACAACCTCGGCATGCTGTGGCAGGGAAGTGCCGTCGGCGCGACTGCTTTCGCGCAACACAACATTAAATGGCCGATCAATATCGGGTTGCAGAGCCCCAGTACCGTCTACAGCGGGTACAACAACAACGGCCCCTTTGGCAGCAATCATCCGGGCGGAGCGAACTTTAACCTGGTCGACGGCAGCGTCCGCTTCATTAGCGAGTCGATCGCGATGGAAGTCTACTTGGCGGCTGCCAGCCGCGATGGCGCAGAAACCCTCGCTCTTCCCTAGTGAGGGGGGAGCGCCGGCAAGCACAGAAAGGAAAAGGAACCGCCGTGAGGAACTGGAAAATGACCTTGGTTGGTGTGCGAGACAAGGTTGGCCTGGGGCCGATTCTGCTGGTCGCGTTGCTGCTCGGATGCTCCGGCGACACGGGTCCGCAGCGTTATCGCGTGTCCGGCACCGTTACCCACCAAGGAACCCCTGTGCCGATCGGGACCATTCAGTTCACGCCCGATGCCAGTCAGGGCAACAGCGGACCGCCCGCGTTCTCGGACATCAAGGACGGGAAGTACGATACGGACGTGACGGGAAAGGGATTCATCGGCGGGCCGCATATCGTGGCCGTCGACGCCTTCAGCGGCCAGAACATCGACCCCGATTTGCTTCCCAGCGGCAAGCCGCTCCTGCTGGGCTACCAAAAGGCCTTCGACTTGCCGAAGAACCAGGACGTGACCTTGGACCTGGAACTCACAGCGAAGTAGAACGCAACGCCGCGGTCGAGCGATCGCTGGCAGACCCTGCGAGCGCTGTGCGCAGACGGTCTGGAATGGATTCGTCGCACCGCGACCTGGATTTCAACCTGGGGCGAACACGGTTGGGGGCGCTGGCGGTGTCGCTTCTCGATGTCTCGCTGGTTTGGAGACCGTCTCCAGTTTTAGCTGGCCAGACTTTTCCGTGGCATCACTACCTGGATGCCGCCGCACAGCGGGCAGACGGCCGAGAACTCGCCCACTTCGGCGTCTGTCGGCGCGGTTGGAGACTCCGCCCGGATCAGGTCCGACGGGGCGTCGAACAGTTCGGAGAATCCGCACTCGTCGCACGGCCGGATGATCCAGTCGCTCCGTTCCTGCAGGTACTGGTCGGTGACCATCACCGGGTACTCGATCGCGTCTGCGACAAGGCAACGGATCTGACTGCCCCGACGGACTGTCTGGAGTTGGACCGGCTGATTCAGAACGCGGCCCTGCATCACGTCGCCGTCCATCCAACTCACTCGGAGCCAGACCACTTCCAGCCGATTCTCCGTCCGCCGGGGCCCGCCGTCGTGGATCACCACCTGGACGTCGTCCGGGTACTCAGGGTGGAACCGGCCCTTCAACTCCGGATGCTCTCGCCACGCGCCCCACACCGTGCCCGCGGTCGGTTGCGGGCCGTAGCCCTGCAGCCAATTGGGCGGAGTGTCCAGCCCTAACGCCCGGACCTCCGCGGCACTCAAGGGCTGCCAGCAAACGCCCGGCAGTGGCAGACGTAAGATCGTGGCCGCCTTCCGGTCGAGCATCGCTCCTTCGATGGTCCTGCCCTGGGCAAAGAATCCTGCCTGGCGATCGAGGTACGTGAACGCAATCAGGCCGGGTTGGCCCGGCAAGTCCAGCCGAAGCCAGGCACCGACCGGGATTTGCGCGGAATCTGTCGCGGTCTGAACCTGCGCGTCTGACTGCGCGTCGCTTGTCATTCAGTAGTCCCCCGCTTCCGGCTGGCCGGGCACGTTGGTGAGTTCCTCCAGGATCTTCAACCCGTCGCTGCCTTGGGCCAGCAGTTCGTCTTCCAGGCAATCGACGATCTCCTTGTACAGCGACACTTCGCCTTCGTCCTCGATGTAGTCGAAGACGTGCCACAGCACCTGCCGCACGACCAGCTTGGCGCCCGATCGCTCCGGATGGCCGCGTCGGGTCTGGGGGTGCTTGCCGGAATCGGCACTCGTCACCATGTCGCGATCTCCTTCCACGGGTTCGCTGGGCGCTGGACGAAAACGACGGTTTGCGCCGTCGCGGGGCGTCGATTTGCCAGCCTACGAAATAGGCGGCTCGAACGCCAGTAGCTAAGCCGCGCGGCGCGTTCAATCGGTTGGCCGTACGGTTGCCCCACACCACCGGCCGCCGCTTCATCCCGTGCATGCTCGACCAGGCCCTGCCCGAAGACCTGAAGGGCTACCCGCTGGTGCAAAGCAGGCCGGCTCGCAACCTGGCGTTCACGTCGGCGCTATTGGACTCCGGCGTGGACTTTGCGGCGTGCGACAACCCGCACGCCAACCGTCTCATTCGTTCTTCGCTTTCCAAGTCTGGATCGCGACAGGGATGTCGCTGCAAATGGCGTCTACGCCCAGTCCGACAGCAAGCTGATAATCCTGGAGAGTGTGGCCCGGCCAGCCGGTCACGAGGAGTCCGGCTTTCTGGGCAGCCCGCACGGCAGCCCGCGATGTTTCTTCCATTCGGCAGCCGATTCGTTTGACTCCTAACTGCTGAGCCCGCTGCACGATCTCCGGGCAACACGGCCCGCCGGTGATGAGCAGCAGATCCGCATCGGCGTCC
Organism: Candidatus Anammoximicrobium sp.; assembly: GCA_012515235.1. GTDB lineage: Bacteria > Planctomycetota > Planctomycetia > Pirellulales > Pirellulaceae > Anammoximicrobium. The sequence goes on from JAAYYU010000033.1 coordinate 3,840, forward strand.
AGGGTTTTGACAATTTTTAGAGGCCGTTCGTCAAAGGAAGTGCAGACATAAAAGGAACCCTTCGGCTCGCGGGCCTGGACGGCCTCGTAAAGTTTCCGGCAATACTCATCGAGACGAGCATCCGGATACAGCTTCTGGTTGCTGGTCTTCATCTCCAGTTCGAGATACACGCCGGGTTTGTCGTCGAAGTAGGACAGGAGTTCCTCCAGAAACAGGAAGGGCTGGCCAGTCTTCTTGCTGGTGACGGTCCGCAACTCGGCAGCCGTTTTGTGTTCTACGGCCCCGGTCGCGTTGTGAGTGCGGTCGAGGCTGTCGTCGTGCAGGATGACCAGTTCACCATCTTGGGTCATGCGCACGTCGGTCTCGAAACCGCGCAGCCCCTTCTCATAGCACGACCGAAACGCATCCAGCGTGTTTTCTTCGAATTCGTGCGCCCCGCCTCGATGAGCGAACAGAAGTCCTTTCTCCTGTGCGGAGACCCAGCCAAAGGAGCCCAAGATGCCCTGTGCCATGACGATCAGCATCACTGCCAGTCGGGTTTTCATCGCGTCTGCCTTCCTCGTTCGGAATTGCTAAAAAGTTTCATGAAGTGGTTTGCGGACAGGTTCGACTCATCCAACCTAAGTGCATCGTGTCCTGGCTGCAAGCGTGCGGGAGCCGAGAAACACGCACGAGGGGTTGTTTCATCGAGGTTGCTGCCCGCCGTGGCGGGGGACGTTCGGCAGCGGGGCCCTTTCCGAGCCGACGACGGCCGCTTCCGGCTCCGGAGAGCGTTCGCGGAATCACTTCGTGGCGCCGACGCGGGCGGCCTTGCTTGTGGCACGGCTTGGTTTGTTCGCCGTGCCGGAAGTGTGATGGAGCCGTGCCTCAGGATGCACCGCGCCCGTTGTCGGCGACGAGCGCGGTGCTTCGAGATCGACGCGGGACAGCAGGGCAGGCACGGCCAACAAAGTAACCAGAGCATGGAGGACCTCAAGAAATCCGCGACGAACCTGACCCTCGCCATCGAGGCGAAGTGCTGTCCAGGCTTGTCGCCGGACGAAGGCAGCGACGAAAAGAGGTGCGTCCCCTTGTTCGGCCCCAGCAACAAGGCAGGCCGGGCAGGGCAACGCAGGTGCCGGACGGGACTGCCCCGGTGCCCGGTTCTCACGCGGCTACTTCACGTCGATCTGACGGAAGATTGGCAGGTGGCGGTAGTAGACTTCCAGGGTGCAGACGGCCAGCGAGGTCATGTACAGGCGGCCGCCGGCCGAGGCATGTTCGCCGCGCGGGGCCCAACTGCCCGCCGATTTGCCTTGCTTCTCTTGCGTGTTGACCAGCGCGTCGCGCATCAGGAAATTCCAGCGTTCCCACTCGCGGCCGCCCGCGTGGTGCATGGCCTGGGTGCCGTAGTACCAGTAGTAAACGTTGGGCCGGTCGGGGTGCGGAGGAGCGGTCTCGAGCAGGTAGCGAAGTCCTTCGCTCAGAGGCGGGTCGGCTTTGGTCCAGCCCAAGTAGATCCGGCACAGCAGGGCCTCGGCCGTCATCGTGGGCGTGGGGCGGTGGCCGGGCTGGTAGCCGTACAGAGCGCCGTCCTGGAACTGGGCGCTGTCCAAGTAGTGGCTGGACAGCTCGAACGTTTCGGCCGGCACGTTCAGCTTGGCGGCCCGCGCGCTTTGCAGGGCCATCAGTTGCCAGCCGACCACGCTGGTGTCGCTCCGCTGTGCGGGGAGGCTGATTTCCTGGGCCGGTTGGTAACGCCAGCCGCCGTCGCGAAACTGGGCCTGGACGATGAAGTCGATCGCTTTCTGGGCCGGCGTGCGCAGGGCGTCGTCGCCGGTCATCAGGTAAGCTTCGCACAGCACAATCGCCCCTTGGCCGTGGGCGTACATGCCGGTGTTGCCGACCGAATCCGCGCGCAGGTCGCCGTCAGGCTTCTGGCGGCTGACCAGCCAGCGCAGGCCGCGGGCGACCGCGTCCTTGTGCCGGCCGGTCAGATGTGTCTGGCCGGCGCCCAGGAAGGGGAGCAGCGCCAGCGACGTCGCCGCCGAGTCACTGCGCACGCCACCGTCCAGTCGCCAGCGGCCGTCAGGCTGTTGTTGTTCAGCCATCCAGCGGAGCCCGCGGGCCACGGCGGCCTCGGTCAGGGTCGTGCCGCCTTCCTGTTTGATCAGCTCGACGCGGACGCGAGGATCGCGCGCCGCGATGGCCATGCGGCTGCCGTCCGAGCGCCCGATTTCCAGTTTCAACCGCTCCAGGTCGGGCAGGTTCGGATCGGCCGCATCGACCAGCCGCAGTTCGCGGGCCTCCTGATCCGCACGAATCACGGTCTCGCGGGTTCTGCGGTTCTGCAGGTCGATCTTCTCCGGCACAGGCAGGTCGAACTTCACCACCTCGGCGGGATGGGCGATTTCCTCCTGTCCGGGTTGACGCAGGCTGGCGCTGACGACGGCGTTCAGACGGATAGACTGAAAGTTCTCTTCCCGCGGCGGAGTCAGCAACGCCAGGATCATGAGCACGATCAGGTGGATCAGCAAGCTGGTGAGCCACGCCGGGCTGTCTTTCAGAAGCCGCAGCAGCCAGGCTCCCGGCAGGCGTTGTCGAGCCAGCCTGCGCCGAGGTTCGTTGTAGGTCGCGGCGACTCGCTTGGGAGGCGCGATTGCCGCCTCCGCGGCCGGCGTCGTGGCGGATGGGGTCGGCTCGGAGCGAGACGCGGAGGCGGCGGGCGAGCGGCTTGGCGATTCCGGCGTCCGGGCGACTGCTGGCACGGAGGGCGTCTTGCCAGTCCGTGCCGCTTCCGGCGTCCGGCGGACGCCGCTCGGGCGAGGCGGCGGCGGGGCGTCCGCCCGCGTCTGCCGCCTGGCCGCGTCTCGCTTCTGCAGCAGCCGCAATGCTTCGCGCTCTTGTTCCTCCGTCAACTCGATGCTGGTCTGGCACCGCCAGCAGTCGGCGACCATCAACCATAACCGCACCGACATGGGCGCCCGGCATTCCGGGCACGCGCACATCAGGACATTGCCTTCAAGCCAAAACATGCCCGCTCGCGACTCGCCAGCCGCTGCGGCGGCAGGCACGGCGTCCGCGGCAGGCACGGCCAACGAGTAGGCCGTGCCACACGGGGACTCTGCGGCGGCGGAGTGGGTCTTGTCCAGGAGCTGAGGCAGGGGGCCCTCGGACGTCAAGTCTACGACAGCCAGCGGATCGAGCGACGGGACGCCAGCCGGGGCGGTACGTCCACGGTCCGGTCCCGGAAGCAGATGAAAATCAAGGCTGGAATCCGAGTCGATCTGAGTGGACATCAACGTGGGCTGCATCTTCCGGAGCTTCTGTCACCGTGGGCCGCTCGCTTGCCGAACGGCAATCCGCTCGCGGGGCGAGCGGCCTACGGTGGGCTGGATATCGGTTTTTTGCCCCCGCAGGTCCTGAGCGCGATCCAACCTGCCCGATTGCGGATGATCGCATTAACGTTTAGTCTAACCATTTCGAATTCGCTTCGACAAGCGATTTCAAATCCGACTCGCCATCCAGGAGCCTTCATGACCTCTGACCTCCAGCACGCTATCCTAGAACTGCAACGTAATATGCGCAGCGTGGTGCTGGGCAAGCCGGAAGTGGTCCGCATGTGCCTGGTCGGCCTGCTGGCCGGCGAACACGTGTTGCTGGAGGACGTACCCGGCGTCGGTAAGACGTTGGTGGGCAAAGCACTTGCGCGGAGCTTGGCCGGCGACTTCTGCCGGCTGCAATTCACCCCGGACTTGTTGCCCAGCGATATCGTCGGCAGCAGCCTGTTCAACTCGAAAACTTCGGAATTCGAGTACAAGCGTGGCCCGATCTTCGCCAATGTCGTGCTGGCAGATGAAATCAACCGGGCACCGCCCCGGACTCAAAGCGCGTTGTTGGAAGCGATGAGCGATGGCCAAGTTTCCGTGGACGGCGTGACCTACAAGCTGCCGAAACCGTTCATGGTGATCGCCACGCAGAACCCGTTTGAATTCGAGGGGACGTACGCCCTGCCGGAAAGCCAGTTGGATCGCTTCCTGTTGCGGATTTCCATGGGATATCCGGATCGGGAAGCGGAACGGCAGGTCCTGACGTCGCATCGCGAGGGCGAACCGGTCGACCAACTTCAACCGGTCCTGAGCTGTCAGCAAATCGTGGAACTGCAAAAAGGCGTCCGGCAGGTGGCGGTCGAGGCCTCGTTGTACGACTATGTGTTGGACATTGTGGAGGTAACCCGACGCTGCGAAGACTTGCACGTGGGCGTCAGCACGCGGGGCGGACTCAGCCTGTACCGGGCCGCCCAGGCGTCGGCCTTGATCGACGGGCGGACCTATGTCGTGCCCGATGACATCAAACAGCTGACCTCCGCCGTGCTGTCTCATCGCGTGGTGAGCAAAGGCTACCTGCAAGGCGACAGTCGCCGGGCCGCCGAGTCGATCATTCGGCGACTGGTCGAGGAAGTCCCCGTCCCGACGTGAGACAAAGGCAGCCCGCAGCCCCAAGCACCGATAAGTAACCACGGATCACTTCCCACCATGAACTTCCTCGGACTGGCCGACAAGACGATCCTGATCTTTGGCGTCGCGAATCGCAAGAGCGTCGCCTATGCGATTGCGCGCACGGTGGAGGAAGCCGGCTCGCGGGTCGTGTATGTCGTCCAGGACGACGAGGTGCGACAGCGGATCGGCAAACTGGTGGGGAAAAGGGAGATCTTGGTCTGCGACGTGGAACACGAGGAGCAGATCGAACGGCTGCGGGGCGAACTTGCGGCGCGGGGCGGCACGTTCCACGGCCTGGTGCATTCCATCGCCTTTGCCGATTATGCGGACGGCCTGAAGCCGTTTCACGAGACCGGCAGGAGGCAATTCCTGCAGGCGATGGATATTTCCTGCTATTCGTTGATTCGCCTGTGCAACGCGGTCAAAGATCTGCTGGACGCCGACGCCTCCGTAGTGACGATCTCCATTTCGACGACGCGGATGGCCAGCGAGAATTACGGATTCATGGCCCCGATCAAAGCGGCGTTGGATTCGTCGTTGGCGTTCCTGGTCAAGTCGTTCAGTTCCTTCTCCCGCGTCCGCTTCAACGCCGTCGCTCCCGGCCTGCTCAAGACCTCCGCGTCGGCGGGCATCCCCGGCTATGTGGATTCGTACTTGTATGCGGAGCAGGTCATCCCGCGCGGGCAAGCGGTGCAGACCCAGGAGGTGGCCAACGCGGCGGCGTTTCTGCTCAGCCCGCGTTCGTCCGGCATCACCGCCCAGTCGCTCGTGATCGACGCGGGCATGTCCCTCAACTACTTCGACCGTCGCATCATCGAAAAAGTGGTTGGAAGCCAAGCATGACACGGAGTTGTTTGCTGCCTCAGGGGGCGGTTCTTGTCGCCTTGCTGTTCACGTGCGTCGCGGCCGCCGCCGCCGACGACGTTCCGCCGCTGGTGCGCGCGATCAACGCCGTCGGGCCGCAGGGCGCGGGGCATCCGGCGGCGCTTGCGGCGGCAGCCCAGTTGGCCCGCGCGGAGGCGGCGCAGATTCCCGAAATCCTTGCCGGCATGGACGGCGCCAACCGGCTGTCGGCCAACTGGTTGCGGGGCGTCGTGGAGGCGATTGCCCAGCGGGAAGCCGATCGCGGCGGCCAATTGCCGTCGGCGGCGCTGGAAGCGTTTCTCGCCGACACGTCCCATTTGCCGCAGGCTCGCAGCCTGGCCTACGACCTGATCCTGCGCGCCGATCCGGCCGCCCGACAACGCTGGTTGCCGCGGTTGCTGCAGGATCCCAGCCTGGAGCTCCGCCGCGAAGGCGTGGCCTTCGCCTTGACCGGCGCCAAGAAGCAGTTGGACGCCAAGCAATCGCCGCAAGCGATCGAAGCGTATCGCGCGGCGCTGTCCGCCGCCCGCGACGTGGATCAGATTAACGAAGCGGCCAAACGGCTCCGCGAACTGGGCCAGACGGTGGACGTGGCGGCGCATTTCGGCTTCCTTCTGCGCTGGCAACTGATCGGCCCGTTTGAAAACACCCAAGACGGCGGATTCGACACAGCGTACGGTCCGGAACGGGATTCCGAACCGGCATCGGAGTACGCGGGCAAGACCGGCACGATCAAGTGGATCGACCACACGACGAGCGACCAGTACGGATTGGTCGACCTGAATGCGGTGCTGGGCAAACACAAGAACGCCATCGCTTACGCCCGCGCCGAGTTTCTCGCTGGCGAATCCCGCGAGGTCGAAGTCCGCATCGGCTGCCAAACGGCCCACAAAATCTGGCTGAACGGCCAATTCGTCACGGCCAACCACGTCTACCACACGGGCATGTACATCGACCAGTACACGGCCCGTGCGCGGCTCGCCTCCGGCAGAAACATCATCCTGTTGAAGATCTCGCAGAACGACCAAACCGAGTCCTGGGCCCAGGACTGGAAGTTCCAGCTGCGTCTTTGTGACCCAGACGGCACCGCCGTCCTGTCCCAAAATGGCCTGACCGCTCTGGGAGGCATCGTACAGGACCCGCAAGACCTCAACCCCACAGCCAGTCAGCCATGAGAAGCAAAGCGACGTTTCTGATTGCCCTTGTGCTGTGCGCCGCAAGGGTTGCCGCCGCCGACTGGCCGCAATTCCGCGGTCCCGGCGCCCGCAGTGTGGCGGCGGACGCCGATCTGCCGATCACTTGGAGTGAGGAGCGGAACCTCGCCTGGCGAGCCGATCTCCCCGGCCGCGGCGTGTCCAGCCCCGTGGTCGTCGGCGAACGGGTTTTCCTAACCGCCGCCAGCGGATACCGCCACGACCGGTTGCACGTGTTGTGCGTGAAGGCCCACGATGGCAATCGCCGGTGGGAACGCCAGTTTTGGGCCACGGGGCGGCCGACGACCCACAGCAGCATTACCGGCGCAGCGCCGACGGCGGCCTGTGACGGGCGGCACGTTTACGCCTTCTTTTCGTCCAACGACCTGGTTTGTCTCGATCTGGACGGCAATCTCGTGTGGTATCGCGGCCTCAGCTACGATTGGCCTAAAGCGGGCAGCGACACCGGCATGGCGTCGTCGCCGCTGGTCTTGGACGGCGTGGTGGTGGTCCAGGTGGAGAACCAGGGCGAGTCGTTCGCGGCGGGCCTGGATGCGTCCACCGGCGAGACTCGCTGGCGAGTGGAGCGGCCGGACCGGGCCAGTTGGACCTCGCCCGTCGCCCTGCCGGGAGCGGGCCGGCGCAAGACGGCCGTCCTGCTGCAGTCGCCGACGTGCGTCACGGCGCACGACGTGCGCACGGGAGCGGAGTTGTGGCGACTGGCCGACGGCGCCGCCGCGATCGCCTCGCCGGTGTTCGGAGACGGTTGCCTCCTGATTCCCCTCCGCGGCCTGACCGCCCTGCGGTTGTCCGACGAATCCGACGCCCCTGAAATCGTCTGGGACGCGAATCGGTTGCGGCCCGGTTCGTCCAGTCCGCTGATCCATGACGGCCGGGTCTATGTGCTCAGCAACGCCAGCGTGCGCTGCGCCGACGCTGCCAGCGGCGAATTGCGGTGGGCCGTGCGTCTGAAAGGGACCTACTGGGCCACGCCGGTCCTGGCCGGCGGACACCTGTATTGCGTCAACCAGGACGGCGACATGCAGGTCGTCAAGCTGGGCGACAAGCAAGGCGAGGTCGTGGCGGAGCATCGCTTCGGCGAGACCATCCACGCCTCGCCCGCCGTGGCCGGCAACGCCCTGTACGTGCGCAGCGACAAACATCTATGGAAGATCGCCAAATGACCCGCGAGCAGATGGAAATCCAGCCGTGTGGCCCACTGCTGGGCTCGCTTCGCCCGCCGGGCTCGAAGAGCATCACCAACCGCGCACTCGTCTGCGCCGCCTTGGCCGATGGCACGTCCGTGCTGCAGGGCGCGCTGGACAGCGAAGACACGCGCGTGATGATCGATTCGCTGCAGCGGCTGGGGTTAGACGTCCGCACCAACGGCCCGCGAACGGAAATCACGGTCGTGGGCTGCGGCGGTCGGATTCCGGCGGCCGAGGCGGACCTGTTCCTGGCCAACAGCGGGACCTCGATCCGTTTTCTCACGGCCCTGACGACGCTGGGACACGGCCGGTTCCGCCTGGACGGCGTCGAACGGATGCGAGAACGGCCGATTCAGGACTTGCTGGACGGACTCCGGCAACTGGGCGCGGACGTCCGTTCGGAATTCGACAACGGCTGCCCGCCGGTCGTCGTTTTGGCCGACGGCCTGCCGGGCGGCTCGGCTGCCGTCCGCGGCAATGTCTCCAGCCAGTTCCTCAGCGGCCTGTTGATGGCGGCGCCCTACGCGCGTCGCGATGTGTTGGTCCTGGTGGATGGCGAGTTGGTGTCCCAGCCGTACGTCCGGATGACGCTGGCCGTGATGTCGGCCTTTGGCGTCCGCGTGGATGACCGCCGGTTGGACCGGTTCGTGATTGCCGGAAACCGCTACACCGGCCGGGAGTACGCCATCGAGCCGGACGCTTCGGCGGCCAGCTACTTCTGGGCCGCGGCCGCGATCGCCGGCGGTCGGGTGACGGTCGAAGGTCTGACGCGGGACGCTCTGCAGGGGGACGTCGCCTTTTGCGAATGCCTGGCCCAGATGGGTTGCCGAGTGGAATACGGCGACAACTCCATCACCGTGACCGGCGGCTGGCTGCACGGGATCACGGTGGACATGAACGCCATCAGCGACACCGTGCTGACGCTGGCCGCCGTGGCCCTGTACGCCGACAGCCCGACGACGATCACGGGCGTGGCCCACATCCGCCACAAGGAATCCGACCGGATCGGCGATCTGGCCCGCGAACTGCGGCAACTGGGGGCGGCTGTCGAAGAGCGGCCCGACGGCTTGCAGATCGTGCCGGCCGATCTGCACGGCGCCGAGATTGAAACCTACAACGATCACCGCATGGCCATGAGCCTGGCGCTGGCCGGCCTGCGCACGCCCGGCGTCGTGATCCTGAATCCGCGTTGCACCGACAAGACGTATCCTCGCTTTTTCGACGACCTTCGCTCGCTGTCCGCTCGCTAGTCCGGAAGGGAGCCCATCACCATGCCCCATCTGCCGCAAATCGAGGTTGAACAACTGCGGGAGCAGATCCGCCACCACGACCGCCAGTACTACGTTGAGGCCGCGCCGGAAATCGGCGACCTGGAATACGACCGCCTGCTGCAACGGCTCAAGGACCTGGAGGCCAAGCACCCGGAACTGGTCACGCCGGACAGCCCCACGCAGCGCGTCGGCGACGCACTGGTGGGCGACTTGCCCAAGCTCACGCATCGTGAGCCGATGCTGTCGATCGAGAACACCTACAGCGTGGACGAACTCAGGGAGTTCGCGAGCCGCACCTCGAAGCTCTTGGCTGGCGACACGATCGACTGGGTCGTGGAGTTGAAGATCGATGGCGTGGCCATCGCGACCATCTACGAGAACGGCCTGCTCGCGCGGGCACTCACACGGGGGAGCGGCTCGATTGGGCAGGACGTCACGCACAATGTGCGCACGATTTCCGACGTGCCTTTGCGATTATGCGGAACGGACTTTCCGGCCGTCATCGAAATTCGCGGCGAAGTTTACATGACCAACTCCGACTTGGTGAAGATCAACCGGCTGCAGTCGGAGAGAGGGGAATCCGTCTTTGCCAACACGCGCAACTTCACGGCGGGGAGCATTGTCCTCAAGGACCCCAAGACCTGCGCATCCCGGCCTTTGAAGTTCTTCGCGCACAGTGTGGGGTATTGTGAAGGGCTCCGTGCTGCAACCCATCTCGAATTCCTCGAGAAGATCGGCGGCTACGGTTTGCGGCCGACGCCTTTGGTGCAGTGTTTCCCACACATCGACAAGGCCATCGAGTACTGCGAGGAGCTCATCGGCCGGCTGCATGAGTTCGATTTCGAGGTCGACGGCCTGGTGCTTAAGGTGAACAGCTTCGAGCAGCGCGAGCGGCTTGGGGCCACGTCGAAAAGTCCCCGCTGGGTGGTGGCCTACAAGTTCGAGAAATACGAGGCGGCGACGCGGCTGAACCGCATCGACGTACAGGTCGGCAAGACTGGCGCAATCACCCCGGTCGCCGAACTGAGCCCCGTGTCCTTGGCCGGTACAACCGTTAGTCGCGCGAGCCTGCACAATGCGGACGAAATCAGACGCAAAGACATCCGCGTTGGCGACGTGATTATTGTCGAGAAGGCTGGCAAGATCATCCCGCACGTCGTGCGCGTCGAAGCACATCGACGGATTACGGACTTGCCGGAGTACGAATTCCCCATCGCGTGTCCTGAGTGCCGCACTCCGTTGGTCAAGGATGACACCGGCGTCTACGTCCGCTGTCCCGACCGTCAATGCCCGGCGCAACTCAGGGAACGGATTCGCCATTTTGGCAGTCGGAACTGTATGAACATCGAGGGCCTGGGGGATAGCTTGGTCAATCAACTTGTTGGCGAGCGACTGGTCCAGGACTGCGCCGACCTCTACCGACTGGAACTTGAACAACTGACGAAGCTCCGAGGAATGAAAGACAAATCGCCGAGAAACCTGCTTCAGGCGATCGAGTCGAGCAAGTCTGCGGGCATGGTCCGCGTGCTGAACGCCCTGTCAATCCGCCATGTGGGCACGAGGGTAGCTACGGTTTTGGCAGAGAGTTTTTCGAGCATGGACGAATTGGAGCAGGCCAGCGTTGACGACTTATCCAAGATCAATGAAATCGGCCCGATCATCGCCGAAAGCGTGTATTCGTTCCTTCAAAGCGAGCACGGCCGAAAGGCGATCGCAGACCTGCGGAACGCCGGTGTCAACATGGAGGGCCGAAAGCAGGCCGGCGTGCGGGGTGGCGCCTTGGCAGGTAAGACGTTTGTGGTGACAGGGACGATCCCCGGATACAAACGGGAGGAGCTGCATGCCCTGATCGCGCAGCACGGCGGGCGGCCGACCTCCAGCGTCTCCAGCAAGACCGACTTTCTTCTGGTTGGGGACGATGCCGGGAGCAAGCTCGACAAGGCAAAAAAGCTGGGGGTTACTGTCCTCCAGAAAGAAGATCTCGACAGGATGATTGCCGAGTGCTTGCCTGTCGCCGGGCAGTGAATTCTCGAACCACCTTCGCCGGGGCCGGAGACGGTTTCGGCGGCGATCACTGGCACGACCGGTTCACCTTGCACGACGGTTGAGCGCCGGGCATGTCCATCCGCGGCGTCTTGGCCAGCCGCTCGAGCACGGGGGTAAAAGTCGCCAGGATGGCTCGGTAGTCGGGGTCTTGCGCGTCGGCAAACACGGGCTTGCCGCAGCGCTGGGTGCCGCCGGCCGACTGGGCCAGCGGCGCGAGCAGGAACGAATTCAGCTGCGGGTTCGTGATCCGCGTCCACTCGCGCCGCGGGAAAGCCCCGTCGCGGTGGCACTCGGCACAACGGCGTTTGCTCACGTCAGCCAGGATCGCGTCCAGATCCTTTGGGACCATCTGCCGGCAGCCGGGAGCGTTCGGGTGCGCCGTTTCGCTGGACCCGTAGTAGGGCACGTTCAGATCGATCCAGGCCAGGATCCGCCGCCGCTCGGCGTCGTTCAGCTTGACTTGCGGCTTGCCGGCGGCGTCGGGGTGGCCGGACAGGATCACGTCGGCCAGCTTGCTCTGCGGCGAACCCCAGGTCTTCGGCGCGACTTGCAGGATGTTCCATTCCTGGCCGTTGTAGGTGGGAATCCAGTTCACGTACGACGTGCCGCGTCCGCCTTGACGCTCGCGGGCCAGCACGTCGTACGAGACGTTGAACCAATCGGTCTTGTCGCCCGTCAGGTCGATCGTGTTCGTCGGGTCGTGCGGATGGTGGCACGGGACGCAATGCTGATCGAGCACCGGCTGGACGATCCGCGCGTAATCGAATCCGCCGCCGCCCCACTCCGGCGGCTGCAGCTCTTTGGGTTCCAGGCCCAGACCGGCCAGTTGCCGCAGGGGCGAATCCAGCCGGGATTCGTGGCAGCCGATGCAGCCTTGGACTTCGCCCGGCATGAAGTGCGTAAAGCTCCGCATCCGCTGCACCGCCCGGCCGTCCCGGTCCAGGGCCATGAAGTACAGCGGCACGCCGGACGGAACTTGGAAATAAGCCGAGCCGTCCGGGTTCACGTCCACTTCGCCGATCACGTCCTTGCCCGCGTACGTCGCCCCGCAGGAGATCACGGGGAACTGGAAGCCGAAGGCCCGCAGACTCGGATCGATCCGCACGGTCTTCTGCATCTCGCGCACGACGCGGATCGCCTTCACTTCGCCGCGCGGGACCGTCGGCGACAAACCCGCGTACACGTCCTGCAGATACAGCGTCGCAATCGGCTCCTGCGCCGCCGAGTCGGCGGGCAGGCGGGTGGGGATCACGGGCGGCCGCATCCTCGGCCGCACGGGTGTCGCGCAGAAGTACTGCTGGCCGTCGTCGGGCCGAGCCAGGGCCAGCGAGACGCACGTGCCCGCCAGATCGCGGACCAGGACCGGGCCGCGGGCGGACACCAGGAACCGCCGGGCGTCCAGCGGCATGGGTCCGCCGTACAGCTTGCTGCCGTTCGTGTTGCCGTTGCCCTTGTCGACCGGCAGCAGCGGCGTGTCGGGCGTGATGTTTTCGATCGCGGCCTGGGCGTTCACGCCGCGGCTGCGGTCTACGACGCCGATCGCGCCGCGAGTCGGGCCGTTGTGGCCGGTCAGGGTGCAGAGGATCTTCGTCGTGCCGGGAATCTGCCGGGCTTCCATGAACGTTCCCGGCGACAGCACGCGGTTGCCGAAATAGCCGGCCAAGCCCGTGCCGTCCGGGTTGATCGTCCACAGGCTCTGGATCGGAATCGCCGGCTTGTCGACGTATTCCCAGCGCGTGTAGATCAGCCGCCCGTCCTCCAGCACAACGGGCGTGAAATCGTTCAGATAGTTGGCCGACAGCCGCACGACGTTCGAGCCGTCGGCGGCCATGCGGTGCAGGACGCCGACCGGCGCGTGCCAGCAGTAGGCGAATTGGGGCGCGCGCGTGCTGAGAAAGGCAATTCCGCCGTCGGGCAGCCAGCAGCCGTTGTAGTCGTGCCACGGGCCGTCGGTCAGCTGTTTCAGGCCGCGGCCGTCGATGTTGACCGTCCACAGGTGATAGCCGTCGCCCGTTTTCCGCCGCCAGCTGAACAGGACCTGCGTGCCGTCGTACGACAGGTCGCAGTCCAGGATCTGGCCTTCCGGCGAAGCGACCAGTTCGATCGGCGGAGCGTCCGGTTCGTGCAGCCGCGCGACGTACAGCCCGCCGCCGTTTTGCTGGCCTTCATAGTGGTACGTGTAGACGTGCGACGCCGTAATCTCGTGCCGCTTGATGACCAGCAACTGGTCCACGCCGGACAGCAGCACGTCGCGCTGCAGGCGGGCCAACTGCTGTTGAGCCTCGTCGTCGTCCCGCGGCCCCAGCGCCGCGAGTTGTGTGAGCTGCCCGTCCGCCTGCGGATAGGCCGGACCGTGTGTCTTCTGCATCCACTCGATCAGCTCGCGGAGGGCGCCCGGTGTGACCTGATCGACGCCCGCAATTTCGACTGCGCCGGACAGCCGGTGCAGGAGGGCCGCTTGCTGGCGCGACAGCTGCTGGCCGAAGACCATGATTTCCGCCGCGCCGGGGTTGTAGCCGCCGTAGGAGTTGAGGAACTTGATCGTGATTTTGTTGGCCCGGGCCGGCGGGATCGCGATCCGCTGCGGGCCGTGGATCATCTTCAGCGTGCCCTTGGCGGCCGACTGGACCGCGCCGTCCAGATAGACTTCATAGCCCTTAAAGCACTCCTGCATGAACCAGGACGTGCGGCCAAAATAGACGATCTCGGCGACGGCGACCGGCTGGTCCCACTCGAGCGTAAAGTCCGCGGCGTCGCCCGTCTTGGCCTTCAGCACGCACCAGGCGGCGTCCCGGTCTTCCGACGTACTGCCCGGCAGCGGGATCTTGCCGTCGGTGGCGAACTTGGCCAAATAATGCGCGTTGTGCTCCGAGGTCGCCGCCGCGCGGGCCGACCGCGCCAGGTTGTCGGGCAAGGAGACTTCGTCGGCCGCCCGCGTGCGGACAGCCAGAACTGACGCCGCCAAGCACACGGCGAACAGCCAGCGGCGGGGAGACGGGCGAATCCCAGCACTTCGGCGAATCGTCATGACGCCACTCCTGACTTCCGAGGCGAATGAACGGCTGCGCGGAGCGGTCCTGTCGACTGCGCAGGAACCGGCGAACGAGCGGCCCACTTCGTCTCCAATCTACCATCGGCCCGCTGGCCGTGCCAATGCGGAGGGGGACGAAGGGCTGTTTCTTCGCGATCGTAACGTCGCCTTCGAGGGCGGGAAGTGCCCACGGATGGCATGGCGATATCACGGATCAAGACCGCCCGGGCGGATGGCAGGGCAACGCCGCCAGGCGCCCGGATTCCCATGTCCGAAAACACTGGCGGGATTTAGCGATTGGCGTCCTTGCCGGCCGGCGGTGCAATGGCGACAATGGCACCATCTTGGAAACCACCGGGAGTTTGTCACCATGAATCGACGTCCTTTTTTCTACGCCGGCATTGTTACCTTTGTGGGACTGGCCGTGCTGGTCCGCGCCGAGCAGACGTTGTTGTACGAAAAGGCTTCGCCCTACAGCACGATCATCGTCACGGAAGAAAACGGTTTGCGAACGTTGCGGTTTGAAAAGGGCGGGGCGAGGCAGAGTGTGGTCAAGCTCGGAGATCCGGACCATTTGGAACTGCCCTATGCGCGAGTCGCTTTCGCGGGCCTGGCGTTGTGCGACGAACCGCGCCGCGTCATGATCGTCGGCCTGGGCGGCGGGACGCTGCCGACTTTCCTCCGCAAGCACTATCCCCACGCCGCGATCGACGCCGTGGACATCGATCCGGACGTCGTCCACGTGGCCAAGCAGTTCTTCGGTTTTCGCGAGGACGACCGGATGCGCGCTTATGTGGGGGACGGCCGCGAGTTTGTCGAGCGGTTCCGGCAGCCATACGACATGATCTTCCTGGACGCGTTCAGCAGCGACAGCGTGCCGCCGCACTTGACCACGCAGGAGTTCCTGCGGGCCGTGCGGCGGGCTGTGAAGCCGAACGGCGTCGTGGTCGGCAATATCTGGAGCCGTTCTTCCAACCCGCTGTACGACTCGATGGTCCGCACCTACCAGGAGGTGTTCGACCAATTGTACATCCTGGACGTGCCGGGCGCGGGCAACAAGATTCTGTTGGCCGTGCCGCGTCCCCTGCCGCTGGGCCGCGACGAACTGGCGCAGCGGGCCCGCCAGGTGTCGACCGAGCGGCAGTTCCGCTTCGATCTGGGTGAGTTGGTCACCTCCGGGTTCCAGCATGCCAAGGAAAGAAACGCGGACGGCCGCGTGCTGAAAGACGCCGAGTTGCACTGGCCCTGAGTTGACCGTCGCGCCGGGGCAATTCGTCGCACCCGGCGGAGCCGGCTTCTTGACTCGGCCTCGCCTGGGACACAAACTGAGCATCGCGTTACGCCCAACATGGGAAACCTGCCGCTGCGGCAACCCGGCTTGTTCAAGGCAGCCGGGTTGCTGGAGTTGGGTGAGAGTGTCGAGATCCATCAGGAGTTGAACATGAGTCAAACACAGAAGAACATCCGCTGGGGTCTGATCGGTTTGGGTTGGTTCGGCGAGGTCCACGCCGAGGCGCTGTCCACGATGCCGGGCATCGAACTGGCGGCTCTCTGCACGCGGCGTCCGCAGCGGTTGGCGGAGGTCGCCGACCGGTTCCAGGTGGCCAAGCGGTACACAGATTACCACGATCTGCTGGCCGATCCCGACATCGACGTGGTCGGCGTCACGACGCACATCTACGACCATCGGGACATTGCGATCGACGCGTTGCAAAGCGGCAAGCACGTGTTCCTGGAAAAGCCGATGGCGCCGACGGCCGCCGATTGCGACCAGATCCTGGCGGCGGCCGCCCAGGCGCCGGGCAACTTTATGGTCGGCCACATCTGCCGGTTCGATCCCCGCGTGGCGGTGGCCAAGCAGGCGATCGACGAGGGGCGGATCGGCAAAATCGTCTCGATGCACGCCCGCCGCAACCTGTCCGTCAAGATCGGCCGCATGGTGCTGGACAGCATTTCGGCCTTGATGGGCGACGGCATCCACGACGGAGATCTGATGCTCTGGTTCAGCGGCGCGAAGCCGGTCAGTGTTTACGCACACGAGATCCATCCGGGCCAGAACAAGTATCCGGACGGCGGCTGGGCGATGGCCCGACTGGACAGCGGCGCGATTGCCGTGATCGAGTCCATCTGGTACTTGCCGGAGAGCACGCCGTACCAGATCGACGCGCGGATGGAAGTGATCGGCACCGAGGGCGCGTTGTACATCAACTGTGGCGAAGCCGGTTTGGAGATCCACGACGGGGCGGGCAACCATCTGCCCGACACGCTGTACTGGCCGAACGTCTTTGGCCAGCGGTTCGGCATCCTCCGCGCGGAACTGCGTTATTTTGCCGATTGCGTCGCCGCCGGCCGCCGCCCGGACCGGATCACTCCGGAGGAATCCCGCGCCGCCGTCGCGTTCCTGGCCGCCGCCGAGGAGTCGTCACGGACGGGAGCGGTCGTGCGGCTGTAGGCGGGGCGCGTGCCGCTTTCGATCGGGTCGCGAGGTCGTAGCGGCGCGCCAAACTTCCGGGTTCAGCAGGCACTGGCGTCAGGCGGCAAACGGCCACGCCAAGGGGCCGTTCAGGCCGGCGCGCTCGCGCGCCGGACCGACGGCGGCGAGGACTTTCGACATCCCGTTGGGGACAGCGCGGCGTGCGGCGACGGTGCCGCAACCCGCCTCGCCGCCCGAGTCAATCCCGCGGTCCCGCCCGGTCTTGACCGGACCCGCCGCGCGCGGTAGGGTTGTTCGTTGCTGAGCGACCGTTGGTCCCCCGCATCGACAACGGGTTGTTTGAGAATCCTTCATGGCAACCGACCGTGGAAGCGTTCCTCTGGCGATCGACATCCGCACGCGGTACCTGCGGCGTCTGCGCGAAAACCGCACGGCCAGCGGGCGGCTTGCCGAGTTTGCGAAGCTGCAGCAGGCTTCCTTCCGCGTGCTGCGGTCGTCGCCGAGCGGATACCAGCACTTTCTGCGGAGAAACATGGCGTCGCGCCGCGCGGAGGTGATCGATGGAGTGTGGAGACCCGTTTCACCTGCTCGACGTGCTCAGCAGCCATAACGTCCCGGTTGTCATCATCGGCGGCCACGCCGTGGCATTTCACGGATTCGTGCGGGCTACGGAAGACACGGACCTTGTGTTCTGGCGCACGCCCGAAACGGAGGCGTCGCTGTTGGCTGCGTTGATTGAGGTCAAGGCCTGTTGGATTGGCAACGAGGTCGATCCGGCAACCGGGATCGAACGGACCTTTCCCGTCTCCCTGCCGTACATCCGCGGCACCCGCATGATGATGCTCGTTACCGACTTTGGGTTCTTGGATTTGTTCGACTACATTCCGGGTTATCTGGACGAGCCGGTCGAGCGACTGTTCGACACCGCCGTGGCAGGGGGCCGTTACCAATACGCTTCGTTGCGATGGTTAAGAGCCATGAAGGCGGCGGCCAATCGTCCGAAGGACCAGATGGACCTGGAAAACCTGCCCGCCGACGCGTGACCCCGGTGCCGCTTGTCAGGACGCGAATTTCCCTGCAGCCCGTCTGTTTTTCACGCGGCGGTACGATACATTGGAGGCAGGCGGCGCCAGGTCCAGCCCCCCAGGCAGACGCGCAGGATGGGGCGAAACGTTTGGGGTGCCAGATGGCGGCGTCCGGCTTGTTCCTCCTTCTGCCGTCTGCGGCTCAGCACTAGGAGACCGGAAGATGCGAATCACCTGGAGTCCAGTCGTCCTCTTGTCGCTCGTTCTTCTCTCGGTTGCGGCGGCTCAGTACCCGCCCTTGCCGCCCCCGTCCAGGCCGCTGTGGCCCTATCCGCCGTTTTCTTACCACGCTTCCACCTATGAAGAAGGCGTGCAGCGCGGATTCGCCGACATCATCCGTTCCGCGGGCGCGGCGAACTTGATGAATTCCAAGGCGGCGAAGAACTACGAAGACGCCCGCCGCAAATGCATCGACAACCGCGTGTACGGGGCCGAGAAGTATTTCCAGATGCGGCAGATGAACCGTGCCGCCCGCGCCGAGGAGCGTGGCCGCCAGCCCACGACGGAGGACCTGATCCGTTACGCGTCGCAGCGCGCTCCCGACCGGCTCAGTCCCTCCGCCCTGGATCCGCTGACTGGAGCTGTCAACTGGCCCGCGCTGCTGCGCGACACGGCCTACGAGCCAGACCGGCAGAAGCTGGAACAGCTGTACGCCGCCCGTTCCACCACGGGCTTTCTGACGGCGGAGCAAGTGGCGGTGGCCAGCGCGGCCATCGACCGGATCAGCGCCCAGTTAAAGAGGAGAATCAACGACTTTTCGCCGCAGTTGTATGCCGAGTCGAAGGACTTCCTGAAGAGCCTGGCTTACGAGGCGACGCAGCCTTCCGAGTAGCGTCTGGCGTGAGGTTCCATGAGCGGTCGCAGGCAGTGAACACAAGGACGAGGTCTTCCATGAAATCCGCGTTTCTCATGAGTTGGATGGTTGGCTGGCTCCTGGCGGCAACACCGGCGCCGGCGGCGGAGGCGACGGTGGACGTCCAGGAATTGGTTGCGGAACTTGGCGGCCCGGACCGGGACGCCAGCCTGCAGGCGATCGGCCAATTGGAGGCTTTGGGCGAGAAGGCCTTGCCGGCCGTGCCCGCGCTGATCGGGAAGCTGAGCGACGACAAGGCCGAAGTCCGCGGGTACGCCGCCTATGCCTTGGGACGGATTGGCGACGGCTCCGACGCGGTCCTCGAGGGGCTGTCGCAAGCGGCGTTCGACCGCGCTGCGGTGGTGCGGCGCGCCGCATTGAGGGCCCTGCAGCGGCTGAATCCGCCTCAGGAAAAAGCGTTGCCGCTGGTGCTGAAGATCCTCGAACTGGGCGACCCGGCGAGCATTGCGCCGGCCCTCCAGACGCTGGCCGAAATGGGCGAGGCGGCCCTGCCCAGGCTGTGTCAGGCCTTGACCCACGACCAGGCCTGTTATTGGGCCTGCCTGGCGCTGGCCGAACTCGGTCCCCAGGCCGCCGCCGCGGTGCCGCACCTGAAGGGCGTTCTGCAGCACCGGGAGCCGGAGGTCCGGATGCAGGCCCTGGCGGCCTTGGGCGAGATCGGCCCGGCGGCGCAGCCCTTGGTTCCCGAAATCGTCGCGGCCTTGAAGGACGAGGCGGGCGGAGTCCGCTACGCCGCCGCT
The DNA here is from genome assembly GCA_012515235.1 of Candidatus Anammoximicrobium sp. GTDB lineage: Bacteria > Planctomycetota > Planctomycetia > Pirellulales > Pirellulaceae > Anammoximicrobium. Next base: position 23,064 of record JAAYYU010000033.1, read on the forward strand.
TTTGCCTTGGGCCGCGTCGGCACGACCCCGGAAGCGACGGCCGCGCTGCAGCAGGCGCTGCAGCAGGACGACGCCTTTCTGCGGATGGTCAGCGCCTGGGCGATCGCCCGCAACCATCCCGCCGATCGCGCGGCCGTCGAGCGGGCCGTGGAACTGATCCTGCAGGCGTTCAAATCCCAGGACGTCCACCTCCGCCGAGCCGCGGCCCGGATCGCCGTTGATGTGGGCGTGCCGATCGACAAGGTGGCTCCGCTGCTGGTCGAAGCGTTGCGGGACCGAGACCCGGAGGTGGTCGGCAACGCGATCGAAGCCTTGTCGCAACTGGGGCCCAAGGCGCTGCAGCACATCGATGAAGTGCTGAGCAACCGGGAGTTGCGGCCGTATGCCGTGCGGCTGATCCAGCGGATGGGGGCCAAGGCGGAATCCGCCGTGCCGTCGCTGGTGCGGCTGCTGGGCGAGCCGGCCGAGGCGGAAGAGGAGGTGCTGTTCAAGCGCGAGGTGCAGTTCGCGCTGGCGGCGATCGGGCCGGCCGCCGCGGACGCCGTGCCGGCCCTCGTCGGTTCGCTGTCGTCGGAGCAGACTCCGATCTGCGCCAGCGCCGCCCTGGCGCTAGGCAGAATCGGGCCGGCGGCGCGGGCCGCGGTCCCCGCGTTGCGGGAAAACCTGCGGCGTCCGGATCCGGTCGTGCGGTTGACCAGCATTCGCGCCCTGCTGCAGATCCAGCCTGGCGAGGCGCGGCTGGCGGTCGTGGCGGCCCCGCTGTTGAAGGAGGCGCTGGGCAGCGAGTTCGAGTTGGTCCGGGCCGAGGCCGCTGCGGCGTTGGGCGAACGCAGCGATTTCGGCAAGCGGTTCATTCCGGAACTGAAGAAACTGCTGCAGGACCCCAGTCGCCTGGTCCGCGACCGCGCGGCGGACGCCTTGAAGCGTCTCGGCGAGTAGGCCATAGATGCCTGAAGATCGCTTCCCGTACCTGTTTGCGTTCTCCTCCCGCCAACGTCATCCGTTGGAATCGGGCCGGAGCATCGACTTCGGCGGCCCCCCGGCGGACGTCGTGCTGGACGACGTCCCTGCCGGTCGGTTGCTGTTCCGGCTGAAACGCGAAGGCGGAGAATGGTTTCTGGAGCCGCTGCCCACGGACGGGGCCGTGACGGTGGACCACCTGCCGGTCCAGCAGCCCGTGCCGTTGACGCACTTGGCCCTGATTCAAGCCAGGCGACACGTCTTTGTGTTCGTCAAGCGCGACGATCCCCGCGTCTCGACCACCTTCGCCGCCAACCGCTGGCTCATCAGCCAGTTGCGCGGTCCGGCACCGGACCTGCGGCAATCCTTGACCCTGACGGACACGGCGTGGCAGAGTGCGAGGCAACCGGAGCACCCTGACGCTTCCCCGGAATTCCCGGGCGCCTTCGAATTGCCGGTGGGGCAGGTCCTGATCGGGCGGGACGCCGGGCGGACCGACCTCTGTTTGCCCGACATCCGCGTGTCGCGCGTCCACGCCTGGATCTCACGCACCGGGAACGTCGCGACGATCGGCGATCTGAAAAGCGCCAACGGCACGTTCGTGGACGGTCAACGGATCCGCGGGCCCACGCTGATTCGCGACGGCAGCGAGATCCAAATCGGACCTTACAACCTGGTCTTCACCGGTACGGCCCTGTGTCCGTTGTCGCACAAGCGCGAAGTGCAGTTGGCCGCGCGGGACCTGACGTGCCGCGTGCCGGACCACGAACATCGCGGCCGTTCGAAGCTGATCCTGGACGGCGTTTCGCTGGTGGTCCGGCCGCGCGAGCTGGTCTGTGTCCTGGGACCGAGCGGCTGCGGAAAGTCCACGCTCTTGTCCGCCCTCAGCGCCCGCCGGCCGGCGGACGAAGGCAGCGTGATGCTCAACGGCGAAGATCTGTACGCGCACTTCGAGGCCCTGAAACAGAACCTTGCCGTGGTGCCGCAGCAAGAGACGCTGCACGACATGTTGCGGCTGGACGCAGCGCTTCGCTACACGGCCCGCTTGCGGTTGCCGAGCGACACGTCCGGGACGGAAATTGAAAGCTGCGTTTCCGCCATGCTCGAGGCGGTGCGTTTGTCGGAGCATCGCGCCACCCGCATCCGACGGCTGAGCGGCGGCCAGCGAAAACGGGCTGGCTGGGCCAATGAAGCGATCTGCAATCCGAGCCTGATTTTCGTGGACGAAGTGACCTCGGGTCTGGACGAACTGTCGGACCGCGAAATGATGGAGCTGTCCCGCAAAATGGCGGACGACGGCAAGACGGTCGTCTTGGTCACCCATCGCGTCGGCTACGTGGAACAGACGTGCCATCTGGTCGCCGTCCTGGCTGCCGGCGGGGTGCTCGCCTTCGTCGGTCCCCCGGCCGAAGCCCTCGCGTATTTCGGCGTTTCCCGGCTGGGGGAAGTCTACCGCTGCCTGCAGTCGAGACGGCCGGCAGAATGGAAACAACGGTTCCGCGAGAGCATCCAGTATCAGCGTTACGTCGAGCAGCGGCTTCCCGCACAGGCCGCGCCGAAGACGCTCCCCTCGTCCCGCGCGCGGAAGAGCCGGTCGCAGGAGTTCCGCGCCGCGGCTCGCCAGTTGCCGCTCCTGGTGCGGCGCTACCTCGCAATCTTGTTGGCCGACAAAGGCATGCTGGCCATGATGCTCGGCCAGAGTCTGCTGATCGCCTGGCTGCTGATCTGGGTGTTCGGCGACATTTCCCGTCCGGACGTGGAAGCGGAGGCGAAGCGGGTCGCGGACATCGCCGCGCCGGGCGTCGCCTGGAGTGAACTCCTGCCGGAGTCCCAGGCGGAGTTCCGCCAGGAGGCGAGCCAAGCCGCCACCGCGGCCCTGACGGCAAAGATCCTGTTCTTGCTCGCCATCTCGTGCCTCTGGTTCGGCTGTAACAACGCGGCCAAGGAGATCGTCAAGGAACGTACGATCTTCCGCCAGGAACGCGACGTCGGCTTGAACGTGGTCAGCTACTACGGCTCGAAGCTGATCGTCCTCGGCGCTGCCAGCATCCTGCAGTCGACCTTGTTGTATGCGGGCGTCCGTTTGTTCACCCAACTGGGCGGCGACGGGTGGTCCCAGTACGCGCTCCTGTCGCTGGTTTCCCTGACGGGCGTCGCAATCGGACTGGCCATCTCGGCCCTCGCCGACAGCGAAGACGTCGCGGTGACGATGGTGCCCGTCTCGCTGATCCCGCAGATCGTTCTGGCCGGAATCCTGGCGCCGTTGGCGGGAGCCACGCGCGGCCTGGCGCAGCTGGTGATTTCCGCCTACTGGGGCTACCAGGGATTGGTCCGGACCTTGGCGTCTTCGGTGCAAGACCGTCTGCGCGACGCCGGCAACATGGACCTTGGCGCCGAATGGGACTCGGCCCGCGTGGGCAGCGTCCTGGTCGCCCACATCCTGGTATTTGCCATCGTGTCGCTTGTCACGCTCCGCCTCCGCGACAACAAGGAGAACCGCCGTTGAGGAATTGAACGGAGTTTTTTTTCGTTCCGAACGGGACATGAATTCCGTTCTACGACGCGCAGGTTGTCGCGCGCCAACATCCGAGGACACTTGAAAACCCGACCATGAATGCCCTGAGAACCCTTTGTTGCTTCGTCGCTCTGACCGCCGTCCTGCCGTTTGGATTGGCCGCGGCGGAGTTGCCCGATGCGTCGCTGAACCTGCAGCTGGCCGCCCCGGTCACCACCTGGGACGAAGCCGTCCCGCTGGGCAACGGGCTGCTCGGCGGGCTGCTGTGGGGCGAAGGGAACCTGCTGCGGCTGTCGTTGGACCGGGGCGATTTGTGGGATCTGCGCACGCCGCCGCAAATCCGCGAACCGGGATTCACGTATGCCAATCTGCAGCAGCTGGTGCGCGAGAAAAACCAGGCCGAAATCAGCCGCCTGACGGACGAACCCTACCGTCACCCCACCCCGACAAAAATCCCGGCGGGCCGGTTGGAAGTGACCCTGGATCCGTCGCAACAGGTGGAGCGGTTCGAGTTGAATCTGGCCACGGCCGAGGGCCGCGCGGGGCTGGCCGGCGGCGGCAAGATCGAGGTCTTCTTCAGCGCCGCGCAACCCGTCGCCCTGGCGCGCATTCCGGGAGCGGAGCCGAAGGAAATCCGCCTGCGCGTTCCGGGAACCGGCAGCGGCGGCACGGGGCCGGACAGCCACGCCGTGGCCAAGCTCGGTTATCCGCCTGCCCAGCCCGGCCGCGACGGGACGGTGCAATGGTTCGTCCAGGAAACCGCCGACGGCCTGAAATACTGTGTGTGCGTCGCCAGCCGCCGCGAGGCCGAGGCGACGTTGTTGGCCGTCACCGTTACGTCCAGCAGCGACGATCCGGAGCCGCTCCAGTTGGCCCGCCAGCGCGTGGCTGCGGCGATGAAGACCGGCTACGAAACGTCCTTCGCTCCGCACGCCGAATGGTGGACGCGTTTCTGGTCGCAATCGGCGGTCCGTTTCCCCGATCCCGAGATCTTGCGGCACTACTACCTGGTGCGTTACTTCCACGGCGCGGCCTCGCGGCTCGGCTCGCCGCCCATGCCGCTGCAAGGCGTCTGGACCGCCGACGCTGGCGCCCTGCCGCCGTGGAAGGGCGACTACCACAACGACCTGAACACGCAAATGACGTACATGGCCTATCAGGCCGCCGGGCATTTCGACGAAGGCCGCTGCTTCCTGGATTTCAACTGGGACCTGCTGCCGGCCTACCGCCGCTTTGCCCGCGATTTCTTCGGCACGCCCGGCGCCAACGTCCCCGGCGTCATGTCCTTGGCCGGCGATCCGCTCACCGGCTGGGCCCAGTACTCTCTCTCGCCGACGATGGGCCCGTGGATCGGCCATCTGTTCTACCTGCACTGGCGCTACACGGCAGACGACGACTTCCTGCGGACCCGAGCCTATCCGTGGTGCCGCGAACTGGGCCAGAGCCTCCGCGCGCTGCTCCAGGCCGACGAGCAAGGCCGGCTCAAGCTCCCGCTTTCCTCGTCTCCGGAGATCCACAACAACAGCCTCCAGGCCTGGCTCGCGCCCAACAGCAACTACGACCTGTTCTGTCTGAAGATGTTTTTCTTGTCGCTGGTTGAAATGGCCGATGCGGCGGGCGATCCCGCGGCCGCGAAAGGCTGGGCAGACACCGCCGCCGCGCTCGGCGACTGGCACGTCGGCCCGAGCGGCGTGCTGATGCTGGACGCGAACGAAGAACTACGCGAGAGCCACCGCCACCTGTCGAACTTGATGGGCCTGTATCC
>JAAYYU010000312.1 GCA_012515235.1 Candidatus Anammoximicrobium sp.
AGGACCGGCGGCTGGTGTATGCCGCGACGCAGGATGCGTACCTCGGCACCCCGTGTGCCGTGACGGATCCGCTGTTGAACGACCATCATGGCCAGTGGCGTGCGTTGTGCGACGCGCAACCGTCGTCCGCGTTCCGGCGGGAACCGGTGCGGCTGTCGCCGCCGCTCGCCCGGGCGAACGTGTTTTGATACGCTTCGCTACACTGTCGCGTTCACTCGCAGTGCCCGATGCGGGTATCAAGCCGCGTCCCTGCTTCCGCCCCCACGGAATCGGGAATGGAGCCTTCGGGATTGAGACGCCGACAGCACCGCCTCGCCCGATCCACGCACCTCGACGAGGCGGTTTTTCTTGGCAATCGTCGGCAGCACACCAGATGGACGCCCCGCGGTATTTGAACCGTCCGCGCGCCGCGGTAGGCTTCGAGCGTGGATATCCTGATCGCCGCACCGGCCAACAACGAGCGGGGACCGCGTTACATGGAAAAGGCGCTGGCGGCCATCCACCAGGCTCACCTGCGGCAGTCGCCGATAACGCTGGCCTACGGTGCCGCCGACGGACAAGTCGCCTTGATTCTGCAGTGCAGCGCGGCGGAACGGGAGGCGATCCTCGGCCCGATTGCGGCCAGTTACCCCCATTGCTCGCTGGCCGCCGTCGAGGTCCCCGTCGCTCCCACCGGCTTGGCAACGTGGAGTGCCGAGGTGCGTTTGAGTCCCGAACTGTATCCCATCCTGAGGCATGCGCAGTTCGAGGATCTGCTCAACCACACGTTCGCCGATCCGGTCTGCAGCCTGCTGCGCGCGGTCCGGCCTGACGAGTCGCTGCAGTGTCGGGTCGAGATCAGCATCATTCCGGCGTCGCGAAGGCGATGCCGGACGGCCCGCGAAGCGGTGAGGCTGTTGGACCGGAGCTTCTTCCGCGCCCACCACAGGCTGGCCGCCTTCTTCGCCCGGAACATCGTGCGGGGACGCTGGCGGTGGCTGGCTTGGCTGCTGGGCCGGATCGCCGCTCGCAGCGAGTCGCCGGGGCACACCCTGTTGGAAACCTCGACAAGCCGGCTGCACGAGCGGGAGGAGAACCTGCAGGCGGCGGCCGACAAGTTCGGCGGTCACCTGTTCGAGTGCCGGATGCAGCTTGCGGTGCATGCGCCGGCGGAACGAAAGGCGGAGGCGACGGAACGGCTGCGGAGCATGGCGGGCGCGTTGGGGGCTTTCACGCAGTCGCGGCTGGCGACGTTCCAGATCGGCAGAATCCGTCCGCAGCATGGCCTCCGAAAACGACTGCGGCCGTTCCTGCTGTCCCACGAAGAACTGGCCACGCTCTGGCATCCGCCGACGGCGACAGCCAGTGCAGAGCGCATGCGGGTCAATGAGTTCACCGAACTGGAGGCGCCCACGATGATTCACCCGTCCACGGAGGCGGGGACGGTGGTTCTGGGCCGAGTCCGGTTTCGGGACGACCAGCGGCTAGTAACGCTCGCGATTGAAGACCGCCTCCGGCACCTGTACATCGTCGGGAAGACGGGGATGGGTAAGACGACGCTGATTCAGAACATGATCGCCGAGGACATCGCCGCCGGCCGCGGCGTCTGTCTGGTCGATCCCCACGGCGACCTGGCCGAATCGATCGCCGGCCTCGTGCCGAAACATCGCACGAACGACGTGATCCTGTTCGACGTGGCCAGTCGCGAGTACGTGGTCGGGTTCAATCCCTTGGCCAGCCGCGATCCGTCCCGCGTGGACCAGGTGACCTCCGGCGTGGTGAGCGCGTTCAAGAAGCTGCATGATTCCTGGGGTCCAAGGCTGGAGGACACGCTCCGCAACGCCGTGTTCGCGGCGGTCGAGCAAGGCGGCAACCTGCTGTCCGTCATGCGGCTGCTGGGCGAAAAACCGTACCGAGAACACATGGTGCCCAACATCCGCGACGAGGTCGTCCGGAGTTTCTGGATTCACGAATTCGCGTCTTGGAGCGACAACTACCGGACGGAAGCCGTCGCGGCGATCCAGAACAAGATCCGCCCGTTCCTCACGAATACGAACATGCGGGCGATTGTCAGCCAGCCGGGGCGATCCCTGGACCTGCGCCAGATCATGGACGACGGCAAGGTCTTGATCGTGAACCTGAGCAAGGGACGGATCGGCGAGGACAACGCAACGCTGCTCGGCGCGTTCCTGGTAACGAGCATCCAGCAAGCGGCCATGACGCGGGCCGACATCCCGGAAGGGGAGCGGCGGGACTTCTTCCTGTACGTGGATGAATTCCAGAACTTCACCACGGGGAGTTTCGCGTCGGTGTTGTCGGAGGCCCGCAAGTTCCGGCTGTCCCTTATCGTTGCCCACCAGTACCTGGCCCAGATCAACGACGAGACGGCCGACGCCGTGTGGGGCAACGTAGGGTCGATCGTAGCGTTTCAGGTCGGCAGCGAGGACGCCGAAGTACTCGCCCAACAGCTTGGCAAGTACCCCGGACAGATCACCCCCGACAACCTTTCCGGCCTGCCGAAATACGCCGCCTACGCCCGGCTGCTGATCGACGGCATGCCGAGCAATCCGTTTTCGCTTCAAACCCTGCCCCCTCGCCGGGAGGCGTTTGCCCCGGAGCGAGCGGAAATCATCCGCCGCATCGGCCGCCGACGGTTCGCGCAGGGCAACGAAGCTCAGGTCTAGTACAAATCAACGCTTTCCGTACGAGGCAGGGTCCGTCCGGTTCATCGACGAGTTGAAGTGCGACCGGTCGCCTGCGGTTCAGACGCTTCCCAGGGATGCGGAGCGTGCCGCGATCACGGCGATGGATCGTCTGCGGTTCGACTATCACCGCGTGGGCTACGACCACAGGCCGATGGTGTTCCGCGGCGACGGAACGTTTGCCGCTGGCCGGGCCGGCTGTGATCGCTACTGGACGATTCGGGACGGTCGGTTGCTGATCGCGGGCGACGATGGGCGGTTGACGATGGATCTGGCGCCGACGGCGGACGGCGGGTGGGAGGGGTGGTGGCTCGTGCATGAGAGGATGCCAATACGGATCGAGGCCAAGCCGGCAGGATGCTGAATACGTGATTCGCCACGGTTCCCGCCATTCAACGCCCCGGGCTGGGCAATGGACCGATCGCGTCAGGGTTGGCTGCTGGCGAACTGGTGCATGGGCAAGGTGCTTCGCGTGCCTGCGGTGCCGATCGAAGTGCGGGGAGTGTGTAGGGCCGGGATGCGATGGTGGCGGCGGAGGGCGTTCCCTTGGTTCAGGGAAAGACGTTGGCGGAAGGCCGTTGGCGCGCCGGACGAGGGAGGGAAGCAAAGCTAGGGGGTCGGTCGTTGTGGTGGCATATTGCGGCTCTAAGTCCTTAGAGGTTAATACCTTAGGATGTGGAATCGGCCTCGAAAGCCGGCAGCGGGAGGTGGCTCCATTCCCACCGGCAGGCCCTGGTCCATACGACGGTTACCCCCAAATTGCGAGGCGCCAAGTCGAGGGCCTCAGTCCAGGCAACGAGGTAAAGGCTTTGATTTGCAGTACCGATTACGGTACAAGGACTTACGGTTACCAGTGAGCGCAAGGGAGGTAATTGATGGACAAACAATCGGGGTAAACGGTGGATTGTTGCTTCGGTGGCATGGGGGCGAAGTACCGGTGGCCTCTTCTGATCTCCGTTCCGGTAGCAGTTCAGGGG
>JAAYYU010000313.1 GCA_012515235.1 Candidatus Anammoximicrobium sp.
CCCCTGAACTGCTACCGGAACGGAGATCAGAAGAGGCCACCGGTACTTCGCCCCCATGCCACCGAAGCAACAATCCACCGTTTACCCCGATTGTTTGTCCATCAATTACCTCCCTTGCGCTCACTGGGAGGTTTCAACACCTTCGGGGTTCGCGATCCTGGCCGGCTGCGTTTTTATTGGATCCGTTTTGATCTGCCACCGAATCGCTACACGGCCCATCGGGAGGATTTTACGTTCCATTCGGGAAGACGAGGTTCGTGCTCAGTCCATGGGGAAAAACGTGCTTGCCGCGAAAGTCGCCGTGATGTCAGTATCCGGGTCCGTCGCTGGAGCAGCTGGTGCATTGTACGCGAGCTACGTAAGCTTTGTTGACCCTTCGAGTTTCACAGTGATGGAATCGGTCGGGATTCTCGCAATGGTGATCGTCGGCGGAGCGGGGGGCCTGTGGGGGCCAATCGTCGGCGCCGTATTGCTCGTTACGCTCCCAGAGGTGCTAAGGTTTGTCGGTCTCCCAGGTGCCGCGGCCGGAAGCGTCCGGCAGATTCTTTACGGCACCGCACTCGTGGGGTTCATGCTATGGCGTCCCCAGGGCATCCTTGGGCAATACCGATTCGAAAGGGGCGGCCTGCGAGCATGAGCGAATCACTGATGGAATTTCACGGCGTGTCGAAGAACTTCGATGGAGTTGCTGCCCTGAACAACTTCTCTGGTGCAGCGCGCGGCGGGCAAGTGTTGGGATTGATCGGGCCGAACGGGGCTGGCAAAACCACGCTTTTCGATGTAGTCACTGGATTCACGAGACCCGATCGGGGAAGTGTGCTCCTGAGAGGCCAACGTCTATTGGGCAGGCCACCATACAAAATCGCCCGACTCGGCGTGGCCCGGACTTTTCAGGACTTGCGGCTCATCCGCGGCTTGAGCGTACTGGAAAACGTCCTGCTCGCCTTTCCGAACCAGCCAGGCGAGGGCTTGTGGAATGTCTTCTTTCGCGGGAAGCCTGTCTCCATGCGCGAGAACGACATCAATAGGGCCGCCATCTCGCTGTTGAACGATGCTGGGCTGGCAGAAAAGGCGGATGACCCGGCGGACGCCCTTTCCTACGGCCAGCAGAAACTGCTGAGCCTGGTATGCTGCCTGGCGACCGATGCAGAGGTCTTGCTGCTGGATGAGCCCGTGGCGGGAATTGCGCCCGTGATGATCGACAGAATTCTTTCGGTCATCCGCGGATTCCCCACGCACGGGAGGTCGGTGATCCTGATCGAGCACAACCTGGAGGCTGTGATGCAAGTGTGCGATCGAGTCATCTTCATGGATGCTGGCCAAAAGATTAGCGAGGGAACGCCGACCGAAGTGAGGAATGATCCGAAGGTCATCCAGGCGTACATCGGCTGATAGGGGCGCGACATGCTGGAAGTCGACAGCCTAGAAACGGGCTATGGCAAGAAGCAGGTGCTATTCGGTGCCACGCTGACCGTGCACGAGCGAGAGATCGTCGCGCTGATCGGACCAAATGGGGCGGGCAAGTCCACCGTGCTCAAGGCCATTTGCGGTCTGGTGCCCACGTGGAAAGGCGCGATCTGTTTCGGTGGAACTGCAATTAACGGCTCTACACCAGCCGAGAACGTCACCCGAGGAATCACGTTCGCCCCTCAAGGCAACCGGGTGTTCCACGGGCTTACGGTACTGGAGAACCTTGAGGCCGGAGGCTTCCATCTTGCAAACAACGATCTGAAAGGCCGTGTCGAGGAGATCTTTGCTCTCTTCCCAGTCTTAGAGAGGCGTGCCCGCCAACTGGCAAGTAAATTGAGTGGCGGTGAGCAGCAAATGCTCGCCGTTGCCCGGGCCCTGATTCCGCGCCCGAAGCTCCTCATGCTCGATGAGCCCTCCTTGGGCCTGGCTCCCAATCTCGTCGCCGCCGTTCTGGACAGGGTGTGCGAAATCAACCAAAACACTGGCATTGCCGTCCTGATCGTCGAGCAGAAGGTTCGCGAATCGCTCCGTATCGCGCATCGCGCATACGGTCTTCGGCTGGGCACGGTCGTGCTGGAAGGCAGTCCCAGTGTCGTGTCGAGCCCCGAGAATCTGCACCAGCTCTTCCTCGGATGATCCCGGAGAGCGCCTCGTTCTGCACACGCAACTTCGCGTCCTTCAGCGTCTGTTCGAAGTTTTCGCTGAACTTGTTGTCGCGGTCGGCAGCCACGCGCGTAGGAGGCAAGCGTGGGGCCGAGCCAGGTACCCCGGCGCTCACTGATCCTGGCACGCACAGTTCACATCCACCTGAGCACTTTCGGTCGGGAGCAGCATTGACCAGTCCGGCCATCAATCTGACGAGAATTCGGCAGGGCCTACACGTGGTCGTCCCGTGCGTCAGTTTGCGCGTCGGCAGCGACACACCGACGCCCGACTCGCCCCTGTTCGGACTGGGCACTGGTCGCGCTACCGGGCAAGCGAAGCGGCAGCGGCGCTGGTGCCGTGGGTGTGCGACGCGCTGCCGTCGCCGAACAGCCGCAAGGCGTACCACGACGATTTGAAGGCGTTCGTCAGCCACGTGGCCAAAATCGGCGTCCACCCCTTCGCCGTCACTGGCGACCACGTGCGTATATATAAGGAGGCGATGGTCCAGGCAGGACGAAAGCCGGCCACGATCGGCCGGGCGTTGTCGGTGATCCGTGGCACCTACGAGCAATTCGGGAAGAAGGGTCTGGTTGGCTGGAACATCGTCGGCGACATCCAGGCCGTCACATCGCCGCGCGTGGACAAGAACACGACCCCCGGCATGTCCGAGCAGGAAGCGTGCCGCCTACCGAGTCACACGACAACGCCTTGGCACGTCGGTCTGTCCGAATGCTCCGGCGTGTACGGAGGTGAACAGCACTGGGCGATCCTCTGCCCAAACGCCAACGGCATCATCGCGGATGTCGAAGGCGGCCTCGGCGCGAAATCTAAGGCGAATGCGGAATTCATCGTGCGCGCCTGCAACAACCACGAGGAGTTGCTGACAGCGTGCAAGATGTCGCTGCAGGACGCCAAAGATGCCCTCAGCGGCGAGTGGGAACCAGCCACAAGCGGCTGGGAAAGCATCGTCGAACACTTGACCCGAGTCATCGCGAAAGCGGAGGAAACGATTCCGCGTTGTTGAACGCATTCAAGAAAGAAAACGGGGCAGCGTGGCTGGCGAAGGTCGCCTGTCACGCCCCCTTCTCTAGCGTTGCGAGGTGTTCCATGTCATCGGTGAAACTCACCATCCATAGCACCGGAAACGGGACATGTTCCCTGACCGGGAAAGAAGATTGCGACGGCCTGACGCTGTCGTTCGAAGACGGGACGGTCCAGGAGGCGTTCCTTTCCTGGCGAGGATTCCGACAGTTGCTCGGTCTCACCGCCGGGCAAAAGCCGCCGAAGGAATCGCGAGCCGCCGTATCAGTCGCCGCCCATGGAAAGGCGGCCCAGTAACCAACGGTCGCCGGGCCCCAGGGAAGGGGCTTGCGGTGGCTTTCCCACGGACCGGTGCTGGAGCCGGTTCTGTAAATCAAGGGGATAGTCGTGGACGCAATTTTGGAACGTCTGGAACGTATCGAGAAAGCAATTGGCACGCTGATCCAACTTCGGACGGTGAAGGACTACTACTCGACCGACGAAGTGGCGGAGCTGCTGGGGAAAGCGCACTTCACCGTGCGGGAGTGGGCACGTCGCGGCCGGATCAAGGCCGAAAAACGACGGAGCGGTCGCGGCAAGTACCAGTCGTGGGTCATTTCGCACGACGAACTGAACCGAATCCAGCGCGAGGGGCTGCTGCCCGAGCGATGACAACGCCGGCGGCGGTGGGCGGCACGTCGTGCGTTCGCCGGCAGACTAGAGATACAATCCGCAACGATCATCTTTCGGAAGCACCATGACCCTCAAACTTCGAGCACAGGACGCGCCTCTGGACGGTCCCCGATCGCGTCATTTCTTCACGCCGAATGCGGCGAAGCCGTTCAGGGTAACGGCAGGGGCGCTCCGTGCCTTCACCCGATCAGAGATCGCGTGGTGTCTCGCAAGCCTCCAGGACGCTGCGCGTTCCGCGAGCGGACTGGAGTACGCGCAAGCGTTTGAGTCCGACGATGGACGCGGCCCTTTGTGGTTCATCGAGGACGACGGCGAGGGGGCGATCACGGCCTTGCTGCCCAGCGAATACTGACGCGGCATCAAGGGCATCGGAATGGCCTGGAAGAAAAGACGTTGACGATCAGGGAAATCAGCGACAAGCGGGTGTAACAACCGACTCCGCTGCCTGTCGGAAGAGCAAACTTGTGACGAACTGGTCAGATGTAACGCCGGCCACACGGTCTCGCCCGCGTGGGATCCGGATGAACGGGCGAGTGCCATGACGCGGACGTATGCAGCTTCAAACGGTTGAAGAAGTCGCCAGCATGCTGCGGCTAAGCAGGTCGAAGGTATACGAGCTGAAGGAACGGATCGGGTACCTGAAAATCGGCGGGGCGGTCCGCTTCCGCGAAGACGACGTGCTGCGCTACCTCGACGAATGCGTCGTGCAAAGTAGTACGCAGACGGCCCGGCGATCAGCCCGCCGGGCACGGTTCAAGAGCCGCCATTTCGGCTAGCGTGTTTCCGCATGTACTCGGGATCGAGTTCGACGTGCCCGTAGACCTTGGAGATCATGGACGCGTCTTCGTGGCCAACGAGATGGGCCAGGGTCACCGTGTTGGCTCCGGTTTTCAGTTGGTGGGTGATGTACGAGTGCCGCAAGGCATACGAGCAAAACCGCTTGCCCGTCTTTCGCTCGATCCTGCCCCAGGTCGAACAAATGGCGTTCGCCGTCCAAGGCTTTCCCTTGGTGTTCAGAAACAGCGTGGGGGAATTGCCGATGTTCCGCTCGACGATTTTCTTCGCTTC
>JAAYYU010000314.1 GCA_012515235.1 Candidatus Anammoximicrobium sp.
CCCCTGAACTGCTACCGGAACGGAGATCAGAAGAGGCCACCGGTACTTCGCCCCCATGCCACCGAAGCAACAATCCACCGTTTACCCCGATTGTTTGTCCATCAATTACCTCCCTTGCGCTCACCGGGGCGGACGCTACAAGCCCAATCTCCGAGGCCCGCCCCGCGAAACTCGCCGTAATCAGAAGATTCGCGTCTTCTAACCCCAAACCCGAGCGGAGACAGTCCGATTTCCCTCCGTATGCGGGGCGGCGGGTGCTTGTAGTGACTCGGAACCCTTGGTAAGGTCTTGGATGATCGAGCTGCCCGTCCCCTCCGGACGGCCAGCTAGGGGGAGGACTGCTCGTGAAAGGCGACGAATTTTTGCTGGTCAAAGAAGTTGCGGCTCGGCTTCGAGTGGCACCGAACACGGTCCGGGCCTGGGCGGCCAGCGGCAAGCTGACCGAATACCGGCACCCGGTCAACAACTACCGGCTGTTCAAGCGGGGCGATGTTGAAGCCCTGCTGCGGAAGATCGAAGACCCGACTCCGATGGCACCGCCACCGAAGCGGGGAAGCCGGTCGCGATAATCCCGCTGCGGGTACGGCCACTTGCGCGGAGCTGTGGACTTCGGAGACCGCAGAATCGGGGCCTGCGCGGAAGCTGTTGGCCGACTTACTGTTCAATGAACGCTGCGAAGATGAGGACGGATCGTTACGGCGATGGGGATGATGCGAGAGGACAGCCTGGTCCGGTTCGGATTCCGCTTCGATCGCGGCGGCGCGCACCTTGCCCGCTCGATGATGCTGGACGACCTCCGCAGGCTTTTTGAGCATGTCACCGACGCCAAAGCGGGGCGTAACGACTTCGCCCGAGCGATCCTGGATGACAACTGCCTCGGCAAGCGGTCTGCTCGGACCCGGGGCTTAGCCCTTCGCCACCTGGCCAACTTGTACGCGCTGGACCCCGCCGTGCCGATCTTCCGCGCTCTCCGGTACTTCTGGCAGCGGGACCCGGAGGGTCAGGCACTCCTGTCGCTGCTGGTCGCTTACGTTCGGGACGCGATCCTCCGGTTGAGCGCTCCGTTCATCCTTCGAATGCCTGCCGGCCAATTGTTGGTGCGGTCGGAATTGGAGCAGTATCTGGACGCCCAAGACCCCGGTCGTTTCAGCCGGGCGACCCTGCAGTCTACCGCCCAGAACGTCTCGACCACCTGGACCCACGCGGGCCATATCCACGGCGTTGTGAAGAAGACACGGGCGGCAGCGGACCCGACGCCCGGCGCCGTCGCTTTGGCTCTGCTATTCGGGTACCTCGACGGCGCACGCGGAGAAATCCTGTTCGAGACCGAGTACGCCAAACTGCTCGACTGCCCCCGAGACCGCTGCATCGAACTGGCCGAACAAGCGTCTCGGCGAGGCTGGATCGTCTGCAATCGCATCGGGTCGATCATCGAGGTGCTTTTTCCCAACCTGCTGACAGCCCAGGAACAGGAGTATGTCCGTGAGCAAAGTTAAGCGGCTTCTCAGCTCCTACGCCGGACACATCCAGGTGCCCTGGCGGGATGTCGCTGCGGCGCAGCGGGTCATCTTCTGTGTCTACCCCGAAGTGGAGGAACTGCGACTCCGCGCCAGAATCGAGGAATTCGAGCTGGCTACCAGGAGCGCAGGCCACGGGTGGGAGGTTTTTGATCTGACCGACACATTCGCCCAGTGGATGTCGAGTCAACGGTACGCCCGCAAGTACTTCGCCGAACCGAGCATACTCCCGGCGCTCTTGCCCAAGTATGAGGAATTCATCGTCGCCGCATTTCGTGCCTTCCTCGCCGAGCGCAATCCTACCGATAACGACGCGATCGCGTTGAAGGGGGTTGGATCGCTCTTTGGATTCTTGAAGGTCAAGCCGGTCGTCGAGCAGCTTTCGCGCTTGGTGCATGGCCGGCTGGTGGTGTTTTTCCCCGGCAGCTTTGAAGATAATAACTACCGGCTGCTCGACGGCTACGACGGTTGGAACTACCTGGCGACGCCAATTACTCCGGATAAGGACCCATAGTAGCAGGCACACTCCGTGTGCCGTCCGCTACGGCACACGGAGTGTGCCGACTACTTTGACGAGGTACACCAACATGAAGAACCGCGAGATTTACCCCAAGGACCCGTCCATCCGCAAGCTGGTCAACGAGGGTGTGGCGAGCGTCAACGACGAGCAAACGACCGAAGCGCTGGCCGTCCTGCGCTACGAGTTGGAGACGTTCGTCTGCGACGGCCAGTACGCCAAGGCGATCGAGCATATTCTGGAAAACTACCTGAAGAACATCCACCAGGCCCAGCAGGCGGCCGTGTGGATTGCCGGGTTCTTTGGATCAGGCAAGTCCCATCTGGTCAAGATGCTGCGTGCCCTGTGGATTGACGTGTTGTTCCCCGACGGAGCCACCGCGCGCAGCATCGCGATCCTGCCGCAGCCCATCCGGCATCTGCTGAAGGAACTGTCCACCCAGGGTAAACGCCACGGCGGGCTGCACGCGGCCTCCGGCACGCTGGGGGCCGGCGCCAGCGGCAGCGTGCGTCTGGCCCTGCTGCGGATCATCTTCAAGTCGGCCGGCCTGCCCGAGCAATACCCGTTGGCACGTTTCGTCATGTGGCTGCGGGCCGAGGGCATCTACGACCAGGTTCGGCAACTGGTCGAATCGACGGGCTACGACTGGCAGGAGGAACTCGACAACTTCTACGTCGCCGAGGGCTTGCACGAGGCCCTCGTCCAGGCGAAACCCAAGCTGTTTTCGTCCGCGGCGGCCTGCGTGGAAACCCTGAATAACCTCTACCCGTTCGTTCAGGACATCAGCAGCGACGAGATGGTCAAGGCCATCCGTCAGGCACTGACCATCGACGGCAAGTTCCCGCTCACGTTGGTCGTCCTGGACGAGGTCCAGCAGTTCATTGGCAACAGCGATTCGCAGCGCTCGATGGACGTCCAGGAAGCGGTCGAGGCCTGCTGCAAGAACATCGGGGGCAAGCTGCTGTTCATCGGCACCGGCCAGACCGCTGTGACCGGGACGGCGAACCTGAAGAAACTGGAAGGCCGTTTTACCGTCCGCTTCGAGCTGTCCGATGCCGACGTCGATGCGGTGGTCCGCCAGGTCATCCTGGCCAAGAAGCCCAACGCCGTCCAACCGATCGAGCAGGTCATGCAGACGAACCTGGGCGAAATTTCCCGCCATCTGGCCGCGACCAGCATCGGCCACCGCCAGGATGACATCACGTTTTTCCCCCAGGACTATCCGATTCTGCCGGTCCGTCGGCGTTTCTGGGAGAACACCCTGCGGGTCTTGGACCAGACGGGTACCGACAGTCAGTTGCGCAACCAACTGAGCATGATCCACAAGGTCATCCAGACGAACCTCGATGCGGATCTGGGCCACGTCATCCCCGCCGATTATCTGTATTTCGACTCGGCCGACAAACTGCTGCAGGCCCGTGTGCTGCCCCGCAAAGTTCACGAGCGGACGATGAAATGGATCACGGGCAACGACGACCAGCGGCTGATGGCCCGCGCTTGCGGTCTGGTGTTTCTGATCACCAAACTGGCCGGCAGTAACAATGACATCGGCATCCGCGCCGATGTCGATACCTTGGCGGATCTGATGGTCGAGGACCTCTCGGCCGGCAGCGGCACCTTGCGCACACGGCTGCCGGCGCTGCTGGACCAATGCGAGTTGTTGATGCGAGTCGGCGACCAGTACCGCATCCAGACCGAGGAAAGCGCCGCGTGGAACGACGAGTTCCTGAGCCAGCGTAACCAGTTGGCCAACCAGTCCCATCGGATCGAAGCCGAGCGCGACGACCGCATCCGCCGCCGGTTCGGCGAATTGGTCAAGAAGCTCACGCGGCAGCAGGGCGAATCGAAAGTCGAGCGGGAAATCCATCCGCTGTTCGACGCCGCGCTGCCAGCGGATGCCAAGGACAAGGTCTACGTCTGGGTTCGTGACGAATGGTCCATCGACGAGAACTCGGTGCGTGCAGACGCCCGCCAGGCCGGGAATCAGTCGCCCACCTTGTTCGCGTTTATTCCCAAGCGGTCGGCCGACGACCTGCGCCATCACCTGATCGACTGCAAGGCCGCCACCGCAACGCTGGAAAAACGCGGCGCACCCAATTCGCCGGAAGGAACCGAAGCCCGAGCGGCGATGGAGACCACACGTCAGACCGCCGAGGGCAAGATCCGCGAACTGCTCGACGAGTCGTTCTCGGGCGCACGGGTCTTTCAAGGCGGCGGCACCGAGATCACCGGCAACGACCTGCAGGTCATCGTCCTGGAGGGCGCCGACAAGTCCTTCCAGCGTCTGTATCCCCAGTTCGCCGTCGCCGACCATGCAGGCTGGGGCAAGGTGTATGCGAACGCCAAGAAAGGCGCTCCGGACGCTCTGAAGGCGGTTGGCTACGACGGCGAGCCGGCGCAGAACCCCGTCTGCAAAGCCGTTCTGGCTCAAATCGGCCCGGGCAAAAAAGGCGCAGAAATCCGGACGCACTTCGAGAGCCCGCCGTTCGGCTGGTCCGGCGACGCGATCGACGGCGGCCTGCAGGTGCTCTTGGTCGCCGGCCTGATCCGCGCCGCGGACGAACGCGGCACTCACATCGATCCCAAGGAGTTGGAGCGGAAGGCCATTGGCAAGGCCACGTTCAAGGTGGAATCGAACCCGCCGGGCACCGCCCAACGGATCCAGATCCGCAAGGTCATGCAGCGACTGGGTGTCCAAGCGAAGCAGGGCGAGGAGCTGGCCGCCGTGCCGGCGTTCCTGCAGAAGGCGCTGGAACTGGCCGAGCGAGCCGGTGGTGACGCTCCGCGGCCCGAACGTCCTGACACGTCGGCCCTGGAAGATATTCGTTTGGCCGCTGGCAACGAGCAACTGTGGGCCATCTACAATCGCCGTGACGAATTGAAGCCGGCATTCGACGTCTGGGAGGACCGGGCCAAGCGGATCGAATCGCGCTGGCCCACGTGGACCAGGCTCCAGTCTCTGCTGCGGCACGCGGAGCCCCTGGCTGACGCGGCCACTTATCAGGCGCAGGCCAAGAGCATTCTGGACGGCCGTCTGCTGCTGTCCGATCCCGACCCGGTCATGCCGCTGGTCCTGTCGCTGGCCCAGGCGTTGCGCGAGGAACTGAATGCCCTGTCCGCCCGCTACGAGACGGAGTTTGAACGCGGCTTTGAGTTGTTGGAACAGGACGCGAATTGGCAGCAGTTGGAGCAGGAGCAGCGTCACGAACTGCTCTTCCGTCAGGGGCTGACCTTGGCACAGAAGCCCAAGATCCAGGTGCAGAGCGACGCCGAGATCGCCGCGACGCTGGCGGCCGTGTCGATTTCCAGCCTGCGGGACCGCGTGGTCGCCATGCCCAGCCGGTTCGGCCAGGCCGCCCTCGAAGCCGCCCAGATCCTGGAACCGAAAGCCCGCCGGGCGACGCTGCCGTCCACCACGCTCAAGACCGACACCGATGTCGACCAATGGGCCGCACAGGCTTCGGCCTCTCTCAAGGAACAGTTGCGTCAAGGACCGGTGATTGTATGAACCGCCCACGGATTCTTCCGCCCCGAAGGGGCAAAACACACCAGCCCAGGGCAACGCCCTGGGTACGGGAGACAACCATGCACCGTCGCCCTGAAAGGGCACGACAAACGTGCCGCGGCCTGAATCTGTGTCGCCCTTTCAGGGCTTCGGAATCATTCATCGTACGCCACCCAGGGCGTTGCCCTGGGCTGATTTGTTGCGCCCCGTTGGGGCAAAGGGCGGAATAGATGACATCCCTGGACAAATCCCTGCGCAACCAACTGGAACGGACGGTCAAGGACGCACGCGACGCTGCGGAAGCTGCGGCTCGCGCCGCGATCGACCATCTGGGCGTCGGCGACGCAAGTGCGCCCGCCTACCTGTCGGCTGAAGAACGCGAATTGCGCAGGCGATTGCGGATTCACTCGCACCAACTGGGAGACCAGCGGGAATCGAAGAGCACCAATCCCGCCGTGGGAAAGCAGGAAACGGACCGGCTGGTCGAAGAAGTCGCCTACGGGCACTGGCACCGCATGTTGTTCGCCCGATTCCTGGCCGAGAATGACCTGCTGATGTATCCCGACCCGGCCGAGCCCGTGGCCGTGTCGATCCAGGAATGCGACGACTTGGCGGCCGACGAAGGGGCGCGCAACGGCTGGGAGCTGGCCGCACGCTTTGCCGCAAACATGCTGCCGGAGATCTTCCGCACCGATTCGCCCGTCTTCGAGGTCGATCTGCCGCCCGAAGGCCAGCAGCAGTTGGAGCGAACGCTGGCCGAACTGCCGGCCGAGGTCTTTCAAGCGTCCGATTCGCTGGGCTGGGTCTATCAGTTCTGGCAAGCCAAGCGCAAGGATGAAGTGAACGCCTCCGAGGTCAAGATCGGCGCCCGGGAACTGCCGGCCGTGACGCAGTTGTTCACCGAAGATTACATGGTGTCGTTCCTGCTGGACAACACGCTGGGCGCGTGGTGGGCGGGCAAGAAGGTAAACACAGAGGACACAGAGAACACAGAGACGGAAGGAGAGCTGCGAAAGAAGGTGGCGCTGCCGGGGGTGAATTGGGACTATCTGCGGTTTGTGCGGGACGATGTCGCCTCGGATTCCGTCTCAAATCCAAAATCTGAAATCTCAAATCCAAAATCCCCCTGGCGTCCCGCCGCCGGCACCTTCCCCGGCTGGCCCAAGACGGCCGCCGAAATCACGGTTCTGGACCCCTGCATGGGCAGCGGCCATTTCCTGGTGTTCGCCCTGCCGATCCTGGCGGCGCTGCGGACCGCCGAGGAAGGGCTCACGCCCCGAGAGGCCGTCGATGCGGTGCTTCGCGACAACCTGTTCGGCCTGGAAATCGACCCACGCTGCGCCCAGATCGCGGCGTTCAACCTGGCCCTGGCGGCCTGGCGGATGACCGGCTTCCATCCGCTGCCGTCGCTGAACCTGGCCTGCACGGGCATCGGGCCGCAGGCGACCGAGGACGAGTGGGTGGCGCTGGCCGAACAATCGGGCGAGCCGATCACCGTCCTGTCCCGACAGCCGATCGAGAACGGACTGCGGAACCTGCACGCCCTGTTCTCTGACGCCCCGACGCTGGGCTCGCTGATCGATCCTAACCAGTTACCGTCCGACATGTTCGCCGCCGATTACGAGACGCTGCTGCCCTACCTCTCCGCCGCCCTCACCGCCGAACAGCCCGACGACGTACGTGAACGAGCGGTTGCCGCTGCGGGGATGGTCAAAGCCGCCGAACTGCTCGCCGGCGAGTACACGCTGGTCATCACAAACGTACCGTACTTGGGCTACAAGAGACAGAAAGAACCGCTACGGACCTACTGCGACAAGCACTACCCTGTCGCCAAACCGGATCTTGCGACCTGTTTTGTGGAACGATCCCTACAATTCTGCGGCGTGGGCGCCGTCATCGCACTGGTCACTCCGCAGAATTGGCTTTTTCTAGGCGCCTACGAGCAATTCCGCCAAGGTCTCCTTGGGCAAAGCACATGGAACCTCGTGGCACGGCTCGGACCTCGTGCATTCGATACTATCACCGGCGAAATTGTCAGCGTGACTCTAGTTGCCATCACGAACTCTCCAGCATGCGCTGATACGAAGATCGCCGGGATTGACGTGACAAACGACAAATCCCCTGCCCCGAAAGCAGAATCACTTTCAGGCAAATCGATGGGGCTCGTCGACCAGCGAATCCAACTGAAGAACCCGGACGCTCGCATCGGATTTCAGGAGGCATCTTCGCTGCCGCTACTCAGCGAATTTGCGATTTCGATGCGGGGAATAGTCACGGGAGATGGTGACAAGTGGTATCGCGGCATGTGGGAAGTAGCGGACTTCGCTGATCGTTGGAAGTACCTTCAGAATAGTGTGGGAGAAGTGGTCCCCTACGGCGGGCGCGAACTGATAGTTGATTGGCGCACGGGAGGGTCCGGAATGCTGCGCCCCGGTACGGAGAATAATGCCTACGGGAAGTCGGGAGTCTCAATCCGGCATACCGGCAATCTGGCAGCGACGCTCTATGGTGGCGAGCTGTATGATCAAACCAGTGCAGTAATTGTCCCAAACGACCCGGGTCTTCTGTCGGCGATTTGGAGTTTTTGCACTCACGCGGATTTCTACGACGCTGTTCGTGAGCTTGATCAAGCTCTGAAAGTCACCAATGCAACGCTGGTCAAGGTTCCTTTCGACCTCGCTCGCTGGGAAGACATCGCCGCCGAGAAATACCCCAACGGCCTGCCTGAACCCGAAAGCGACGATCCGACGCAGTGGCTATTTCACGGGCGGCCGGAGGAATCGACCGTACCACTACAGGTGGCGGCCGCCCGCTTGCTCGGCTACCGCTGGCCGGCGGAACTCGACACCGAGATGCGGCTGAGCGCCCGGGCGCGAGACTTGGTCAAACGCTGCGACGAACTGCTCCCGCTCGCCGATCGCGACGGGCTGGTCTGCATCCCGGCGGTGCGCGGCGAAGCCACGGCCGCCGACCGGCTGCTGAACCTGCTGGCCCAAGCCTACGGCTCGGCGTGGAGCACGGACACGCTGAACCGTTTGCTGAAAGACGCTGGCTACGCGGGAAAGACGCTGGAAACCTGGCTGCGGGACGGCTTCTTCGCTCAGCACTGCGAGTTGTTCCACCAGCGTCCGTTCATCTGGCAGATCTGGGACGGACTGCGCGATGGCTTTTCCATCCTGGTCAACTACCACCGGCTCGACCGCAAGAACCTGGAGACGCTCCTGTACACGTACCTGGGCGACTGGATCGTGCGGCAGAAACGCGACGAGACCGCACGGGTGGACGGAGCGCAAGAGAGGCTCGCCGCCGCCGTGGCACTGCAGAAACGTCTGGAATTGATCCGCGACGGCGAGTCGCCCTACGACATCTTCGTCCGCTGGAAGCCGCTGCACCTACAACCGATCGGCTGGGAACCGGACCTGAACGACGGCGTGCGGCTGAACATCCGGCCGCTGCTGTCCGTCCCCGACGTGAAGACTAAAGGCGCCGGCGTGCTACGGGCGAAACCCAAAATCAAATGGGAAAAGGACCGCGGCAAGGAGCCCCAGCGGCCCAGAGACGAATTCCCCTGGTTCTGGGGTTGGGACGGCTCCGAGGATTTTCCAGGCGGCCCCGACTTCACCGGCGAACGCTTCAACGATTGCCACTACACAATCCGGGTCAAGACAGCGGCGCGTGAGCGCCACGGTTAGAATAATCATTCCTCGCTACGACACACAAGACAACGAGATGAGCCATGCTCAAGAACTTGAAAATGACGAACGTCGGACCCGCGCCGACCATGGAGCTGGAGTTCGGCAGCCGCCTGAATCTCTTGACGGGCGACAACGGATTGGGCAAGAGCTTCCTGCTCGACATCGCCTGGTGGGCGCTGACCCGGAAATGGCCTGCCGAGATCAATCCCAAGCTGACGGCCGGCAAGAAGGCCATGCCGGCTAAAGACGGCAAGGCGTCGATTGAGTTCTCGTTCACCGGGAAAACGAGGACCGAAGGCTATCCCAGCTCGTTTGATCGTCACGATCAAGCTTGGACCGGCCGGCCCGGTAGACCATCGAATCCGGGCCTGGTTCTCTATGCGATGGTCGACGGAAGTTTTGCCGTCTGGGACCCGGCCCGGAACTACTGGAAAACCAAGGGCAAGCAGGATGTGCAGGAGCGATTGCCCGCCTACGTATTCAGTCCGGCTGAAGTCTGGGACGGTCTGCCCGGAGAAGAGGGCAAGTGGCTGTGCAACGGGCTGATTCGAGATTGGGCTGGCTGGCAGAAAGAAAAAGGCGATCCCTTCAAGCGATTGAGCGAGGCCCTCAAGTCGCTGGCTCCAGCGGACGAGGAACCACTCGTGCCGGGCAAGCTGACACGGATCAGCCTGGACGACGCACGCGACATCCCCACGCTCCGCATGCCCTACGGCCAAGATGTTCCGATCCTGCACGCCTCGGCGGGGATGCGGCGGATCTGCGCCCTGGCCTACCTCTTGGTCTGGGCCTGGGAGGAACACTTGAGCGCCAGCAAGCTGCTTGGGAAGCCCCCCAGCCATCAGGCCATCTTTCTGGTGGATGAGGTCGAATCGCATCTCCACCCGCGTTGGCAACTGCGAATCGTCCGGTCAGTGCTGGACGTAATGAAGGGTCTTGCTGGTGAGTCGCAGGTTCAGCTGATCGCCGCCACTCATTCGCCATTGGTGATGGCCTCTGTCGAATCCGTGTTCGATCAGGCCAAGGACGCCTGGTTCGATTTGGATTACGACAGTTCACCGAAGTCGCTGCGAGTGCTGGTGACGCGCCGAGCGTTTGAGCCGCGCGGCGACATATCAAATTGGCTGACCAGCGAAGCCTTCGATCTGCCGAGTGCCCGCAATCCGGATTACGAGGCCCTGATTCGAGAAGCCGGCTCACTGATCGAGCAGCCCGCGCCCGCCCCGGAGTCCGTGCGGGCCATGCACGAGCGCTTATTGGAGGCGCTGAGCCCAAAAGATCCCTTCCTTTTCCGCTGGCGGGCAATTTGCGAGAAGAAAGGGCTGCTGGCATGATCCCCGTAGCCGAGAAGCCCGAGCCAGCTGTATTTGACGATCAAGTCCGGCAGCCCGGTTTGAAGTGGTTGCAGGCCAACAGCGTGGCGCTGGATCAACCACCGCCCGATCCCGCGAAGCTGCCAACGTACTGGCGCAAGACACAGAAAGAACTGTGGACGGCGTACGATGGTGTCTGTGCCTACCTGTGCATCTTCTTCGAGTGGCCGCTGGGCGCCCATTCCACCGATCATTTCATCGCCAAGTCGCGACTCGCGGGGCAAGCCTACGAGTGGAGCAACTTTCGTTTGAGCTGCCTGGGGATGAATCGCGCGAAGAACCGATTCGACGACATCCTCGATCCGTTCGAGATCGAGGCGGATACGTTCGTTCTAAATCTCGCGACTGGGGACATCAACCCAAATCCGCAGCTCCCGGACGACATGCGGAAGTTGGCCGAAGCCACCATCGAACGCCTCGGCTTGCGCGAGCCCGACACAACGGAAATGCGTGCACGCCACTTCCAGGACTATCTGGAGCATCACGTCGATGAGCACCACCTGAAACGCTGGTCGCCGTTCGTCTGGTACGAGGCTCGGAGGCAAGGTCTGCTATGAAGGTGATCGCGCGACTGACCAAGGCAATTCGTGACGCGGCCGCGCACAACCCGGATGTCCAGGTTGCTCCGGCATGCATCCTGTGGCCCGATGGCGATCGGCAATGGGAGCCCATCGTGCCACGGTTGCAGGGCGAAATGCCGGAGTTGCTGCAACTGGGCGACTTCGTCCCGGACAAGCGAATCGGCCCGGCGATCTGGCTGCGTTGTGTCATCGCGGGCAGGTCCGACGAAGTGACGCTGCCGGCCGGACATGTTCCGATTCTCTACCTCCCCAGCGTCACTCGGCAGGATCTCCGCGCGGTCGAATCTTGCCCGGATCGGCTCAAGCCGCTGGCCGAACTTCAGTACCGGGGCGTGATCTGGTCCCAGGTCAACGCCAAGGACTGGACCGTCCTGGCTTTCCTGAAGTCGAACCAAGGCGGCTTGGGGCTCGATGTCGCGCAGGACAAGGGGACCAAGCAGGCGATGCAGTTGGCCTTGTACGCGTTCTTGGACGAGGAACTGGAGCGACTCCAGGGGAAGCATCTGGACAAGGACTACTTCAACACACTGCTCTCAGGCGGCGACCCGATCCGGGATCTGCTGCAGTGGTTGGACCAAGGCGACGCCTTCAAGGCCGCTCGGGACGAAAATGCCTGGCGGGCGTTCGTCGAGGTGTGCAAGTCCCAACTGGGTTTTGACCCCGAACAGGATGGGCCGCTGAAGGGCGCGGAGTGCCTGGCCAGCCACAAAGGGCCGTGGCAGGCCGTCTGGGACCGGTTCTGCGAGGCGCCGCAGCGTTACGCGGTCGTGCCGTCGCTGATCGGCAAGACGCCGTTGCCACGTGACTTGTTTGCCGACAAGACGGGCTGGCCCAAGTGGAACCAGAATGAAGAGTCGAACCTCCGGCACCAGTTGCTGCAAACGGCCGAGTTGCCCGCCCACGAGGCGCGAAAGCGGCTCCTGGCAGCCGAGCAGCAGCACGGGCCGCGGCGAGAGTGCGTTTGGGCTCAGTTGGGAGAAGCCCCGTTGGCACAGGCGGCGGAGCACTTGGCCGTCCTCGCTCAGGTGACCAGCCAGAGCTTGGCTGCCGGGGAAACCAAGGACCTGGCCGCTGCCTACCAAGCCGGCGCTTGGCGCGCCGATGCGGCCGTGGTCGCCGCGCTGGCCGCCGTGCAGAAGCCGGAAGATGTCAAAGCCGTGCAGGCTGCCATCCGGGCGGTCTACCTGCCGTGGTGCGATGATGCCGCCCGCTACCTGCAGGCACGTGTAGCTGCTGACGGGTATCCGGGCGCCAAAGGCCAAGGCCAGCAGCCGGCCGTCGAACCGTCCGGCCAGTGCATCTTGTTCGTCGATGGGCTGCGGTTCGACTTGGCGAAGTCCTTGGAAGTGATGCTGTCCCAGAAGGGTTGCTCGGCCGAATCCCAAGCCGGGTGGGCGGCTCTGCCGAGTGTCACCAGTACCGGCAAGCCGGCCGTCTCGCCGGTCCAAAACCTGATCGCGGGACAGGATGCCAATGCCGATTTCGAGCCTTCCGTAGCCGCGTCCGGCCAGTCGCTCAAGGGTGGATACCACCTGCGCAAACTCCTTGGTGACCAAGGCTGGCAGGTCCTCGGTCGAACTGAATTCGGCGATCCAAGCGGCAAGGCTTGGACCGAGGCGGGTGACATCGATCAAGAAGGACATGATCGGGGCTGGCAACTGACCAAACACGTGGACAGGATACTTTCCGACGTGCGCGATCGGGTTTTGCAGCTGTTGGAAGCGGGCTGGAAAACCGTCGAGATCGTCACCGATCACGGCTGGCTGCTGATGCCGGGTGGTCTTGCCAAGACGGAACTGCCTTCAGCCCTTGCGGAGAACACGTGGGGACGGTGCGCAGCGATCAAGCCGGGTGCAGCCACGGAGGAGACAACCTACCCGTGGCACTGGAATCCGGATCAACAGTTCGCCCTGGCGCCGGGTATCAGTTGTTACCGGGCAGGACTGGAGTACGCGCACGGCGGACTCAGCCTACAGGAGTGCCTGCTGTTGTCGCTCACGATCGCAACGGCAGCATCCAAGGCTGGGGCTGCGGCGATCCTGATCCGTGATGTCGTCTGGCAAGGGATGCGCTGCAAAGTAGCCATTGAAGGCACCCTGGCTGGACTACGGCTGGACCTCCGCACCCACGCGGGTAATCCGTCAACAACCGTTGCCATGTCTGACCGGCCGTTCAAACCCGATGGAACCAGTTCCGTTGTGCTCAAGGACGAAGACATGGTCGGCCACGAAGCAACCATCGTCATTCTGGGCGCCGATGGAACTCTGATTGCGCAGCGGAGCACTGTCTTGGGCGGGGAAGAATCATGATGGATTTGGACGCAATCGACAGACTGGCTGCGGCAACGCTGGAAGGCTACCTCGTCCGCAAGGACTTAGTCCGGACCTTCAGCCGCCAGTTTCCCGTGCCGACCTACGTGGTCGAGTTCCTGCTGGGGCGTTACTGCGCCAGCACCGACCCCGAAGAGATTGAAGAAGGGCTCGAAATCGTCCAGCGGCAGTTGGCCGACCGCACGGTCAAGGCGGGCGACGAGGAGCTGTTCAAGTCGCGGGCCCGTGAGAAGGGCGAAGTGAAAATCATCGACCTGTTGAGCGCCCGCCTGGATGCCAAGACGGATTCGTACCTGGCCACGTTGCCCAGTTTGCGATTGAACGATGTCCGCATCAGTCCAGACATGGTTCGCCAGCATGAACGCATGCTGACGGGCGGTTTCTATGCAGAAATCAGCCTGGCTTACGACGCCGCGATCGCCCAGGAAAAGAACGGCCGGCCATTTGGCATCGACAGTTTGCGGGAAATCCAGCTCTCCAAGCGCGACGTGCTGGATGTGCTCGATCGCGCGCGTAGCCAGTTCGGCACCGAAGACTGGAAGATCCTGCTGCTCCGCAGTATCGGGATCGAGCCGGACTCGCTGAGCGAGCGGGCCAGAGACGCCTTCCTGCTGCGGATGGTTCCCTTCGTTGAGCGAAACTACAACATGGTGGAGCTCGGCCCACGGGGAACGGGGAAGAGCCATCTGTTTCAGCAGATTTCACCCTACGCGCATCTGATTTCGGGCGGGAAGGCGACGGTGGCCCGGATGTTCGTCAACAATGCCACCGGCCAGCGTGGCCTGGTCTGCCAGTATGACGTGGTCTGCTTCGACGAAGTGTCCGGCGTGTCCTTCGACCAGAAGGACGGCGTCAACATCATGAAGGGCTACATGGAATCGGGTGAGTTTAGCCGGGGCAAGGAGAGTATCCGGGCGGACGGCTCGATCGTGCTGGTGGGCAACTTTGAAGTGGATGTCGAGCACCAGCAGCGTGTCGGCCACCTGCTGGGGCCCCTGCCACCAGAAATGCGAGACGACACCGCCTTCATGGACCGCATCCACGCTTATTTGCCCGGCTGGGACGTGCCCAAGATAAACAAGGAACTGGTCACCAACCACTTCGGTTTGGTCAGTGACTTCCTCTCCGAGTGCTGGAGCCACCTGCGGAACCAGAGTCGGGTTATGGTCCTGCAGGGCCGTGTCCATTACGGCGGGGCGCTCAGCGGCCGGGATACCAACGCGGCCAACAAGACGATCAGCGGCCTGCTCAAGCTGCTGTACCCTGGCAGCGTAGCCGAAGTACCCGATGCCGACTTGGAATGGGCCGTGCGATTGGCGCTCGAATCCAGGCGACGGGTCAAAGAGCAGCAAAAGCGGATCGGCGCCGCTGAGTTCCGAAACACGCACTTCAGCTACGTCATGGGAAACGACGGCGTCGAACGGTTCGTCTCGACGCCGGAGCTCCAAAGCGAAGGCGGCATCGGTTCTGATCCTCTGGAGCCCGGTCAGGTCTGGACAATCACGCCGGGTGGCATGGACGAGCACCCCGGCCTGTACCGCATCGAAGTCAACGAAGGCCCCGGCTCGGGCGTCCGGGTATTGAACAAGCCCGTCCCGTCCGCCTTTCGCGAATCAGTCGGTTACGCCGAACAGAACCTGTACGCCCGCGCGGCCCAGTTGGTCGGCGACAAGGACCCGAGACAGCATGAGTTCAGCATTCAACTCCGGGCGTTCGACGCATCCAAGTCCGGCGCTAAGGTCGGAGTCGCCCTCCTGGTCGCGATGTGTACGGCCCTGCTGAAGAAGACAACCCGCGGCGGCCTGATCATCGTCGGCGAGATCAACCTGGGCGGCTCGATCGAACCCGTTCACAACGCCGTCACGGTCGCCGAAATCGCCGTCGAGAAGGGCGCAACCGCCCTGCTCATGCCCGTCGCCTGCCGTCGCCAGCTCTTTGACCTGTCCGACGACATGGCCACCAGAGTCGATATCCAATTCTTCTCCGATGCCCGCGAGGCGTTGCTGAAGGCGATCCAGGAATGAGACGCTCGCTTCCCAAAACGATTTCCCCATGATCTGTCAGATCAGAGCACATCATCGATCGTCGTGGAGGTCTCGGCAATGGCTATGACTCTTGAACGCATCCACAGCTTCCTGGTGCATCCGGAGAAGAAGCATCTTGACCAGCAAACGCCGATTCGTGGAACTCTGGTCGAACACTCCGGCCGGCTCTTCAAGATGCTAGGGGATGTTTTTGACAACGCAGACCGCGAGTGCATGCACGACATCACATTTGATCCTGCGCCCGATGGTTCTCAGCAGAATGACTGCCGCAATCTGGTGGTCACATATCTCCGACACCGGTCCCTGGATGCCGGGCGAACGATTGCGGAACGCCTACAGCGCGTGACCACAAACAAGTCGGGGCTAGGTCTGCTCTTTCTCTTGGCGGGGAGAGATGGCGCCGAAATGAAGATCGTTCTGTCACGGTTTCCTGCCGACAGCGCCATTTTGGCGGAGGAAAGTGCTGAGTCCCTGAGCGTCCAATTCCTTGAGAAGGTTTTCATGAAAAGTGCCACCGCCTACAAGGCCGCCGTCTACCGCGGGAAGACGCTGGAAGGCGATTTCTGGGACGGGAAGGCGGTTGACAAACAGACCAACAGCGAGGTGCTCTCGATATCGAACTACTGGATTAAGGAATTCCTGTCGTCCGACTTCCGAGCGACCAGCGCGCAGGTGAGCGCAAGGGAGGTAATTGATGGACAAACAATCGGGGTAAACGGTGGATTGTTGCTTCGGTGGCATGGGGGCGAAGTACCGGTGGCCTCTTCTGATCTCCGTTCCGGTAGCAGTTCAGGG
>JAAYYU010000315.1 GCA_012515235.1 Candidatus Anammoximicrobium sp.
AAAGTCTCCCTCAGGAGAACCTCGAAGACGCCGTCACGACGCTGAGGCCAACGCTCAGAGAAGACCAAGAACTCGACCAGCAAGAAAGAGTCTGCACCGAAACGCGAAGTCGGCTTAGTTCAACGTTACTGATCACGGGGCGGCGACAATTGACTTTCCATTGCCGAAACGCCTGGCTTCGCCGCTCCCGTGCATCGGATGGTTCGTCGTCCCCTGTACCGCGGCCGATCGGATTCCTGCTCTTCGGCCTGGAGACGGTCAACCAACGCGTCGAGCGTCCCGCCAGCGTCATCGAGCAGTCTCTGTCGGATCGCGTGCAGTTCATCAAGAATGGGATTTTTCGTCATCGTCATCGTCTCCGCCAAGGAATTCGGCAGGCGTACAAATCAGTAGTTGCCCGAACCCGCATTCGTCGAGCAAACGGTAAATGCGGGGAAGCTCACGAGCGTTGGCAATATGTTTGCAGTTCAGCGTCAACAAGTATTCTATTCCGGCGACGGCCGCGGCGGCAACGTGAAGTGCATCAGCAGCCGCCTTCTGAGGCATCATGGATGCAGACACGATCTCACGGGCCAAGTTCCGGACGTCGTTGTCGATTGGGACGGTTGGCAGTCCATCGAGCAGTTTCAAACGATCCGCGGCAGCCGATGGATCACCCACGGACGCCTCGTCGATGACAAGTTGCGATGTCACAAGCTCGAATTTGGGGCGTTCGAGTGCCCACCACTGCCGAGCTTGATGTTGAAGTGCTGCGACCCGGATGTCGGAACTCGGCCATGCTGAAGCATGGCTGACAATCGACGTTTCAATGTAGACCGTGTCCATCGCGTCATCCTTTTACGACGAACATTGATTTACCCGATCAGGTAAGCATCGGGCATCCTCGCCGCGATAGGCCGATGGCATGTCGGGTCATCACGGCCTGAAGACGACGATTATTTGACGACGTAAGTCCTGATTTGTCAAGAGGTCAGAGGGAAACTTGAGGGGTCTTCCGGTACCGCGATTACCCGACCGCGGCTTCCGGATATTGCCGCCGTGATAGGGCGACGGCCGTCGGCCTATCACGGGCGAGAAACGTGCCTCGGTTCTGCACCGCTTTCGACCGGGCCTTCATCTGGACTCCAAAGTCGGTGTACAACTCGAACTGGTTGGTGCAGATCACCGTGTCGCCGAGGCGGAGCACGTTGATGGGGGTGGCATGCGTCGGCTGGGGATTGGCCGCCAGTTTTTCGTAGCGGGCGACAACGCGGGCATTCCAGTTTCCCCGGCCGTCGCCGGGACTGGCCTTGAGACGCTCCGCTTCGGCCTTGCCCGCCTGGTATTCCGCCTCGGTGACGATGCGCTGCGGAGCCTCTCGGCTGGCCGGACGCCGACGCGGGGGCCGCTTGCGACCCGTGCGGAGTCCCGCTACGATGAACTCGCCGCCGATCGCTGCGAAGAGCCTGGAGTACGCGACCGCTTTCCGTTTCGTTTTGGACCGGGGATACCGACCCATCTGGATCGAGGACGGCTTTTTCGGCGGCGCGGAATGACCGCCGCCACCGAATCCACGACACCTCCAGGGCCGCTTCGCCCGCCAATCATGGCAGTTGACCATCCACATTGACCCAGGAGCGCCGACATGAAGGACGCACAGCAACGGTCCATCGGTTTCACTCGCCGCGAGGCCGTGCAGATCGGACTCGGAACCATCTTTAATACGGCGGTTGCGGCGGCCGGCGCGCCGGCGGCGGAGGCAGCCGAACGAGAACGCCT
The DNA here is from genome assembly GCA_012515235.1 of Candidatus Anammoximicrobium sp. GTDB lineage: Bacteria > Planctomycetota > Planctomycetia > Pirellulales > Pirellulaceae > Anammoximicrobium. The sequence continues at coordinate 1,759 of JAAYYU010000315.1, forward strand.
GGCCATTTCCTTCTGGATCTGGGCGCTGTGGGACACAGGAACCCATGGTTTCTTCAACGATTTCGAGCTGCGCATAACGGAGTTGGTCGAGCGCGGCTTCAACTGCATTCGCATCGAAGGGGGGGCCGGAATCACGCACGACGCCGCGGGCAAGTCGCGTGGGGAGTTGACGTTCTATCCCGCGGTCCCCGGCCACGCCCATTTTACCCGGCAGATGGAGCACATGACCGGTGGTCGCGTCGATCTGATGCAGCGACTGATCGAACTCTGCACCGTCGCGAAACGCCACCAGGTCAAAGTGATCCTCTCGAGCTGGTATTACCTGCACACGTTCTGGTTTACCGACAA
>JAAYYU010000316.1 GCA_012515235.1 Candidatus Anammoximicrobium sp.
CCCCTGAACTGCTACCGGAACGGAGATCAGAAGAGGCCACCGGTACTTCGCCCCCATGCCACCGAAGCAACAATCCACCGTTTACCCCGATTGTTTGTCCATCAATTACCTCCCTTGCGCTCACCAGGCGCTCGATCCTGTTTGCGCTGTGGGACGGCGAGGAAAAAGGGATGCTGGGCTCGAAACACTGGGGCGCGAACCCGACGGTTTCGCCGCAGGACGTTGTACTGGCCTTCAATGCGGACATGATTGGCCGTCTGCGGGGTAATACGGTGCACGTGTTCGGCACGCGCACAGCGTGTGGGCTGCGCCGCTGGGCGAGTGAGAGCAATCGGTTCACCGACCTGCTGCTCAATTTTTCGTGGGAAATGAAGCCCAACAGCGATCAATTCTCGTTCGTGGAGCGCAGGATTCCGACGCTGATGGTGCATACGGGATTGCACGACGACTGGCATCGGCCCAGCGACGACGTGGACACGATCAACCTGGAGGGCTCGTCGGCGATCGCTCGACTGCTGTTCGCGATGGTGGTGCAAGCGGCGAATCAACCGGAGCGTTTTGTGTTTCGCAGCGAATCGCGTTCGGAGGGATTGGCGGATCAGAAGCGTCTGGAAAAGTCGGTGCCGCCACGCTCGCCGCGGTTGGGGGTCGCGTGGAAGGCGGCTGACGGCGGTCGCGCAGGGGTCTGCTTGAGTCACGTCACACCCGGTTCGGCTGCCGATCGAGCCGGCTTGCTGATCGGTGATCGCCTGCTCGCCGTAGCGGGGGAGGAGGTGGCGGAGGAAAGTCGGCTGGGAGTCACGATCTGGGCGGCGAGTTCGCCGACGGCGGTTGTGGTCGAGCGTGCTTCAGGCGAGATCCTCAGTGTGCCCGTAGAATTGGATGGCACCCCGTTGCGCTACGGTTTCTCGTGGCGTGAGGACAAAGGGGAGCCGGGCAGCGTAGTGTTGGTGGAAATAGTGCCGTACTCCGCGGCGGATCTTGCGGGGCTGAAGGTTGGCGACCGCATCTATCGTGTGGCAGGCCGAGGTTTTGGCAACGGCGACGAACTGGCTCAGTTGTTGGCCTCTGCGGCTTCGCCTGTTCCCCTGCTGGTCGAGCGAAGCGGACAGCTACGAACCCTGCTCGTGCTCGCCCCTTCCATGCCGTGATCAGGCGGCGGATGCTTGGCGCGGCGTGCGTTGGACATCTCGTTCTCTCGAAAGCATCGTAGCATCATCGTTCGAAAAACAACTGTCCAGTGTTTATCGCGGATCATCCCATGGAGTGGGATGGCCACTTTGACGTGGCGACAGTTATTTCGCGAACGCTGCTAACGTCCTGTTGTCGGCAGACTTGAGCCGTTTTATACTAGTGCGTTCCCAGACGGCTCCGATGGCGTTCGGACGGCACTGGCTGCGGGGCGGCGTTGAATGTCTCTGCCGGCGTTATGGCGATATCGCAAGTCAAGTTACAGAAGACAGTTACGATCACAGGGTGCGTTGAGAATGACGATTGACAAAAGTTTGAAAATCCGCATGGGGGCGATTCGCAACCGCAATGTCCTGACCCGGTCCGAGCGGATCGGGAAGTTGACCGAGGCGGAACGTTGGCAGGAGGGAGACCCCGTTCTGGGGCTGCCGAAGACCCGCGTCCAGAAGGTCACGTTGAAGAAAAAGAAGAAAACCAAGAAGGCCGAGGAAGAAGGGGCTGAGGGCGAGCAGAAGGGCGCTGGCACCTAGACTCCTCCGCGCCGGCGAACTTCGCAGCACAGCGGCGCCGAAGCCCCGACTGGCCGGCCGAAGCCGGGGCCGGTTTGGTTGTGTTCAGGTGCTCAACGGTTCTTCGGAGGTCCGCGATGCGCGTGCATTTAGAGTACGGGCGGACGGGCTTGGACGTCGAGTTGCCGGATCGCTCGGTGGTGCGCGCGTTGTGTTACCAATCCGTGCCGTCGCTGACCGATCCGCAGGCCGCTTTACTGGCGGTCTTGCGGCAGCCGACCGGTTCGCTTCCGTTAGCGCGACTTGCGGCTGGGCGTCGAAACGCGTGCATTCTGATTTGCGATGTGACGCGGCCGGTGCCCAACGCGATGATGCTACGTGCGATCCTCCAGAGCTTGGAGGCCGCCGGCCTTGCTCGCGAGCACATCCTGATTCTGATCGCCACGGGCCTGCATCGGCCCAATGAGGGCGACGAGTTGGCGGAGATGGTGGGTCCCTGGATCGCCGAGAACTATCGGATTGAAAACCACCGCGGGCAACGGTTGCAGGAGCATACTCATCTGGGCACCAGTCCTCGCGGCGTGCCGATCTGGCTGGACAGTCGCTATGTGCAGGCCGACTTGAAGATTGCTACGGGGCTGATCGAACCGCATTTCATGGCAGGCTTTTCCGGCGGGCGAAAGCTGATTTGCCCCGGCATCGCCGCGTTGGAAACGATCAAGGCCTGGCACAGCCCTGCTTTTCTCGAGCATCCGCGCGCTGATTCCGGCATCCTCGACGGCAATCCCGTCCATGAAGAGAACACGTGGATCGCCCGCCGCGCCGGTTGCGATTTCATCGTCAACGCGGTGCTTGACGCCCAGCGGCGGCCCTTGAAGTTTGTGGCGGGCGATCTGGAACAAGCGTTTCTGGAAGGTTGCAAGTTCGTTCGGAGGATCGTCGTCGATACCGTGTCCGAGCCGGTGGACATTGTTGTCACGAGCAGTGCCGGGTATCCGCTGGACACGACTTTTTACCAGGCGGTCAAGGGCCTGGGAGCTGCGTTGCCCATCGTCAAGCGCGGCGGGACGATCATTTTGGCGGCCAGTCTGTCCGAAGGGATCGGCAGTCCTCAGTTTTGCAGTCTTTTTGAACAGCACGCTACGCTGAACGAGTTCCTGCAGAGAATCCAGGGCGATTACTTTGTGATGGATCAATGGCAGTTGGAAAAGCTGGGGCAGGTCTGCCGAAAAGCCAAGGTGCGGGTGGTCAGCGACGGCCTGTCCCCGGCGACGATCGACGGCTTGTTTGTGCGCAGCGCTCCGAGCGTCGAGGCGGCGGTGGCAGACGCGCTGAGAGAGTACGGGCCGGAGGCCCGAATCGCGGTGATTCCCAAAGGGCCTTACGTCTTGGCCCAAGTTGCTCCGATCCCGGCGGTCCCCGACGCGACCTAGACAACTTTTCCACGACGCGACGATCGCGATTTCTGGCCGCCCACTGCTTTCACGGCGTGGCCGATGCGTTAAGATTTGGCGAGGATTACGGGCTGAACCGCGCGACGCGGGAAAGAAACCCGGAAGCTGGCGGCAGAGGTGTTTGACATCACTGCTAGCAGGGCTACAATCGGGCCTTTCGACAGGCGACAGTGATGACTCCGGGAAACGCCAATCGCGTGAAACGGAGCATCTTTGAAGGAATCGCGCTGCCGTCACCGGTAGCCAGGAAGTCGAGACGTTCGGGCCTGAGAAAGTGGCCGATTTTGGAGGTCTCCGAGTCATTCGAAGTTCCGGTTCTTCGTCAGAGTCGAACCTGGGGATGACGGGGGATCGCCCGCCGGGCACTTGCCGGTCCGCGCCGGCTCGCAGGCGTGCTTTCGAACCGAGCAACGGTGACTGCGGTATGCGCAAAGGAAGCGTCCTGACGTGAACCATAACGATAGGGAAATCGTGTTGGCGATACGAACCGCCTTGGCCGAGCGCGTCGGCCAGGACCGGTTTGACGTGTGGTTCGGCGCCGGAGTCCGGTTGCAGACCGAGGGGCGGCAGGTGCGGGTCCTGGTCGGGGAGCAGTTTTTGTTGGATCGCATCCGCAGCCAGTTCCGCGGCGACTTGGAAAGCGTTTGCAAACATGTCATCGGCGCGGCGGTCGCGTTGGAATTCCAGCTCGATCCCGCTGTTGCAACACCGCCGCGCCGGCGGTCCCCATCGACAACCCCTCCGTCCCCGGCAGCGTCTCGGCGCGCGGCGGACGCCGCAGCATCCTCGGGGGAGCACCGCGATCGGTCGCCCCAGGCAGGGCGCCGGCCCTGGGCCACCCTGGACGAATTCGTGATCGGACCCAGCAATTGCGTGGCGTTCACGGCTGCCCAGCGCGTGCTGCAGAATCTGGGGCAGGTTTCGCCGCTGCTGATCCACGGGCCGACGGGGACTGGGAAGACGCATTTGTTGGAAGGCGTGGCGCACGCGGCGCGGGGGATGCGAGGCGTGAAACGCGTGGTCCTGATGTCCTCCGAGCAGTTCACTTCGTACTTCCTGGAGGCCCTGCACGGCGGCGGCTTGCCGAGCTTCCGCCGCAAACACCGCGACGTGGACGTCTTGCTGATCGACGACGTGCAGTTCTTCAGCGACAAGCGGGCGACGATTGTAGAACTGAAGCACACGGTCGACACGTTGCTTCGCGAGCGCCGCCAGTTGGTGTTTGCGGCGGATCGGCCGGTGGGGGAGATCAGCGGATTGGGGCCCGAACTGGTCGCCCGGATCTCCGGCGGGCTGGTATGCAGCGTCGAGTCGCCGGAGGAAGAGACTCGCTTGCAGGTGGTCCGGCAGTTGGCCCAGCGGCGGCGTTTCGCGGTGCCGGACGAGGTCCTGCAGTTGATTGCGAGTCGCGTCCCCGGCGATGTCCGGCAGTTGGGTGGCGCTCTGAATCGGCTGCAAGCGATGGGTGAAGCTTTGCGTCAGCCGCTGACGCCGGAATTGGCCGAGAGCGCGTTGGCCGACGTCTTCCGATCGACGACCCGGATTGTCCGTCTGCCGGACATCGAGACGGCCGTCTGTGACGTGTTTGGCATCGACGTCCGCAGTCTGCAGTCGCACCGGAAGTCGAAGACGCTGGCTCAACCGCGGATGCTTGCCATGTGGCTGGCGCGCAAATTCACACGGGCGGCCTTTTCGGAGATTGGCGAGTATTTCGGGCGGCGCAGCCACAGTACGGTGATTTCGGCGCAGAAGAAAGTGGAGTGTTGGCTGGTCGGCGGCGACAAAGTCCAGTTGGGAACCGGCGACTGCGATGTCCGCGACGCACTCCGCCGGGTAGAAGCGCGGTTGCGGACAGGTTGAAACGGCTCTGGCCTCATGTGGTTCTCGCGATTGTCCCTCAAATTGTTCCTGGTCTACGCCGTCCTGATCATCGGCCTGGCGACTGTCTACGTGCTGTGGATTGCCGGTCTGCAGCGGCAACTGGTCGCGGAGCAGGTCGATTTGCGGCTGCGGGACACGGCCTTGGCGTTGGAGAGCGATGTCCGGGAAATGCTGGTGGAGGGCCAGCAGGACCGGCTCCAGCGGATCGCGGTGGACTTGGGGCGCGCGGCGGGGATGCGGGTCACCATTCTCGATCCGGAAGGGGTGGTGCTGGCCGACACGGACGAGGATCCGGCCGTGATGGAGAATCATCGCTACCGGGCCGAAATCCAGCAGGCGGCGGAGCGGGGCATTGGCAAAGTCGTGCGTTCGAGTGCCACGCTGCAACGCCGCATGTCGTATCTAGCCCTGCGGTTGGACGAGCGCGGCAAACCGGTGGCATTTGTCCGCCTGGCGTTGCCGCTGGAGTCACTCGACGCCCAGGTTGCCGCCCTGCATCGGTATCTGTGGATTTCGGCGTTGATCGTGGGCGCGATCGCCCTGGTGCTGACGTACGCGATCGCCGCTCACATCATGCGTCCGTTGTCTCGGCTGACGGAAGCGGCCGAAGCGGTGGCCGGAGGCAACTACGAGCAGAAGATCCCGGCTGGCGGGATGGACGAGTTGGGGATTTTGGCTCGTGCCGTCGGTCACATGCAACGCGTGCTGACTCGGCAAGTGGTCGAGTTGCGGGAGAATTCGCAACGGTTGGAGACGGTTTTGAGCAGCATGGTCGAGGGCGTGTTGGCCGTCGATGCCGACCAGCGCGTGTTGTTCGCCAATGAAGCCAGCCGCAAACTGCTGGGCATTGAGGCCCAGGAGGTCGTGGGCCGGCCGCTGCTGGAGGTGACTCGCAATCGCCCCGTGCGGAGCGCCGCCGAGGAAGCCTTGCGGCTGCAGGAACCGTACGAGCTGGAGTTTGAGGACAGCGGCCCCCAGCGCCGCTTTCTGGCCGTTCGCGCCAGCCGCTTGCCGGGCGAGCCCTGTCCCGGCGTCGTGGTCGTGCTGTACGACATCACCAAGCTCCGCCGGCTGGAAAACGTGCGGCGCGAGTTTGTCGCGAACGTGTCCCACGAGTTGAAAACGCCCTTGTCCTCCATCAAGGCTTACGCCGAGACCCTGCGGCTGGGCGCGATCCATGACGCCGAGCACAACGAGCAGTTCGTGGCGCGGATCGAGGAGCAGGCGGACCGGTTGCATCGGCTGATCCAGGATCTGCTGCACCTGGCCCAGGTCGAGTCGGGCCGGCAGGCATTCGACATCCGACTCGTCTCGCTGGGCGAACTGGTCGAACGATGTGTGCCGGTCTACCGGGAACGGGCCCACGCGAGGAGTTTGACGTTCGTCATCGAGCCAACCCAGGCCGCGGTGATGGTCCGTGGCGACGAGAGCGGTTTGGAGACGATTCTTGACAACCTAGTCGCCAACGCCATCCAATACACGCCGGAAGGCGGCCGGGTGACGATCCGCTGTCGCCGGGAAGCCAATGCGGCGGTGCTGGAAGTCGAGGATACCGGCGTCGGCATTTCGCCGGGCGACCAGCAGCGGATTTTTGAGCGATTCTATCGCGTCGACAAGGCCCGCTCGCGGGAACTGGGCGGCACGGGCCTGGGACTGGCCATCGTCAAGCACTTGACTCAGGCCTTCGGCGGCCAAGTCAGCGTGAGCAGCGAACTGGGCCAGGGCAGCGTCTTCCGCGTCCAACTGCCGCTGGCGGCGTGAATCCGACGATGTCCAGGCCCGGCGCTGACCGCGGCCGGCTGCAGTCGTCCCCACGACTTGGCTCGCTGGGCGTCGTTTGACGAAGGACGGTGGCCTCAGCCGGCGCCCGGCGGCTGACCGGAAAGACGGCAGCCAGAGAGAGAGCCCTTGGAGGAACGCGACCAGGAAGAGCCATCGGAACGAGCGCGGCGCGCCGGACCGTCGCCGTCTGGACGTTTGACCGGGCGGGCGGGTAGGATGGGTTGAGTTGCCGTGTTTGGCCTCGCCGAATTGGGACGTCTTCGGTTGTCTGCCGGGCGTCTTGTCCGTTGATCTTGCGAGCGTTGATTGTCTCATGCCCATTCGTCGTCGAACGTCGCTTTGCCGTGAGGGCTGGTATTTGGTGCTGCTGGCAGCGGTCGTGCTGACGTGGGCGCTGTTGCGGGAAAACAATCTGCTGCTGCTGGTCGCTGGGCTGATGTGCGGAGCGCTGCTGGTCAACTGGCGGCTGTCGGCGGCGGCGTTGCGGGGCGTGAAAGCCGAGCGGCGCGTGGTGTCCGGGGGGCATGCGGGCACTTGGCTAACGATCGAGGTCGAAGTCGTCAACGGGCGTCCGCGGTTGGGCAGCTGGGCCGTCTCGGTGGAAGACTGTCTGCAACGGCAGGGCGGCCGGGGCGACGAGCCGCCGGTGCGGCCGGCGCTGATGTTTCCCTACGTCCGCGCTGGGCAGGGCGTGCGGCAGTCGTATCGCGTGCGGCTTCCGCGGCGCGGCCGTTATACGTTGGGGCCGTTGCGTGTTTCCACCCGGTTTCCCTTCGGGCTCGTGGAGCGGACGCTGTGGCTGGCCAGCGACGCCCCGCTTGTCGTGTTGCCGCGGCTAGGGCGGCTGCGGCCGGTCTGGGGGCAGCATTACCAAGCGACGCCGCACGGCCTGCGCGGCGCGCGGCGGCCGGGTTACGTACCGGGCGACTTCTTTGCCGTGCGGGAATGGCAAGCCGGCGACAGTGTTCGCTGGGTGCATTGGCGGAGCACGGCCCGGCATCGGGAGTTGGTGGTGCGGCAGTTTGAACAGCCGGGCGAGCGCGAGTTGGCGGTGTTGCTCGATTTGTGGGAAGCGGACGAAGCCCCGCCGGAACAGCGGCGCCGCGTCGAACTGGCCGTCAGTTTCGCCGCCACGCTGGTGGCGGACTTCTGCGGCCGCAGCCGGGGCCACCTGGTGCTGGCCGTGGCTTCGGCACAACCTGTCTGCCTGGCGAGTCCGGCCACGGTCGCGATGTCGCGGGACGCGTTGGAGGCGTTGGCCTTGGCAACGGCGTCGCCCGCCGTGCCGGCGGCGGAGTTGCGTCAGACGATCTTGAGCCGCGTGCCGCCGCACTCCGACGTGGTCCTGATCAGCACTCGTGAGAATGCCGAGTCGGAACTCGCCGCGGTGTTGGCTGCGGCGGCGAGTTCCGCTTCTGGTACGCCGCGCCGCGTGGTTTGGGTCGATGCGGCCGATGCGGCTTTGGCCGAGTACTTCCAGGTCGAACCGCGGGTTGCGGAGGCCGGGCCATGAGCATCGGGCGGAGGATCGAGCTGCAGATTGCGCTCCTGACCGTGATGGGCGGCTTCCTGCTCAGCCTGGGCGGAGCCAGCCCGGTGTTGCCGATTTGCCTGTTGGCGGCAGCGGTGCTGGCGACGCGTCAGGCGGACGGAGAGCCCCGTTTTGCGCTGCCGACGGCCGTGGTCAACGTTTCGATCTTCGTGATTGCGTTGGCCAGCGTCTGGCGGCTGGCGGCCGCCTACGGCACGCGGGAGGTGATCCTGCTGGGCGAGGCGTTTGGCGGTTTGCAAGTGGTTCTGTTATTTGAGCGGAGGACCGCGCGCACGCGCTGGGACCTGTTCAGCTTGAGCCTGCTGGCCGTGTTCCTGTCTGCTTCCCTTGTGCAGGGACCGTTGTACGCCCTGGCATTGCTGGCGTATTGTTTTTACGTTCTGGCTACGCTCGGCCTGATCTGTCTGGAGAGCGCCCGTCTGCGCATCTCTGGAGCCGGCCTGGAAGGGCGGGCGGCGGCGGTCGCTGGCCCGGTGCGCGGCAGTTGGTGGCGGTTGCTGGGCATCGCCGCATCGACGACGATCGTGGGTCCGCTGGCGTTGTTTCTGCGGTTTCCTGAGCCGGCCGCCGCGCGGCGGGATTCAAGCCGGCCGCACGAGAGCCCTGAGGCGGGGACGCGTGAGGAAGTCCGTGCGGACGAGCCGGCCGCGTGGCAGGCCGTCTCGTCCGGCGCCGACGATGCGGCAGCCATCGGCCGCGAGTTTTGGTGGCGTACCGGGCGAATGACGCTCAGCGCGTTCGTCGTGGCCGTGATCGTGTTTTGTCTGGCGCCGCGTTTCGGGCGGATCGAGTTTGAACTGCCGCCGCTGGGCGACCTGCCTTGGCAGCCCGGTTCGCCGCGGCCGATGCGCGTCGTCGGCTTTACCGACCGCGTCCGGCTAGGCGAAATAGGAACGATGTCGGAAGACCAGCGGCTGGTCCTCGAACTGCAGCTGATGGATCACCTGGGCGGAAAGCCCTACCGGTCCCGCGGCAATCTTTACTTACGCGGAGCGATCCTGACTCGATACCGCGGCGGGCATTGGGAGTTCGCGGAAGCGGATGCGCAAGCGAGCCTGCGGCAGTTGGCCACGCAGCGCCCGGCCGATCTCCGTGCTCTGGTGCGGCAGCGGATTACCGTCGAGCCGTCGGCCGAACGGGACTTGTTCTGCATCTGGCCCTTCCTGCTGCTGGATGACGATCCGCCGCTGCGGTTCCACTCGCGGACCGAGCGGATCCACCGGCGGCGCGACATGTTCGAGCGCAGCTTTTCCTATGAACTGGTCACGACGGCGTTTCGGGACGGTGTCCAGTCGCCCTGGATGCCGACCGAACGGGAAATCGATGCCAGCCTGCATTTGGCTTGGCCGGCGGAACTCCTGCCCGGTCTGGCCGGCTTGGCGCAACGCTGGATCGACGAATCGCGGATCCCGGCCGCCGATCCAGTCGCTCGCGCCCGCTGGCTGGAGAGCCGCTTTCTGAATTCCGGCCGGTTCCAGTACAGCCTGGAGGCCACGCCGCGGGACGTGGGCACGGATCCGATCGAGGACTTCGTCATCCGCCACCGGCAGGGCCACTGCGAATACTTCGCCAGCGCCCTGGCGCTGATGCTGCGCAGCCAGGGCATTCCCTCGCGGCTGGTGGTCGGCTTTCGGGAGGATGAGTACAGCGAGTTGAGCGGGACGTATCGCGTCCGTCAGTCGCATGCGCACGCCTGGGTCGAAGCCTACATCCCGCGGCAGCGGCTTCCGAAGGGCGCGATTCGCGAGGAGGGACTTTTTGATTGGTCCTACGGTGTCTGGCTGCGGCTCGACCCCACGCCGTCTTTTTCCGCGCGGCCGACGGGAGTTGCGGGGTTGACGCGTCAGGTCGAGAACTGGTTCAGTCTGTTGCACTCGTTCTGGCGGGATAACGTGCTGTCGATGAGCGGCACGCGGCAGCGGGAAGCCCTGTATGGGCCGCTGGTGGTGCAGGTCCGCCAAGCCGCGTCGAGCCTGGCCGATCCGGGCCTGGGGGATGCGGGTGGCGGGCAAACGCTGCTGGGTTGGATCGTCTGGTTCGTGTGGTGTGCGGGAGCGGTGGGTTGCCTCTTGGCGGCGGTCTTCTGGCTGTTTCGCCAGAAGCTTCCGGCCTGCTGGCGAGGCCCGCTGCGGATGCCCGCGGCCCGGCGCAGGCTGCAAGCGTCCAGCAGCCGTCCGGCTGTGGCCTTCTATCAGCGTCTGGAAACGCTGCTGGCCCGTCACGGTCACGTGCGGGCCGCGTCCCAGACGCCGCAGGAGTTCGCGGACGAAGCCGCCAAGCGCATCGCTGCGGCCGGCGGTGATGCGCAGGTGAGCGACTGGACGAAACACGTCGTCAAGGCGTTTTACGAAGTCCGTTTCGGCGCGGGCCGCCTGGCCAACGACCGCGTCGCCACGGTCGAAGCCGCGCTGCACCAGTTAAGCCGTGCCGCTCGTCCGGCTGCCCAGAAACCCAGCCCAGCCGTTGCGGATCGATCCGCGGCCGGGCGACGCCGCTGACGGCTGACGGATTGGCTGGACGGCGGATCGGGGCAACGCCGCCAGCAGCCGCTAGCGCTGATACGTTCCCACCAATTCGCCTTCGGCCAAGACGTGGCCGTCCATGGCCTTCAGCAGCGTTTTCTTGTCGAGGCCGGGGCGGACCTTCAACGGAGCGTCCAGCGCGTACAGACGAAAATGGTAGTGATGCACGCCATGGCCGGGGGGCGGCGCGGGGCCGCGGTAGCCGATGGTCCGGCCGTTGGACCAGGAATTGCGTCCCTGCAGTGCGGCGGTGGGGTCGTCAAGTTGCGGATCGGCGGGGACTCCTTGAGGCAGTTCGCGCAGACTGGAGGGCAGCTTGTAGATCAGCCAATGCACCCAGGGTTCCGCGGTGGGGGCGTCCGGGTCGTCGCAAATCAAAGCCAGCTCTTGGGTCCCGTCCGGAATTCCCTCCCAGCGCAGCGGCGGCGAGAGGTCTTGGCCGTCACCGGTAAACAACTTCGGAATCCGCTCGCCTTGGGCAAAGGCGGAACTTGCGATCGTCATGCTCATGTCCTGACCTCCTTCCAAAACCGGCTCGACACGCGCTGCCTGCGGCGACTGGATGTGACCTCGGTGCAGGTCCACCCATGTGCCGCAGTCGCAACGGATGCCGCGGCCAAAGGGAAACAACGTGACATCGTAGGATCGGCCGCAGTGCGGACAAGTGATGGCCATGACGGATGCTCGCTGGAACCAACCATCGATTGTACCAGGACCACGCGATCGTGCCCATCGTCGAGGCCTCGTCGAGGGACGCGCTGCCGTGCGACTGCGGCATGTGCCAGCGACTCAAGCCGGCCTTTTCGCGAGGCCAGCGAAGTCGAACGCAGTTTTCGCTATAATCCACTGCGCCAGACAGGCTGGCTACCGCAGGGAGACGAACGCATGTCCGCCACTCACGTCGAACCAGGCGAACTCGGCGGCCGCCGGAAGGTGGAGCGCCGGCAGGCGGATTCCTCGCTGCCGCCAACGGACAGTGTCTGTCGGGTTGCCATCCTCACGCCGCCGGGCCGCGGCGCCGTGGCGAGCGTCGCGGTCGCTGGCCCGCAGGCGACGTCGTGCGTGGACTTGTTTTTCCGCACCGTCACAGGCAGGCCGCTGGGGGAATTTCCCTGCGGGCGTATCCTCTTCGGCCGCTGGCAGGGGGCGGGCCCGGCCGGCGAGGAGGTTGTGGTTTGCCGCCGCACGCCGCAGGAGGTGGAGATCCATTGCCACGGCGGCCGGCTTGCGGCTCGGACGATCGTCGATTCGCTGGTCGGCCGCGGGGCCCGAGAGATTTCTTGGCAGGACTGGGCGACTCGGCAAACTGCGGGCCGAATCGAGGCGGAAGCCCGCATCGCTTTAGCCGCGGCGCGCACCGAACGCACCGCGGCGATCCTGTTGGACCAGTGGCGAGGCGCTCTGCGATCGTCGCTAGCGCAAGCCGTGGCGCACCTTCGTCGCGGCGAACCGGCCGCAGCGGCGCTGATTCTGCAAACCTTGCAGCAACGGGCGGACGTGGGCCTGCACTTGGCCGCGGCCTGGAGGGTCGTGCTGACGGGACGACCGAACGTGGGCAAGAGCAGTCTGATCAACGCGGTCCTGGGGTTTGAGCGGTGCATCGTTCATGCCGAACCCGGCACGACGCGCGACGTCATCACCGCCCAAACCGCCCTGGAGGGCTGGCCGGTGGAACTTGCCGACACGGCCGGCGTGCGCGACGGCACGGACGAAATCGAAGTTGCAGGCGTCCGGCGGGCGCGCCAACAACTCGAGCAGGCGGACCTGGTCGTCCTAGTGTTCGACACCTCCAGCCCGTGGACGAAGGCGGACGACGCGGCGGTGGCCGAATGGCCCGATGCGCTGGTGACGCACAACAAATGCGACTTGGCGCCGGGGCTGCCGCAAGCCCGGCCGCCGGGCCTGACGGTCAGCGCCGCGACAGGCACGGGGATCGACACCTTGAGCCACGAAATCGCCCGGCGGCTGGTTCCGCAACCGCCGGCTCCAGACGCGGCAGTTGCATTCACGCACGCGCAGATCCAAGTCGTGCAAGCCGCGCAAACAGGGCTTGCGGCGAGCCACAACGACGAAGCGTTGTCGATGCTGACGCGGCTTCTGGCAGAATAGCGACGGTCGCCGAGCGCGAAAGAAAGCCGCGGACACGAAGACAAGACGCAAAAAAGGGAAAAACGAAAAAACCACAAAAAGCGAAAAGGACAGGTCCGGTCCTGTACACACGGGCGAAATCCTCCTCGCCACGCTGGCACGGCTGGGCGTGCTCGAATTAGAATCAATCACGTCCGAGGCTCAGGGGCCCCCGCGGTCCTGCCCGACGTGCGAACCCGATAACGTCGTCGCCCCCCTGGCGTAAACCCGTTGACAAGCATGACGCTCTGTCGCGTGCCGAACGCCGGATAAGGCAGCATGGGGCTCCAGCCTCGGATCGACCAGGGTGGCGAATACGGCACCACCACACGACAGAGATCGCTCGTGCGTCTTTCAGTGCCCAGGGCTCCTGAGTCATTTTTTTAGCCGCCTCACGCCGACCTCGCTCGCCGACCGCGCTCGAGGTGCGTGCTAATCCCCGTCCCGCCAATCACCACATGGCAGCTTTTCTTCACGCAGCCCACGACGCCGCCGTCGGCCTCGCGATGCGGCTGAGTTGCCGATGGTCGCCGTCTTCCGGGTGGGCCGCCGCTGCCTCGGAGCGCAGCGGGCGACTTGCCCGCCATTGACTTGTTTAGCGTTTCCCGCTGCGAAGGCTTGGTCCGCTCTGACCCACCCTACGCGCGTCGAACGGTTCGGGTCGGCGCCCGCGAACAAACAACGGGGCGCCCGCTTTCCGCCAGCCACGTCCGGCCGCCGCTGGGGGAGAAGACGAACGACACGATTCAACCGGCAGCGGCCTCACCATCGTGTCTTCGGAGTTCGGATCTGCGCGGCAGCCAATACGCCAGCGATCTCTTCGGCGATGTCGGGCAAAATCACGTCCAAGTCTGCCCAGGCAATATTCCCCTCGTCCGAGGGCGAGTCGTGGGAGGATGTCATCACGAGATCTCGCTCTCGCACGCTCGCGTCCGCGGTTAGGCCGCATCGAGAAGCCGCCGACTCTTCTCCGCTGGCGAGCGGCGCCCCCTTGCTGTGGTTGATGAAGTTGATCACCGCCACGACATCGGCCGCGGTGCAGGACCCGTCGGCGTTCACGTCGTAGTACGGAGGCGGCGAGGCGGAGGGCGGCGGTAAGGACGGGTCGCTGCTGTGGCTGTTGATGTAGTTGATGACGATTAAGACATCGAGAGCCGCGACGACGCCGTCGCCGTTGACATCGTGAGGATTCAACCGGTTGTGCCAGCCGAGGTTGTCGTCGAGATTGGTTACCCCGACGTCGGGCACCTGCAAGCCGTGATAAAACGCATCGCCGCTGGTTACCGGCGAGACGACAATCGAATAGACTTGGTCCCCGTCGTGCAGATCGTCGTCAACCCCGATAACCGTGACCGTTTGCGGGAGGTTCCAATCGGCGGCGGTAAACGTCAGACTCGCCGGCCACACAGTGCCCTCGGTCAAATCGCTGGAGGAAACGCCGACGATCACGTCCTCCGTCGGCTGGCTGGTCAAGCGGATCGTCAACGTGGCCTGATCTCCCGCTTCGGACGTGAGCAGTCCGCCATCCGGATCGACGACAAACCCGGCGGTGTCGTTGTCCGTGATTTCGGCTGCGAGCGAGGCCAGCGGGATTTCGTCGTAGCCCGGATCAGCGCTGGAGGCCGCATGCTCGATCCGGCCCGTGTGCGAGTCTTCGGCCACGGCGTCGTCGACGGCCCAGACCCTCACCACCTGGGGCAAGTTCCAGTTGTCAGCCGTAAAGGTCAGGCTGGCCGGGGACGCGGTCAGTTGGCTGTCCGGCAGGATCGCGATCACCACGTCGGACCTGGGTTGCGCCGCCAGGGCCAGCGAATAGATATCGGAAGACCAGCCTTCCGTCAGCCACGTCTGCCCGCCGCCCTGGACGATCGTCACCCCCGCCATGTCGTCATTGCGGTTGGTCACCGAAACGTCGGCCGAATTGACGCCGTGGAAGTTCACGTCGTCGCTGACGGCAGCCGCCGTCAAAATCGTGTAGTCCGCGTCCCCGTCGTCGAACGGATCGTCCACGCCCGTCACGGTCACTGTTTGCAGAGTATCCCATGTGGACGGCTGAAAGGTGAGTGTGGCCGGCGCCACCGTTCCCTCGGCCGGATCGCTGGAGGACAAGCCGATCGAGACGGGGGCCGTCGGCTGGCTGGTCAAGCGGACCGTAAAGGTCGCGCTGCCGCCGGCTTCGGTAGTGGCCAGCCCGCTGGTTGGAACCACCTCGAAGCCTGCGGCGTCATTGTCAAAAATCTCAACCGTAACCGGAGCGACCGCGATTCCGTCATAGTGCGCGTCGCCGCTGGTTGCAGCGTGCGTGATTTGGCCGGAATGCGGCCCCTCGATCAGCGCGTCATCCACGGCGGTCACTGTCAGCGTCTGCGGCGCGTTCCAATTGGCGGCCGTGAACGTCAGGTCGGTGGGGGAAACGTTCAACTGGTCGTCCGGCATCATGGTGATGGTCACTGTGGCCGCCGGCTGGGCACGCAGCACCATCGTGTAGGTCGCTACCGATCCGCTGTCACCTTCGGTCGCCTGCAGCGGATCATCGACTAGGGCCACCGTCACCCCCGCCAGATCGTCGTCCAGGTTGATCACCGACACATCCGCCGGGTTCAGGCCGGCGTAGTTGCTGTCGTCGCTGACCGCCGCAGCCGTCACGATGGTGTACGCCACGTCGCCATCGACGGTCCAATCGTCCGCGCCGGTGACGGTGACCGTCTGCGGCGCGCTCCAGTCGGCCGCGGCAAACGTCAGGCTCGCAGGCGACACCGTGCCCTCGTCCGGGTCGCTCGACGACAGGCCGACCGTCACCTCGGCCGCCGGCTGGCTGGTCAGCCGGACCGTCAACGTCGCGGTGCCGCCCGCCTCGGACGTGACCAGCCCCTCGGTCGGGCTGACCACGAAACCGGGCTCGTCGTTGTCGGTGACCTGCACCGTCAGCGTTCCGATCGCGATTCCGTGGTACAGGGCGTCGTCGCTGGCTGCGGTGTGGGTGATGCGGCCGGAATGGAGTCCCTCCGCCAATTCGTCATCCACGGCTGTCACGGTCACGGGTTGAGGCGTGTCCCAGTCGGCCGGCGTAAACGTCAGGGTGCCGGGCGAGACCGTCAGTTGGTCGTCCGGCATGAGGAGGACCTCAACATCGGCCAGCGGTTGCGACTGCAGCACGACTCCGTACGCGCCGCCGGCGCCCCCTTCGGCAGCCGCCGGCGGATCCTCGGAAAACACGATCGCGACCCTGGCCGTATCATCGTCCATGTTTACGGCCCACACGTCCGCTGGATCGATCCCGTGATAGTTGAGATCCTCGCTGACGGTCGGCGCGGCGATGATGCGGTAGGTGGAATGGCCGTCGTCCACGGTGTCGTCACGCCCGGTGAGCGTCACGACCTGCGTCTGGTTCCAGTTGTCCCGCGTGAACGTCAACCGCGGTGGCGACGGGCTGCCTTCGCTGTCGTCACTCGAACTCAAGTCGATCGCAACGTCGGACCGGGGCGGCGCGGTCAGCACGACGGTGAACGTGGCCGTTCCGCCTGCTTCTGTGGTGATCAATCCGCTGACGGGCTGTACCAGCACGCCGGGAGCGCCGCTGTCCATGACAAGCAGCGTGGCGGTCGCTTCCTCGAAACCGGCCGCGGCGGCGGTGATCGTGACCGTTTGCGTGCCGTCCGCGGTGAGATCGTCCCACGCGGTCACGACGAAGGTGGCGGACGTCTGTCCGGCAGGGATGACCACGGTGGCGGGAACGGTCGCCTCGGTGGTGTCACTACTGGTTAGAAGAACCGTCAAGTCGTCTTCGGTGGACCCGCCGCGGGTGACCGTGCCGGTCGTCGCGTCCGGGTCGTTTGCCTCGAACACAGCGTCGTCGGCCACGGTTACCGTCAACGTGCCACGATTGCCGAAATTCAAATCCGTCACCGAGTCGCCGGGGCCGATCCGCACGGCGTAGCCCTGGTCGATCACGGTCCGCGATTTCTCCCAAGCGTACAAGGCCGCGACCTCGGCGTCGCCCAACGCGCGATCGTGGATGCGAACGTCGTCGATCATGCCATCGAAGGTCCAAGTCAAGGGAAAAGTCGGTCCCGTCCCTAATACCAGCGGCCCGGGGCCCGTGTCTAATGACCTGCTCGCGGTTTTCGCTCTCTGACCATCCACGTAAATCGTCACGGCGGCTCCATCATAGGTCAGAGCATAGGTCAGAGTCAGCAAATGCCAGTCCTGGTCTGCCACGACTCCTGACGAGAAGCTCGATTGCCTCAGATAGGCATACCACTCGTTGTTTGAAATCATGGCGATACCAAAGGCCTTGCTTGTCTCGAATATTCCCCAGCACGCAACCGCATCTACCGAGTCATCGACCTGCGCGTCCGCTGAACGAGCCCAGACCGATAGCGTCCGGGGGGCGGCAGCCCGCGGCAGGTCGGGATGATCCACCGCCATCCAGGCGTTGCCGTCGAAGAAGTACGCATTGTCGTCCAGGTCGAACCGGTCCCGCGCCAGCGTCGCGCCGGTGTTGTCCGCAACGATACCGCTGACCGCGTCGACCGCGCTGCCGCGGAACGGCAACTGGGCCACCAGCGAAGCATCGTCCAGCACGGTCCTGGGAGGAACCCACACCCAGCCGTCCGGCACGATCTCGCGGACGATGTAGACTCCGGGCGCCAGGTTGTCGAAGCGGTAGCGGCCGGTCTCGTCCAAGTCCGTCGTCGCCGGATCGTCGGCCTGCGTGACCGTCCAACGCTCGCCTTCTCCGGGGTCCCACTGCCCGTCGCCGTCGGCATCGGTCCAGTCCCGCACGCCGTTGTCGTTGTCGTCCAGGTAGACGATCACGCCGGGGACACCCGACTCGAGCCACTCGCCGTCGGCACTTCCGGCGCCGCAAGCGCTCCCGACGCTGCTGCCGCCTCCGCCGGTTCCCGGAGTCCCCGTTCCGCCCGGCGAGAACGTTACGGCGCCAAAGAACTTGGCCACCAGATCCGCCGGGCCGGTGAACAGATCGGCCTCGGGGTCGATCATCCGCAGCGTGTACAGCGTCGCGTTGCTGCCGGCTCCGAAGGCGCTCAGGTTGACCTGCATCGTGCCCAGATTGGCGACTTCGTCACCGTACTCCAAGACGTTGGGTTCGCCGTCGGAGACGAACAGCATGTTGGCGGAGCCCGGCGGAGGATTCACGGCGGCGATCGTGTCAGCCACGGCCTGCAGCGCGGCGTTGTAGTTCGTCCGGTCCTCGCGCTGCAGCGCTCGCAGGACTTGTTCGACGTCCAATACGCCATCGCCGTCCAGGTCCGCCGAGGGCGACGTAAACAGCTGCAATCCCGGCGTCGCCGGGTCCATGTCCTGGGCGGCGGCCGTCTCGCCAAAGGCCACAATCGCGACGCTGGTGGCGGCGTCCAAGCCTTGGGCGATCAGTTCCTGGTTCACGGCGATCAGGGCAGCCAGTTCGCCGTCCAGCACCGTATCCGCAAAGCCATCGCTGTTGACGTCGCCCGGTGCTGCGCCGCCAAACGTGTTTTGCATGCTGTCAGACAGATCGACGGTCAGCACCAGCAGCGGCTGGTCGCCTTGCAGCCGGTTCCGGTCGCGGCGGCCGTTCCGGTTGCAGTCGTTGAATTTCCAGCCTTCGATGAACGGCGACTGCGGGATGTTGCCGAACTGCAGGCCGCTGACCCGCTTCCCGGACAGGACCGTGGCGACATGGCCGTCGGGGCCGGGGAATCCGGGATCGTAGCCGGGCGGCGAGACCTCGCGGACCGTATAGGTTCCCGGCATAAGGCCGCACAAACTCCACCAGCCGGTCTCGTCGACGGCGGCCGTATCGGGGTCGTCCGCCTGCGTCCAGGTCGAAGGTTCGCCGGCATCCCAGCGCCCGTTGCCGTTTTGATCCAGGTAGATCCGCACGCCGGCCTGGCCCGGTTCGCCGGCATCGCGAGCGCGGTTTCCGTTAAGGTCCAGCCACTTCAATCCTTCGAGGCACCCGTGCAGGTCCCAGTTGACGAACAACAAGCCGTCCACGGTCTGGCCGGGGGCGACATCGACGATGATCCCTTCGCCGTCGGCGGGCAGGATTTGCTCGAACCCTTCGTCCGTCCGCTCGCGCACCACATACCGGCCGGGAGTCAGGCCGCAGAAGCTGAACTGGCCGCTGGCGTTGGTCACCGCGACGGGTTCGCCTTCGTCATGTTGTCCGTTCTTGTTCAGGTCCAAGTAGATCGTTACGCCGGCCTGGCCCGGTTCGCCGCTCTCGTACACACCATCGAAATCGGCGTCCAGGCCCTTGAAGCCCTCGATACAACCCGGCGTCGGGCGGTTGCCGAAGTCGTATCCGGCCGCAACCGGCCCCACGCGCAGATCCACGTGATACTCATACGGAAACGGTGGCGCCGTTTGCACGTATCCGAACGGAACGTTTTCGCGCACGGTGTAGATCCCGATCGGCAGGCCGTCGAACGAGTACCAACCAGTTTCGTCCACACCCGGTGTCGCCGCATTGTCCAACTGCGACAACGTCCACCGCTCGCCGGCATCCAGCTGGTTGTTGCCGTTGGCGTCCAGGTAGATGGTCACTCCGGGCAGTCCCGGTTCCAGCCAGCGCCCGTCGCCGGCCCCGTAGCGGCTGCGGGCCGTGGCCCGGTCCACGATCTCCGTCGTGCTGGTGAACCGTTCGGCCCAGGGATCGATCCGCCGCAGATCGGAGACGTCGCAGATGTCCCCGAAGCCCCAGCCAACACGATGCACGCCCAGGGCATCGAGCAGCCCCAACTCGTCGCCAAACGACCAGGGACTGTTGGCGAGTCCATCCGAGACGAAGAACAGACTTTTCGGACCAGCCGGTGGCAGCGTCGAGAGCGACTGATGCGCCACGGCCAAAGCCGCTTCGAAGTCGGTTACTCCCGGCGTCGTGCCGGCATGATGGGTGCCGACGGAACGCAACACCTGTTCCACATCGCTCGCGCCGTCCCCATCGGTGTCTGCCAGGGGCGCTGCAAACAACTGAACGCCTGCGGTCGTGGGGTCCATATCCAGTTGCACCGCTTCGGAACCGAACACCACGACGCCCACCTGCGCTGTGCCACCCCATCCCAGGTCGACCAATTCCTGCCGCAACGTACGCATCGCAAACAACTCGGCGTCGATGACGCGGTTGGCAACGCCGTTGCCGTTCATGTCCGGCACGCTGAACCCCACGTTGCGGCTGGTGCTGGTCGAGACATCGATCACCATCAGCACCGTCGGCGACGCGGCGGGCAGCGGGTTGCGGTCGCGGATGCCATTGTTATTCAGATCGAGGAATTTCGTCCCGCTGATCCGGCCGTCCCAGCGATTGCCGAAGTTCAGGTTGTAGATCGACTGGGCACCCGAGATCGTTACGTTGTGCGAGCCCGTCCCTTCCGGAAACTCCTGCAACAACCCGTCGGCCAGCGTTTCCCGCACCGAATAGAAATGGTCCGGCAGCCCCGTGAACCGATACGTCCCCGTCTCGTCCACCGCAGGCGTATTGGGATCATCGGGCCGCAAGAACGTCAACGGTTCGCCGTCATCGAAGACTTGGTTGCCGTTTTCGTCCAGATAGATCCGCACGTCGTCGCGGCCGAGGGGTTGGACGACCACGTTGTCGATTGCCGGCCCGGCGCTGGTGGGCACTAGGCTCTCGAAGACGAGGGTTGTCAACGTCTGCTGCGGACGAAACTGCCAGTCGATGGTCTGCCAGCCCATCTCCGTCGACGTGCGGCCGGTCGTGTCGAAGGTGAACTCGGCGGCTTCATCTCCGGCGGTGACGCGTAACGTCTTCAGTCCCGGATCGTTCAGCGGGTTGCCGGCCAGCGCGAATTGCACGCGGTACCAGCGTCCTGGCTCGGTGATCAATGTCTGGGCGATAGCGCCCGCAGCGGTGGCATTCAAGTCGATGGACCGTTGTCCCTCGGAGGCCGTCCAGGCCGAACCGATCCAATCGACCGCTTGCCGCACTTGCCATCCTGTCACCGTCGTGTTCCCGGCGCCCAGCCCAACCAAGCCGCCCAGATTGTAGGTGCTGTCCTCCTCGAAGCTGCCGTTGGCGACGATGTTCATCCCCCAGACCTTCTCGTCGGGCTGACCGTTTTGGTCCAGATCGAACCATTTGCGGCCGTGCAATTCTCCGCCCGGCAGGCGATACTCGTAAGCGCCGAGGTCCACGTGCAGCCCCACCAGGCGGTCGAAGTCGTAACCGCGCTGGTCGTACCACAACGGCTCGCCGTCGGGTCTCAAGGCCAGGGCGTTGTTTGCGGCGTCGATGGCAGGACTGCCGGTCAACAACGCGTGCGTCAGGCTTCGCCCGCCGTTGTCTGCCAGCGGGCCGAGTTGCGGATCTACGCCGATCAGGTTTTGATTGACGCCGTGGACCAGGCCGCCGGCCGTGCCGACATCGGCGACCAAGTTGTGCGTTGAAGCCGGATCGACCGAGCCCGCGATGTCGGACGCCGTCGAGCCTGTACCGCAGAAGTTGCCGGCCACGATCGTGTTCTGCAGCAGCACGTTCCCCGTCGCGTTGTAGATTCCTCCGCCCAACTGGCCCGTGGTGCCCTTGAAATCGGACCGGTTGTTGCTGATGGTGGCGTTGACCAAGGACGCCACGTTGGTGTTGCCGTCGAAGTAGATCCCGCCGCCGCCCGAGCCGGAGGCGTTTCCCGAGACCGTGGTGTTGGCGAGGGCGAGTTCCGCGGACGCGCCCACCCAGATCCCGCCGGCCCGGCCGTTTTTGGCCGTATTGGTGGCAACCAGACTATCGGTCAGGACGAGCAACCCTTCCGAAACGACAATCCCTCCGCCGATGTCGTCGGTGGTATTGTCCTGGACCGTCGTCGCCACGACCTCCAGCCGTCGCTGGCTGGTCCAGATGCCTCCGCCGTCGCCGCTGCCATCCGTCCCCGCCTCGTTTTGTTCGATTTGGCAACCCTGGACCGCAAAGTGGTAATCGTCTCCAAAAGTGAAGAGTGCCCCGCCGCTGCCAGCCGAGCGGTTCGCGCGGAAATCGCTGTTGAGCATGATGCCCGACGAGTCATTGCGGACGGCGCCGCCTTGAGCCGTTGCAAAGTTATTCTCGAACGTCGTCTGTCCGATCATCAACGGCTCGGTCGTGTGATTGATCGCTCCGCCGTAGATGGCGGAATTGGCGGTAAACGTGCAGGATTCCAGCGTGTTGGCACCCCAGGTGTTCAACGCGCCTCCCCAATCAGCCGCGTTGGCATCAAAGACACTGTGCGCGATCTGCAGCAATCCGCCCGAGTAGATCGCGCCCCCGGCATGGCCGGCCGTGTTCCGTTCGAACCGCGTATGACGAATCTCTGCCGAATTGACGCCGTAAGCGGCTCCCCCGCGGTTGCCGGCTTGATTGTCGGCGAACAGGCAGCCGCTAACCTGCAGCGGCCGGTACACATTCGAGTACCACGCTCCGCCATCCTCGCTGGCCGTGTTTTCCCGAAAAACGGAATCGGCCAGTACCGCCAGCAGGGCGTTGCGAGCATACCCGCCGCCTCCGTCTTTGGCCGAATTCTTCTCGACCACGCTGTCGCGGATCGTCAATGCGTCTCCCGCCCAGAATCCTCCGCCATAATTGGGGGCCGAATTGTCCTTGACCTGACTGTTGTCCAAGATCTGCAGCGGTCCGCTACTGTAGATCCCGCCGCCGTTGTTCCCGGCGCTATTCCCGCTGATTTCTGTCCGCTCGATCCGCAGCGATCCGCCCTGCTGAGCGATTCCGCCGCCAATTCCAAACGCCGTGCTGCCGGTCACTTCGCAATCGGTCAGCGACACGGACGGGCTGGAACTGGAGGCGTAGATCGCCCCGCCGTCCACGCCGGCATAGCTGTTGGAGAGGACGCAGTCGGACAGCACCAGCGTGCCATCCGCATAGATCGAACCGCCCGAGGTGCCTTCGCTGGCATAGCCGTTGGTCAGCGTCATCGCGGACATGGTCAGCGTCGCGCCGGCATTGACATCGACGTGCCGCGTATCGCCCGTGCCGTCCCCGTTGACGTCGCCGTCGATCGTCAGCTGATCCTTGCCCAAGCCGACGATCGTCAAGTCCTCGGCGACCAAGAACGGGACGCTGCTGCGTGCCAAGCGGATCGTCCCGCCGGCCAGCGACGGATGAAAGCGAATCTGGTCGGCCCCGCTGCCGGGCTGAGCATCGCCGACCTGGCAATTGCAGTTGGCCGCCCCGATCGCCTCGCGCAGCGTCAGCAATCCGTCCGCGAACGTGTCATCCCCCAGCGAATCGACGACGTACAGCGTCAGCAACCGGCGATCTTCCAAAGCCTCGAATCGCAACCGGCGCCCGCGGAGCGTTGACGAGCGATGTTTGCGTCGCGCGCGATGCTTCCGTCCCACCACGCGCCCGTTGCCTCGTTCGGATAAAGCCGTCATCGCAGTCCTCCTGAAGTCAACAGACGCCCAGTCTTTGGAGTTGCTACCGACTCCCCGTAATATAATTGCGAAGGGGGGCAAAGTCGTGCCAAGTTTTCTGGAAATCACATTTTCTCCGCAATCGTCCTCTTCTGCCGGTCCGCTCGCTGCTTGGTTTTGTCCTGGGAAATAGCTCGGCTCCGTCCTACTGATTCGGCACGCTTTGAAAGTCATCCCAGACGGCGATCCCGCCACAGCTCCAGCCAATCTCTAGGCGGACGCGACGGCACATTGTTAAAGAGGGATGATGGGCCTGCAGCGGCTGACCGTCCAGGGAGCCCCGTGTGCCGTCCGGGGTGATTTCGATGGCCAGTTCGTGCCAATCCCGCGTGACGTAAGGCTCACGTTTCGTCTGATCGAATCCCCTCAGGGCCTTGGCACGGCTGGATACTTCGATGTTCTCCGGTTTGATGCCTTGGATGATCATGAACTCGCCGTCGCCGTCATCAACTTTGAAGCACGTATGACTGCCTTCCCGCGTGTCTCGCCGCGCGCCCGGCGGCAGTTCCCGGTCCAGCAACAACAGCCAGACGGAAAGCCTGCCCTGGAATCCGTCGGGGAAGCGATGTTCGAGTGCCGTCGCATGTTGGCCGGGAGCCTGTTCCAGAACAACCGCTGAACGGCCGGAATGCACGTGGTGATCGGTCAGGTAGACTCGACCGTGTGGCAACTCCGGGTGTAGGTAGATTTCCTCCCAATAAGGCTGCCAACCGTTTTCAAAGCCCTCCCGCCAGGCACCGGCGGTATTCAGGACGGCGGGTCCAGCAGGCACACGATCCGGAACGGCTTGTTGCGGGGCAGGGCGGCGGTCGCGTTGTTGAGGATCCGCGTGGCGCTCAGGGAGCATGACCTCCCGACTGCCCCCCGGCTGCCGAGACCGGGCGTTGCTGACTTCAGCGGAACGATCGGGGAAAGCCGGCATCTTCACATCGACTGCATCCGCCACGCGGGGATCCGACGTGCTGGTCGCATCCTGTCGGTGTCCCGCCAGTGACCACAGAAGGAGGATCAACAGCAGAGTCCCTGCGGCCATGGGCACGCCGATCCGCCAGAGCATCGCCTTAGCGTCCAACGTAGGATATCGGCCTACGAGTTCCGTTCGGAATCGCGTCAGCAGGTTCGGGGCGGGCTCCAGCGGCATTAACACGATGGGGACGGTGAAGGCTTGCCCGCAATGAACGCAATTCACGTCACATCCTTGCAGCTTGTCGTCGACGTCGGCCTCTCGTCGACAGTGCGGACACGTGTTTCGCATGGGAGGTTCCTTTCGCAAACTGAATCGTGTTGTGGATCACCATCGGCTCAATGATCCAGGACGGTCAGCGAGAACCAGCCGAACTGGCCTTGCTGGACGGGGAGACCCAGTGCCTGGGAGACGGCGTGGGCGGCGGAATCCGCGACGCCTGATCCGCCCTCTACGTCGACGACGTAGATCCTGCGGTGCGGCTGGAACAGGCGGAAAAACACAAGGATCGCTCCGATTCCGCGCCAGCCCAGAGAATGAGGGTGCGGATTGTCCATCACGATCAACAACAGACTGCGCAATTGCAGACGGCTCTTGACGTCGACGCGGATCAACTGTTCCACGTCACCAGGTTGCCAGAAACGGGCTGTCATCTCCGCTCCCGACTGTCCGCGGCCGATGCCCGTCCGCCAACGGACCCAGCCGGCCCGTTTGAACATCTGCTTGACGGCGTAGCTGGATTTGGGATTCTCGCGAATCCGGCGTGCGATGCGATCCAGGTTGCGCCGCGCCCAGGATTCGTACAAGCGGTTTCCGATCATGGCGGCGGCAACAAGCAGGACAATGGCCAGGACTGCGCCGAAGGGCGTCAGGATGACGGCCAAGCCCGCAAGGAATGCAACGCCCAACGCAAGGAGCATCGCCCAACGGAGAAGCGTGAGGCCGACGAGCAACGGGAGCAACGGCAAGAGAAACGGAAACAGAAACGCGATGACCGAGGCGAGGCATCCCAGCGCCGGTGGCCGTTCGACAATGCCGACCAAATCGGGATAAACGTGCAGTTCCGCCAGATTCACGCCCTGTTTGGCCTTGGCTTTGATGGACCGAAACACTTCGGGACGTATCAAGCCTTCCAGGAATTCATCCACCTTGCACAGGATCGTTTGGATTTGGCCGGCGGCCTCGTACGCTTCGGCGCGGGCGATGATTTCCGGCGGTGTTTCCCACGGATACGGGGGCCGGTCTGCGGCGTCGAAGTCTTGAGCGGGCAAGGGCCCGGTCATCGGCGTTAACGGCGTCGGCGAATGCAGTGGGGGCGGCAAGGACGACAAGTCGAAATCGTGGTCACACGCGCCGCAGCGCACCGGCTTGCCCGCGGCCCGAGCCGGAACTCCCAAGCGAACGCCGCACTTCGGGCAGGCGACGTCTGTCGCGGCTCCTTCTGGGGAACAACGTGGAAGCGGGGGAGGAATGCCAGGCGGGGTGGTACCAGTGCGAGAACCTTCCGCGCCCGCAATTTGTTCTGACTTCGGAGCGATTGGCGGCGGCTCAAGGGAGGCCGATTGCCCTGCCCCAGGGTCTGCCTTGAATGCGGCCGACGCTTCCTGTAGGTAGGCATCCTTTTCCGTGTGCCGCGGGACATCCAGCGGATGCTTGCAGGCCGGACACCTCGCGTGGCGTCCCGCGGCTTGCTCCGGAGCCGTAATGCCGCGACCGCAGTGGGGACAGGCAAATCGAATTCCTGACATGCTTCACCTCAGGGATGGTGGAAAGTGCGTGGGATTGCTCTAAATCGGGCGGGCGACTAAGGGCTACGAAAATTCAGCGTCCGCGGAACTGCAACCGCAGCGGGCACCCTGTTTCCGCTTGCCTCGCGAGCCAGGATTCCGATTCATCCCCCGTGCGATTCCCCTTGCGGATGCCGCGGTTTCCATACAACGAGTCACGGCTCGGCTTGGCTAAGGTCGTATCGCTTGTCGCAGGCCCGCCAGCAACTTTGCGATTTGCTCATGAACGTAGTAGGTCTGCTGAATCTGCAAGCCGCCGGCCGCGGGCGCCATGCTGCCCGGACCGCCTACTTGGCGCCAGGCCTGCGGAGCGATCACGTCGCCGATCAGATCCACCAGCGCGTCGCCATTCCCGCCCGTGACCATCAGCAAGTCGCGGACGTCGTAGGTTACCGTCTGCAACGCTGCGCCCGCGGCCCCTGGCGTGGTCACCTTAACTCCCGTCTGTTCCGGCACCCAGGTCAAACCCTGCTGCCCAAGGAGCCACCTCAGCGTGGATTCCAGACTAGCTCCTTGCAGCGTGAACGTGACCGGGGTGTCCGGCTTGACTCCGACGGCGGCCATCGCTTCGGTGTCCAATGTAAGCGCGACGCCAGACTGCTTGGCCAGATCGGCAACAACCTGATCCAGCGGCATCTTGACATACTCGCATGTCACCGGTGCGGCGAGCCGGGCGAGCGGCTTCGCGGTCCTGCCTGTGGCCGTCTTGGCTTCTGCAGGGTCGATTCTCCCGAGCATCCCCGCGTATTGCGTAACGATCTGCCGATGGACCGCGGAAGTCTGCGCGATGACGACCGCCCCTGGCCAGGCGGCGCACGAGCCGGGTCCGCCGGTCCGATCCCAACTCGTCGGCGCAATCTTCGCCCGCATCTCTCGCACTAACATGTCAACGGCGACCGGTCGAAGCAGCTTGTAAACAACCGTTTCCAGGCTTCCTTCGCCCACTTCTCGTGTCGTGATCAATAGAACATCCCGTGACACCATCCACGAGAGCCCCAACTTCTTCAAGCTCGCGTTCAGAGCCTCTTCCAACGTCAAGTCCTGATCGCCAACCTGGATCGGAGTGTCGGTGCTGATGCCTATGTCGGCCAATCCACGTTCGTGCAGGAAAATCGGAATCTGATGCTCCGCAGACAATTGACGAACCATGTCGGCCAAAGAGGTCTCGCCCTGGCGCAGGCCCGCACGCTGGCGGAGCGCTCGCTCGATCGCTTCGCGACTGCCCCTGACCGGCGAAGTCCGTCGCCGCCCTTTGGTTGCTGTCTTCCCGATCGGCGCTTCGGCCTTGGGTTTTGCCGGCGCAGTTCCCGCCGGCTTGGCGGCAAGCGACTGCACGTGTCGCCGATCCGCTTCGCTCAGCCGTTCCAGGGGCACGACGATCAAGCTGGCGTCGGCCTTTCGGAGCCGCACGCCCGCGTCCGCGACGTCGACGAATTCGGCCTCGATCGTGAACTTTCCCGTGTTGTCCGTCCAGGTCCGAGTCTGGGCGAAACTCGGCGGGACAGCTGCAAGCATGACGAACACGATGGTAAGTTTGCGTGCCATGTTGATGGTCTCCTGGCTCCGTCAAGTGTCGTTGATGTCAGAGAGTCATCGGCGATGTTTGCTGAATTGCAAAACCTTCACTTTTTGGCATCGTGCCGAAGTCGATCCGTCAATTCGTAGCTCGACGAAGGAGGTCGTCAATATGCGCCGAGGCTCCAACGGCTCGCACTGTAGGAGACGGCGCCGCTCTGCCCCAGTTCTCCCGTTGCCTCCAAAGTCACGTTTCCGACTCATCGGTCGTTCTTTTCGGCTTCTGGACGTTTGCGTCACGGCAGTTCTCCCATTCTCGCAGGGTGTGATTTCCGCCATCATTCGACCGCGCGTTGCTCCAGATTGTTTGTGGCGGCAGCGGCTTGGGACGCGGATTTTGCTTCGGCGCCGCAAATCCACTGGAGAATGCGGCGCATCAGCAGCGCATAGTCCGGTGACTTTCTCAGCAGATCCGGTTGGAGCTGATCACCTGGGGCAAAGCACATTCGCCCCTTGCCGCGGCGGCTTACGGCGTAGATCACCTTGCCCTCGCTGTCCCAAACAAGGGGCTTTGCCTCGTAGGACAGAAGCTCAATCGGCGAGAAGACGGATAGGGAACGGCCTCCGGCATCCACTTCCTTGATATCGCGCGTGACGGGATGGTCGGCGAACTTGGCGGGGCTCCCTGCGTACTCGGCCTTCATGAGCGTTCCGAAGCGATTTGCCAGTTGGTTGGGCGGGTATTCGGCTTCCTGGTACTTCTCGTAGCCCACGCCGGCCCAGGTTGTGCCCCCGACCAGTAGCCCGCCTCCACGCTCGACAAACCGCGACACGGCCTCAATCTCCTCATCCGTATAGGCGTTTCCCGCGGCGTGCTGATACACGATCAAAGCATCTGCGTCTTGGAGGATCGCATCACTCAGGGGACTGTCACCGATGCATTTGCACGCAACGTCCAGGTCACGAAACAAATCCTCGCTAAGGGAATCCCGCAAAACGCGGGAATCGACGGCAATCCTGGCCTGCCGCAAGGCTCCCGTCTCGAGGTCGCGAATGCGACCGCCCCAGGGAGAATCCGATTCGCCCGGTTCGAGCCGCGGTGGAATCGTTTTTTGGCCACCGGAAGCGATTCCGATGTCGCCACCCCTGGCGGAAGCCGATTCGCCTGGCTCAAGCCGCGCCCGAATCGTTTTCTTACCACCCGAAGCGATCGTGAAGTCCTGGGTAAACAAGATCAGTCCGTCCTTTTCGACCCGCAGACGCCGCTTGCCGGGGTCGACCCCGATCGTCAGCTTGCCCTTTTCGCCCTTGCATTCGACCAGGACGTTCCCTTCTTGGCTGAGCACTTGGACGGTCGCCGCGGGGTCGTCGATCTCGACGATCAACGTTCCCTCCGGCGTCCGGAGCGTCACGATCGCGCCCCACAGCAGGAGGGCCAGCAGCGGCAGGGCCGCCAGCGCGGCGAGGCGATATCTTCCCTGCTTCCATAGCGGAACGAGCTTCTGCAGAACGGATGCACGATCGCGGGCTCTCGCGTGCCGCGGACCACGCGGGATCAGGCGGACCGACGGCGCACCGCCGATGCTCGGCGGGGGAGGTGGCGGGAGGCTGGGTGGGGCAACTTCCGGAAGTTCCCGATCCGAGCATTGGTCCGGCGGCGTGTCGGGGGCGGCTTTCGCCTGCGGAGTATCCGAGCCGACCACGGCAGTCGCCTCGACCGCGGCTGCGTGCTGGCTGGTCCGTTTCAAGTACTCGTTCAGCGCGGCGGCGAAATCGCCCATCGCGGCATAGCGGTCCTCCGGCCGCTTGGCCATCGCTTTCAAACAGATCTGTTCCAGTTGCGGATCGAGCCCCGGCCGCAACTGCGCGGGGCGCTCCGGTTCGGCTGTCGAGATTTGGGACAGCACGCGCAGCAACTCGCCGGTAAACGGCCGGCGGCTGGTCAGCAACTCGTACAGGATCACGCCCAGGCTGTAGATGTCGCTCGCTGGTCCGACCGCCTCCGATTGGCCCCGCACTTGTTCAGGCGACATGTAGGCCGGCGTGCCCATCACGGCGCCGTCTTGCGTCAGCGCCAGGTCGGTGGATTGCTCTCGCCGGGCCAACCCAAAGTCCATGATCACCGGTTCGCCGCGCGGATTGATCATGATGTTAGTCGGCTTCAAGTCGCGATGGACGATCCCGCGGGCGTGCGCCTCGTGCAATGCCAGTGCCGCCGTCCGGACGACGAGGGCGGCTTTGCGTTCCGCAGCCGGTTTGCCCGGCCGGATGTACTCCGACAGCAGATGCCCGTCGACGTAAGCCATCGTCATGTAATGCACGCCGTCGATCTGGCCCGCGTCAAAAACGGGACAGAGGTTCGCGTGCTGAATCGTGGCCGCCGCCCGGGCTTCGCGCAAGAATCGCTCCACGGCCTGCTGACCCTCTGTGCCGCAGAAATGCGGCACCTTCAAGGCCACCTGCCGATCCAATTGCGTGTCGTGGGCCAGGTACACGGATCCCATGCCGCCCGCGCCAAGCTTCTTGACAATCTGGTATCGGCCGAACTGTTCCGGCAGGTCGTGAGAGGCTTTCGGCGCCGGCGGCAGGGTATCGGCGGACGGGCTGGTTTGGGACGTATCGCGTTCGGCAGAGAGCAGCGGCAGTTCGTGCGACAACGGGGCGTCGACCGGCATCGCCGCGGCTTGTTGAACCCGCCGCGCCAGTTCGGCGGCCTGGCGGGGAAAACGACGGGCGAAGTCCTGCAAGTCCACGGGGGTTCCACATTGCTGGCGTAACTGGTACTCGGCCAAGATTAAGTCCACGGAAACCGTCGCTCTGTCGCCCAATTCCGGGTACTTCTTCAGATACGCTTCCAGAGTCAAGCGGTTGCCGTGCTGCCATTGGTGTTCCATGTCGATCGCGACCATTTCCGCAAGAGCCAGCGGCCGAAGGGGATGGTCCTTCGGCAGACGCGTGGTGACCCATTCTGCCAACGCATCTTCCTGCCACGCGGTGTCGAAGGCGACCAACCAGGCCTCGATCATTTCCCGGTCACAGTCCGCCAATTCGGCCAGTGCAAGTTCGGCCATGATGATCCCCTTTGTGCGGTGCCGACGCGATCGTTTCCGCTCGTCCGTATCCGCTCGTCCGTAGTGATCATTGCGAACGGCGCTCGATCTGTGCCAAGTTTTGCGGAATTCTTCTGCGGAAGATAGCAACGCCCTGCGGGATTTCCGCACTTTCCGGCGTCGTTGATGAAATCACGGTTTCGGTGCCATGCTGCGCGACCCGCAGGGACACTTGACCGGGTACTTGGTCCGGCCCCTGCTCACATCTTCGCCAAACGTTGTCCCAGCAACTCCAAGGCCCGGTACACGGTTCTCCGCGCCACGCCCAGGCGGGCGGCGATGTCGGGTGCCGAATAGCCCTGCAAACGCAACTCCAGGATTTGGCAATACCGCGTGGGGAGGCCCTTGAGCAAGGCCTCGATGTGGTCCATCAGAATCACCGCGTCTTCCGGACCGGGCTCGTGAGCCGCCGGTTCCTGGTTGGCGTCGTCCAGCGCGGCCGGTTCTTCCGCCGAGATGTCGCGCGCGGCCGCTGTGTGGTATCGGCCCTGGGCCTGAGCTTTGCGAACGGTGATCCTGGCCAGCAGTTGCCAGAGCTGTGCCGAACTGTCGATTTGAAATTCGCCTGCTGCGGTTCGCCGGAAGAACGTGCGGAAAACGGACTGCACCACATCCTCGCCCTCGACACGCCCGGCCAGTTTTTGGCTCAGGTATCGGTCGGCTAACCGGCTCAGCCGCTGGGCGTAATGAGCGAACAACAGGCGGGCCGCCTCCGGGTCGCCCTGGCGGTGCCGTTGCACAACGTCCAGAAGAGAATTGGGATCAAGCATCTTTTCACGAAGGAAAAGCTCGTGTCCTGCAACAGGGTACGATCGTCCGGACGCAGTCAGGGCTGAGGTTCCAGGCCGAGCGCTCGCAGTTGGGCCTGCTCGACCCGCTGCCGCTGCCGTTCATTTTCTTCGTCCACGAACCAAACGTGCCGGCCGCTTGGAGCGTCCGGATCGAGCCGACCTGCACGTGTTGTTGGCTATAGGCTGCCCATCGCTGTCGGGACAATCCACCTTGGGTTTGGTGCGCATCAAGGTTTCCGTGCTTATCGTCGTCGAGCCTCATGCACAGTCGAACAAAGCGACTCGGATTATAGCCTAACACAGCTTGCGGATGCAACCAAAATAGGTTGGGTTCCCGACCCGACTCGGTCGGGACAGAGTCCCAACCGACGAACGTGCGCGCACATGCGCGCATGATAGGGATTATGCCGCGACGACGGCTTGCGAACGCAACCGAACGCTCGCGGCGCTAGTTTCTGCCGGTCCCAGCCTGAAGACCGCACTGGCAACGGAGACCGAAATAACTTCCCCGTTTGGGCGAGAACTGGCGGCACGCCAAGGCACTCGCTGTCTCGCACGGTGGAGTCCGCAGCGACTTTGCCTGGGGAGCCGCCTTTGCGTCACCACGCTGGCGAGCAGCGTGGTGGCCAAAGACGTCGTGGGGGGAGGCACGGTTGCTGGTTCTGAACATGGCTCCACGCTGGCGAGCAGCGTGGTGGCCGAAGACGTTGCGCGGGGAGACGCCTCCGCAACGCCACCACGCTGCTTGCCAGCGTGGAGCGGTGTTCAAGACCAGAGATGTCCCCGAACGAATCGGTGGATTCGCCACCACGCTGCTTGCCAGCGTGGAGCGGTGTTCAAAATGCTGGACGCAGTAAGCGGCACCACGGCTGGCCCTGAACATGGCTCCACGCTGGCGAGCAGCGTGGTGGCAGAAATTCGGGGAGTTATTTCGGCCGCCGTTGCTACCAACAACGCTGTTCAGTACCGGCCGCTTAGGCCGGCCAGGAACAGATGGGCCGAGCCGTCGGTGGTGGTCTGCGCGCTGTCCCCGTAGTCCAGGTAGTTGTAGCGGAAGTAGCTCGTCGCGCCGGCGTGCAGGCGGTAGTCGAAGCCGGCCGACAGGCGGGTCGAGTCCATGGCGTCCCGCGCCAGCTCGGCAATCTCCGGCCACACGTAGGAGTCGTCGAAGACCGTCGAGCCAATCTCGTTGCGGCCGCGTACATACTGAAGATTGCCGTGCAGGAGCAGGCGGCGCGTCCAGGCGTAGCTGCTGCCCAGCGACCAGACTTCGCTGCGGCCGCCGTAATCCCAATTCCGCGCGGCGGGGGAGTAGGCGGCGCCGTCGTTGAAATCGTCGCCCAGCGTGATCGCTTGGCGGACCCAATTCGTCAGGTAGGCATACCCGGCGGAGAACGACAGCGCTGGGGCCGGCGCATACCAGACCGAGACGGTCAGCGGATAACTGTCCTCGTCGAAATCCGCCACGGGGGAGTCCTGGAAGCGGTTTTGGACGCCGAACGTCAGATTGGCCAGCAGGTTGGCAGCCGGCGTCCAGGTGCCCCCGATTTCGACGAGATGGGTATCGGTGGGCAAGCTGGTGTTGGTGATGCCGTTCGAGCCGCGCACACCGTACAGCGGCTGCGAGTCGTACCGCGCGGTGTAGCGCACAAAGGTGTCGTACGCGCGCGACCAGCGTTGAGACGCCCCGACGTGGATCAGGTGGGTGTCGGTAGACGACTGCCGAAAGGCGGCCACGACCGCCGGTTCCAGGGTGCCGTCAAAGACCGCGTTCTCCCGGTGCAGCAGGCGGTATTCGTAACGGCCGTAGATCGCCAGCCCGCGTTTCCAGCCGGGCTCGGCGCGAAAGGGAGTCCATCGCCCGTTCAGTCCCGCCGTGGTCCGGGTGTAGTCGATCAGCGGCCGGAGCGCGTCGCTGGCGAAGAAGTCCGGCACGCCGTCCTCGCCGACGACACAGGGGACGACTACCGGCTCACAGCCGCAGCCGCCGTACTGCCGGGGATCCGACCAGGTACACTCGATTTCGGTCTCGTCGTAGCGGTCGAACGCCAGCTGTTCGCCGGAAATCAGCGCCAGCGGCGATTGGTTCGTTTCGTAGTTCAGCTTGGCGTATCCGGTCCACTTCAGGTTTTCGATCGTGCGGTCGGTCAGCCGGACGTCGAAACCTCCGAAATCGCGCTCAAACTGGCGGTGCCGGTTCTCCGTGCTGCCGCAATACAGCAGGCCGTACACGTGCGTGGTTTCCGTCAGGTCGGCGCCGATTTGGAGTTTGTCGATCTGCGTCAGGTTTTCCGGCACGACGGCGTAGGGATAGAACGCGCCGTCGGGATAGGCCTCGCTGCCCAACTGAGTCGGCATGCTTTGATGCTGAAAGATGGCCGGATAGGAATTGTAGAGCCGCGTCAGCGGCTGGTCGTTCTGGTTGAACGAGCGCATCGGACGCGAGTAGGACACGGTGACCGCGCCCCACTTGCCTTCCACGCGGGGTTCCAGTTCCATCGTCAGCCAGTCGATCTGTTGCCGGCGGCTGAGGACGTGGCACTGCCGCGCGTCGCCTGCGATCTGCGGATGGTTGAAGCAGTCGGCCAGCGCCGTGACTTGCCGCTCGCCCGACTTGCGCAGCCCCCACACGTTCAGCCGCCAGCGGATCTTGTCGGTCAAGTCCCCTTGGAACCGGGCTTTCAGTTGCTGCACGCGAATCGCGTAGTCTTCGCCGACGTTCAGGTCCTCGGCGATCAAGTCCCCGGCCACGGGCTGGTAGCTGCCGGGGCTGGCCGGATCGGCAACCGCCTGCGGGAAATTGTCCAGCGAATCGGGGTCCAGCACATGGAGGAAGCGTTGGTAATCGAGCTCGGCCCGCAGGCCTGGACCGGCGTAGCTCCAGCCGGCCTGCGTCGTCTCGTTGTCCGTTCCCCTGAGAAAGACGTTGTCGGCCCGCAGGCCGTCGGTGCTCAGCTGATCCAATTCCCAGAACGGCGAGGCATGGAGGTCCTGGTACTCGCCGATCATCGTTCGCGATCCGTCGACGGCGGCGGCCCACCAGCCGAAACGTAGCATGGCCGAGCCGCCGAGGCTTGCGGCGGTGGGATCTTCCGGGCCGTCGGGGCGGCCTGGAAAGACCGTCCTGCAGGAATCGGATTCCCAGCGGGGCCAGGCCGGTTCCGGCGTCTGCGCAGCCGACGGGCGGGCGGGCAGGCCGGCCGCCTCGCCGGCCGTGACGAGGCACGGCAGCGCCGCCAGCAGCAGAATCGCCAGAGTGAAAACGATCATCGTACGAACCCGCTCCCCCGCAACGATTCGCCGATCAGATCGCTGCCGTGGACCTGCGAGTGGCATTGCGAGCAATCGGCGTACATCGCTCGCCGCAAGGAGGCGTTGGCCGGGTCGTCCAACGGCCGATGGTCCGACCGGTGCCCGGAATGGCAGCGCAGGCACAGGAAGGTTGTCGGCTGGCGCAGCAGGTTATTGGTCACCGTCCCGTGCGGTTCGTGGCAGATCCCGCAATCCTCCGTCACGGGCGGATGCTCGTAGGCCAGCGGCCCCTGTTTTTCCGCATGACAGCGGTAGCACAGCAGGTTCAGCGTCGGCTCGCGCAGCCCCTTTTCCGCCTGGCCGTGCGCGTCGTGGCAATCCGAACAGGTCATCTTTCCTTCCGCGATCGGATGATGCGACGGCAGATTGGTCAAGGCGTAGATCTGCGGATGGCATTTGTAACACGCCTCCGGCTCCTGGACCGACATGGCGCGCCGCTGGGGCCGCCGGACCGAGGCGTGCTCGATCTCGGCCCCCAGGGCGACGTGCGAGCGCGGATGCGGGTTGTGGCAGTCGGTACAGGCCACTCCGGCGATGCCGTGGGTGGAGGAATGCCAAGCCATCGTCGGCGAGTGGTCCTGGTGGCAGTTGAGGCACAGCTCCTGCCGCGACGCTTCGACGATCTTCCCGTGGGCATCGTGGCAGGTGGTGCAAGTGAACCCGTTGGGGCCGCAGATTTGATGCGGCCCGGCGATCCGCTGCAGGTCGGCCATGTCGGCATGACAGCGGTAGCAGGCGTCCGGGGCAACGGCGGCCAGGTGGTTCGACGGCACCGGGGCCGGCGCGGAATCCTGGGAGCGTGTGTCCGCGTGGCTGGCCAACCGTGCCGGCAGTTCCGTGGGCGGAGCACCCGCCAGCCGGTCTGCCGACGGCGTGCCTGCCGGTTGCCCGTCTGCCGGCGGCTCGTCCGCTGCCGCCTGCTCCGCAGCGGATTTTTTCGGCGGCCGTTCGTAGTGGGCCGTGTGGCAGTCGAGGCAAGACACGCCGCGATGGGCATGGACCGAGGTCCGCCACTGGGCCCCCGGCGCGCAGGCCTCGTCCTCGTGGCAGCGCAGGCAGATTTCGGAGCGTTGCGCCGCGTCCAGCGTCTTGAAGCTCCACACCAATCCGGGTTTCTCGCCGCCGTCATCTACGTGCTCGCTGCAAGGGCCGTGGCACGCTTCGCAGGATTCCCCTTCGCGGATGCCATGATGGACGTTTTGGCGGAACGTCTTGACCAGCGATTCGTGGCAATTGCCGCATTCCTCGTCCGCGTCCACGTACTCGGCGCCCTTGATAACGGGCAATTCAGCGCGCAGGGCCGGCAGTTCCACGGTGCGAAAAAGGCTGTCGGGCTTGGGCCAGCCGGGGCCGAGATAGGCGTCCAGACGCCGCGCTCCGGGAACGACGAAGCCGCAGGCCGGGATCGCCAGGCACAGCAGTGCTAGCAGGGCCGGGCCCAGACGCGAGGCGGTCGGAGAAAAGATGTCGCGGTTCGGGTTGCGCGCCACAGGTTTTGCTCACTGGCATTGCCCCCCTGCAGCGGCCGTACTTTCAGACAGAACGATCTTCCAGCATATCGGCGGGCCCGAACGGGCGTCTTGAGGCATTTCGCCTGGATTGCGTCTACTTGGGCGTCTGCGTCCAGTCGCGCCGCTGCCGCGAACTGGGAATATCCATCTTCTGGCGATACTTCGTGATCGTCCGCCGGGCCACGACCAAGCCCCGCTTGCGAAGTTCCTGCACGAGTTCGTCGTCGCTGAACGGATTCGATTTGTCCTCCGCTTCGATCACTTCCTGCAGCTTCAGGCGAACGGCATCCCAGGCGACTTCCTCGCCGTCTTCGCTGTGCGTGCCGCCGACGAAAAAGCGTCGCAGGGGGAGGATTCCGCGTGGCGTCTGGATCCACTTGTCGTCCACCGCGCGGCTGACCGTGGTGACGTGCACTCCCACTTGGTTGGCGATCTGCTGCATCTTCAGCGGCTCGATGTGCTCCGGACCGTCGTCCAAGAACCGCTGCTGGTAATCGACCACCGCTTGGGCGACCCGCGTCAGCGTGTTCCGGCGCTGTTCGATCGACTCGATCAGCCATTGGGCGGCGTTGATCTTGCGTTTGAGGAACTCCTTCTCCTCCGTCGTCGCCGTGCCGTTGGCCAAGCGGCGGCGATAGTATTCGCTGATCCGCAAGGGCGGAGTCCGGCTGTCGTCGACGACCACGCGATAGCGGCCGTCTTCGCCTTTTTCGACGACCACGTCGGGCGTCACGGCGGGAACGGCGGAATCGGCAAAACAAGCGCCGGGCTTGGGATTCAGTTTCCGCAACTCATTCCAGGCCGCTTGGATCGTCTCGATGGAATACCCCGTCTTGCGTTTGATGGCAGGCAAGCGGTTGTCGCGCAAGTCTTCGAGATGATCCTGGATCAGCGTCTTTTGCGCTTCGTAGTGGGGCATCTCCGGCCGCAGTTGGACCAGCAGGCATTCGCGCAGATCGCGCGCGGCGATGCCGGGCGGCTCCAGCGACTGGACGATCTGCAGGGCCCGGCGGGCCGCCTGCAGCGTCTCCGGCGAGGCGTCTGCCGGCAGCAGATCTTCGAGACTGGTGCGGAAGTAACCCCCATCGCTGGGATCGAGGCAGGAGATGATCCGTTCCGCCAGCTCCAGGATTTCGGCTTCCAGTTCCAGTTCGCCCAATTGGGCCAGCAGGAAGTCCTGCAGGGATTGGGGACGCGATTCGATGTTGGCCATCGCGTCGTGCTTGCGATCGGCCTCTTCGTCCATCCGGTTGACGGAACGCCGCGGGGCTTCATCGAAGTAATCGGGGATGTCGCGGTCCAGTTCCACCAGCCGTTCGAAATCGTCGACGTTGTCCTGGCGTTCGTCGACGATCAGTTCTTTCTCTTCGACCGTCGGCGAATCCGGACTCTCTTGTTCGACAGGGCCGTCCTCGACCGGCTCGGGCTCGAATTCCTGCAGTTCCAGCGCCGGGTTTTCGTTCAGGGCCTGGTCGATCTTCTCCAGCAGCGCCATCATCGGCAACTGGAGAATCTCCATGGACTGGATCATCCGCGGAGCCAGCACCTGCTTCTGCTGCAACGTCTGCCGAGTTTCAAGACCGAGTGAAAGCCGCATGATTTCCTGAAGTCGTTGCCGCCTGCGATGGCGAAACCAGCCCTCGTTGTCGGGCCCGGTGGCCGGTTGCGAAGAAGGGACAAGACCCCTTCGCCGGAACGGCCCGCAGGGTGCTTCCCGCCCAAGGGTCCTGTCCCCTCTTCGCAAACCTTCTTTAGTGTACCACCTTCCGGCCGAAATTCGACCCCACGTGGCCCAAGATTTGCTTTACCATTTTTGCCGGCCGGTCAGCGCGTCGGCCAGGACCTCTTTGTTGGTGTACTCCAGGACGCTTCCCGGAGTCACCCCGCGGGCCAGTCGCGTGATTTCGACTGGGAATTCCGCCAGGAGGTTCGTGAGGTGCAGGGCCGTGCCGTCGCCTTCGACCGTGGGGTTGGTGGCCATGATGATTTCCTGGAAGCGGCCGTTGCGGACCCGTTCGATCAGCGGTTCGATGGTCAGTTGGTCGGGTCCGATTCCGTCCAGCGGCGCGATCCGGCCGAGCAGCACGTGATACAGCCCGCGAAAGACGCCGGTTTGCTCCAGCGACATCACGTCGCGGGGCTGCTCGACCACGCACAGCCGGGTCGGGTCGCGTTGCGGATCCTGGCAGATCGCGCAGGTCTCGGCTTCGGACAGGTTGTAACAGATCTGGCAGTAGCGGACGTTTTCGCGGACGTTGCGGATCGCATCGGCCAACGCCAGGGCTTCGTTCTTGTGGACCCGCAGGATGTGATAGGCCAGCCGTTCCGCCGATTTTTTGCCGATTCCCGGCAACTTGGCGAATTCTTCGATCACGCGGGTCACCGACGCTGCCAGGGGCGTCATGTCAAGCCTCCGCGTTGGGCTCTTCGCGGCCGAGTTGGGCGAGCATTTCTTCCAGGCCGGGCAGGTTCAGATCGGAGGTCGCGGATTGGAAGGCCTCCAGATGCAGCTGCCGCGCCTTCGACACCGCCTGGTTGACTGCCGCGGGAATCAGGTCTTCGATCATCTCCCGGTCGCCGCGTGCGACCAGCGCGGGATCGATTTTGACGCGCAAGACTTCGCCCAGGCCGTTGACTTCGACTTCCACCATCCCGGCCCCGGTGCTGGCCGTCGCCCGCAGGCTTTTGAGCTTTTCGTTGACCGCCTGCATTTGCGCGCCCCACTGCCGGGCTTGCCGCATGACGGACATGATGTTTCCCAACCCTTTGAACATCGGATTTCTTCTTGATGGGTCCTTGGATCTGTGTGGCTTCTGCGCCCGCCCATGGCGTGGCGATGAAAGGGCGCGGCGTTCCGCCGGGGGACACGTTCAACTGGGACGTCGCTCGTCGACGCGGATGACCTCCGCGTCGAACAGCCGCTTTGCTTCCTGGACGAGTGGATGCTGCTCCAACTCGCGCAGGCGTTGCCTGCGGGACGTGGGCGGAGGCCGCTTCTGGGGCTGTTGCGAGTCCGCTTCCGCCGCGACGACAAAATCGATGCGGATCGCTCTGCCTGCCCGCCGGGAAAGCGTCTGTTCCAGTTCGCATTTGACCTCGGGCCGCTCGCAGTACTCTTTGTTGTACGCCGTCTTGAGATGGACCACCAGTTGATTCGGCGCCAGAACCGCGAGCGCCGCGTAGTCGCCGGCCACGTTGGCCTTCAGGCCGGAGATCTCCTCCAGGGTTTCACGCCAAGCCTGCTGGGCCACCTCCTCAGTCCACGAGACCGGCGCCCCAGAGACCGGCGCCCCAGAGACCGGCGTCCCAGAGACCGGCGTCCCAGAGACCGGCGTCCCAGAGACCGGCGCCCCAGAGACCGGCGCCCCAGGGACCGGCGCCCCAGAGACCGGCGCCCCAGAGACCGGCGAAGAAACGGCTGTGGAAACCGGCGCGGCTCGCTCCGGCGGCCCCGGACGCGGTCCGGCCACCGGCGGCATTTCGCGGCGGGTGCGGGGCGCTGGCGGTGCGCCCGCCGCCGGAGGCGACCGGTCGCGGAATTGGGCGATCAGGCCGGGCAGCGAGTCCAGGTCTTCCAGTTTGCAGATCCGCACCAGGGCGATTTCCAGCAGCGTGCGGACCTGCGT
Source organism: Candidatus Anammoximicrobium sp. (assembly GCA_012515235.1). GTDB lineage: Bacteria > Planctomycetota > Planctomycetia > Pirellulales > Pirellulaceae > Anammoximicrobium. Next base: position 40,063 of record JAAYYU010000316.1, read on the forward strand.
GCTCTGCCGCATCCGCGTCAAGGCTTGATCCAGAATCTGCAGCGCCGCTAGCGTCGTCTCCAGTCCCCAACGCTGTCCCGCCTCACGCATCGCGGCAAAGTCCGCCGACGCCACGTGCAGCATCAGATCCGGCTGGCAACCGACCAGCGCCGCCGCGACGTCCCGCAGATAGCCCAGCAATTGCTCCGCCAACTGGCCGACGTCCACGCCTTCCCGGATTGCGGCGTCCACCTGCTCCAGCGCCGGGCCGGCTTCGCGGTCGATCAAGTGCCCGACGATCGCCCGCAACCGGCCGACTTGGGCCGTCCCCAGCATGGCGTGGACGTCGTTTTCGGTGATCCGTTCCCCGGAGAACGAAAGCAACTGTTCCAGCAGCGACTGGCTGTCCCGCATCGAACCGCCAGCCCGCCGGGCCAGCAGTCGCAACGCCGCCTCGTCTGCCTGCACGCCTTCCTCTTGAACAATGAACCGCAACCGCTCGATGATGGAATCCGTCGGCACGGGAGCGAAATCGAAGCGTTGGCACCGCGACAGGACGGTGATCGGCATCTTCTCCGGGTTGGTGGTACAAAAGATGAACTTGACGTGCTCCGGCGGCTCCTCCAAGGTCTTCAACAGGGCATTGAACGCCTCGTTCGTCAGCATGTGGACTTCGTCGATAATGTAGATCTTAAATCGCGAACGGCTGGGACGGATGTTGACGTTGGACCGCAACTGGCGGATTTCGTCGATCCGCCGGTTGCTGGCGCCGTCGATTTCCAAAACGTCGACGTCGTCGCCAGAAGCGATGCTGACACAAGCGTCGCACTGACCGCAAGGCTCCGGCGTGGGACCGGTGCGGCAGTTCAAACACTTGGCGAGAATCCGGGCGGTCGAGGTCTTGCCGACGCCGCGGGCGCCGGTGAACAGATAGGCATGTCCCACGCGGCTGGTCGTGATCGCGTTGCTCAACGCCTGAGCCACTTGCTGCTGGCCGACGAGTTCGCCAAACGTCTTGGGGCGATACCGCCGCGCCACGACCACATACTCGCGTGGCCGATCGTCGCCCTGCGCGGCCAAGTCGTCAGATCGCTCAAGGGCATCAGATTGGCTTGGCATGACTTCGAACAGCCCGTGGGAAAAAAGGGGACTGGCTCCGAGCTGCGTTGGAGAAACCCAAGGAAAACGGCGATCGCGAGGCGCCTGTCCCCTTGTTGTCAACAGGCAGCTGGACACGACCTGCCGCGAGACACAAAAGTGCGTCCGCCGAAGAGCGCCCCCCGCACAAGAGTACACCGCTTATGGCTGCTCCAGTTACGGCCTGACCAGGTTCACGGTTCCCCCTTGCGAGGGACGCACTTCGACGGACGTCACAATCCGAACACGCTATCGTTGTACGCGTTGGCGGGCGACAAGTCAAAGGGCTTACTTCGGCGAGACGGTACAAATGATCCGCCGCGCGTGCTGCGCGGGCGGCGATTCCACTTTGCCCACCTCCGACAATTCCCGAATCACGTCCTCCATCACCCTGCGGCCCTCTTCGATATGGGCCATCTCGCGTCCCCGAAAGACGACGGTCACCTGGACCTTGTCTTTGTGCTCCAGGAATTTTTTGGCGCTCTTGATCTTAAAGTCGATATCGTGCTCGCCAGTCTTGGGGCGCAGCCGAATTTCCTTGGTTTTGATTTGATGCGCGTTGTGCCCGGCCCGTTTCTTCTTCTCGTACTTGTACTTGCCGAAATCCATGATCCGGCAAACCGGCGGCTTCTCGTTGGGGGCGACTTCGACGAGATCGAGCGCGACACTTCGCGCCCGCTCTATAGCCTCCGACGTAATCAGAATCCCCAATTGTTCGCCGCTTTCCGAGATGACCCGCACGGGAGAAACGCGGATCTGTTCGTTGACCCTATTTTGAATGCGGTCGATTGCTGTGGCCCTTTCATGCTGGAGTCGGCACGCATCTGCCAGATCGGCCCCAGGCCGATCGCGCTGCGGTCGCGCCAAATTCTTGAGAAAAACGGCTATAACGTAGAAGTATCGACAAGCCGACCCCTGATCGTCAACTACTCTTCCGCAGATTTTACCAAAGACGGCGGTCCTTTACTTCGTTGCCCAAGCACGCTAGGTTGTTGAGGTTTCCAGCAAAGTGGCAAAACCGGCGGGCGATGCGGCGGTTGCCTTTGGGTCTGCCCGGCGTCCCCACCCGCTTGTTTGAGGCAAGGGCAGGCATGAGCGTTTCACAAGTCCGAATCCTCGCGTTGTCGGTCTGGCTGGCGTTCTGCCTGAGCGGCGGATGGGCCTGGGGCGCAGAGGCTTCTGCCGATCGCAGCGCGCCCGTGCCATCGGCCGTACAGCGGGCGGAACAGAAGGCCGAGGCTGCCGCTGCCGCGGGGCAAAACGCCTGGGCCCTGGGGGCGTCCGCACTGGTGTTGTTCATGACGGCTCCCGGCCTGGCGCTTTTTTACAGCGGTCTGGTGCGGAAGAAGAACGTGCTGGGCGTGATGATGCAGTGCATTTTCTTGATGGGCGCGATGACCATCGTTTGGGCGCTGTGGGGCTATTCGTTGGCCTTTGGCGGCAGCGGCCGCTGGCTGGGAAACACGGATTACCTGTTGCTGCGGGACGTGGTGCGGACCTGGGATCCTCAAACCCAGACGGCGGTCACGCCGATGGAAGGCCCGATTCCGCGGCTGACCCACATGCTGTTCCGCGGCATGTTCTTCATTTTCACCCCGGCCCTAATGTGCGGCGCGTTTGCCGAGCGGATGAAGTTCAGCGCCCTGGTGGCGTTGATGGTCCTGTGGGGCACGTTCGTGTATTGTCCGCTGTGCCATTGGGTCTGGGACGGCGGGTGGCTGGCGTTCGTCCGGACAGGCGAGTCGGGAAACGGTCTGGCGGGCGGGGCCTTGGACTTTGCCGGCGGCACCGTGGTCCACATCAGTTCGGGCGTGTCCGCCTTGGTGGTCGCGCTGGTGATCGGCAAGCGTTTGGGGTACGGCCGCGAGCCCATGCCGCCTCACAATCTGACGTACACGGCCGTCGGCGCGGCGATGCTGTGGGTGGGCTGGCTGGGCTTCAACGGAGGCAGCACGCTGGTCTGTGATGCGCTGACTGCCAGCGTCGTGGCGGCGACGCATTTGTCGGCCGCCGCCGGGTGCGTTACCTGGGCGTCGATCGAGTGGTGGCGGCGCGGCCAGCCGACGGTTTTGGGCGCCTGCACGGGGACGGTGGCGGGCCTGGTGTGCATCACGCCGGCAGCGGGTTTTGTGAGTCCCGTCTCGGCGCTCGCCTTCGGCGTGGCGGCCGGCGGACTGTGCTACTGGGCTTGCACCGCGCTCAAGCGGCGATTTGGGTACGATGACTCGCTGGATGCCTTCGGCGTCCACGGCGTGGGCGGAACGCTGGGAGCCATCCTGACCGGCGTGTTTGCCACGCGGGCCTGTTGGAACATCGACGCCGGACAGCCGTTAGGGCTGATCGAGGGGCAGACCCGCGTCTTGCTGGGGCAGACGGTCGCGGTGCTGGTGACCTTTGTCTTCACCGCGCTGGCCACCTGGCTCCTGGTGCGGATCGTGGACGCCGTTCTGGGGCTGCGTGTCAATCGGGAACAGGAGGCCATGGGGCTCGATCTGAGCCAGCATGGCGAAGGAGGGTATATTTTCTTCTGAGACGCCGTGAAACGCGCAATCGGCGGTCGGGGCGCGCCGGCAGCAGGGCCGGGGGGCAAAACCCGTGCTGCGCGGGGGGGCGACGGTGACGTGCCGCTCGACAAGACCAAACCACGAACCGGAGATGCAGGTCATGAAGAAAGTCGAAGCGATTATCCGGCCGTTCAAGGTTGAAGAATTGAAGACGGCGCTCAGCGAGATCGGCGTCCACGGAATGACGCTCAGCGAGGTCCGCGGATTCGGCCGGCAGAAAGGACACACGGAACACTATCGCGGGGCCGAATACGCGGTGGACTTCGTCCCCAAGGTCAAGGTCGAGGTGACGTGTTCCGATGACAGCCTGCAGAAGGTCGTGGACACGATCCTGCACGCCGCCCAGACCGGGCAGACCGGGGACGGCAAAATCTTCGTCTCCGACTTGAGCGAGGTGATCCGCATTCGCACCGGCGAAACGGGAGAAGACGCTTTGTGACCGGCGTCCAGGACCATTCAGCGACGGAGGCTTGCAAACAGGTTATGGCTGGTCCGAACCTACGCCCTGCCGTGCTGGTCGCCCGTGACAAGCTTCGCCAGGGACGCGAAAAACTGCGGGCCCTGCATGCCAGCGGGGCTCCCGGAATCCAAGTCAGTTCCTACTTGACCGATTTGATCGACGCCGTGTGCCTGGAGCTGTACCAGACCGCCCTGGCCGACTTGGGGGACCGCGGGCGCGAGTCACGCTTGGCGCTGGTGGCCCACGGGGGCTACGGCCGGCGCGACCTGGCCCCGTTCTCGGACGTCGATTTGATGCTGCTGCTCGAACCCGGCAGCGAATCGCAAGTCCGCCCGGTCGCCCGGCGGTTGAGCCAGGACATTTGCGACGCCAACCTGGCGTTGGGGTTCAGCCTGCGGACTCCGCGCGACGCCTGCAGCCTGGCCCTGTCGGACGCCACCGTGTTCACGTCGCTGGCGGAATCCCGCTTGCTGGCGGGCCACGCGCCGCTTTTCACACGCCTGCTCGACCGCTTGCAGCGCGGGGCGGCCCGGCATTCGTACCGCTTGATGAAGGCCATCGAGCGAGCGCGGCAGGAGGAGCGGCAGAGCTACGGCGAGACGAATTTCCTGCTGATGCCGAATGTCAAGCGTTCGCTGGGCGGCCTGCGCGACATCCAACTGGTCCGCTGGCTGGGATTCGCCCGGTACGGCAATGCGGACTTCGACGCGTTGGAGAGTCTGGATGCCCTCCGTCCCGAAGACCGGCGGCGGTTGCGGCGCGCGTTGGAGTTCCTGCTGCGGCTGCGGAACGAACTGCATTTTCACGCCAATCGCGCGCAGGACGTCCTGGACCGGCAGGAGCAGGTGCGGCTGGCCCCATTGTACGGCTACACGGGCGACGAGGGACTGCTGCCCGTCGAACAGTTCATGCGCGACTACTTTCATCAGACCAGCGAAGTCCACTCCGTGATGACGCATTTTGCGGGGACGGCCACGGCCCGCGTCGGCGTGCGGACCGTCTTCGACTTGCTGATGAGCCACAATGTGGAAGGCGATTTTCGCGTGGGGCCGATCGCCATCAGCGCCACGCATCGGGGGCAGGCCAAGCTGCGTCGCGATCTGGTCCACGTGCTGCGGCTGATGGATCTGGCCAATCTGTACGACAAGGCCATCGAACCCCGCACGTGGCGGCTGATCCGCGACACCGCCCAGGAGTGGGCCCCGCTGGCGCTGACCCGCGAAGTGGTGGACCGCTTCCTGTCGCTCCTGTCGCAACCCGGCCGCCTCGGCGATTTGCTCCGCCGTCTGCACCAGTTGCGCGTTCTGGAGCAGATCCTGCCCGGCATGAGTCACGCCCGCTGCCTGCTGCAATTCAACGAGTTCCACAAGTACACCGTGGACGAGCATTCGATCCGGGCCGTGGAGGAGGCCGCGCGGTTCTTCGACGATCCCCGGACCGTGGGCGAGGCGTATCGGCAACTGCGCAACAAACGCCTGCTGCACCTGGCCCTGCTGATCCACGACCTGGGCAAAGGAAATCCCGAGGACCACACCGAGGTGGGCGCGCGGCTGGCGGAGGAGACCGCGCGGCGCTTGGGATTGTCCGACCGGGAAGCCGGCATCCTGCGGTTTCTGGTCCGGCGGCATCTGGTCATGTCCGAACTGACCCAGTTCCGCGACGTGCATGATCCGGATGTGGTCGTGGGCCTGGCCGTGCAAGTCGGCTCGCCCGAGGTGCTGCAGATGCTGTACATCATGACCTGTGCCGACTGGGCGGCCGTCGGCCCCGGCGTGCTGACAGACTGGAAGCTGGACCTGCTGACCCAGCTGTACCTGAACGCGCGGCGACAATTGACCGGGGAGACCGTGGACGGCGCGTCGGGCGCGGCGCCGGACGCGCGCCGCGAGGAGTTGCGGAGACTCGCGCGGGAAAAGGGCCTTGCGGACGACTGGTGGAGCCGCCAGCTGGACGCCCTGCCGCCCGCCTGCTTGTTCGCCGGTTCCCCGCGGGAGATCGTCGGGGAACTGCTGCGGCTGCGGCAACTGCCCCGTCAAGACGCGGCAGCCTGGGCTCGATACCTGCCCGAACGCCACGCGGTCGAGTACGCGGTGGGCACGTACGACGAGATCGCTCCGGGCATTTTTCACCGCTTGACCGGCGTGCTGACCAGCCAGCGTTTGGAGATTCTCTCGGCAGAGATCCAGACCCTGGCAGACGGCCTGGTGCTGGACCGCTTCTACGTACTGGACCGCGATTTTGCCGGCCGGCCGCCGGAGTCGCGGCTGGACGAAGTCTGCGGCCGCCTGACCGCGGCGCTCCGCCAGCCGACCGAACAGCCGCCGAAATTCCCCAACCTCTGGAAGTCCGGCGCCCGTTCTGGCGAGCGTCCGCCGCACCGGCCGCGGCCGCAAGTCCGCGTCGACAACGCGACCTCCGATCGCTTTACCATCTTGGACGTCTTCGCCCTGGACCGCATGGGATTGTTGTACACCATCGCCCGGCGGCTGTATGAACTCGGCCTGTCTGTCCACAAAGCGAAAATCGGCTCGCATCTCGACCAGGTCGTGGACGTGTTCTACGTCACCGACGACGCCGGCCAGAAGATCGGCGACGAACAGCGTCTGACCGAGATCCGCGACTCGCTGCTGGAACGTATCCGGCAGTTTGAGGAAAACTGACCCGGACTGGCCGGGATCATGCTGCGTCTTACCAGTCCCCGATTTTGCCTTCTTGCGAACAAGGAATCAAAAACACCACGAATTACGCGGATTTCACGGATGGTTCTTGTTGGGGCTATCCATGTCAACCGTGGATTCGTTCCCCTGCCCCCGGCACCCGAAAAATGCAACTGATAGACAATTTCCATCACAGGATATTGTCTACTAGATGGTGCCGCGCATAACTGGCGGCAAACCGGGCGTCAACGGCATGCGTCCGGACTGGCTCCAAGTCCGACGCCGGAGCCGGCTTTTGATTTCGGTTCCTCGCGATGTTAGAAGCAGCGGGGGGGCCCTCGGAAGGGTTCCGGACTTTCGGCGGGGGGCGAGTTGTCAGGAGCGGTGCAGCGGTTGGAGCTTCATGAAGGACAACGGAAGTTCTCGCGACCGGCAGCAGGTGTTGAATGTGCTGACGTATGCCTGGCGGCGGCTGGATGACGCCATCGACTCGGAGGACTTGGGTTCTCAGGCCGGGCTGTCCCTGACGCATTTCCATCGTGTGTTCCTGCAGGTGACAGGCGAAACGCCGCAGGCCCAGTTGCGGCGACTGCGGCTGGAACGGGCGGCGCTGGCGCTGTGTCATGGGGACGCCTCCGTGGCGGACGTGAGCGTCGCCGCGGGGTACGACTCGCGGGAAGGGTTCACCCGCGCGTTTGCCGAGCACTTTGGCCAATCGCCGACAGCCCTCTGCGACCGCGGCCGGAAGTACGTGGCCCGCGTGGCCGTGCAGCGCGGCGTCCGGCGAGCTGCCATGCCGGTGGCGTTCGGCACGTTTTCGGCGCCGCGCGTGGCGTTTTGGAGGCACTACGGTCCCTGCCGCTACGTAGGGCGCGTCCTCATCGAACTCGGCCGCTGAGCCCATTCGCGTGGGCTGTTGCTCCCGGACGCCTCGTTCCTGGGCCTCAGCTACGACCAGGAGTGGGTCACGCCGGCCCGGCATCGCCGCTGCGACGCCTGCCTGACCGTGCCCGCGGCGTTTGCGGCCGAAAGGAATCCCGCCGGCTTGCCCGGCGGATGATTCGGCTTCGGACTACGCACCGGCCGCTTGCGGCCGAAGAGAATCCCGCCGGCTTGCCCGGCGGATGATTCGGCTTCGGACTACGCACCGCGGCGTTTGCGGCCGAAGAGAATCCCGCCGGCTTGCCCGGCGGATGGTTCGGCTTCGGACTACGCACCGCGGCGTTTGCGGCCGAAGAGAATCCCGCCGGCTTGCCCGGCGGATGGTTCGGCTTCGGACTACGCACCGCGGCGTTTGCGGCCGAAAGGAATCCCGCC
>JAAYYU010000317.1 GCA_012515235.1 Candidatus Anammoximicrobium sp.
CCCCTGAACTGCTACCGGAACGGAGATCAGAAGAGGCCACCGGTACTTCGCCCCCATGCCACCGAAGCAACAATCCACCGTTTACCCCGATTGTTTGTCCATCAATTACCTCCCTTGCGCTCACACGCGGTGGGGCGCCTCGAAACGGCGGCCGAAAGGCGCCAGCAACGGCCTCCGGAGGCGGTCGAGGTCGGCTTGGGATCAATGGCAGTGAAATCGTACTTGACCTAATACCCGGATCGCCCGTCGGCCTCTTGGACGGCGACGATGCTCGGGTCAGCACCACCCGCCAAAACCCCGTCGGTGGATGGGAAGGGAGAGAGTTGACTAGGCAGCAGGATTAGGGGCAGGGCGGCCAGCGTGGCAATCAACACGTTCTTTCTTGCCTTTCAAGGTTCAGGGTTTTGAGGCGGGAGCAGATCCGTATTCGGAGCGTATCGCGGTGTCCTTCCCACTGAATGCCCCGTTTCCGCCGGTACCGAGGTAGAGTAGCGAGGGATCATGGGGACTGATGCTCAAGCAGTGGACGCCGCGATGGCTCAGGCCGCTGTTCTCACGCTGCCACGTGAGGCCTCCATCGTGGCTTTTCAGCAACCCTGCCGCGGCGTAGGCGTCGTGATACGGATGGTCGTTCGTGCCCACGTACAAGATGCGACGATCGACAGAGCTAACCGCAACGGCCTGAATGAAGCGAAAGTCCAACAGACGGTTCCAATTCCGACCACCGTCGCGGCTGGCGAACAGGCCGCCTGGATAGCTTTTTCGAGTCGCATGGTCGTAGTGTTGCCGCGCGGTGACGTACAGACAGTCCATGTCTTGCGGGTCCGCGGCCAGTGATGTGATGTCGGCAAACATCCCCGCCTCGTGCAGACGTTTCCACGAACGGCCGCCGTCCCGCGTGGCGTAGATTCCCGCCCCCGTCTCCGACACGCCGCCGAGCGCGACGACGAGATGCTGCGGATCGGACGGGGCAATCAACAGCCCTCTCGGCTCTTTGACGGCGGCGACCGGCAAATCGCCATGAATCGGATGCCAGGACCGGCCGCCATCACGACTCTCGCAGATCCCCGACCCTTTGACGGTGGCCAGCAGACGTCGCTGCTTTGCCGGACTGCGAGCGTCGAGTACCAAGTGCCGAACTTGACCATCCGGCAGCCCCGTTTCGGGCGTCCCGACGATCTGCCACGTGCGACCACCGTCATCCGATCGACAGATGTCGCCCGCATTGTGAGACCACTGACCGGTTGCTGCCCAAACAGTGGACGGCTCCCCCGGATCGACCACGATCGTAAAACAGTTGCCGGAGTGCTTCATGCCCTGGAACGATCGCCTGAAGGACTGGCCACCGTCGTCGCTGACAAGCAGGCCGATATCGGCGTAGCAGAACCAGAGTCGCTCGCGCGCCGTGGGATCGGGCACGACGGTATTCAGGCACGTCACCTCCAACCCGTTTCCGGAGAATCGTTTTGGAAAAGGGGACAGGTCCAATTGGTGCGCAGCACCCTCCGGGCCGTTCCGGCAAATTGGACCTGTCCCCTTTTCCAAAACGCGGCAGTATCGCTGTTGCCAGGTCCCGCCTCCGTCATCGCTGGTGAAGACGTGGCCGCTGGTGCCGAAGGCGATTCGACCCGGACGGACGGGCGATACCGAGAGGCACTCGACGGCCGGTCCCCAGAAATTGATCCAGCCGTAGTCCATATTCGGCTCGTCTTGTCGGCCATGCCGGGTCGTGAGCGTCCAACGCCGGCCGCCGTCGACCGACTTGTATACGCCTGCGGTCAGCCAAGACTGGCTGCCGGCGTAGACCACGTTGGGGTCGCGAGGATCGACGGCCAGTTCCTTGATTTGGGAGGTCATGTACGGCGATTGGCTGCTGCCGCCGACTCGGCGCGGCATGCCTTCCCCGTTGACGGGGCGCCAGGTCTTGCCGGCGTCATCGCTCCGGCAAACGCCCCCATCGAACGGTTGATTATCCCTTGCCGTCGTCTGGAGTGAGGCGTAGACGGTGTCCGGAGAGGATGGAGCAAAGGCCAACTCTTCGACGTTCGCCTGGGGCAGGCCCTCGTTCGAGGGCGTCCACGTCTGACCGGCGTCATGGCTGCGGAAGATGCCGCGTTGGGTCGCAACCAAAATGGTCTGACTGTCGCCCGGCTTCAGCTCGATGTCGCGCACGATGGCATCGGCCGCCAACTGGCCCGCGGAGATCAGTCGCCACGTCAGGCCCGTATCGTCGGAGCAGTAGAAGGCTCCCGCGCCTTCCTTGTTCCAGCGGGGACGGCCGATGCCCGCGTAGACTCGGCTGGGTCGCTGTGGGTCAAACGCGATCGCCCCGATGGGCGCCGAGAAGGCGAATTGTTGCACCGGTGGAAAGCCCTCGCGAATCCACTGCCAGGTGCGGCCCTGGTCCGCGCTGCGATGGATGCCACTCTCCGTGCCCGCCAGGATGATTCGATGATCGCGGGGATGCACGGCCAGTGCCTCAAAGAAGAAGTCCACCAGACCCGCGTTGCGAATCTCGTAGTGCTGGCCGGCATTGGCAGAGAAGTAGTACCCGCCCACATCGCCACCGACATGGAGCGTATCGGCGTCAGTCGGGTCCCAGGTAATCGACTGAATCCAGCCGCCGCCTCCGGGGCCCACTGAGCGCCAAGTGATGTCCTTCCCATCGGGAGCAGATTTCGCATTCGGTGTCGCGGATGTCTGTCCGATCGTGATCAGCAAAACGACGGTAGGCCATGTCATGGGACACCCTTGTGGCAGCTGGTGCGGGACGGACGGCGATTTGGACGGTCAACGTGTTCCCTCCGGAAGCAGCGGTCCGCCAGTGCGGATGTGTTCGTCGAACTTCCGAATCTCGGCGGCCAGCTCGGCGCTTCGTTTCAACGTGAAGCTGGGCGCGTAAACCTCGCAGTAGGTGGCACGGTTTTCGTAGAGCTTCCGAAACAGCTCAGGCCACGCGTAATCGCCGGGTTGGATGGCTTGCTGGCCCCGGCAGATCGGCTTCTGCCAGACCCGATCAAAGGCTGCCTCGACTTGCGGGCTTGGCGCGCCCCAATCACCGTTGGGTCCCCAGCCGTTGGCTTGGCAGAAGAAAAGCGGGTTGCGCTGGCCGATCTCTCCGACAACATGATCAGCCAGCGAGACAGCCGCGTCGGTCAATGGTCCGTAACCCGAAAACGGAAACTCGATAGCCAAGTCTTTCCCGGCGTGCTTCAGGCCGATATTCAGGAGACGTTCATGCGCCCGCAGCCAGTTGGCGTAGCTGTACCCAGCCTGGGAACGGACCTCCTTTCCGTGATTCAACTCGGCCCAGTCCTGACCGTACCAAGCCAGATGCAGGAGTCTCACCTCCCGGCTGCGGCACCAGGCGGCTAAGCGGGCGAAGTAGGCCTCGTACTCGGCTTCAAACACCGTGTTGGGCGAACCGTCCGCCAAGAACGGCACGGGAACCCTTTCGTTCCCGCTCCGGCCGCCAAGGTAGAAGCGGCACCCTTTGGCAAAGACGCGATCGGGCGTATGCCGTCCGGCCATGAACCGGATTGAATAGGCCACGCCATGATCGTGGGCGATCTTGAGTCCGGCTTCGATCAGCGAGAAGTCTGCGTCGGCCGCCTTCCAGGGGAACCGCAAGCAGAAACCGCGGATGCGCGGAGTATCGAGCGCCGAGGCGAGACTCCTTCGCAACTCCCTCTGCAGTTCACCCGGACTGGCAGCCTGCTGGAGAACCCACGTCCCCGCGATGGATTCCGGAAGGCTGGTGACTGCCGCCATGAGCGATTGACAGGAAAGGCCGACCGCAGCGACCACCGCAAGGATCTGCAATCGGAGCACGTCCAACATGTCACGGCCTCATGGTTTGACCGGCCCTACGTATCCCGTGGACAACACGACGTCATCGTACCAGACGGTGTTGTCTTTCGCTGCCTGATGGACGTACATGCCGATGTCGAATCGCTTCAGTTTCACGTCGGCGGACGTTCGCCAGCGGAAACCCTTGTAGTGGATGTACCGCTTGCCGTCGATCCACGCGGCCAGTTCGCCGTTGGAAATCCAGGGGGATCATCTGGAGCGTCTGCGGGGCTTGCTGGGGGAAATTGGCTACCGCGTGCGTGGCTGAAAGAAAACGCCCCGCTTACGTGCCCGAGCCGGACACCACCGCCGCAATCCGTGACCTGATCTCCTCGTACAACTCCACAGGCAAGGGGCCGCAAGCCGCGGCGGCGAGGTTCTCCGCCAGGTGGTCCGGGTTGCAGGTGCCGACGATCGTCGTGTGGCAGTGCGGGTGGGAGAGCGTGTACCGCAGGACCAGCTCAGCACGTTTCATCCCGTCAGGCAGTATTTGATCGAGTTTCGCTCGCGTCCAGATGTCGTTCAGCGCCGGTCGCTGGATCTCGGCCTCGGGGCCGCCGTGAGCGATGCCACCCCGAATGATGATCCCGGCCCCGGTTTCTGCGGCCCTCCTGATCCACTCGTGATGTTCGGGGGCCAGGCAGGAATACGGGATTTGGAACGTGTCGAACACGCCCAGGTCGATCAGGCCAGGCAGGTGCGGCAGGGAACTGGAAACGCCGAGGAACCGGATGACGCCTTGCTCGCGAAGGCCCCTCAGCAAGTCGATCAGACCCTGGCGCTGGAGCGTTTCGGCATCGCCGCCGTGGAATTGCAGGACATCGACGTAATCCGTCCTGAGCCGCTGGAGGCTGGTCTCGATATTTCGCTGGATGACGTCCCCCGTCCACACGTGCCGGACCTCCAGATGATCCTCGTGCTGGATGGGAGCGCACCCGCACTTGGTCGCCAGGTAGAACTCGGCTCGCCGCGAGCCGAGGTACCGGCCGATCCGCTCCTCGCTCACGCCGTAGTCGGGTGCGGTGTCCACGAAGTTGATGCCGGCATCGAGCACCGCGTTCAGGAAACGGTCGGCGTCTTCGTCGCTGACGACTCGTACGCCCCAAGTCCGTGGGCCACGGAGTCCCATGCTGCCATAGCCGAGCTGGGTCACTTTGAGCCCCGTGCGGCCGAGTGTCTTCGTGATCATGTACGTGCTTTCCAAATGATGGGCGTCGGCTGTCAAAGAAACGTGCCGCCGTTTGCGCATCAGCGGGTCAGAATGATTGGTCGTGAGGTGCCTGGGGATGTCTTCGAGTACCACCGGGAGTGCCAGAGTTTGTCCAAGGTTCGCAGGTCGTAGAACTGGATACCCGGCGGGCCGAGTGCCGGGTTGTCGATGATCCAGCGTTGCGTCGCCGTGTCATAGCCCACGACGACAACCGTATGGCCCGTGGGCGAGCGGCCGGGGCGATCCTCCGTGATGTCCAGCAGGATCGGATGCCCGCCGTCAAGCCACTCCTTCATTCGTGTCTGCCCCTCGCGGAGACCAGCTTCGTCGTAGGCGAAGGTCACCAGTTCCCAGCGGCATCCCAGCTTGGCGGCGGCGGAAATGATGTCCATCCAGTCGGTGCCTTCGCCCAGCGGACTGCCGCAGAGTTTCTTCACCTCATACTGATCGGCGGTCTGGCCATGAAACGCAGTTGCCATCGTGGCCGCGGCCACGCCGCAGAGGTTCCAGCCCTGGGAGACGTGCGGGACCTGGAGGCAGGCAAACTGGCCGGGGACAGGAGGTTTCTTACGCAGGTCGAGCCATTTCATCGCGTCCGCGGCGTGCCTGTCGCCCGAGCGAGCCGCCTTGGCGAACCAGGTGCGCGCCTGATCATCGCTTTGAGCCACTCTACGTCCGAGACAGTACATCGTCCCCAGCGCTAGTTGGGCGCTGACGTGGTCCTGGTCTGCTGCCGCACGGAACCACTGACAGGCCGCGGCGGCGTCGGCCGGAACACCCGTGCCTTGGAGATATGCCAGCCCCAGGCGATACCGCGCCTCGCGGTGCCCGCCATCCGCAGCCCGGCGGTACCAGCGTGCGGCCTTAGCGTTGTCGTATCTGCCCCAGGATGTCTCCGCGTACATCCGCCCCAGGTTCCACTGACCTTGGGCGTGCCCGCCATTGGCTGAATCACGATAGTACCGGGCGGCCTCCGCGAGATCCGCAGTCGTTCCCAACCCGTGCTCGTACATCCAGCCGAGATTATCGAAGGCCGCCGCGTCCTTTTTTTCGGCGGCCTTGCGGAACCATGCCAACGCTTGAGCGTCGTCCCGAGCGACTCCCCTGCCGTCCCGGTAGGCGATGCCCAGACTGACCTGAGCGTCGGGTTCGCCGCTGGTCGCGCGGTTTTTCAAGGCTGCCAAGTCCTCGGCCGATACCGCGGCGAGTGCCAGACCAGCCAACAGCATCACGGAGGCGATCCGGCCAACCCAATAGCGTTGCAGCCGGCCAGCGTTGCCGATCTTGTTCGGCTCGTTCAGGGTGGTCAGCGAATAGTTGCCGGCGCGGGGCATGGCTTCACTCAGGGGTGCATCAAGATATTGTTCAGTTCCGAGCTATTGTACCAAGGCAAGTCCTGCGGTGGGCGTGACCGCCTGCACCAGGGCGTCACCATCGTGCCGAGGCGGCTACCTCAGTTCCTCGGTGCAGAGCGGAACCGTTGCCGCCACCTGAAACGCGTCGTCGGGTGGCTCGCGTCTCCAGATCAGGTAAATGCCGGACACGACGAACCGTACCGGCTGCCAGGCAGCCTGGAGTTCTGCGACCAGCCTGCGCATCTCGGCGTTGCTCTGGACCTGCCCGACGCTTAGATGCGGTTGGCCGATCCTGTGGATGCCCAGCTTTTCGAATACCTGGCCCGTGACCTTGCCGACGCCCCACAACCGGCCCACCGGGAGCGGATCGAGGAACTCCTGTACCCGGTCGGGTTCGACGATCACGAATCCGTCCGGCTTTTTCAGGTCACTGGCGATCTTGGCCAGGAACTTGTTAGGGGCCACGCCGACCGAGGCGACCAAACGTAGACGCTCGCGAATTTCCTGCTTGATCATCCGGCCGATGGTCTCGGCCGGGCCGAACAGCCGCTCACAGCCGGTCACGTCCAGGAAGGCTTCGTCCAGCGACAGCGGCTCGACCAGCGGAGTGTACTTCTCGAAGATGCCACGAATCTGGTCTGACACCTCGGCGTAGTAGTCCATCCGTGGCCGCAGGAAGATGCCCCGGGGGCAGAGCCGGTGGGCAGTGACGGCGGGCATGGCACTGTGAACACCAAACTTGCGGGCTACATAGTTGGCCGCCGCCACGACACCGCGGCCTTCGGGCGTACCGCCCGCGATCACGGGTTTGCCGACCAGTTCCGGCCGATCCCGCTCCTCGAAGCAGGCGTAGAAGGCGTCCATGTCTACGTGGAGGATCATAAGCTATGACCAACGCCCCTATCGCGAATGTACTCACGAGGCACCGCGTCCGTCAGCCAGACGCAGTTCTCGGACTGGTAGAACGTGTGCCCGTCGCGGAACATGCGGCCTGCTTCGATCACCAGGACGACCGGCCGGCCGCGGCGCTGGCCGACTTTCGTCGCCGTCTCCACGTCCGGCGACAAGTGGACGTGGTGCCGATTCCCCTTGGTCAGTCCCTCTCATGGCACGTTCGTAGTCGTCCAGGAGTTCCTGGAGCGTGATTTCATCGGGCAATTGGACGGGGGGCGTCCAGCTTGCCGTCGGAAACCAGGAACAGGAAGACGTCGCCGGACGGCGGGAGCGTTTTCACGCCCCGCCGCACAAGCTGCATGTTGTCTTCGATACAACCGAGGAGGCCCTGGGCTTCCTTCGCGTTCTTGGTCTGGAGCGACCGCTTGAACCGCTTGCCGCCGAAGCGGAAGTGGACGTGCCAGTTGCCGGAAGGGTCTTCGAGCAGGGACGCCATGGAACGGAACCTGATGCACTGTGGATGCCATGCAAGCGAAGCAGTGTCACTGATTTGTCACTGATTCGGCTCCGATCCATGATATCGACATATCGACAAAAAAAGAACTTACAACACACAGGCCGTAAGTCCTTATTGGAAAATGCTTTGCAAGTGCGGCCGAGAGGACTTGAACCTCCACGGGGTGTTAAGCCCCACTAGGTCCTGAGCCTAGCGCGTCTGCCAATTCCGCCACGGCCGCGACAGGGAGCCGGTTGTTGGCTTCATTCAAACCGGCTGCCCATGACTGGCATAAGTTATAGGCGAAGAGAACACTCAAACACAAGGGGTCAACAGGCAAGTTTGGAATCGTTGCTTGCCCGGGGATTTCTGGGTGATATCCCGCCGCAGAAGCCCGGCTCGTTGCAGGAATCGGGCTTCTCTTCAGCCTCAGAGTCTCCATCGGATATCGAATCGGATTGCGTCAGTCCCGCTCACCGCCGTTTCCAGCAGATCGAAATCCGCACGCACCGAAAGCCTCGCCAAATGGCCAAATCGATGGGTTTTTCATTATTGGAACTTCTGCTTGCGAGAATACGTTTTGAATCCGTTTCCGGCTGCCAAGTGCCGGGACTGACAGCCAGTTTCATTGTTCGGACAGATTCTGGCCCTCAGTACGGTTGAGCCCTGGGCAAACCGCTGTATTATAAGCGGCTTACGGATTTCTCGAAATTTCCGTGCCGGGGCTTTGGTCAGGCACGGAGGTGACGATCCCGGAGCACTCCCACAATCCGCCGGACGGTTGTTATTACGGTTGATCGATCGACGGCGTCCGGCCGCTCCCAGTGGATCTGATGCGACAGGGAACGAGCCAATCCAACAGCTTCCGGGGGCTTCGACGTGAAGTCCGCCGCCCGTCTGCGGTAGTCGCACTGCCGCAGGCAGAGTGAATTATGAACCTCGTAACGTCCGATTTGAGGAGAAGCACGTGAGCGAGCGTAAATGGGTAACGGTCGATGGTAACGAAGCGGCGGCCTACGTCGCCCACAAGTCGAGCGAGGTGATCGCGATCTATCCGATCACGCCCTCGTCGCCGATGGGCGAGTGGTCCGACGAATGGTCCTCGCAGGGCCGCAAGAATGTGTTCGGCGTGGTGCCGGACGTAGTCGAGCTGCAGAGCGAAGGCGGGGCGTCGGCCTCGTGTCACGGAGCGGTCCAGGCAGGCGCGCTGACGACCACCTTTACGGCCTCGCAGGGCCTGTTGCTGATGGTTCCCAACATGTTCAAGATCGCGGGCGAACTGTCGCCCACGGTGTTCCACATCGCGGCCCGCGCGCTGGCCACCCACGCGCTGTCGATCTTCGGCGATCACAACGACGTGATGTCGGTGCGGAGCACGGGCTGGGCCATGTTGGCGGCCAACTCGGTGGGCGAGGCGCAGGACATGGCGATGATCGCCCATTCGGCCACGCTGAAATCGCGGGTTCCCTTCCTGCACTTCTTCGACGGCTTCCGCACGTCGCACGAGGTCAACCGGATCGAATTGCTGAGCGACGACGACATCCGGGCGATGCTGGACGAGGATCTGATCCGGGCGCACCGCGAGCGGTCGATGAATCCGGACAAGCCGGTGCTGCGGGGCACGGCGCAGAACCCGGACGTGTTCTTCCAGGCGCGCGAAGCCTGCAACCCGTTCTACAACGCCACGCCGGCGATCGTCCAGGAGACGATGGACCGCTTTGCCAAGCTAGTCGGCCGGCAGTACCACTTGTTCGACTATGTCGGGGCTCCCGACGCCGACCGCATCGTGGTGCTGATGGGTTCCGGCGTGGGCGCCGCGGAAGAAGCGGTGTTGAAGCTGAACAAGATGGGCGAGAAGGTCGGCGTGCTGAAGGTCCGGCTGTACCGGCCGTTTGACATCCAGGCCTGTCTGGCGGCCATCCCGACGACGGTCAAGGGCATCGCCGTGCTGGACCGCACCAAGGAACCGGGTTCGGCGGGGGAACCGTTGTATCAGGATATTCTGACGGCCCTGATGGAAGGTTGGGCGGAGCGAGCGGGCGCCGGGGCACCGCTGCCGCGGGTGATCGGCGGGCGGTACGGATTGTCCTCCAAGGAATTCACGCCGGCCATGGCCAAAGCGGCGTTGGACGAGTTGAACGCCGCTCAGCCCAAGAACCACTTTACGGTGGGGATCGTTGACGACGTTACATACACCAGTCTGAAATACGATCCCGATTTCCACACCGACGAGCCCGACGTGCGGTGTGCGCTGTTCTATGGCCTGGGGGCTGACGGCACGGTGGGGGCCAACAAGAACTCGGTCAAGATCATCGGCGAGAACACGGACCTGTTCGCCCAGGGCTACTTCGTGTACGACTCGAAGAAGGCCGGGGCGCTTACCGTGTCCCACCTGCGGTTCAGTCCGCGGATGATCGATTCGGCGTACCTGATCGAGCGGGCCAGTTTCGTGGCCTGCCATCAGTTCGTGTTCCTGGAACGGGTCGACGTGCTGGACAAGGCCGAGGTCGGGGCTACGTTCCTGCTGAACAGTCCTTTTGGCCCGGACGAGGTCTGGAATCATCTGCCGCAGGAAGTCCAGGAGACGATCATCAACAAGAAGTTGAAGTTCTACGTGATCGACGGTTACGGGGTGGCCAAGGCGGCCGGCATGGGCGGACGCGTGAACACCGTCATGCAGACGTGTTTCTTCGCTCTGGCCAACGTCCTGCCCCGCGAAGAGGCCATCGAGCAGATCAAGAAGGCCATCAAGAAGACCTACGGCAAGCGCGGCGAGGCGGTGGTCCAGAAGAACTTTGCCGCCGTCGACGCGTCGATCGAGCACTTGCACGAAGTGAAGGTCCCGGACAGGGTGACCAGCACGTTCAAGCGGTTGCCGCCGGTCTGGGGCGACGTGCCCGATTTCGTCCAGCGTGTGACCGGCATGATCATCGCCGGCAAGGGCGATCTGTTGCCCGTCAGCGCGTTTCCCCCGGACGGTACGTTCCCGACGGGAACCGCCAGATTCGAGAAACGCAGCATCGCCTTGGAAATCCCGATCTGGGACCCGAAGGTCTGCATCCAGTGCGGCCTGTGCGCGCTAGTCTGCCCACACGCGGCGATCCGCACCAAGGCCTATCCCAAGGAGTCGCTCAACGGCCGCCCCGCCGCGTTCCGAACGATGGACTACAAGGGCAAGGAACTGGAAAATCACTTGTTTACCATCCAGGTCGCCCCCGACGACTGTACGGGCTGCGGCGTGTGCGTGGACGTCTGCCCGGCCAAGAACAAGGAGGAGGTCAAGCGCAAGGCGATCAACATGGAGCCCAAGCTGGACCACCTGGAGCCCGAACGCGAGAGCTTCGATTACTTCCTGAAGATCCCGGACCTGGACCGCAGCCTGGCCAAGGCCAACACGGTCAAGGGCTCGCAGTTGCTGCTGCCGTTGTTTGAGTACTCGGGCGCGTGTGCGGGCTGCGGCGAGACGCCGTACGTGAAGCTCATGACGCAGTTGTTTGGCGACCGGCTGATCGTGGGTAATGCCACGGGCTGCTCGTCGATCTACGGCGGCAACCTGCCCACGACGCCCTACACGGTCAACGCGGAAGGTTACGGCCCGACGTGGTCCAACTCGCTGTTTGAGGACAGCGCCGAGTTCGGGCTGGGGTTCCGGCTGGCGTTTGACGAGAAGCAAGAACTGGCCATCAATCTGTGCCAGCAGTTGGCCTCTCAGATCGGCGACGATTTGGTTGGCGAGTTGATTGACAACGCGCCCCAGCAATTCACGGAAGCCGAGATCCGCGACCAGCGTCTCCGCATCAAGGAATTGCTGAACCGGCTGGCCGGGATCGACTCGGCCGAAGCCCGCCTGTTGGCCAGCGTGGCCGAATCGCTGACCCGCCGCAGCGTGTGGGCTCTGGGCGGCGATGGTTGGGCCTACGACATCGGTTTCGGCGGCCTGGACCACGTCCTGGCTTCCGGCCGCGACGTGAACGTGCTGGTCCTGGACACGGGGACCTACTCGAACACCGGCGGGCAGGCGTCCAAAGCGACGCCGCGGGCGGCGGTGGCCCGGTTCGCGGCGGGCGGCAAGCCGAACCGCAAGAAGGACTTGGGCATGATCGCCGCCTCCTACGGCAACGTGTACGTCGCCCAGGTCGCAATCGGAGCCAATCCGGCCCAGACGCTGAAGGCCTTTCTGGAGGCCGAGTCGTACCGCGGGCCGTCGCTGATCCTGGCGTACTGCCACTGCATCGCGCAAGGCGTCGAAATGTCCACGGCGATGAGCCATCAGAAGGACGTGGTGCGTTCCGGCTTCTGGCCGTTGTACCGATATGATCCGCGTTTGTCTCACGACGGCGGGCGCCCGTTCCAGCTGGACAGCCGCAAGCCGAACATGTCGTTCAAGGAACTGGCCGCCACCGAAGGACGCTTTGCCATGCTCGCCCGGAGCAATCCGCCGGCGGCCGAGAAGCTGTTCGCGTTGGCGCAGCGGGACATCGACGACCAGTGGCACTATTACGAGCAGATGGCGGGCGTCGTACGTGAGGTCGCGGAACAAGCTGGCAAGAAGGAAGAAGGAGCACAATCGTGAGCGTTGATCTAACCACCACTTACCTGGGTTTGAAACTGAAGAATCCGCTGGTCGCGTCGGCCAGCCCGCTGACCGGCAAGCTTGATTCCCTGCGGCAGTTGGAGGAGGCCGGAGCCTCCGCCGCCGTCTGGCCGTCGCTGTTCGAGGAACAGATCGAGCACGAGGCGATGGAGGTCGCCCGGCTGTACGATCAGGGCACGGGTTCGTTCTCCGAAGCCGACGGCTTCCTGCCGGAGTTGGACGAATACCGCATCGGGCCGGAAGCCTACCTGAAGCAGATGGAAGAGGCCAAGAAGCAGCTCTCCATTCCGCTGATCGGCAGCTTGAACGGGGCCTCCAAAGGCGGCTGGGTGCGGTACGCCAAGATGATCCAGGACGCCGGCGCCGACGCGCTGGAGCTGAACATCTACTTCATTCCGACCGACCCCAAGATGGGCGGCCCGGACGTCGAAAAGCAGTACCTGGAACTCGTCGCGGCCGTCAAGGAATCGATTTCGATCCCGTTGGCGGTTAAGATGGGGCCGTACTTCAGCGGCTTGCCGAGCTTCGCCGCCCGGCTGATCGAGGCCGGCGCGGCCGGCCTGGTCCTGTTCAATCGCTTCCTGGAACCCGACGTGGACCTGGAGGCGTTGGAGTTTCGGCCCAGCCTGCAGCTGAGCACCCGCAGCGAACTGCGGCTGCCGCTGCGTTGGATCGCCATCCTTCGCGATCACGTGAACGCTTCGCTGGCCGCCACCAGCGGCGTGCATTTCACGGAGGACGTGATCAAGTCCCTGCTGGTCGGCGCCGACTGCGTCATGATGGCCTCCGTCCTGCTGCAGCGCGGCCCCGGCTACCTCAAGCAGATGCTGCAGGAATTGCAGAGCTGGCTGGAGGAGAAGGAGTACGAATCCGTGGAGCAGTTGAAAGGCAGCATGAGCCGCATTCGCTGCTCCGACCCCAGCGAGTTGGAACGCGCCAACTATATGAAGGCGCTGATCTCGTACACCGACAAGGTGTAGTCTGAGCAATCTCGTGCCGCGGTACACGCACCAGCCGCTCGGCTTCGTCGAAAAGCCGGGCGGCTGGTTTTGATGAGTCCGCGACCGGTTCGCGACCCCAAGTCCCCCCGTTTCCTGATCGCGGCCTGGGGCTCAATCGCGACCTGTCGGCGTTACTGCCTGATTTCTGTGACGGCCCGCATCGCCAGCGATTGGTCGGTCACGATCAGCGGATAATCCGCCAGGGGAGCTTGCTCGATCTGCCAGCCGCTGGCGGCGCGGGTCGCGTGCGGCAACCGGTAGACTTCCGCCGTTAGGGGGTCCACCAGCACCGGTTTGTCCAACACAGCTCCGCGCGCCGTGGGCAGCGTCAGGCGGACGGGCCGCGGCGGGGGCGGGTCGGCAGTCAACGGCGCCGGCAGCCAGTAGGCATACAGCGGGCGGCCTCGACGGAGGAAAGTCGCTTTCCACAGCGCGGCCTGGTCCAGCGGTTCGCCCGGCGCGGCGGTCACCTCCAGCGGCAACTCGGCCCAGCGCGTCTGAGCGTCGAACAGCGCGCACAGGCACTGGTACGCAAAGTACGCCGGCTTGGGCGTATAATCGCTGCGCCGCACCAGGCCCTTGGAGTTCAGCCTGCCGTCGGGCGTCCCGTCCTCGTTGGGATACAGCATATCGCAAGCGTGAAAGTACGAGGTCATGTCGATTTGCAAGTGCAGATCGCACAGCGTCCGCCGCACAACCCAGTGCGCCTGACGCTGTTCGTCCCAGTCGGCCGTCGCCAAAGCGCCGGCGCCCCCGGATTGCGACGGGCAACCGCTCTCGCCTTGCCACAGCGGCTGCCGCAGACGGTGCTCCGCCAGGATCTCGCGGCAAGCGGCGATCGAGGCTGCGTACTTCTCCTCGGGCGAGGTCCGGTACCAGTGGTACGAGACAATGTCCACCAATTCGCCCAAGCCGTGCTCGAAGCAGGCCTTGAAGTACGCCAGGCCCCACACGGCCGGGCCGATGATCGCCGCTCCGGGCACGGCCTGACGGACGACCGGTGCCGTGCGCCGCACGAACTGGATGTACTCGGCGGGATCCGCCGGACGCGGCTTCCAGAAGTTTTTGTGGTTCGGTTCGTTCCAAATCTCCCAGTGCTTGACCCGGTCGCCGAAATGCTCGCCCAGGGCTTGCACGAAGCGGAGCCAGCCCCGCAGGGCCTCGTCGTTCCACAGCGGCACCCAGCCCACCGCAAAATCGTTCGTCGCCTCGGGCGTGTACAGTCGGTTGCCGTAACCCAAGTTGAACCAGGGCTGGATCCCAGCCATCCGCAGACGATCGACTACGGCGTCCAGCCAGGCAAAATCGTATTGTCCTTTGGCGGGTTCGCAACGGCACCAGCCGGTCTGGACCCGTGCCCACTTGGCGCCCAACCGAGCCAGGTGCGGATATGTCCGCTCCGGGTCGAACATCTTTCGGTCGAGCGTTTCGAGACCCACGCCCAGCGGCGAGGCGGCGATCTGGGCAGCCGGCTGCGGACGCACCTTGCCGATCAACTCCAGCGGACGCTCCGGCGCCGTCGCCGCGGCAAAGCACCGTCCTGCCCCGCCGGCTGCCAAGGCCGCCGAATGTTGCAGAAATGACCGTCGCGTCATGTTCGTCATCGGTTCACTCCCCGGTTATTTTGCGGCCGGCACCAAGGGCAGCGCGATATGCGACGGATGCGCGGCGTCGTGATAGATCGTGTTCGTGGCCGTGATCGTGCGGCGATGGTCGTTCGGCGGTTCGCCCGTGTTCGGATTCACGTCGAACCGCGGGAAGTTGCTGCTGGAGATGTCCACCCGGATGCGATGTCCTTTCTTGAACACGTTGCAGCACGGATCGAGCTTGATGCGAAATTCATAAACCTGGCCGGGAGTCATCATCTTTTCCGCCTTGTCGGACTCGCGGTAGCGGGCGCGGATGATCCCGTCGCCCATGATCAGGTCGAACCCGGCGGGGAAATCCGGCTTAGCGGGGTAGACGTCGATTAGCTTGGCGGTAAAGTCCGTGTCGACGGCCGACGAGGAAGCCCACAGCTGGACGTGGATCGGACCGATGATCTCCGTGTCCTGCTCCAGGGGCGGCGTCATGAAGACGAGCACGTCGTTGCGGGCTGACAGCGGAATCGGCCGCGGCCAGGTCCAAGTGTGCTCCCCGCCCCACTGGTTCCAGGCCCCGTCGGTCATGATCTGCCGCGCGCAGCACGTGCATCCGCCGATGGTCGGCACCGGGTTCCGGGGATCGAAGTCATAGGCGGTTGAGCAAGCTTGTTGCGCCGGCGCGGCCGTGTCCAGGCTGCCGTCACCGTGCAGGTAGTACTTCGTCGGCCGGGCTTCCGGCAACGGATAATCGCCCGCGTCGCGCCAGTAGCCGCCGTGGTACAGCTTGCCGTCCTCCGTCTGATGCCCGTCGCCCGTGCCCATCACGAACATCCGCACCGGCGTGCGGAAGGGCGCTTGCGCGCCGAAACCGGCTTCGTTGCCTTTCAGCCAGCGGTCGTACCACGCCTGGCGGATCGGCGTCAGGTCCACGACAGCGTCCGGGCCGAAATCGACCTGTCCGTTCGACCGGCCCGGCGTGCCGTGAATCCAGGGACCGATGAGCAGGTGGACCGGTCCCCGGACGGCCTGCTTGAGCGCCCGGTAGGTTTCCGTCGTGCTGCTGCTGAACAAGTCGTACCAGCCGCCGATCAGGAGCACCGGGAGATCCTTGTGTTCGTTGGCGTACTCAATGATGTTGTTGCACCGCCAGAAGTCGTCGTTGCGGCGGTGTTCCAGCATCCGCAGCAGCATGTCTTCGTATTCGGACGCGATCTTCAGCGGCGTCGTGCCGCGGCGGAGCGGCAGATTCTGCAGGTAGTGTCGGCGGTCATCGGCTTGTTGCTGGAGCACCGACTTCATGCCCGCATCGCGCGCCTGGCGACTTCCCGTCGCCGCTTGGGCCAGGTGCCAGTTCCAAACCCGTAGCCGGAAGGCGCCGCCGTAAATCACGCCGCCGATGCCGTGATTGATCGACGGATCGGCGGGGATGATCGTCGTCAGGTGCGGAGGTTGTGCCATCGCCGCCAGATGCTGCGTCGCGCCGACGTAGGAACAGCCCATCATGCCGATCTTGCCGTCCGACCAGTCCTGCGCCGCGATCCATTCGATGGCGTCGTAGCCGTCCTGGCGATCGTCGGTCATCCAGTGCCAGATGCCCTCGGAATCGCCCCGGCCGCGCGTATCCTGGCCGACCACGACGTAACCGCGGGGGACGAAGTGCTTTGCCGTGCTGGCCATCCCCGCCTTGCCGTACGGCGTGCGGCTGAGCACGACCGGGAAGCGTCCCTCGACCGCGGCCCCGTTGCGGGCGGGCCGGTAGACGTCCGTGGCCAGTTGGACGCCGTCGCGCAGCGAAACCATGACGTTCTTCTGGACGATCACTTCGTACGGCGGTTCCTGGCCACAGGCCGCGCTCGCTCCCGCCCCCCAGGCACTTGTCGCGAACATCAACGGCACGACCATCGTACGAAAGCCAAGCGGGCTCAGCATCGCCAAGACTCCTTCTGGAAACAGGCATCCCAATCCGGACTGATACAGACGGCCGACCTCAACCGGCGGAACCAAGTCTGAGTGGGCACGGTCGCGATGTCAAGCAGGC
>JAAYYU010000318.1 GCA_012515235.1 Candidatus Anammoximicrobium sp.
CCCCTGAACTGCTACCGGAACGGAGATCAGAAGAGGCCACCGGTACTTCGCCCCCATGCCACCGAAGCAACAATCCACCGTTTACCCCGATTGTTTGTCCATCAATTACCTCCCTTGCGCTCAATAATCTGGCCCGTCATGCCCTGCCCGGCTATGCTATTGGCGTTCCTAAATCCATCGGTGTTGCGGAGCTTGCCAATTGTCTCAGCGATGGTGAGCCAACTTTCACAGCAATCGCGGCTGACGTGCTGAAGCCGGAGAAACACTGCGACGAAATCGGGCAGGCGATTAAGACCTGCAGCGTCATTCTCGACTTATCGGCGTCAGTGTCTGTGGCCCGGCACCTTTCGACCAAAGTAGAGTCCGACGCGAGGCGCGTCTCATTATTTCTGAATCCCTCCGGAGATGATTTGGTTCTCCTTTCCGAGGATCGGCTCCGGAAATTTCCCTTAGACTGCCTAGAAATGCAGTACTACCGCGCCTTGGTCAACGATGAATCGCTGATCGGCCACTTCACTCCAATTGATGTACGCCCGCGTTATGGGCAATCGTGCCGTGATGTCACGTCACGTATTCCTCAAGACACAATGGCGCTGCACGCAGCCATCGGTAGCCGAGCATTCCGTCGAGCTGTTGCGGAAGATGGGCCGATGATCTCCATCTGGCGTGCGGACCGCGCCTTGGCCGTACGGCAAGTCACGATCGAGCCGGCCCGCGTGACAGGCTTTTCCGTTGGCGAATGGCGCGTGCGCACGGACTCGAAGCTGCTCGACACGCTTCACGCACTTCGCCGTTCCAAACTGCCGAACGAAACTGGAGGAGTACTCCTCGGATCCATCGATCTGGACAGGAAGACCGTCTACGTGGTTGACACACTCCCCTCACCTCCCGACAGCGATGAATGGCCCACCCTGTACATCCGCGGTTCCCGTGGGCTGAAGAGCCAGGTGGAACGCGTTGGAAAGGTGACGGATGGTGCTCTGCATTATCTCGGTGAGTGGCACTCACACCCCAATGGCTGTTCGACGGCGCCGAGCAATGATGATCTGAAGGTGTTTTCATGGCTCACCGAGATCATGGACGCCGAGGGACTTCCGGCTCTCATGATGATCGTGGGAGCCCGCCGCCGGACTAGTTGTTTCCTGGGCAAGATGGAACGTATCGAAAACCTCATTCCCTGCACACGCTCATGACAGCACAAGATTCCAAGCCCAATTCCGTCTTGTCGTTCTTCAGCCTCAGCGATGGTTACGAACGGAAAGCGCGTTTCGTGCCCGCAGTACTTTCCATTACTGTCCTTTTGCCCGCGGCGTTCTCCTTGAACGTTCCCCTTGACAACTGGTTGACTGCGATTGTTGCTGGCGTCGGACTATACGCAGTGTTCGCGTTGGGACTCTCCCATCTGGCATCTGCCTTGGGCAATCGCCTCCAGCGTCAGCTGTGGCCCCGGTGGCCGCATGATGCGCCGACGCACGTGCGGCTGAGCCCGAACGACTCTACTTGCTCGAAACAACAGAGGGAACAATGGTATGCAGCCATAAGACGGTTGACCGGCCTCGACATCGCGAAGGCAGCAAAAAGCCAGGAACCGATTGAGATACAGTCTATCATCAACGACGCTCTGACTCAGGTGCGTAATCTCCTCTGGAGGTCAGAACATGCCTCTCGCTTACAGCTTCACAACGCAGACTATGGACTTGCACGCAACCTGACCGGCTTGCGCGTCGTTTGGGTTCCTTTGGCTCTCATAGGGACAGTGACATGTTGGGGGGTGTACGGATTTTGGGGGACAGGATTTGTCGCCGCCCTGGTGTCGACGCTGGTCGCCGTGGGAGCCTCGCTTCTGGCGTACTGTGTGCTGCCACACTACGTAGTGGCTCGCGCGAGCGACTACGCGGACAGCTTTTTCGCTGCAATGATGGCCTTGGACGGAGCCAGCACCGCGGACTGAACGGTTAGCACACGTTGCATTCTAGCAGTGCGAGAACAGCAAGGGCTTCGGCTGGTGCTTGAGATGCCGTTCCGCCTCCCGTCGGATCGCAAGCCGGCATCAGTGGCGACGAGCCCACGAAAAAGCCCCATTCACGCGGTGGAAGCGGCGTGCTGCTCCCATGTAAACCTGCGCCATCGGTCAGGCGGCTTGCACGGGGAGCCCGTACCCGCCGCCGATCAACTTCTGCAGGGTGATCGTCTCGTGGGCGGCCCGCGAGGGCTCACCATTGTTGACGATCCCTGAGCCCTTCCGTGAACGCAGTCAAGAGGCTCCATGCCGTCTTGTCCTTGAACTCACGATGACTGGGTTGCCCGTTGGCGGAATTGGAGCAGGTCCTGCCAGCCCTCTCGCAGCGTCAGATCAAGTACCTGCTCCAGGCGTTGCGAGACGACGTATTCGTTCGCTACGAAGGTCGCGGCGCAGGGGCACGCTGGATGGCAGAAGAGCATTGATGCCAATCTCGTGTTTTGTTCAATTATTGTCCCATTTTGTCCAATTCGTCGATTCGGCAGAACGCCGCAAGTCCTTGATTCGCAGTCCTTTGCGGATTCTGTGATGGGGTCAGGGTGCGGCGGATCGCGTCGGCTTCTTCCCTGGTAAGCAGATCGAGGAACAGCATTTTGATCCTCCGCTTCGCGGTTTCGACGAACGGTATCGTCGAGCGACAAATTCGACGCGGGCCCACCGGCGCCCATGCCACGCGCTGGCGGCCCATCATTCATCTGCTTCCCGTGCTGCTCCCTTCCGGCTCAGTTGCACGTCGTTTTCCTCCGCGAAACGTCGGATCTCGTCGGCGAACCCAAGCAGTCGCTCCCACTGCTCCACGTAAAGCGTGACGGGCATGCGCTGAAGGCCGTAGACGCTGATCGCGCCTTTCTGACTCACCTTGCAGTACAAGGAGCCTCGCTTGCGTCCTTCGGCCTCTTCCAAGAGTTCGTTCGCCGCCTCAACCGTCAGCTCCCCAGAAGCCAACTTCTTCAGTATTTCTTCGCGTTTCATGACTTCCTTCCAATGCAGGCCGAGTGGTGCTGCGGAACTAATTTGCTCTCGCCTGAGTTTAGCCGTATTCCCCTTCCCCGTCAAAAGGGGAGACTGATGAACGATACCGCGATACCGCACCACGTTTACCGTCCGCCGTGCGTCGAGCCAGCATTCGGCCTGTCGCGCCGCCCTGTCGCAGCTCCCCTTGCCAAGAGCTGTCAGGCCAGAAACTCAAAGCAAATCAGCCGCAGGCCGTCTGCCTTGGAGGCCGACGAATCCGACCGGTCCGCGTTTGGCGCGGCGGCTGGCGGCTTCGTCGCATACTTCTCGGCGACGGATTCGCAAACGGCCAACCATCCGCAACGAGCGGCGAACGGGGCAAAGCCCTCCGTAAACCCGATCGCAACAGGCAGACGCGAGCTGCTCGAGGGTGGGTTTTTTCCCTTGTCCCTCCAGCCGGCGAAAAGGCAATACGTGGCGTTCGCACGCTGGCTCCCCAGCAGCAGCCGCCCCGAACTTCGTCGTTTTGCTGGTCCAATTCCCCACGGCCTCGTCGACACGATGCGGCATCGGTCACGAGAGATTTTGTCACGGCCACGACTACCGTCCGTGGTCCAATCCTTCGGGGGCTGTCAATGTCGTGACTTTGCCACTAAGATGTTGACTTGTGCCGACCTACGGTTTGGCTGACAATGGGGCGGATTCTTGGGCAAGTGTCGGTGTAAGGAGGCCGTCCCTGGACCTCTTGCCTGGGGAAAACCACGCATTTCGTCCGGTTGCGGGCAGGTAGGCCGCGGCCCGGCGCGACGGGAGTACACCACCGTGGCCATCCTGATTCCACCGGATATGACAACTTCCGGCTCCGCTGGAGTTGCAGATGCGCAAGTAGCTCAGGCACTTCAGGCCGCAATGCCCTCCGATGTGTGGGTCTGGTATCACCCGAAGAATTCTTCGCAGCGACCACGGTTTGTCGCAATCACCTCCCAATTCGGGATCGTCGCAATTGACGTCTATGACTGGACTTGCGACGCGGTCCAAGAGGTTCGACGAGATGGCGTTCGGCTAAAGCACGGAGATTTTGTAAACCCCGCGGGGGAATTGAATCCGCGTCTGGAGCAGTTGCGTGCCCGATTGCCCGAAACGAATAACGCCCTGCTTCAGGGTCTGATCGCCCTGCCGAACATCACGGACGCCGACGTTCGTGCCCATCGCCTTACAACCGCCATCCCACGCCACTGCCTCGTTACGAGGGATCAGCTCGGCGATATGCGCCTCACCCAAGACCTCGAGCCGTGTCCCACGCCCCTCAATGCTGATTTACTTCAGCAGCTCCGAGATCGACTTTACCCAGAAACGAGTTTTCAGCGCCCTAAGCTCGTTCGCGATGAAGCGAGGGCGCAACGGAAAAGCATCCGGGTTCGGCTCACCGCCGAGCAGGAAGGCATCGCCCGAACGCTCAGTTCTGGTGTGACCATCGTCAAGGGGGTTGCCGGGAGCGGCAAGTCTCTGATTCTTGCCGCCCGAGCAAGGTATCTAGCCGCGATGCATCCCGATTGGAGAATTCAGGTACTCTGTTTCAATCGTACCCTCGTCAAGTACCTGAAAGACCTCGTCGGAACACCCGGTGGCTGCGTCAACGTGTCGACGTTTCACAGGTGGGCACTTGACTTAGGTGTTCAGGTACCCTGGATCAAGACTCCAGCCGACGAACAGCGAGAGGAAGAAACCATACGGAGATTTGTGGACGCTGGTTCCTACAAGCACTCGTATGACGCGATCCTCGTCGATGAAGGGCAAGACTTCCGACAATCGTGGTTCGCGATGGTCGGCCACATGGCCCGCCCACAGCGCGGTGGGGTTATGGTTGTCACGGACGGCGCGCAGTCGATCTATCAGGAAGCCTCGCTCGGCGACCTGCTCGGAACAAATGCCTCCACGTTGTTCCTGACCAAGAACTTTCGGAACACCGAGCAAATTGGGCGTTTCGCGGTCGGTACCATTTTCACAGAAGAATCCGACGACCCGTCCGACGTCGCTGATAGCCGCACACCGTTTGCCGGAGAGTTCTCCCTCCAGGGCCAGCCGGTTCAGGTGGTTTCCGCCCCTACCCGCGACGAACAGGCCGAGTTCATTGCCAAGGAGATTCGCCGACTGGTGCGGGAGGGCTTCGCGGGAAATCGAGACATAGCCGTCCTCGTGACGACGTGGTGGGGCGCCTGGAATCGGCTGAAA
>JAAYYU010000034.1 GCA_012515235.1 Candidatus Anammoximicrobium sp.
ACCTTGCGAGTCAGCGAGTGCCTTGGCTTGCTGCCGGGTTCCGCTGAAAAGCCAAAATGGCCCTTTCTTTCTTGTTTTTGTGTTTGGGGGGCTACATGCCAGGGGAGAGTTGTTTCGGCGTCCGTTGACGCGGAGTGTATTGGCTACTTTGACGAGGCGACAGTTATTCTTCGAACGATGCTAGTCTGTCAGCCGTGCCTGAAGTGCGGCGGAACCCGGCCTCAGAATGCGCCGCGCCGGTTTCCGACGACGAGCGAATTCCCTCGAGATCAACGCGGGTCCGCAGCGCAGGCACGGCTAGGAAAGTAATGCCTGCTGGAATGGGCGGACACGGCCGGGGCGAAGATGCGCGTGCATCTCAAGCGCGTCGCGGTTTGCGACTTGGCGGCGCTGAGCCGCAGCTTCTGGGAGAGCCAGCGACGATCCAGCTCACGCCTCAGATGCGGATCCTGGTGGCGATCGAGCCGGCGCAAACCATGCCTGTCCTTTTCGTTTTTCCTTTCGCTTTTTTTTCGTCTTTCTTTTCGTTTTTTTCGTCCCCCCGCTCGGTGCCAGCCCGCGTTTCGCCGGGCCGGAGTCGACCGTTCGGCGCACGCGGCGTTTCACAGGAGGATTGTCGCCATGCTGAAGTAGAACAGCAGCGTGAAGATGTCTGTCAGGGCCAGCGTAATCGGGCCGGCCGCGATCTTGGGATCCAGTTTCAGCGCGTGCAGCAGACTGGGAACGCTCAGGCCAAAGGCGCAGGCCGTCATCAGCGACAGCAGAATTCCCGAACCGATGGCCAGGGCCGCCAGGCCCTCGCCCCGCCAGATCCAGACCACCAAACCAACCGCCAGGCCCGAGCCCAGGCCGAGCAACACCGACGTAGCCCCCTCACGCCACAACTGTCGGAAGTACCAGCGAAGATTCGGCCGCCCGGCGCGCAACGCCTGGATCGTGACGGTCATCGACTGGATGCTGACGCTTTCCCCCAGCCCCAAGACCAGCGTCAGGAAAAACGCCAACACCAGGCTTTGGGCCAGCGTGACTTCGTAGGCGCTGGCCAGCACGGCGCACAGCGAACCGCTCGCAATCGTCGCCAGCAGCCACGGAAACCGAAACCGGAAGGCGGTCAGCGGCGAGGCGTCCCGGACTTGGGCCAGGCGAAACCCCAGCGATTCAAAGAACGCATCCGACTGTTCCCGCTCAACCAAATCGAACACCTCGTCGGTGAACAGGCCGATCTCCACCACGCCCGTCATGCGGCGTTCGTCGTCGACCACCGGGAAGGCCAGAAATTTGTGCAGCAGAAAGAACTCGCACGCCTCCAAAACGGTCGCCGAGCAGGGGATGGCGACGACGTGCTGAATCATGATCTCCGACAACGTGTTGTGCAATTCGGCGGTCAGCAGTCGCCGCGTGGGCACGACTCCGGCCAGCCGGTCTTCGTCGTCCAGGACATAGAAGTAGACGATCCGCTCGCCGACCCCGTGTCGGCGGATGGCGGCCAGCGCCTCCTGCACGGTCATGGCCTGCCGCAAGGTCGCGAAATCCGAGCGGGTGTGTGCGGAGATGGGATCATGCAGGTGTGCGGTGCGCAGCGTCCCTTCCAAATCATATTCCTTCCGTCCGTGAACGCGACGCGGCGGTTCGCCCAACGCGTTCCCGGTCCTTTGTACGCAAGTTGTGAGCTGAACCGGACGCTAGTATAACCCGCCGGAATCCCCGCGGACAATCCGGGAGAGACGGCCTTTCGCCGACCGAAAGACGGTCTTGTGCGGATGCCTTTTCGGAACGTCACCGTCGACGGCGCGCCCGGCGAGTACCCGATCCAGTGTGGCAAAGTTGTTTGGAAGGATC
Organism: Candidatus Anammoximicrobium sp.; assembly: GCA_012515235.1. GTDB lineage: Bacteria > Planctomycetota > Planctomycetia > Pirellulales > Pirellulaceae > Anammoximicrobium. Next base: position 1,840 of record JAAYYU010000034.1, read on the forward strand.
GGCGAACCAAGGCCCGCACGTGACGTGCTTCCAAACGTCCTGGACCATCAGAGGGGGCGATCTTCTACAACCAGGGACTTCTTCCCGCGGCCTTCGGTAACACCCCGCCGCCGTAGGAGTTGACGGCAGAACACCCAGTGAGCAATTCACTTCGGTTCTGGTTTCCATGACGCGACCAGACTGATTGTGGCCCTGGCGGAGCCGTGCGTGTGGGTTCCGAGTTGCGGAGCGGTTGCCAAGAACGGCACGGCTGCCTGAGCCACCGTCAACCCGGACGACTGCGCGGCAAATTTCTGCCCTGGGATTGCTCTTGAGGTTTTTCTCGGGTAAGAAAGATTGGCGCCTGAATTTCGGAATCCGTCGGGCTGCGGGGAGACGCTAGAATGTGTACGATGCACATTGACGCGGCGCGTGCGAGTGGATTGGAAGACCATGACTGGCAGGCACTTCTGGCCGCCATTGAGAACCAAGATTGCACGCCCTTTCTGGGAGCGGGAGCGTGCGCCGGCCGACTGCCGAGCAGCGCGGAACTCGCTTTCGACTTGGCTACGGAAGTAAACTACCCGTTGCCTGACTGTGACGACCTCGCCCGCGTCAGTCAGTTCGCGGCGTTGCGTCTCGGAGCCGTAAATGCCAAACGCAAGGTTCTCAAGTTGCTCGAGCGCGCGAGAAACAGCAAAGACCGGCCGTCGGCATACGAGCCCCATCGCATCCTGGCGCAGTTGCCTTTGAAGCTCTACATCACAACGAACTACGATGACCTCATGTTCCGAGCCCTTCAACAGGAGCGGGGCAAGGCGGATCGCGCCCATTGCCGTTGGTACGATTCCGCGGCGAGAACGCACACGGAAGACAGGCCGTCCTGGCAGGCACTTTCGGTGGAGCGGCCTTTGGTGTTCCATCTTCACGGCTGCGGTAGCGAGCCGCGCTCGATGGTTCTGACCGAGGATGATTACCTGGATTTCCTGGTGCGCATTGGGGGGGATCTCAGTGTGGTGCCGCCGGTGATTCAGGCGGCCCTTGCGGGATCTTCGTTGCTTTTCATCGGTTATGGTCTGAGGGACTGGAATTTCCGGGTCCTGCATCGCGTCCTGCTGTCCCAGGTATTGAAATCACAGGAATCGCCAAGCTTCATCGTGCAATTGACTCCGTTTGAGTATAAGACCGGCTGTGTCGCCACCGTGTACCTGAAGAACGGCGACAAGGTTACGGGCACGGTGATCGCTGGCGAAGCAGGCCGTCTCAAAGTGAAGGGCCGCACCGTGGGGACCGTCAAGATTCGGCTAGAGGAGGTCCGCTACGTTCAAGTCATCGAACCTGGCGATCAGCACCTCGGGGCGATGGAGGAGGTGATGAAGTATCTCAGGGATTACTACCAGCAGATGAAGATCCGGGTTTTCTGGGGAACGGCGCAGGAGTTTGTGCGTGAGCTTTCGCGTCGTTGGAGCACCCGCAGGACCTCGCGGTTGTCAGACGCACGCCCGGCAGAAGGAGTTGTACCCCGATGAGTCTTGAAGCCGCCGCCGACCAGGCCAGCGTGCAGCAAACGATGGCCTGGCAAGCGAGGTGCGCCGTGCCGCCGCTCGATGCTCCGGACGAACCGTATGTGGGCCCTCGTCCCTTTGACGCGGGCGACAGCGTGTGGTTTTTTGGGAGGGACCGGGAAATCATCGAGATTGCCTCCCTGGTCGTCGCCCATCCAATCGTCTTGCTGTATGGCGGCTGCGGTGTGGGGAAGACGTCGCTGATCAACGCTGGCGTATTGCCTGCGCTTGACGAAAAGGGCTTCGACGTTTGCCGGTTCGCCGGTGAGCGAGTTGAAGAAGGAACCAATCGCGGGGAGAGGTTCTCCCGTGCGGCGCGCGTTGGCGCGCCCATGCCGGCCGGCTTCACCGCCGACGAGATCCGTGCGATTCCGAACATCTACGTTTTCAGCGCGCTGGCTAGTCTGGCGAGGAAGGACGCCGACCTTCGGCGACTGGCAACGACGGGCAAGACGCTAGACAGCTTTCTTGTCGAGCAGGTGCCCCTCCACCAGGAGGCGAAGGCCAAGCAAGTCAGGCCGCTGCTGATTGTCTTCGACCAGTTTGAAGAACTCTTCACCGCCTATCCCGCACGCTGGAGGGAACAGCAGGGCTTCTTCCAGCAACTGGGCCAAGCCCTGACGGCCAGGAAAGGTCCCTCGCTGCGCGCCGTTCTCGTCATACGTGAGGAGTTTCTGAGCCACCTGGAACCCTACGCCGGACTCCTTCCGGAGAAGCTGCGAACTCGTTACCGGCTCGACGGGCTGCGCACCGATGCAGCGGTCCGCGCCGTGAAAGGCCCGGTGGAGAAGGTCGATGCTGAGATCTCTTTTGAACCGGGTGCGGCGGAGCAATTAGTGAAACGCGTACAGACGTTTCGCGCACGTTGCGCCACCGGGGAAATGAGGGACGTGGAAGGCGCCTTTGTCGAGCCGATGCACCTGCAGGCTGTCTGCCAGAAGCTGTGGCACCGCTGCCAAGGCCACTGGCGTGCTCGGCCCGCGGAGACGAAAACAATCACCGAGGAAATGGTGCAGGAGTATGCCACGGTCGAAGTCGCGTTGGAGGATTTCTACGACGAGACCGTTCAACAAGTGGCGGCAGATGCCGGCTTGGCAGAATGGCGACTGCGCGAGTGGTGCGAGAAGCTGATCACGCCGGAGAACACGCGGGGTGCCGTACTCAGGTGCCTCGACGACACGGCGGGGATACCCAACGAAGCCGTGTTTTTGCTCGACGCCCGGCATCTGATCCGGGGCGAAGAACGCGGAGGTGGGATCTGGTATGAACTAACGCACGATCGTTTCCTCGAGACGATCCGGGCTTCCAATGCCAAGCGCGGCATTCAGGAGCAACGTGAAAAACTAAGGGCGGCAGCCCTCTCGGTGGTCGTGCTCGCGTTGTCGGACCTGCGACTGGCCGAGTCGTCCCGCGGCCGATCGCTCGCTGGCCCCGATGCCGATTCCGTTTGCAGGCAACCGCCGAGTCGTGGCGCGTTTGACCCCGTCGAGACGCTGCATAACCCCGAAGTGGAATTCTTCCTCTGCCAAGTCATCAAAAGCAACCTGCCGAACGAGGAAAAATACCAGAAGCTGATTCGGCTCTTTGAACTCCAGGAGTCCCTCAACCAGAGACTCTGGGAGGCGGAGGGACCGGATGACCGTACTCCAGCAGGAATGCAAAGGCTCGTCGCTGCGGTGGCCCGACGCGCGGGGATCTGGAAGCCAGCCGAACTGCTGACGCGAACTCTGGAGAGCATCCGCTGGGGAGTGGAGTACATTCAACGATCGCGACGCGACGATCGCGGCTGGGGCTATCCCGACAAGCACTACAGCCAGCTGTGGGCCACGGGGCACGCCCTTATGGCCCTGTGCGCAGCGCGCCCCATCCTGCCGCTTACCGAGGACACGCTGCAAGCGATCAACGAAGGGACCGCCTGGGTTCTGGACCATCCAGCGGAATGGTACGTGGAGCGTTTTCCTCCCCCCGAAGAAAGAAGCATGTACGAGGTGGGCATCGGCTTGCTCTCGCTGGCTCGGACACGGCGCGTCGCCGAACCGGCACTGGCCGAAAGAGCACGCCTAGCGGTTGAACGCACGATCCGTAGTCTCTGCGAGGCGCAGAATCGGGATGGCGGCTGGGACGCCGGGATCTGGAGGGACGGTCGTCCTGATTCCAACGGAGGATTCAGTGAAGTCGGAGGCACGAGTTTGGCCATCCAGAGCCTGGCCGCTTGGGATGACGTGGGGCCCTCGCAGATCGAGACTGTGGTTCAACGGGGCGTCGCGTGGCTGATGCAGACCGAAAATGACGACGGAAGTTGGAACGACGGACGTTGCGACACGAGAAGCGGACACTGGGTTTCCGGGCATCCGAGCGTGATGAAGACGTGCGACGCCGTCCGCGGAATCCGGGCCGGAGTGACGTTGAAGAAGGCGTCCGGAACCGAGGCCGAATACGAGCGCCCGATCAGGAAGGCGATGGAATGGGTGCGCCGGCAGGAAATCCGAGTTCGGACGGATCATGGGGGAAATGCGATCGGATGGGCCGCAAACAGCCGGTCGCAGGATCACCCGGACGCGGTGATCACGTGCATGACGCTGGAGACCCTGGTCCAAGCCGACGACGTCTCTCTGCCTTTGTTCACGGCCAATGCGCAATGGCTGATGGACAGTCAGGACCAAGGTCCGAACAGCGCGACTCGCGGGGCGTTTCCCCTGGGCGACTCGTTTCGGAGTACGCTATGCCTTCTCGAATACTACAAGAGAATCAGGACGAGTCCGTTCTTCGCCGTAGCACAAGAAGCATTTCGGAGCGGCGAGCGTGCTTAGGGCACACGCGGACGAATCCCGGCTGCGGCGGGAACCACAAGGCAAAAGGTCCGACCGCTCGGCGGCGACGGGAGCGGCTACTGGACATTTGGGGTCGGCGGGTTACACTGCGGGCATGACTCGGACGAAACGTGTCTCACCCGGCGGAACGGTGTTCGGCGCGTGGCAGCGCGGCGCAGCCGCTTGGCTTTCGGGCTTGGCCCTCATCGTGGCAGCGACGGGGAATCTGGCCGCGGAACCGGACGTTTCGCGCGGACCCCGACTCGTCCTCCGCCAGGAGGATCATGACTTCGGCAAGCTGGAGACCGACGGCGGGGGACAGCACGCGTTTGTGTTTACCAACGCCGGCGATCAGCCGTTGAAACTCGAGCGGGGCAAGGAAACCTGCGGGTGCTGCACGTGTGTCTGCGAGACGAAGTTGCCGGACGGAGGCGCGATCGGCCCCAACGAGTCTGCCGCCGTGACGCTCTCCTGGACGATCAAGCGGTTTACGGGCGCCTACCATCAGAGTTCCACGATCCTGACCAACGATCCGCGCCGGCCCGAGGTCATGCTGGCCGTTGTGGGCCGGATCGTGCCCGTCGTGCGCGCGTTGCCCGGACAGTTCGTGTTCAGCAGCCCGCTGGTCGGGGCGACCGCCTGGAGCGAGGTCCGCGTGTACGGGTACCGCTCGCCGCCGCTGAAGATCACGGACTGTCGGCTGTCCGATCCGGCCAGCGCGGCGTTCTTCGAGACGGCCATCAGCCCGCTGTCGGCGGAGGAAGTCGCCCAGGAGCCGGATGCCGTCAACGGGTTCTTGCTCCGCGTGACCCTCAAACCCGGCTTGCCGCTGGGGCCGTTTCGGCAGGACGTGGTTCTGGCCACGGACGTGGAATCGAAGCCGAAGCTGGAGATTTCCATTCAGGGCCAGATCGCCCATCCCGTCTCGGTCGCCGGTCCGGGCTGGGACAGCCGCGCGGGGGTGCTGAAGTTCCCGCCGGTCGCCGGCCAGGCAGGGGCTCAGCGGAATCTGTTGCTGCTGGTCCGCGGGCCGCACTGCCAGGCGACGACGTTTCGGTTGGTGCGCGTCGCGCCCAAGTGCCTTGCCGTGGAACTGGGTCCGACCAAGGCGAGCCCTGACGGTCAGTCCGCCCGGACTCCGCTGATCGTCCGGATTCCGGCGGGCAGTCCGCCCGGCACTTGCCCCGGCCTGCCGGCGGGAGAAGCCGGGCAGATTGTGATCGGCACCAGCCATCCGCAGCAGCCTCAGTTGCGGCTGCTGGTGAGTTTTACCGTCAAGGAGTGAGCCATGTGGAAGCCAGTCCTGTGCCTGCTGGTTGTCGCGTGCAGCGCGTGCCCGGCCTGCGCCGTCGAGGCCGCGCCGGTGAAGGGCCAGAAGGCCCAGCTCAAGGCCGTCTTCGTTTCTGTCCCGGCGGCGACGGCCGCGCGGATTGTTCGCGACCTGGAACGCCGTTGCCGAGCGATCGAATTCGTCCAGACCGAAATCGTCAGTGAGCCCGGCCAACCAGCGGCATCCTCGGCCAGTCGGCGCGAAGGGACGGGAGGCCTGGATGGAATACTGCTGTTCTGTGGCGGCCTTCCTTGCCGGGAGCACTTGCCATCCGGCTTGCCCGCGCTGTTGGTCGATTGCACGTCCGCCGGGAGTCCGGCGGACGACTTTGACCGGGCAGAGGCGCTGGCCAGAGCATGTGGAGCCCGATTCATCACCGCCGCCTGCCGCAGCGATGAAGCCGCGGCGGCGGTTTCGGAATCGCTCGTCGAGAAGACCAACCTGTTCGGCGTGCTGAAGCGGCTGCGCGGCTCCAAGCTAATCACGGTTCAAGATCACGACGGGCTGAACCGGATCGACCAGGGGGTCTACTACGAGGCGCCGATCCAGGATTATGACCGGGAGTATCCGGAGATTCTGCGGAAGCAACTGGGCGTGGAACTGGTCGTCGTCCGGTCGGCGGAACTGAACGGCCTGGTGGCTGCAGTTGCCGAGGCCGAGGCCGAAAAGGTGGCCAAGACCTGGGAGCAGGAAGCCACGGCGGTGAAGAACGTCAAGCATCACGACATTCTCCGCGCCGCCCGGTCCTATCTGGCGCAAAGGGAATTGTTGAGGAAGTACGGCGCGGATGCGATTACGCTGGACACGGCCACCTTGACGTTCAAGGCCTACGGGTCGGCCAAGCGTCCGGAGTTCGGCCTGGTGGCCGCCGCCCAGCCGCTGGTCATCCTGGAACTGAGCAAGGAGTACATCCAAGCCTGCTGTCAGAGTCACATCGACTGCCTGGTCACCCAGATGATTGGGACCTACCTGACGGGCGGTTCCGGCTTCACGGGCGACTTCCTGAACGACTGGGCGTTCGAGCCCACGGGCGAGCGTCCGCAGGATGTGATGATCGTCGCGCATTGCGGGGCGCCGATCACGCCCTGGGGCCACGGGCGGCTGCCCTATCTGATCCGCGATCACATTCACAACCAGGCCTTCGGGCAGGCGAACACGCCCACCGGAACCACCGTCCGATGGCCGGTGGACGAGGCGGCGTCGATCGTCAAGTTCGATGTCTTCAGGAGGCAGGTTTCGGTCTTTACCGGCACGGTGCTCGACGGCAACTCGCTCTACAAGGATTTCGCCAACCGGATCTGCCGCAACAAACTGGTGATCCAGCTGGACGATCCGGAAAGCTGCTACATGCTGCCCTCCAATCCCACGGCGGGCGCCTTTCGGCAGTGCGACCACTGGCCGCCCCAACACCGGCATTGGGGCGGGCACCAGGTGGCCTTCTACGGCAACCTGGAGCCTGCCATTCGGGATTTCGCCGCCCTGAACGGCTTGACGGTGAACGGCGAGTAGCGATTTGGACCAAGCGCGTTCCTGGGCGGCCACCGCCCGGACGCTGGTGCAGGTGGCCGGCGAGGATCAGCCGCGCCGCGCAAGGCTTGGGGGATGAAAAGGCTTGTCGCTGAAGGCCGGCGGGATTGCCGCCCTGTTCTCCGGGATTCGCTGGCCGTTCCAGGGGGCGACGCCGGGGCCGGACGGTCACGCTCTGGCCTGTTTGCGGATCTGGCGCTGCACCGCCTTGACGAATTCCTCGAAATGTTCCCGATCCGGGCCGCTTTGCGCGAGATCCAGTCCGCCGCCGCCCGCCCGCCGCGAGAACCGCGCGAACATGACCCGCGGGTAGGTCGCGGCACTGAGCGCCAGCCCGGCCAGGGCGATCGCCCAGCCGACAATGGACCCGGCTTGCTGGACCAACAGGTCGTCGGCGCGTCCGCTCAGCATCGCCAAGGCGACGCCGATCGCCAGCGCCAGAATGCCGTGTTTGAACAGCCGGTAACGGATCAGCTGGAAGGCGCAATCCGGGCTCAAAGACGTCAGCGGCACCGTGGTCTGGTACGGCCGGCCCCACCACCACCTGGCGGTGACCACCACCCGGTCCGGATACAACTCGAACACCCGGCCCACCTGTACCAGCCGCTCGACATAGGTTTTCATGGGGGATTGTGTCGTCATGACGCTATTGAACCCGATCTCCGCTGGATTCGCCACAAGCGGTCAGCGCCAGAATTGCGTACGCGGTGCCGGCATGAGTGAGGTAGTGCTTCTGGTCTTTCCACAGCGACCGCGTGAACCACCGCCCGCTCAGCCGCTGATGCGACTTGAGCCAGCCGATGGCGGACCGGATTCTCGCGTCCTCTGCCGGCACGCCGGCGCGGCGGAGCACGCACACGGCAAAGCCGGTTCCGTAGCCGTCGCTGGACTCCCTGTCCTGCTGCTTGCCGTCCGACCGTTGCCAGTCTCCCAGCGTCGCCAAAGCCCAGCCCCCGTCGGGTTTCTGGAGGGCGAACAGATCCTGAACAACCTGCCGGCGTTCCGCGTCAGTCAGGATTCCGGAGACACGCAACGAAGCCAGCAGCAACATGCCGCGGTGGTGCAGGTTCGCGGGCGGATGGTTCTGGAAGTAGTCGCGCATCCTGGCGAGCCCGGCTTTCGCGGCCGGAGTTTCGGCGTAGCCGCCGGGAGCAGCGCCCACGCCAATCGCCGCCATCGTGACGCCGTAATGATCGTCGACCTCCGAGGGAGGCTGGTTGTACTTCATCCAGTCAAAACCCCCGTCGGCGCGCTGCAGCGTCCACATCCGATCCAGCGCGGTGCGCGTCGCCGGGTGCAGCGTGCCGGTGGTGAGCGCGTCGTTCTGCGCCAACACCGACGCCACCATGACGGCCTCCGTCACCCGGTACTTTACGTCTCGCGGATGCATCGCCAAGTGCTCGAGTTTCAAACGGAGGGCCTCATGGACCGGCGTTTTCCAGGACACCCACGGGCGGGTGTACAACAACGCGTAATCGGTGTGGCAGGCGAAGCACTGGCGGTCCTTCTGCCAATTCAAGGCCGCCCCGTCCAGGAACCGTACCGCGGCGTCCAGGGAAAACTCGCCGCGAAGCGGCTCGTCGGGACGGTTCTCGCCCCCAGGCAATGCGTCCGCCAGCGACGAAAGTTCCCCTGCCGCCGACACCGCGGCCAGCGCGACCGCGATCAGCCAACCTGCTGCCGAACCTGTCGTCCGTCCGTTCATCTCGGTCCTCGATCCCTGCCCTGCCGCAAAGCACGCTGCTACAATTCCTCCCGAGCGCTCGAAGCGTTCCCTTTGGCCAGGTCCGCGAGACCCGGCAAGATCGGGAGGAAGCCATGATGACGCCACGCGAACGAGTCCGCACCGCGTTTGCCCACAGCATGCCCGATTTTACGCCGTGCGACTACTACGCCACTCCGGAAATCCACGCCGCGCTGTTGGACTATTTCGGCTTGACCAACTTGCCGCCGTCACCGCAGCAGGCGTCCACGCCGCTGGGCGGTCCAGGGGACAACGTGCTCCCGGAGCGGCTGGGCACCGACATCCGTTACATTGCACCGCCGTACATCGGTCCGCCGCTGTCGGCGTTTGACGACGGTTCGACGATCAACCTGTGGGGCGTCCGTCGGCGGCCCATGCCGAATCAGTTCGGCGAATACGCGGAGCCGGTCGGTGCGCCGTATGCCGTCTGGGAGACCGTCGAACAGGCGGCGGCGTTCCCCTGGCCCGATCCCGACTGGTTCGATTACGAATCGCTGCCCGCGATCTGTGCCCGCTATCCGGATCTGGCGATCGCCGCGGGCAGTTTCAGCGTACAGGATTTCATCAACGGCGTGGCGTTCGGCCGCGGTGTCGAGCAGGTGCTGATCGACATCGCGCTGGAAGACCCGGTGTTTCTGTACATCGTCGAGCGGCGGCACCGGTTCTACCTGGAGCACGTCGAACGCATCTTGCGAGCGGCCCGCGGGCGGATCGATCTGGTGATGTGCGGCGACGATTTCGGGACGCAGCGCGCGCCGCTGATCTCGGCGGCCAAATTCGAGCGGCTGTTTGCGGCCAAGAAGAAAGAACTCTTCGACCTCGTCCACTCGTTTGGCGCCAAGGTGACGCACCACTGCTGCGGCTCCAGCCGGGCCCTGATCCCCCAGTTCCTGGCCTGCGGCATGGACGCGCTGCAAACGATCCAGCGTCAGGCGGCCGGGATGGACCCGGATGAGTTGAAGCGCGAATTCGGCGGGCGGCTCGTGCTGCACGGCGCCGTCGACGTGCAGGGCTGGCTCCAGCAGGCCTCGATCCCGGAAATCGAACGGGAGGTCAACCGTCTGATGGACGAGGTGGGACACGGCGGCGGGTTCGTGCTGGCTCCCTGCCATCAGCTGCAACCCGATACGCCGCTGGACCACGTGCTCGCCGTCTACCGTACCGTCGCCCGGCGGCGCGGCCGGTCTCTGTGAGCGTCCACGGGAAACGGCACTTGCCACTCGTCAAGGCGCACCGGGCCTGGGCGCACCAGTCCGCGTCGATGCCGCTGCGGGCGGCCTGGCATCCCCGGCACTGTCTCCGTTCCGCGCGCCGGCCGGCGGGTTCGCCCTGCGCACGCAGCGGAACCCGTAGGCTTCGTAGCCGAAGCAGACGTCGGCCAGGCCGGGGGCTTCGAAATCGCGGGCGGAACTCCGGCAGCGGTCTTCGTCCACCGCCCAGCTGCCGCCGCGGAGCACGCGGTCCTCGCCCGCGACAGGTCCGCGGGGGTCTTGGACCGGGTTGCCGTCGCCGTAACTGTCGGCGTAGAAATCCTGACACCACTCGGCCACGTTGCCGTACAGGTCGTACAAACCCCACGGATTGGGCCGCTTGGACTTGACCGGATGCGTCTTCTTGGCGGCATTGGGTTTGTACCAGGCGTGGTCTTTCAACTGGCCGGGGTCGTCGCCGAACGACCAGCGCGTCGTGGTGCCGGCGCGGCAGGCGTGTTCCCATTCGGCCTCGGTCGGCAGGCGATAGCCGTCGGCGTCGAAGTGGCAGGCCAGCGTCTTCAAGTCGTAACACGGCGTCAGACCGTCGCGCTGGGACCGCATGTTGCAGTACTGGATGGCCGCGTGCCAGCTGATTCGCTCGACCGGCCGGTCGGGGCCGGTGAACTTGGCCGGATTGCGTCCCATCAGGGCTTGGAAGGACGCCTGAGTCACTTCGCTCACGTCCATCCAGAAGGCGCTGACCTGGACGCGATGCGCCGGCTGCTCGTCCTCCTCCCCGTCGTCGTCGCCCATCGTGAACTCGCTGGCGGGAAGGAGCACCATTTCGACGCCCGATTTGGGAACCGGGGCCGGAGCCTGGGCCGGGGCTTTTGCAGCCGAGGCCGGAGCCGGCGAGGACAGCGGTTGGCTGGGAGGCTGGCCGCAGCCAGCGAGCAGGGCCAGGAACAGTGGCAACAAACGCAGTGCAGCCGGGCAACGAGAATTGACATGGCGCATTCGTCCGAGATCTCCTCTACGGGGTCGATGGAAACGAATTGTCTGCTTTCCGCACGAAACGAAAGTCACGGATTGGGAACGGCCCTGGTGCGTTGTCAAGCCGAAGAGCATGGGGGGGAGCGGGACGGCGCTAACCGCCGGTTTCCGATCCGACCGGCGGCAAACGCCGTCCCGTTCACTCACGGCCATTCCAACTCTCAGGCTTGAAGGCGGGTCAATGTCGGGGCGCCTCGTACGAGGCGGCCTGGCGAAGGACCTTCTGCGTGCGGTCGCGGATTTCCTTGGCGATCGAGGCCGTCTGCGGCTGTTGGGCCATGGCCAAGCCGGCCCGCTGGCGGAGGATCTTGACCGCGTTGCGGCATTCGCCCACCAGTTCGTCCTGGTTGCCGCCCACGACGACAATCGCCTCGCAGATCTTCGTACACCGCGGCAGCGCGTCGTCCTCTTCGTTGTCCAGCAGCGTCTTGCGGAATTCGTCCGTCAGATCGATCACGTATTGCGGCGAGCGGATGCTCGCCTGGCGTTTCTCGAACGCCGCGTCGATGGCTTTCGTCGCCGACGCCATGTCGGCCAGGAATTCGGCCAGTTCCGGGTGAGCGAGTTTCTGCTGGTCCAGATAGGCCAGCAGTTCGTGTCCGAAATCCACGTACTGGTCGATGCGGCTGCGGATGTGCGTGACGAACTGGACCACCTCGTCCAGGATCGTCTCGATTTCCGCCCGCCGCTGTTTCTGCTGGCGGGCGCCGTAAATGGCCTTCAGCGCGTCGCGCGTGGCGCACGTCGCGCGGCCTTTGCGCGTCGCGCCCTGGCCTTCCACGTCCAGGATGTACTCGCAGGGGCCGACGCCGAGTGTGGCACGCACCACGTCCACCACGGTGAATTGGTCCAGCGGAGTGTGACGGATCCGGTTGATCGGATAGATGACGGCCGGGCCGTCGAAACAGACGGTCTTCTTCAACGGCTGGAAGAAAGCCCGCCCCTCGCGGTCGAACCAGCACGGGTACGGGAACCGGCCGTAGACCGTCGTCCAGCGGAGGCGGGTGGCCGGCAGCGTCTCCGGATTGCCGAACCAGCCGTACTTGATGAACTCGCCGCTGGCTTGCTCGGAGACCAACTCCCAGCTGGCGGTCAGCCGGTCCGCCAGCCGCCAATCGACGCGCCATTGCGCAGGAAACGGGGCCGTCCAGTCCAGGGGAATGATCTGCCCGGCCTGATCGCTGCGCACCTCGCGCTGATGCCACACCTCGCGGCCGCCGAGCACCGCCACCCAGATCGTGCCCTTGGGTCCGTAATCCATCACGCTGCGGTCGATCCGCCGCTGATCGCCTTCGCCGGAGAGGGTGATCCGCGCGTCGCGATCCCGCCGGCTGGCCACGGTCATGACCACCGCGTCCCGGCCGGGCAGCAGGTGCAGAAGGAAGTTTTCGCTGGGCAATTCCGCGGCGGCCACCGGCAGTTCGGCAGCGTCGATGACGATGTCGTCGGCAAAGAAATCGGGCAACACGGCGAAACGGCAGGGCGCGGCGACACTCAGCCCGGTGACGTTCGCCTGCGGCTCGGTCTTGACGAACATCTGACCCATCGCCAGGCTGAACCGCAAACTGCACGGCTTGCCGCCCGGCGAGGCGAACGCCGCGTCCAGGGAAACTTCGCTGGGCGTGTTGTCCACGATCGTCACGGAGGTCAAAGCCGCGCCAGGGGCCTCGCCGCCGGGCGCGAGGACGGCCCGCAGCATCCAGCCTTCAGCGCCCGGCGAGTAGACCTCCGCCCCGCCCGCGCCGCGCCGCAGACGGACGGCCAGCCGGTCGTTCAGCAGCACGGCGTCGCCGCGGAAGGCGTGGTCGGTCTCGTCTTCCGGCAACGGGAACCAACCGCTCCGCTGCGCGAGCGCCGGCCCCGTCAGCGGCGCGGGCGACGCAACGGCCGTGTCGAACAGGTGGACGGCCGCGGCCGCCGCCTGCTGCTGTTCCGCCCGCTCGCAGGGGATGTATTCACCTTCGTAGAAACGCATCGCATCCAGGCGGAATTCCGCTCGAGCCTGACTGCAGCTGACGTACGCAAACCAGCCCTCGGGATACGATTTGTCGACGCGGAAGGTGAGGTGATACTCCTTCCAGCCCTCGTCGGTGATCGTCAGCGGCGGACTGGCCCCGGGCCGGTCCCACGGCTCGGCGCGGCGCTCGACGGCCAACCGGATCGTCACGGGGCCTTGGTTGCTTCTGGCCAGCACCGCAAAGGTGTACGTCTGGCCCGGCGAACCCGCCTCGAACGTCTGGCCGAACTGGACGCCCCACTCCGCGACGGTGGCGACGCGGATCAGCGCGCTTCGCTGGCCCGCCGCGGCGTCCTTGGCGTCCACGGTGTATTCAGCCGCCGTCTGGCCGCCGCAGTCCATGCGCCACGTCTCGCGGCCGTCCTCAAAGCCGGCGTTGCCGAACCAGTTCGCGGGCGGGCCGGCCGGAGTCGGCGACTGGGCCGCCGCACAGGGAAGGACACACAACAGGCAGAGAAACGAAAACACGCGAACCGCAGCGGATGACATCCTGCAACTCCCGACGTGGGGTACCCGAAAACCAAGGGGAAATAGCGTGAAGTTCAACATGCAAAGCGAGGACCGGGGAAGCCGACCACTCCTGACTTCCCACTTCTGACTTCCAACTTCTTACTGCTTGTCCTGCAGCGTCGCGTCCACCAGGGCTTGAACCTTTCGCACCCAAGCCGCCGCCGGCGGATCGTCGGCGGCCAACATGGCGGCTCGGGCGCTGAGCCAACGAGCCGCCCTGCGGCCGTTGGCCAAGGCGCGATCCTGGGCGGCGCCGATGGCGCGCAACTCCGCGCCCAGCCGCTGGCATTCGGCCCGCGGATCGGTCTGCTCGACCAGGGCGGCGACCTGGACGGCCAGTTGACTCACGCGCTGCGGGACGGCGGCGACCTCCGCCGCGGCGGCGCTCCGCCGCAGTTGTGCGGAGATCGGCTCCAGCGTCGCCGCCGCGGACCGCAGCGGGCCGCCGGCCTCGCCCTCCGCGCACAACGCCTGCACGCTCCGTCCCAGAGCGCCGTAACGCTGGATGCGCTCCGCCACGTGGCCGACGTGTTCGCTCATCTGTTGCGTCAGATCCCGGATCTCGCCGGCCGACTTTGGGTGCCGTTTGCGAGCGATCTGTTTCTCGACCCACGTCATCACGTTGTCCGGCGTAGGATTGGCGTCCGTCTGCAGCCCCTCGGTCTGCAAGATGTACTGGCAGGGCCCGACTCCCAGCGTGTTGCGCAACACATCGGTGGGGCAGAAGGCGGTCAGCGGCGTGGCCCGGCTGCGGTCCATCGGATAGACCAGCAGCGTCCCGGAAGGCAGTCCGGCGGCCTCAGCGACCAGCGGGCCGTCGATCACGGCGCGCCGGCCGTCGATCCGACAGGGACAGCCTTGGGCGGCGACCGGCGCGCCCTCGTCCGGGCCTTCTCCGCCGAGGAAATACCAGGATCGTGTTTCGGCGGCCTGGCCGACCACATTGGCCCGCCACTTGGCCGGAAACGGCGGCTTCCAATCCAACTCGAAAGCGGCCTGCAGATCGGCGGCAGCCAGCGGCCGGTCGTGCCACAACTCCGGGCCGTCGAGCGACGCCAGCCAAAATCGCTGGCCCGGAACGCAATCGACTTCCAAACCTGCGAAGGCGTGTCCCTCGGTCGTGTCGGAACGAATTGCCTCCACGTCCTGCAGGCGGGTTGACGACACGCACATCAGCAGTCCCGCCCCGCCAGCCAGCGGCGTGAGGAAGAAATTCTCGGCCGGCAGCCTGATTCGCTCACGCGGCAGCGCGTCAGGCGTAAACACCATGTCGTCGCCAAAGAAATCGGGAATCACCACGTAGCGAGCGGCATTCTGCAGCCGGAGCCGCGCCACGCCCGCAGCGGGCCGGAGTTCGAAGATGCCCTGTCCGACCGACAGCTGGCATTGCACGGTCAGCCGCGCGCCGTCGCCCGCGGCCAAGGCGGCCTCCAGCACCACGGCGCCCGGATTGTTCTCCAGGATCTTGACGCCCGACACCGTGGGCGGAGTCGATCCGCGTGTCGCCAGCGGGACCAGCGTGGTCCGCCGTTCGTAGCCGGCCGGCGTGATCGCAAACACGTCGAACGCCGCGGTCCTGGTCCGCAACACCACCGCCAGCCTGTCGTTCAGCAACACCGCGTCTCCGCGAAACCGGTGCGACGTCTCGTCCTCGGGCAACCGCAGCCAGCCCGCCTTCGCCCGCAGCGCAGCGGGCGCCAGAGGCTGGGCCGACGCAACGCCCGTGTCGGACAGCGACACGCCCGCCGCCGCCGCCTCGTCCTCCGCGCCGCGCGCCGCTCCGACCCAAACCATCCACCCGGCCAAAACGCACGCGAAGCACCCGCGGCACCTCGTCGCGGATCCAGGCATCATGCTACCTCCAATCAGGGTTCAAATCCGAGCCGTCTTCGGTCAGCTGCCGAGGCGTGCCGCCGGTGGCCGGAATGACGTACAACTCCCACGGGCCGCGGTCCGACACGCCTTGACAGTAGACGATCGACGTGCCGTCGGGACTGAACCGCCCATAGCGTTGGACGCCGCCAAAGAACGTCACCGCGCGGTTCTTCTTGCCGTCGGGGCCGATGGTGAACAGGTTCGTCTCGGTCTCGTACACAATCCGCTGGCCGTCCGGCGACCAATGCGGTTCGCACGCCCCCTTCTTGTCATACACCTTCGTGGGCGGACCGCCCTCGGCGGCCACCAGGTACACTCCGTTCCCCGCGTCCCAGCGGCAGGCGAAGGCGATCTGCCGGCCATCGGGCCGCCACGCCGGCCCGGAGCAATGCGGCCAGTTGTCGGGCGTGACGGCCCGCTCGCGGCCCGACGCCAATTCCCGCGTGTACAGCCGCTCCTGGCGCCGCAGCGCGATCTGCTTCCCGTCGGGCGACCATTCCGCCTGGTCCCCGTCGCAGATCCGCTCCGGCCGGGAGCCGTCGGCCGACATCTTCCACACGCCGACCGATCCGCTTCGCGTCGACGAAAACAGGATCTCTTTCCCATCCGGGCTGAACACCGGATCGACATCCTGTTCGTCCGAACCGGCCTGCGACAACTGCTTCAACTCCGACCCATCCGGCCGCACGCGCCAGATCCGCCACGACCCGGAGCGGTCGCTGGAAAAGACAATCGTCCCGCCGCCGGCGTCTGCCGCGATCGACGTCGAAAGCCCCGTCCAGGCCGCTGCCAGCGCGGTCAACCACAGTCCCCCTGCGACGAGCCGCCCACAAGAATATCTGCTCACGGTGTCCTCTTGAATGCGTTCAATGCGCGAAGAAAGTAGTGCTTTGTCAGGCATCGCTTGCCGGGTAGGGCGGAATTCACTCCGCCTCCGAGGCGGACGGACATCCGCCCCACGATTCCTCAACGCATGGTGAACAAAGCACCAACGTAGCAGGAAGACGCGGCGGCTGCAACGAAGCTGGCTCAGCTCCGGTCGCTTGACAATGTTTCACCCCCGCTGGCCGGCAGGACTCCGCGGTGCTCGCCATGCAGTTCGAAGTGGCGCCGAGCCTTCGGCTCACGGAGCGGGGCGCGGACTTCTGGTGAACGGCTGCCGAACACGGGGCACACGCGGGACGTGTCGGCTGCCGGGGGCGTGACTCAGACGCCGTGCGAGACGTGGCCGCGCGAGAAGGCCGGCGCGTCTGCAGCAGCCGAGGCTTCTGCCGTGCCTGGAGCGGTCGCTGATGCGAGCGATCGTCTGGGCGGCAGCTAGCGCATCGTTCTCAGGATTTCGCTCAGGTTGGCAATCGGCTGCTCGTCCTGGGGCGCCGTCAGCGTGCCGGTGTCCGCGGAACCGTCCCACGACGAACGCGGTTTGAAAAGATCGTATTCCTGTCGCAGCTTCTGCAAGGATGCCTGGGCCTGAACTTGGATTTGGTGCGCCCGTTGCTGGTCCACGGAGAGCGAGGGCAAGGTGCCGTCCCAGCGGATGCTGACCACGCCGGTCACCAGCAGAATCGGCGCGGCGATCATGATCAGGGTCGATACGGAAGGGTCTTTCAGAATGGATCGGATCGGTTGCGGCAGGCCGGCGGTCGCGGCGCCGATCAGAACCTGCGCCAGCGTGGTCCTGCGTCTACGCTTTCTGGCCATCTTCACTCTCCCAATCAGTCCCTGCGAAACGGCAAACGAAAACAGCCCGCAATTGCAATTCGCAGGGGGAGGACTTCTAGCAAAACCACCGCCTGGGGACAAGATCAACAGGGACGGAGATCGGGCGGAGTGACGTCGCGACATCCGTCCCCAGGCCTGTTTCGTCGGCAAAAAGAGGGCCGACAGGCAACAGGCGGGCTTGCACCCCTGAAAGCAGTTCCGCGGACGGTCGTAAGCCATTCCACTTGAACGAGTTGTGAGCGCTCTGGCCTCTGGCGTGCCCGTGCTCGCTGAAGTAGACTAATTGAACAGCCTGTCGCCGACCGGCTGTCCACCGGGAGGGCGAGGCTGTCGACCGGTGGATGCGAGGCCACCGTCTGGGCGGATTGGGCTGGGACGGATTCGAGGAGGTTGTCGGTGAGTGAGCCCTCCCTGCAGCGACGCGAGTTATTTTACACTGGCAACGTGCAAGGCGTGGGCTTCCGGTACACCGCTCGACGGATTGCCCACGCCCATCGCGTGGCCGGTTTTGTCCGCAATCTTCGGGACGGACGTGTCCAGATTGCAGTGGAAGGCGAAGCGGAAGAGATCGAAGCGTTTTTGAACGATTTGCAGACGAGAATGGGGGACTACATCCGGGACATGACCGACACCGCGGTGGTTCCGACGGGAGAATTCTCTGGTTTTGAGATTCGGTTCTAGGCGGCGATCTGGCCGGGTGAGTTGGCCTGGGCCGCGAGGGGGACGATTCCCTGGCGGCGAGATTTGGCTTAGCCGCGTATCGGTGGAGGCATGTTCCAAGGGAATTTGTCGAACCGAAACTCCGTTTGCTGCGTAAGATAGGGCGGATTCCAAGGCGGCCTTGGGCAAGAATCGGTTCCGGCGATTGCCGAACGAAAATCGGATACGGCGGTTGGGATTAGGTAACAGGAAGAACACATGACAGCTTGGGGAATTGTCGGCGCTGTTTCGCCCAAACTAACTAATTGGCTGACGCCCGTATGGCTGCTTGGCGTCGGAATGCTGGCGGGATTGGCGCTGCTGCTGCTGCTCTGGGGCTTGGCCTTTCTCATCTCGCGTTTGACTCCTCGGGCGACCGCCGATTCGCGGCGTTTAGGTTCCGCCGGAGGCTGGTTGGCCCAGGTCGCACGACTGCCGCTGGTTCTGATCTCTCGGCGGACCGCCAGCGAGGTTCCCCAAGCGGTGCGCGAAGGGGCGTTGTGGCCCATGTTGATCGTCGCGCTGATTTTGGGCGCGTTTGGCATCGTGGGTGCGATTTTCGTGCGGGAGCCCGTGGCCCTGCTTCGCTCGCTGGAGCGTTTGCCGGCAATGGGGACGAGGACGGTCGAAGCGCCGGTCCCGGTCTCCCTGCCCGAAAACCGTGACGACGAATTTGCCGACCCCGTCGCGCATGAAGTTGCCGTGTCCTTTCGTCAGGACGAGATTCGCCACATCGTTTTCCGGTCCGATCAGCACTTGACGATCGCTACGCGGCCGTTCCGCGAAGTCAAACCGGGGGCGGAAATCGATCTGCTGGCCGGCGAGGATCACATCTGGATCGCCAGCCGACAGAGTGTCAACGCGTTTGTCGATCAGGATGTCGAGCGGCTGTACGTGCGCAACCTGGGCAGCGTGCCCGCGAAACTGACCTGCGTGATCACGACAGCGCCTCCCAATCCGGAGGTGTTGACGATTCCGGTCACGGCCTTGGCTGTCGTGGCGGTGTTCCTGTTGTACCTGATCCAGCGGTTTGCCGCGCCGCGGCTGTCGGCCATTGCTCTGGCAACGCACAAGTCGGAGATCGCCCAGCCGTTGTTCATGATTATTGTCGCCGTGGGCGCCGTGCTGGTGGTGGTCTTCTTCCCTTGGATTCCCTACAACACGTTCGGCGAAGACATCAAGATGCTGAAGGACTCAGGCTTGACGCTGATCATGATCCTGGGGGTGATCATGGCGGTCTGGGCGGCGAGCAGTTCGATCGCCGAAGAAATCGAAGGGCGCACGGCCTTGACGGTGCTCTCAAAGCCCATCGGACGTCCCTCGTTCATTGTCGGCAAGTTCCTCGGCATCTTCTGGACCGTGGCGGTTCTGTTTGTCGTCTTGGGCGTGTTGTTCCTGATCATGACCGCGTACAAGCCGATCTACGACGGCCGCGAATCTCAGACGCAAGACGTGACCTGGCAACTGTGCCACGCGGAGATGATCAGTACGGTGCCGGGGCTCGTGTTGGCGTTCATGGAGACCATGGTTCTGGCGGCTTTGAGCGTGGCCATTTCCACGCGTCTGCCGTGGCTGGCCAATCTGGTGATCTGTTTCACGATCTACGCCTTGGGCCATCTGACGCCCTTGATCGTGCAGTCGTCGATGGGACAGTTCGTCTTCGTGCAATTCTTCGGCCAGTTGATTGCCACGATTTTTCCCAATCTCGACCACTTCAACATTCAAGCGGCGGTCGCGGCCGACGTGCCCGTTCCGCCTTTGTATTTGCTTTGGGCGTTCGTCTATTGCATGATCTACAGTGTCATCGCCATGTTGTTGGCCTTGGTGCTGTTCGAGGATCGCGATCTGGCGTAACGTGGGAGGAAGATCGAGAAGAAGTCGCGATTCCTGGCGGCGAGCGATCGTTTTTGGGGGCCGGCCGCACGGGCGGGCAGGGGTACACATCCGGGAGTCACGCACGGCCCTTTGAGGTGGAGGCGTGGTGATGCGTTGGGTGTCGTTTCGCAAGGCGGCCCGTTTCGGCGGCGCCAAGGGTCGGCCGTGGTGGATTTACCTGTGGGGTTCGGCCTCCGCGCTGCTGACGGTTCTTCTGGTAGCCGACGTCGGCCTGATTCTGGACCTGATCCACAGTTCCCACGAGGGCGGGCAGTCGCTGGATGGTTGGAGTTTTGCGGCCTGGCTGGGAATGCCGGATCAGTCGTGGGGCTGGTTGGATCGCTATGAGTATTGCCTGTTGGCCCTGCTGGCGGCGCTGCTGACCTTGGCCACGGCCGAGGCACTGGCGCTGTTGGTCTATTTTCGCCTGGGGGAACTGGCTGCCTGGGACGCCGTCGGGCGACTGCAGATCGGCGTCTACGAACAGGTTCGCCGGTTGGGGGTGCCCGACTGGTTCGAGCGGGAAGGGCGGCAGTCGGAGCAGCGGTTGCTGGACAAGTGCCAAGTCGTCCGCGAGGGGCTGGCGGCCTGGTGGACCAGCATGCCGCGCAGCTTCATGGTCGCCGCGCTGCTGCTGGCCCTGGCGGCCTACATCGACTTTTTTCTGACGCTCCTGACGATCCTGCTGGCGCTTTTTGTCTGGCGATTGTTTCAGCGACTGGAGGCGCGAGCCGACGCCGGCCAGCGACAAAGCCGCGCGCAGTTGGCCATGCGTCAGGCAGGCGTGCTGGATGCGTTTCAAACGGCCCGCATCGTCGAGGGGCTGACTGCGATTCCTGCCAGTGACGAGGCTTTCCAAGCCGCCTGTGACCGCTATCGGCGCGACCTGCGTCAAGGCGTTACGACCCGCGTCGCCGTGCGGCCGTGGCTGCTGTGGCTGTTGGGCCTGGGCGCGGCCCTGTTGCTGCTGGTCGTGGGCCTTTCTCCGCGTCCGACTTCGACGGGTTTGGGAGTGCTGGCCCTGGCTTTGGCCCGCCTGGCCCTGCCGGTCATCCGCTTGCGGCGGACGGTTCCGCTGGTGGCTCGGGCGGACGAAGCGGCGGCCGAGATTCTCGCGTACCTGGATCGCGCGTCGGGCGTGGGACAGATTGCGGGCGCCCTGGAGATCGGCGGCGTGGCGCGGGAGATCCGCTGGGAAAACGTCGCCATCGCCGACCACGCCGGACGGCCGCTGTTGACGGACTTGTCGTTCGAGATTCCCGCCGGATCGCAGGCCGCGATCGTCGCGTCGGACTGCCACACTCCGCTGACCGTGGCCGGACTGTTCTTGCGCTACCAAGACCCCGGCACGGGCCGCATCCTGATCGACGGCACCGATCTGCGTTCGGTGACCATCCCGTCGCTGCGACGGCAAATCGCCTTTGCGGCCTGCGACGGGATGTTGTTCACGGGCACGATCGCCGACAACATCCGCTGCGCCCGCAGCAACCTGTCGCAAGATCAGATCGACGACGCGGCACGGGTTTGCCAGGTCCTGGAGGCGATCAAGAGTCTCCCCGAGGGATTCGCTACAACGGTCGGTCCGGGAGGAACCAAGGTGGCGGCCGCCGTCGCCTTTCGCATCGGCCTGGCCCGCGCTGTGCTCAGCGCACCCTCCGTGTTGATTGTCCACGAGCCTCCGGTTCCGACCGACGAAACAGAGGCCCAAGCGATCGACGCGGCGCTGGAACAACTGCGTGGCGGGCGGACCCTGATCGTCATTCCGTCGCGCCTCGCCACGCTTCGCGCGGCGGAACGCATTTTCCTGATCCACCAAGGCCGGCTGCACGCTGCGGGCGGGCACGCCGAACTGCTGCAAGCCAACGCCTTGTACCGCCACCTGAATTACGTTCTGTTCACGCCGTTCCGCGAGGTCGTGCCCTGCGGACCGGGCGAGGTTCGCTGAGCGGTCCGGCGAGCTAACCCGGCCGTGTCGCCAGGAGTCTGTGCCGATGGGAAGATGGAAAGTCCGCGACGTCCATTTGCACGTCGTCGAACGCGGTTCGGGTCCGCCGCTGTTGTTGGTCCACGGGTTCCCGCTGGACCATGCGATGTGGGCGGCGCAGCTGGAGGATCTTTCCCGCGACGCCCGCGTCATCGCGCCCGACCTGCGGGGGTTCGGCGCCAGCGACAGCGGCGGCGACGTGGTTCTGATGGAGGATTTTGCGGACGATCTGGCGGCGCTGCTGGACGTGCTGGGAATCGCAGAACCCGTGGTGTTCTGCGGCTTGTCGATGGGCGGCTACATCGCTTGGCAGTTCGTCCGCCGCCACCGGGCGCGGCTGCGGGGCCTCGTCTTGTGCGGCACGCGGGCGGCGGCCGACGCGCCCGTGGCGGCCGAAGCGCGGCGCGTTAACGCCGAACGGGTGCTGAGGGAAGGCGCCGGGTTCCTGGCGGACGCCATGCTGGAAAAGCTCGTCGCTGCGGAAACCCGTCAGCGGCGTCCGGACCTTGTGGCCGCCCTGCGGCGAACGGTCTTGGCCGCCTCGCCCCAGGGACTAGCCGCCGCCTTGCGCGGCATGGCCGCTCGTCCGGATGCCTCCCCCTGGCTGCCGCAGATGGAACTGCCCGCGCTGGTTGTCTGCGGCAGCGAGGACGCGCTGTCGTCGGTCGAGGAGATGCGCGGGCTCGCCAACCGCCTGCCGCAGGCCCGTTTTGTCGAGATCGCCGGGGCGGGACACCTGTCGCCCCTGGAACAGCCGCCAGCCGTCAATGCTGCGGTTCGCAGTTTTCTCGCCCTGCCGGAACTCTCCACCGCCCGCCGCTGATAAAATACCGGCGTCGTGGCGGTCAGTCCCGCAGCCTGGCGGACCGAGTCGCCCAGAAGCATCCCACGTTCCGCGAAACATGATGACACTTCCAGCCAAACAAGTCGTTCGCCGCGTGCGCGAGGCAGGCGTGGTGGGGGCCGGCGGGGCCGGGTTTCCCACTTACAAAAAGCTCGAGACCCAGGTCCAGCACGTGATCGCCAACGGCGCCGAGTGCGAACCGCTGCTGCAAAAAGACCGCCAGACCATGCTCCAGGACCGCGCGGCGTTCTTGCGGGGCCTGGCCATTGTGCGCGACGTGACGCGCGCCCAGACCGTTACGATCGCCGTCAAACGCAAAAACGCAGACGTCGTCGAAGGCCTTCGACAGGACGCCCAGGCGGAAGGATTCGAGGTGCTGGTGTACGACGACGTCTACCCGGCCGGCGACGAGTACATCCTGGTCTACGAGATCACGGGACGCCAGATCCCGCCCGGCGGCATTCCCCTCGCCGTCGGCGCCGTGGTGGACAACGTCGAGACAATCGTGAACATCGCCCGCGCCGTCGACGGCCAGCCGGTGACGGAGAAGTACCTGACGATTTGTGGCGAAGTGAGACGGCCGGTCACCACGGTGGTGCCCGTCGGGGCCCGCATCGCCGACTGTCTCGAACACCTGGCGGGCGGCTGGACGACGCCCGATCCCGTCGTGCTGACCGGCGGCCTGATGATGGGCGGTGTGGCCCGGAGTCTGTCCGATCCCGTCACCAAGAACATGGGCGGGCTGATCGTGCTGCCGTCCGATCATTACCTGGTCCGACGAAAGACGCAGACGCGGGAAACGTACACCCGCATCGGACACGGCCAGTGCGATCAGTGCTCGTTGTGCACGGAACTGTGCCCGCGCTACATCCTGGGCTATCCCATCGAGCCGCACCGAGTGATGCGGACGCTGCTGATGACGGGCGAGGCCCGGCAGCGTGGCAGCTTGTGGGCCCAATACTGCTGCGAGTGCAATGTCTGCTCGCTGATCGCCTGCCCGGAGCAGTTGGACCCGAAGAGCATCTGCGTCGACGCCAAGCGACTGCTCCGCGAACATGGCCTGGGACGGACCGCAGCGGAACTGCGCACGCTGTTCCGCGAGCCGCATCCGGTCCGCAAGGGCCGCGAGATCCCGATCAAGACGCTGTACACGCGGCTGGGACTGACGCCCTACGATCGCCCGGCGCCTTTCCAGCGGTTCGACTGGCAGCCGCAGTCGGTCACGCTGCCGCTGGCGGCCCACGTGGGCGCGCCGGCCCAAGCGATCGTCCAGTCGGGGGACCGCGTCCGCCGGGGCGACGTGATCGGCACGGTCGCCGACGACCAGTTGGGTTGCCCGATCCACGCCAGCATCGACGGCCGCGTGACGGCTCTTACGCAGCAGGCCATTGAAATCACCGCGTAGAAGATACGATTACTCGTAACACGGCACTACCATGAAAAAGCAGGGCACGGCTATCGGCCTCATCGAGACCTCGAGTATCGCCAAGGGCTTCCTGATCGCCGACACGGTGTTGAAGACGGCCAACGTCAAAATCCTGGTCAATCGCACGATTTGCCCCGGCAAGTACATGGTGCTGATCGGCGGCGACGTGGACGCGGTGAATTCCAGCGTCGAAGCGGGCGTCCGCGTGGGGGCGCACACGGTGGTCGATCATTTCGTGATCGCCAACGTGCATCCGGCCGTGTTCCCGGCCATCAGCGGCGTGGCCCATTTGCCTGAAGTAAAGGCCTTGGGCGTGGTCGAGTCGTTTAGCGTGGCGTCGATCATCGAAGCCGCCGACGCCGCCGTCAAAGCGACGCCGATCCAGCTGGTCTGCATCCACCTGGCAATGGCCATCGGCGGTAAGGCCTGGGTATCGATGACCGGCGACGTGGCGTCGGTCGAAGAGGCTGTCGAGGTAGCGGCCGCCGTCGTCAGCCGCAAGGGGTTGCTGGCCGAGAAGGGGGTCATCCCCGCCCCCCGGCCGGAGATCGTGCGGGACTTTGTCTAAGTAACGGGGTCAGGTCTTGACATTTAACCTTTCAGGCAATAGGTTTGAGCCATCATGGCTCGGTTCCAGCACAAGGATCATCTGCTGATGAGTGGGATCCTGGCGATGTGGAGGACGTGGGCCGCAGCCGAGCGGTTGAAACCACCCGTCGACCGTCTGACCGCCGAGGAACGAACAGAGATGGTTCGGGCGGAAACCGCGACGATCATCGACAAGCACCCGGACGCTGTGCTGCTGGTCGCCGCCACGATGCCCGGCTGGACGGTCATTCCGCCGCCGGGAGTGGATCTGGGCGACTTGGCTGGGGAGGATGCCTGACGACGACATGCATCCGTTCGACGCGATTCCGGACGAGGCGAATATCTGGATTTGAACGGTGAAACGGCTACGGCAGTTATCCGAGCCGCCTACGCAACGTCTGTGCGGGCCAGTGGCCGAAAACCGTCGTAGAAGCTTGCCAAGAGCAAGGCTGCTGGCTAGGCTGATGAAGTGGTGCGTGTCCCCGAGTTGGCCTCACAACTCATTAGTGACTCGGCAGAATTGCAGACGCGACACAAGAGAAACCGTATGGTCTTAAAAGAGCGTGCCAAACCTGAGCCAATTGATGCAATCCGAGTTGGTAGCGTCCGAACCTTCCTCAACGCCTTCGATGAGGAAACAATCGAGCCCGACAAGGTGTGCTTCTTCCGTGGACACGGAGACTTCAACTACGACCTTGTCCCCTCAGTGTACCGGAACAAAGGCTGGATCGAAAATGAAGACGTTCTGTTTCAAGAGCTGGTTCTCAAATGTCCAAGCGACTTCCCGAATGATGAGT
Source organism: Candidatus Anammoximicrobium sp. (assembly GCA_012515235.1). GTDB lineage: Bacteria > Planctomycetota > Planctomycetia > Pirellulales > Pirellulaceae > Anammoximicrobium. Next base: position 27,378 of record JAAYYU010000034.1, read on the forward strand.
GCACGTTCCAGAAGCTGGTGAAAATGCAGCACTATTCACTGCCTACGCGGCTACTGGATCTAACAGCAAATCCGCTTGCGGCTCTGTATTTCGCGAGTTCCGGGGAAACTGACTCGAAGAAGGATGGCGAGGTTGTTTTCTTCCGACTTCGCAAGTCTAATGTCAAGTACTTCGATAGCGATACGGTCAGCGTGATAGCAAACATTAGCCGTCGTCCGCGGTCCTTTACGCCACCACCAAAATCTGAAACCTCGGACAAGCCCGAAGCCCTGAAGGAGTTTAACGGTCATTCGGAAATACAGTACCTGCTTCACGAGATCAAGAAAGAGAAGCCGTACTTTGAACCAAAGATCGACCCAAGAGATCTACAAGTCGTGGTATGCGTCAGGCCCCGCCTCGATAATCCGCGAATCATCCGCCAAGACGGGGCATTTCTCCTTTTTGGAATTCAAGATACTAAGACAAAATGCGCAAAGTTACCTCAGGACATGCTGTTTCGCCCGAAGGGAAAGCGCCTCTTAGTTATTGCGAATGAGAAACGAAAAATCCTGGGGCAACTCGAATCACTAGGCATCACGCAAGCCACACTGTTCCCAGAGATAGACCATGTATCGCTCCATATCAAGCACGCTTACGCCAGAAGCGAAACAACGGAGAATCGTTGACAAGGGCTCGCACCCGACGCTCGCTGACCGTGAGTGATATTTGTCGTTGCTGGCGACAGCCGTCATTCCGTCGCGTGACGTTGGCTACTTGTTCTGAAGTTGGTCCGTCTCGATGCCCAACCTGATGCGCCCCGGATTTTTTGCGACTTGAAGTGCCGAATTCTGTGAGATGGTCGCGGGCTGAGTGGGGCCGAGTGGTCGGAGGCTCCGGGGAGAGAGGGAGCGAGGAGAGGAAGAGAGGGACGTCCGTGTCCCGGTGCGGAGTTTCAGTCCGTGGCGGAGGTGGGTAGACGAGCTTCGAGGAAGTAGACGGCGGCGACGAAGTCGCAGCGTTGGATGGCCATCACCAGGTCGATGGTGTTGAAGTTGGTCTCGCAGTGGAAGCAACGGGCCAGATTGGTCTTCGGGTTGACCGCGGTGAGGAACTCGCCGCAGCGCGGACAGAGGAAGCAGAATCGTCCCTCGCGGTGCTTGTGCGGCCGGTCGAGCTGGGGCACCAGCTTGGCGACGGGGATCTCGTTGCGGAGACGGTACAGCAGTTGCCGGGGGAAGAACTTGGTCATGGGTAACTCCTGGCGACGAGGCCGGGCCTCAGGGTAAAGTGAATTCGTTGAGGGTCTGCCGAACCACGGCATCGTTGATGCGCGAGGTGCTGTCGGCCATGGCTTGGACCAAGCAGGCGGTGGCCAAGTTATTGATCTGGCGGGGGACGCCTCCGCTGAAGTCGTGGATCAGTTCTTTGGCGGCCACCTCGAAGAGCTTTTCGGAACCGCCGGCCCGCTTGACCTGGAAGTCGATGTAAGTCGCTGTCTCGGTCTTGGTCAGCGGCGCCAGGTGATGGCGGACGGCGATCCGGTTGAGCAGGGCCGTGTGCTGCGACTGGCGCAAGGTGTTCCGCAGCGGCTCCTGGCCCGCCAGCACGATCTTCAGCGGCGGCGCGTCGTCCAGGGCGGAACTGATCAGCAGGCGAATGTCCGTCAAGGCATCGCCGTCCAGCAGATGGGCCTCGTCCAGGATCAGCACCAGGGCACCTTCCAGTTGGCGGGCCTTTTCCAGGATCTGCTCGAAGAGGCGTTCCTTGCCCCGGCGGGGCACTTCTCCCAGTTGGGTCACGATCAGTTTGAGCACGGCCGCGGACGGGAGGCGGGTCAGGTGCAGGTAGACGGGCTGATGCTGGGGCCGCGGCAGTTCGTAGATGAACCGCTTGAGCACGGCCGACTTGCCGACCCCGCTGGCGCCGGTGAGCAGGCCCACGGTGGCCTGCTCGGCCAGGTAGCGGAGCCGGGCCACGCCTTGACGCATGCGGTCGTCCTGCCAGAGGGCCTCGGCGATCCGTTCGGCGAATGGTTGGGAGGTGAGTTTGAAATGGGTCAGGAACATGAGGCGGTCCTTTCGTCATGGAGTTGCTGTAACAGGAACACGATTTCCGGAATGGTCCGCTGGCGGGCCCGGCTGCAGGCGCGTTCCAACAGGTCGGCATCCAGCCGCGTCAGGCGGGCGTAGACTTTCTGCAAGGTTTCCAGTTCGTCGGTGCGGAAGGCGGACAGGCCGCCGGGTTGGCCCAGGGCGGCGGCCAGTTGCTTGGCGAACTCGGCGAAGGGCCAGCGGCGTTGGCCGCGAGCCAGGGCGGCCTGGTAGTCGATGCCGCTGCTGTGTTGCCGCAAGGACTCTTGATGCTTCTGAATGAGGAGTTCGATGTAGTCGTACTTCGGCGTCCCGGGCCGTGGGGCCGGCGGCGGCTGTGTCGCCGGACCCTCGCGGCGATACCGCTGGCCGAGCCCCAAGTACTCGTCGTCCGGGGAGTAGAGGTAGACGGTCTCCAGTTCGGTGAAGGGGTCGTAGCGGACTTCCACCCAGTCGCCGCGCAGTTGCGGGTCCACGCGGAAGAAGCGGCCCTGGAGCCGCACGTCGGAATAGGTGGGGTCCACCTTGCGTCGTTCTCGCTGCAGGAAGTACTTCAGGACCTGCTGCAGGTCGACGTGGCGGGTGAAGGCCAAGCCCTGCTCGTAGCGGAGCCGGGGCGCCTGCTGCGTTTCGCGGTTGGGACGCTCGTGGTAACTCACGTTCAGCCAGGCTTGCAGGGCCTGGTTCAGCCGCTCCAAGGTGAGCGGCGGGCCGGCGCGCAGTTCGGCTTCCAGTTGATCCTGCGCGGTGCGGAAGAAGCGTTCGATCAGGCCGCCGGGCGGCGGATCTCCCACGCCGCGGTGCAGCAGCCGGATGTTCAAGGCACAGCAGGCCCGTCGCAGCGCGTGGGCGTGGTAGATCTTGGCGTTGTCCAGGTACAACTCGCGGCTGGCCCCGTGCCCGGACCAGGCCCGCAGCAGGGAGTCGATCAGGATGTCCAGGTTCTCCCGCAGGTAATAGCGGGCCTCGACGATGTACCGACTGTGGCAGTCGATGAACGCCGAGAGGTGCGTTTCCACCGCTCGGTCGCCCACGATCACATACGGGCCGTCCTCGAAATCGCCGACCCACAAGGCATTGCTCTGGTCGCGTGTCCAACGGCAGCGGATCTTCTGCTGGGTGATGCCCAACTTCCGCCGTGTCGCGCCGGCCCGTTTCAGGTGCCGATACAGGGTCGACTTGGGGATGGTGGCGTGGAACTCCACTTTCAGGAAGTCGTTGATGGCCCCATGCGCGCGGCGGGGTTGATCCTTCTTCAACTCGATGGCTTTGGCCATCATGGCCGCTCGGTCGCGGCGGGGCTGGCCACGATCCTTGCGGCGGCAGGGCATCAGCGCGTCCAGACCGCCCTCCCGAT
>JAAYYU010000007.1 GCA_012515235.1 Candidatus Anammoximicrobium sp.
CGACCTCTTGCACCCCAAGCAAGCGCGCTAATCCAGGCTGCGCTACACCCCGAGTGCCAGTCGCCCGAGGTTTTCCTGGAGTCTCGTTCCCTTCGGGGTCATGGCCAAGCGGGAGTATCGCAGATTTCTGGTTCGCTTTCAACGGGCGTTCTGCAGAGGAAGAGGAATCTTCGGTTTCCGAGAGCACACCGGACCGGAAACCCGATTGCGGCGGACAAGCGGGGTTTCCGGTGGTTCAAGACGGTTTCCGGCGTCAGTTTAGAGGCCAGGCAAGCCAGACGTCGAGGGCTGCACGACGCAGCGTGGCGGCGGTCCAGGTGCTGGTGTCCGGGAGCGGGGCCGAACTGTCGGGACAGGCGACGAAGAGACTCAGTTCCTGAGCGCCTCCGGCCGGGAGTGCGATCCGGTACTCCAGCTTGCCCGGCGGGTAGACGGACTGGTCGTTTTCGCCGCCGGCGTCGACGTAACGGGCGGCCGAGGGACTGAGGTCGCCGGAGAGCAAGCGTTCGAGGTTCGGCGATTCGCCCGCGGGGAAGATCCAGATCGCGTTGAGGATCGGATTGCGGTCCCTGGCGCCTGGCGCCGCGCGGACGACGACTTCCAGCTTGCCGTCGCCGTTCTCGTCGCGGGCGGCAAAGAGCAGCGTGCCGGGCTGGTGCTGACCCCACTTGCCAACCGGGTCCACGGTTTGTGCGGCGGCACCTTCCACGCGGCAGGACAGGGGCCGCTGGCCGGCTTCGGCCCAGTGGCTTTCGCACCAGCCGAGCACGACGGTCGCGGCGTTCTTGGGTTCGACCGCAAAGCGATACACGATCGGGACGCCTCCCATCCCCGCGCGAATGTTGCGGAAAGCCGGATCGCACTTGACGGCCGGTTTGGCCCAGCCTGGCAGCGAGGTCGCTTCGTCGCAATAGCCCCAGTCCCGCAAGGGGCGATTGGCGCGCGACTCGTCGGGAAGCGTCAGCACGACGCGGCCGCCCAACCGCACGGTGCGCAGGCCGATCGCGGCGCGGGCGGGGAGGTCCAGCCCCAGCATGACCTCGGCGGGCCGGCCGCGAGCCTCTTCCACGCGGACCGTCAACACGTCCACGCCCGAAGGAAAAGCCGGGGCGCGAAAGGCGGTGTGAATGAGCCGGACCGCACCGCGATTCGTAGCGGCTCGCGCGGCAGGGATGACGCCATCCAGCTTGACGGCCTGCAGCACCGTGGGACCACCGACAACGCCTTCACCGCGGAGCGTCACGCCCAGCGAACCCCAGTCCTCGACCAACCGGCCCTCCGCGTCCAGCGTCGAGGGCGGAAAGCCGGGTGAGTGGATCGGGATGGGTTCCGCTGCCGGCACAAGCATGGGACTGAACGAAATCGCCAGACAGGCCAAGATCCGATACCTCATGTCTGGGCTCCTTCCGCAAAGGTCGACAGCTGGGGCGAATGGACGTGCTTGATGCCGTACAGTTCGCAGAAGCCCTGCAGAACGCGGCGATGGTTGCCGAGCACGACGACCTGATGGAAGCCCTTCACGTCGCGGCAGTCTTCGATGTTGTCCATCGCGATTTCCACGGACGTACGGCAACCGCCCGCCGGCGGAGTCTGCACGTTGCTGACCACCTTCCCGGTGTCGATGATCATCTCGTTGGGACTGGTGAAACGCACCAGCGTCACGGGCTCGCCGACGGGCCAGAGGATCTGCATGGCCACGCCCAGCGACGATTCCGAGTGGTCGCGCAGGATGTAGGGGGCCGCCGGCTGGTCGAATCCGGCGATCCGCGTGCCGCTGGTGCAATGGGCCGCGATCAGCAGGTTCTTGACGGTTTCCGGCACCGGGTCGTTCATGTAGCCCGGCCGATCGAGCAGGTAGCTGGTCATCATCAGGGAGACGGCCCCGAACAAGTCGGCTTCGCAACCGGCGGTGAGGCCCTGGTCCTGGAGCAATGTCCAGCCGCCGCAGGGTGGCGTCGGCACCAGTTTCGCGCTGACCATGCCGAGGCAATCCATGCTGATGGCGCACGCCTTCTCGGCCGCCATCAGCCGCTTGGCGGTCACGTACGCGCGCATGCTGTTGACGGTGTCCGTCTCGTCCGGCTCGACGATCTTCTGGGCCTTCTTCCGCAAGTCGCTGGCCAGATCCTTCACTTCGTCGGTGGACGGCTGCTTGTCGAACTCCAGGTTAAACGTGTCGCGCGGGATGGCGCGGACCTTAATTCCCAGCCGGTCCATCACGGTCTCGTTGGAGTCTTTGCCTCGGATCCACAGGACGCGGGTTTCCTCGAACATCCGCTTGGCCTTGACCATCTTCAGACCGGCTTCGACGGCGGACCATTCCAACGAGGAGACAATGTGGACGCCGGGCAGGCGTGCTGCGCGGCCGACATGGCCGGTGAAAGCTGTGCCCACCGGCGCAAAGACGATCAGGGGCGTCTGCGTGTCCTTCTGGACCCGTTCGATCCACTTCCAGCATTGCATGTGTTGGAGCGCGACCAGCAGGGCGTGCGGCTTCTGGTCCTTGACCTTTGCGATCCAGGCATCGAGGCCGGCTTCATCGCTGACGGGCTTGGCCTCCCAGTTCATTTGCACCCCGACGCGCGACACGGATTGGTCGAGCGATGCGCGATATTCCTTCTGATGTTTGTCCAGGTCGTACGTGGTGCCCGGCCAGCCGAGCCAGTAGGGCCGTGGCTGTTCCAGGAACGTGCCGCAGATGCGAACCTCCGGCTTGGGCCGCAAGCCGGCAGCGTCCACAAAGTCGGTCGGGGCCGGAGCCGCCGAGTCCTGACCCAAGGCGCACAGAGAAAGCGAACTTGACAAGGCGCCGGCTCCGAGCGTGGTTCCGGACAGCATTTGCAGGCACTGGCGGCGAGTGAGACAGCAAGAGCAGTGATTGGGTTGCGGCGACATAGGCAATTCTCCTTTGGACCAAGGCGAGGCGATTGGTGGCTGCGCACGCACCTTATTGGACCAGCCGGCTTGGAGCGTTGCAAGTCGAGTGCCGCCCGACGCTGCCGCGGCCAGGGTTTTCCACTTCGGCAGCCACGTCGCAAACCGGCCCCGCTCGAAGCGTCCGGGCTAACTCGCGGTCCACCCGGCGTGGCTCGGCTTTCGCGAACGATGCTTGCCCGCTGCGCGGCACGCCGGCGCCGGGCGGCAGCGACCGTCCGTAGCGGTCAGGTCGGGGTTTTCAAACTTTGCCACGTACCCTACAATCTGCCCCTGACGGTGGCCTGCGTCTGGCGACGTTGGACGCCGGAGAACTTGTTTTTGGCAGAAGTTGCATCGTCAAGTCGCCGGGGGATTACGTATCACGCTCGAAAGGAGTCTGGCCATGCGAAATCTGTTTGCGTTCGTGCTGCTGGGGGCTGCTGTTTCTTTCGGCTGGGGGCTCGCGCCCAGTGAGCTTTGGGCGCAAGAGCAACCGGCCACCGGGGACATGGACGTGAGTTTCGACATCGAGGGAGCGGACTTCGACGTGGAAGCTCAGCGGGAGGCCGCCGCGCAAGAGGGTCTACCGCCCGGCGTCGTCATCGCAGCGTTACTGGTCGTGTTAGCGGTGGGCTTGGCGGTTATCCTGCTGTGGAAGGCGATCGCCAGACGCAAATCAACTGCGGAATCGCAGGGTACCTCTCGACCGCCGAGCGATTCCCAAGCGTAAGCGGGGCAGATTCTCGGTCCAGGACGAGACGCTCGACGCGCGGGCTGGGAGTGCTTCTGTGTGCGGGATTACCGGCGCAATCTGGACAGATCCTCGCTTGGCGATCGACCAGCGGGTGCTGCAGCGCATGACGGACGTACTGCGGCATCGCGGTCCGGACGATGACGGCTTTCATTGTTGCCAGCAGCGTTGGGAGCCGCCGCAGGGCACGCTGCCAGGGGTGGCGTTCGGATTCCGCCGCCTGTCGATCATCGACGTTGCGGGCGGGCATCAGCCGATGTCGAACGAAGACGGCACGGTCTGGATCGTCTTCAACGGCGAGATCTACAACTTTCCGGAGTTGCGTCGTCGGCTGGAGGGCCGCAGTCATCGCTTCGCCACCCGGAGCGACACCGAAACGATCGTCCACCTGTACGAGGACGAAGGCGTCGAGTGCTTTCAGCACTTGAACGGGATGTTCGCGGTCGCGGTGTGGGACGCCGGTCGGCGGCAGTTGGTGCTGGCCCGCGATCGGTTAGGCAAGAAGCCGCTGGTCTACCGTCACGAGCGGGGCCGGCTGTCGTTTGCCAGCGAGTTGAAGAGTCTGCTCGAAATCCCGGGCGTGCCGCGCGACGTGGATCCCAGCGCTTTGGATGAGTATCTCACGTACCAGTACGTGCCGCATCCCAAGACGATTTTCCGCGGCCTGTGCAAAGTCCCGCCTGGCCACTACGCCGTTTACCGGGACGACCAGGTGCAAGTGCGGCCGTATTGGGAGCCGGACTTCAACGCCGAGGTGCGGATCAGCGAAGCCGAGGCGATCGAGCGATTGCGGGAAACGCTGGAATCATCGGTGGTGATGCGGTTGCAGAGCGAGGTGCCGTTGGGCGCCTTTTTGTCCGGCGGCGTTGATTCGTCGCTGATCGTGGCGCTCGCCCAGCGGAATACCAACCGCCCCTTGCGGACCTTTTCCATCGGCTTTCCGATCGCCGAATACGACGAGACGCGTTATGCGCGGATGGTCGCGAAGCATCTGGGGACGGAGCATCACGAATTTCAGGTCACCCCCGACGGCGTGCAGATTCTGCCGCAACTGGTCTGGCACTACGACGAACCGTTTGCCGACAGTTCGGCGATTCCGACCTGGTACGTGTCCCAGTTGACTCGTCAGCACGTCACGGTCGCGCTCAGCGGCGACGGCGGCGACGAGTTGTTCGCTGGCTATCCGCGTTATCGGGCTGTGGACTTGGCCGCCCGGTTCGATCGCCTGTGGCCTTTGCGGGCGGTGTTCGGGGCGGCGTTCTGGCAGCGGCTGCCTTCGTCATCGCGGCAGAAGTCCACCCTGCGGCGGATCAAACGTTTTTGCGAGGTGCTCCGGACACCGCCGCACCGCCGCTACTTGGACTGGGTGGGGATTTTCAACGAAGCGGGCCGGGCGGGCCTGTATCGGGACGAGTTTTTGGCGGCTCTGTCCGATGCCGATCCGGCGCTGTTTTTGCAGGCGGCGTTGCAGCGGGCCTCGGCGCGCGATCCGGTCACCGCCTTTTCGCTGGCCGATCTGGTGACCTACCTGCCCTGCGATCTGATGACCAAGGTCGACATCGCCTCGATGGCCCATTCGCTGGAATGCCGCCAGCCGTTCCTGGACTATCGGCTTGTGGAACTGGCCGCGTCGTTTCCGGCAGCCTGGAAATTCCGTCGGGGGCACGGCAAGCGGATCTTGCGGCGAGCGTTTGGCGATCTGCTGCCCTGCGAGGTGTGGACGCGGCGCAAGATGGGCTTTGGCGTGCCCTTGGACCACTGGTTCCGCGACGAGTTGCGGCCGTTGACCCACGACGTGCTGCTGAATGCATCGGCCCGTTGTCACGAGTACTTTCGCCCCGACGTCATTCGTCGCATGGTCGAGGACCACGAACTGGGCCGCTTCAATCACTGCTATCGGTTGTGGACGCTGCTGATGCTCGAACTGTGGCTGCAACGTTGGGGTGGTGCTTGACTTGCGTCTGACCGTGGTGTAAACGTGAGGCGGGATGCGACTTGCCGACGGAGCCGAACGTTCCCGTCTCGCGGCCCGTCATTCCCGACTCGTCTCTTACCTCGTTGGAGACCGAAGGATGCAAGACACGCTGGTAGTGATTCTGGCAGGCGGGCGAGGGCAGCGACTGGAACCGCTGACCATCGAGCGCGCGAAACCAGCGGTGCCGTTTGGCGGAGCATACCGCATCATCGACTTTACGCTGTCCAACTGTCTGAACAGCGGCTTGCGGCGGGTGATGCTGCTAACTCAGTTCAAAAGCCTCTCGCTGGACCGTCACATCGACTTGGGCTGGCGGCGGTTCTTCTGTTCCGATCTGCATGAGTACATCGACATCGTGCCGCCGCAGCAGCGCGTTCATTCCCTCTGGTACAAGGGCACGGCCGACGCGGTGTACCAGAACATCTACGCCATCGAAAAAGAATACCCGAAACGGATCGTGATCCTGGCGGGAGATCACATCTACAAGATGGATTATCGGGCGATGATCGAGTACCACAAGGACATGAACGCCGTGGCGACTGTCGGCGCCTTGCGAGTCACCAAGGAGTCGGCGCGGCAATTCGGCGTGATGCAAGTCGACGAGGAGAGCCGGGTTGTCGGCTTTGAGGAGAAACCGGACGATCCGCAGACCATCCCCGGCACTTCGAGGCATTGCCTGGCGTCGATGGGCATCTACGTTTTCGATTTCAAGTTTCTGTGCGACAACCTGATCGCCGACGCCAACCGGGAGGACAGCTTGCACGACTTCGGCCGCGACATCATGCCGTCGATCATCCGCGAGCATCGCGTGTTCGCGTTTCCGTTCCGGGACCGGAGCGGCTGCGCTGACGCCTACTGGCGGGACGTGGGCACCGTGGATGCTTATTATGCAGCCAACATGGATCTGGTCGCCGTCCAGCCCGAACTGAATCTGTATGACGATGACTGGCCGATCCGGACGTACGAACGGGTGTTGCCGCCGCCCAAGTTCGTGTTCAGCGGCAGCGACGATTCAGCCCGCCGAGGACATGCCTTGGACAGCATCGTCTGTTCCGGCTGCATCGTTTCCGGCGGCGAGGTCGTGGGCAGCATTCTGGGGCCTTGTGTGCGCATCAACAGCTATGCCTACGTCGAAGGTTCCATCCTGTTCGACAATGTTCGGATCGGCCGGCGGGCGCGGGTTCGGAATGCGATCATCGACAAGGGCGTTCAGATCTCGGAAGGGATGCGCGTCGGCTACGACCGGGAGGAGGACCGGAGAAATCGCCTCACCGTGACGCCGGACGGCATTGTGGTGATCCCGCTCCATTGGCAAGCCTCAGAATCGCCCTCCAAGGCGAGTTGAGTTTCCGCATCCTTGTCTTTTGACTTTCTGTTCGGAATCCTCCCTAATTCGCCGCTGTTCTGGGATTTCTGCGTTCACCTGCCGTCTCGCCTGCGCGCGGCATTTCGATCTGCACCACCCAGTCGGTTAGGTCCCTCGGTTTCCGCTGTTGTCGTTTTGCTGTGGAGGTTCGGTTTGATGAACATCTACGTTGGAAACTTGTCTTTTGACGCCACGGACGACGATCTGCGCACGGCCTTCAGCCAGTACGGCTCCGTGTCCTCCGTGAGCATCATCCGCGACGGGGAAACGGGCCGCTCGCGAGGTTTCGGCTTTGTGGAGATGTCCAACGACGAGGAAGGCAAGATGGCGATCGAGGGCCTCAATCTGCAACGCATCGACGGCCGCGCGGTGACGGTCAACGAGGCTCGGCCTCGCGAGGAGCGGCCGGGGAGCGGCCGGGGCGGACGACGGTACTAGGCCGTCACCGCCAGCTGATCGATGTAGCACGACTCAAACGCCGGATCGAGGTTCAATTCGATCGTTTCCAGGCGGGCGGCGATCTGTTTCATCTCGGCCAGCACGCCGCTGTCCAGGAGCGCCAGGTATGCGCCGGCCAGTGCGGTGTTGCCGACCAGGCTGATTTGTTCCGGGCGGAATCCGGGCAACAAGCCGCAGCAGATCACGTTGTCGATGTTCATGTGGAATCCGAACCCGCCGGCCAGATACAGCATGTTCAAGTCCGCGGGTGTCAAGCCGACGCGGTTCAGCAGGCAGACGATCCCGGCGGCGATGGCCGCTTTGGCCTGCAGCAACCGGGCGACGTCCAACTCCGAGACGTAGATCGGCTTGCCGTCCGCCCCGTCGGCGACCGTGAATTCGCGACCGTGCTTGCCAGCCCGCACCCGCGGATGCGTATCGGCGTCCGGCGCAAAGCGGCCGTTGAGCCGGAGGATGCCGGCGCGTCGGGCTTGGGCGACGAAATCGACGTAGGCAGTCCCGCACACACCGACGGGTGGCACGTTCCCGATCACCTCGATGTCAGGCGCGGTGGAGTCTGGTTCCAAGTGAATGTGGCTGATCGCGCCCCGTCCGGCGCGCATGCCACAGCTTAACCCTGAACCTTCAAACGCCGGCCCGGCGGCCGTGGCGCAACCCAGGAACTGCTCGCCATGCTTCAGCACGATCTCGCCATTGGTGCCGACGTCGACCAACAGACTGGGCTCGCTCTGATAGACCATCCCGCTGGCGAAAACGCCGGCGATGACGTCGGCGCCCACGTAGGCGGCGGCGCCGGGCAAGAGATGCACGGCCGGGTTCGGCTGACCGCGGGCAGCGAATGGAACAGCGGCAGCGTCGGCTGCAGCTGCGGGATTTTCCGATGCCTCCGCCGTCCGCGACGTACGGGACGGCCCGCGCAACGGCAAGTCGCCCAGGCGCAGCACGAGGTGTTCCAGGAATCGAGGCGTGAACGGCACGACGCCCATGGCGCTTGGATCGACCCCCGCCAGCAGGTGCAGCATCGTGGTGTTTCCGGCAATCACCAGTGACGCGATCTGCTCAGCCGCCACCCGGCTTTCCCGGAGCAATTGCTCGACCAGCGGCTGAAGCGTCCGCGCCACCACCGCGTGCTGCAGTCGTCCGATCATCCGCGGGTGTGTAATGCAGGCCTGAATCCGAGTCAGCACGTTGTCGCCGAGGCGGACTTGTGCGTTGAGCGCCGAGGCGGTGTTGACGATCTCGCCGCCGGTCAGATCGACCAGCACGGCCACGACCGTCGTCGTGCCGACGTCCACCGCGATTCCGAAGGGCGCCGCCGGGGCGGTGTTCAGAGGGCGCACAAGCCAGTGATCGCCGGCTTGTTCCAGGGCCAACCTCAGGGCCTCCTGCTCCGGCGGAGGCGGCAGGGCGATGTCCCCCGCCGCGCGCACCGGCAGATCGTAATCGCGCTGTCGCGCCACGGCTTCACAAACCGCCTCGGCCGCCGGCTTGCCGGGCGCTAATTCGCTGACGGGCAACTCGATGCCCTGCCAGAGAGGATCGTGAGCGCGGGAGACGTTGATGCGGAACGCCGTCACCACTTGGGGTTCGTGGGCCAGCAGCGAGCGGGCCGGCACGTGGATTTCCACCTGGCCGGCCGGCGGCAAATGGTACTGGCAGGCGCGAATGCTGCGGGGCTCGGCCGTCGCTTCCAGCGCCGCGCCCGTGCCGGCGTCGATCACTCGGCCGGCCAGCAGATCGACCAGGCAGCCGTCGCACAAGCCGCGCTGCCCGCAACGCGTATTGAGTGTCACGCCCGCCTGCCGCAGCAGGGCCGAAAGGACCAGTTGGGTGCGGCGGCCCTCGACAGGCAGGACGTGCCGCTGGTCCCCCACGCGAACGGTCAAGACCAAGCTGTCGGCCATAATCAACCCGTAGTCCCGTCAAAGTAGTGGAAGCCGGCGAAAAAGGCGGTTTTCGCGGCACCAGCACGATGCCTGTTCGAGAACCATCCGGGCTTGGCAAACCGCCGCAGCGCTTCGCGGAAAGACTTCCGGGCCTTCCCCCATGTCTCGTTGCCTGCCGGTTGGCCGTATTGTAAACTATCGGCTTGAAATGGATACCCGTGGACGATGCGCGACGGCTTCGCGTGGAGTCGTCGTTGATGCCTGCCGCCCGTGGCGGCTCGGGGACGATGAGTGTGGCTTCTTGCGAAAGGGTGGGTTGTCTATGCCTGATCTCCAAAAGCTGAGCGAAGCGATCAAGTCCGGGAACCGAGAGCAAGCCGTCGCGACGACCCAGGAGGCGATCGCCGCCAAGGCTGCGCCCAGGGAAATCCTGGACGCCATGGTCGCCGCCATGGACGACGTAGGACGCAAGTTCCAGTGCAACGAGATCTTCGTCCCGGAAATGCTGATCGCCGCCCGGGCCATGAAGGAATCGATGGCACAACTGGAACCGTTGCTGGTCGAGGCGGGTATCAAGCCCATCGCCAAAGCGGTTATCGGCACGGTCGCCGGGGACTTGCACGACATCGGCAAAAACCTGGTCGCGATGATGTGGAAAGGGGCCAACTTTGACGTTGTCGACCTGGGCACCAATGTCTCGCCCCAAAAATTCGTCGACGCCGCCAAGCAGCACAACGCGGACTTGGTGGGCTTGTCCGCCTTGCTGACCACGACCATGCCCGCGATCAAGACGACCGTGGAAGCGATCAAGAACGCCGGTTTGAACGTCACCAAAGTCGTCATCGGCGGTGCTCCCGTGACCCAGGCCTATGCAGATCAGGTCGGCGCCGACGGCTATGCCCCGGACGCAGCCAGCGCGGTCGACGTGGCCCGCAAGCTGTTGAACGCGGCTGCTTAAAACGCCTGGAGATCAACGCGAGGGGGGTCGCAACCGCAGATCCGCGAAAGGAGGTCCACTTGCCATGAGCACCATCGGTGTGGGGATTGTCGGCTGTGGTTTCGTCGGCCGCGGCGCGCACGTGCCGGCGTTCAGCTCAATCGAGGGGGCGCAGTTGGTGGCCGTGGCCGATGCTGACCCCAAACGCCTGGGCAAGGTGCAAAAAAAGTACCCGCTGAAGACGGCCTACCAGGATTACGCTGAGCTGGTCAAGGATCCGGACATCCAGGCCGTGGTTGTCTCCCTGCCCACGCCCCTGCACGCCAAGGCGTCCCTGGCCGCGATCCAAGCCGGCAAGCATGTGCTGTGCGAGATGCCGCTGGCGGCCAACCTGGAGGATGCCGATCGGCTGTTGGCGGCGGCAGAAAAGGCCGGCGTGATCCTGATGCCCAGTTTGAACTTCCGCTTCACGCCCAACTATGTGAGAGCCAAGGCGATGATCGACCAGGGCGTGGTGGGCCGGCCGTCCAGCGCGATCTACCGCGAGTTCATTTCGGCTCGGGATCTGGCGGATCAATGGCCCGCCGGTTCCTGGATGTGGAAACTGGCGGACAGCGGCGGACCGTTGTACACGCTGTGCGTGTGGTCGATCGATCTGCTCCGCTGGCTGTTCCAGACCGAGATCGTCGAGGTGCATTCCGCCGTCAAGTACAGCCCGCTGGAGAAACTGGGCGGCACGTTGGGCTACGACGCCGCGGCCACGGTGCGACTGGCCAACGGCGTCGTCGGCAGTCTGCAGTACAGCGGCAACGTGACGCGCGTCTCGTCCACTTCGCGTCTGGAAGTCGTCGGCGACTCGAACTGCCTGCTGGACGCCACCTGGAACGACAAGCTGACGGTGTTCGGCGACGATCCCGCCAAGACGGAGTGGAACGTCGGCGAGCCGGGACCCCGGATGTGGGGCCACCAGCAAATGGACGAGTACTTCGTGCGCTGCATCCAGCAGGGCCAAACGCCATCCATCACCCCGCAGGACGGTCGCCGGGCGATGGAAGTCGCGTTGCAGATCGTCCAGGGAACGAAGTGAGTCACCGCCCGAACTGGAGAGCTGCCAGAAGCCCGTCTTTTCCGGAAAAGACGGGCTTCTTTTTTCCTGGGCAAACTCCCGACCGCCTTGCGGTTGAATCGAATTCACCGCAAACCACCACCGCCCCCGGCATACCCGCCGCAAGCACCGACCCCGGAGCAACTTCGAAGGGCGGAATCCATTCCGCTCAAGCCGACGCAAGTCCGCTTTGCAAGCAAATCGTGGACCTGCGTCTGGACGGGGGCGGTGAGCGTCCCTTGGCGACGCCCCAGCGGTGAACCGAACACCCTCCATCCGCCGCGTCCTTGCTGACCTGCCACTTCCCTCTGTCCCTGCTGCCTCTGTCAGGGGGAATTCAATTCGCCGAGTTTCTTGGTTTTTTGTCTGGCGAGGAATTGATCGATCAGGCAGATAGGGTTAGATTATTTGGTGGAGACTGTTGCAATTCTTCTCTTATCCGTTATCGCGAGGTGTGTCTGCCATGAAGCGAATTCGGTCTCAGGGGGCTTTTACCCTCGTTGAACTGTTGGTGGTGATTGCGATCATTGGCATTCTTGTGGCGCTGCTGTTGCCGGCCATTCAGGCGGCGCGGGAAGCAGCACGTCGCATGCAGTGCAGCAACAATGTGAAGCAGATCGGCATCGCGCTCCACAATTTTCACGACACCTATCGCAACTTTCCTGTGGGCGCCAAGAATCAAGACGGCCCGAATTGGCGCGTCTGGATTCTGCCGTTCATCGAACAGGGTGCGATTTACGACCAGTTCGACATGACCGTCAGCGCCGGCTTCTGGGCGCACGTGGGCGGTTTCCGGTATCCGGACCTGTACGATGTCGAGCTCGCCGGTTTTGTCTGCCCTTCCAGTCCGTTCGGGATGAGGAACCCTCGCGACTTGCCCTACACGCAGAAGGGATATCCCGGCACTCCCGACACGACCAAGGTGAGCATGGTCATGGATTATGTCGGAATCAGCGGCGCGACGCCGGACCCTCTTGGTCGCGCGGTCTGCACGGGTGACGTTTTGGCCAACAGTTCGAGCAACTGCAAGAACGGGTTGTTGATTCCCTTCCAGGCCCGGAACATGAGGGATTGCCTGGATGGAACGTCCCAAACGCTGATTGTGGCGGAGCAATCAGGGCAGGTGAACAAGGTCGAAAGGAGCGCGAACGCCCTGGGGCCCTGGCACGGGTGGGCGAACGCCAGTTCCAGCGCTTTCAACGCCACGACCCCGCTGCCCATGGCTTCCGCCGGGTTCTGGTACGCGGCAGGTACGACCACTGTCCGGTTCCCGCCGAACTACTACTGGGACACGGGGGCGGTCGCCCAAGCGAATTCCGGTTTCTCGGCGAACACGGTGTTGAACTCGTACCACCCCGGGGGACTCAACGTCCTGCTGACGGACGGCACCGTCCGCTTCGTCTCCGAGACCATCGACTTGAATACCCTTCGGTTGCTGTGCGTGTGCGACGACGGGGCCGTCATCGGCCAGTACTAGCTCTGTTCTAAAGCGGTTCAGAAAAACGCGAGGCCTGTTTCATGAATCGTCGAGTAAGCACGAGTCGTCGGTGGCTGGTCTTTTTCGCCGCCGCGACGCTCCCGGTCGCCGGCTTCCTGGCCGGCTGTGGCAAGTCCGCACCACACTCGGGGGAAGCCCAAGGTGAAGTGGTCGTGACGGTCAAGTACGGAGGAGCGCCGGTCGTCGAAGGGCGAGTCGATCTGAACGACGAGGCGACCGGGAAAGGCGGCGGGGCCGAACTGGACGACCAGGGGGTGGCCAGGATTGGCGACGTAGCGGTGGGAAGTTATACCGTGACCGTCCTGCCGCCTCCGCCCGATCCCACGCCCGTGCCCGACGGCCAGCGGGCGCCGGCGGGCAAAAAGTATCTCGACATTCCAGTTTCCTACCGCAAGATCTCAACCAGCCCGCTGCGCGCCGAAGTCAAGGAAGGATCGAACGAGTTTGAGTTCGATTTGAAGTCGAGCAAGTGATTTGGGAATCCGGACCGGGTCGGCGAGTTGCGGATCGCCGTCAGCATCGATCCGGCCCTGACTCAGACGCCGTCAGGCCGAGCGTTTGAGCGAGGAGCCCTCCGTGGTTGGCCGCGACGAGCGCAACGAATACCGCGGGGTGACGCTGGAGAGGGCCGCCAAGACTCTGATCGTCAGGGGCGTCACACTGCGCGAGGAACCGTCGGTAAAAACGTTCGTCTTCCGCTTGGGCCAGGCCGAACCGCCGCCGTCCGGCAATACTCTGCGCACCCCCGTCGCCAAGGCCATCCCTCCCTTCAACGTCCTGCGAAGCCGTCCGTGCGGCGCGCTTCATGTCCCACCCCGCTGAGTCCGCAGGCCGGAAAAAACCGAGGGCGGTGCCGCGTACGGCCAGTTTGCCCGCTTGGCAGTCGGCGTTCCGCAGGTGATGATAAGGGGCACAGCGACGACGATCAGCCGCCGGAGAAACCGAAGAAGAAACGCCCGCAAAACGCCTGACGTGGCTGGGCCGCCGCCGAGTTTTGGAGTGCGGCTTCTTGGCACCGCTTTGGACAGCGGCCTGGAACGTCGCGGTTGTTTGGGTGCAGCAGACACAGCCAGGCACGGCAACCCAGAGCTTCGTTGGTTGCGTCGCCTGCAAGCCAAAGCGGCGACAAGACGCCGCACTCCAAAAGTCGCACGAGAGAACTGCAATTCGGGCAATCGTCATCCAAAGACACGCACACCTTGCTCGCGTCCGAAGACGCGAGATCCCAACCCACTCAATCGGGAGGCACCGCGATGATTTGGCACAGCTTGCTTCTGACACTGACGTTGACCGCTGCGGGGGCGGACAAAAACCTCTCGCCCGAAGACCAGGCCGATCTGAAGCGGTTGTTTCCCGAAGGGACGACGGCGGCGGAAAAACTCGACCGCTGGGTCCTGGTGACAGGCGACTTTGAGAAGCACGAAGGCCGCCAGTTTCAGCCCACCGATCCCGCCGCTTGGCGAATCACGGCGACCGACCGCGGCAACGTGTTCGAGCAATTCGCGCAGAGCAAGTACCAACCCCCGCATCGCAGTCCGTTCAATATCGCGTGGCTGAAAGACGTCGTCGTCGAAGACTTTGTGTTGACGGCCCACGTGAAAAGTACGACCCGCGACTATGGCCACCGCGATCTGTGCCTGTTTTTTGGCTACCAGGACCCGGCGCATTTCTACTACGTCCACCTGGGCAAGAAGGCCGATCCGAACTCCAACCAGATCATGATCGTTAACGGCGCCCCGCGGGTCAAAATCACGAGGAAAGAATCGCCGGGCACGGACTGGGACGATCGGTGGCACCTGGTGCAGATCGTGCGGCGCACGGCAGATGGCTCGATCGAAGTCTATTTCGACGACTTAACGACCCCCGTGCTGACGGCCCAGGACAAGACGTTCCTGTGGGGCCAGGTCGGCATCGGCTCGTTCGACGATACGGGCATGTGGGACGACGTGAAGCTGCAGGGCATCCGCCGCCAGACGCGATGAAGGCCCCGGCGGCGATCCTTGCGGGCCGGCTTGATGTGGTTGATTTCCGGAAGCCAATCCGTTACGCTCGGCGAAGCAAGGAGGAGGAGAAAGGCGTGCGTTCCGGTAGCCACAAGCGACGGCGGTATGGACTTCGACGGGGCCGGGCCTATGGGCCTCGTCACTTGGACAACCTGCCCGAAAGCGAACTGCTGGACCTGCGGATTCGCGATCTGGGAGTGCGCATCGAAGGCACCCCCCTGGAGCAGAGGATCCAGGAACTGTATCACGAGTTGGAGGCGAAAGGCATCCGGTTCCGGCCGCATTGCTGGCTTTCCGACGAATGGTTCACTCCCGACGGGATTCCAGGGATCGCCATCCCCTTTTACTTGGCCCATCCCCGGCTGATGTGGCTGGAACGGAAGCAGATGCTGGAGGTGGAAGGCGGCTCCGAGGGCTGGTGCATGAAGATTCTGCGGCACGAGGCCGGTCATGCGATCGAGAACGCTTATCGGCTGCGGCAACTGCGCAGCTGGCGGCAGATGTTCGGTTCCGCAACGCAGTCGTATCCGGAGTACTATTCGCCCAAGCCGTACAGCCGCAGCTACGTGCTGCACTTGGACTCGTGGTACGCTCAAAGCCATCCCTGCGAGGACTTTGCCGAGACTTTTGCCGTGTGGCTCAAGTCCAAATCGCGTTGGCGTGTGCAGTACCAGGGTTGGCCGGCTCTGAAGAAGCTTGAGTACGTCGATGCGCTGATGAAGGAGATTCGCGAACAGAAGCCGAAGGTGACTTCCCGCGAATTTGTCGATCCGGTCAGCAGCATCCGCAAGACGCTGCGCGAGCATTACGAGCAGAAGCGCGAGCATTACGGCCTGGATCACCCCAATTTCTACGATCAGGACCTGCGGCGATTGTTCTCCGACGCGCCCGAGCACGCACGCTGTCCGTCCGCAGCCGCTTTTCTCCGCCGTATGGGTCCGACGCTGCGCCGCGAAGTCGCCCGCTGGACCGGCGAGTACCAATACACGATCAACGAAGTGCTGGACGAAATGATCCGGCGCTGTCGGGAATTGAAGCTTCGCGTCGACCGGCCCGCGGACCAGATCGAACGCGATGCGTTGGTCTTGCTGACGATCCAAACGATGAATTATCTCCATGACGGCCGCCACAGGGTCGCGTTATGAAACGTCTGCGGATTCTCGTGCTGGTTCGCGAAGGTCTCGTACCGCCGGAGACCATGGAAGGTTACAGCGAAGAGGAAATCGACCGTTGGAAGGTCGAATTCGACGTCGCGGCCACGTTGCGCAACATGGGCCACGAAGTCCAGGTGATCGGCGTCTTTGACGATCTCGGCCCGATTCGCCGGGCCATCACGGAGGGCCGGCCTCAGATCGCCTTCATGTTGTTGGAAGAGTTCCACGGCCTGGGAATCTACGACGGGGCGATCGTGACCTACCTGGAACTGCTGCGGCAGTCCTACACCGGCTGCAATCCTCGCGGCCTGCTTCTGTCCCGCGACAAGGCGCTCAGCAAAAAGATCCTCCGCTTTCACCGCATTTCGACGCCCCGGTTTGCGGTGGTTCCTCGAGGCCGCAGCATCCAACGCATGCCCAGGCTGCGGTTTCCCCTGATCGTCAAATCCGTGTCGGAGGACGCCTCGCTGGGCATCGCTCAGGCCTCCGTCGTGCGGGACCACGAGGCACTGGCCGAGCGGATCGCCTTTGTTCACCAGCGTGTGGCTTCCGACGCGCTGGTCGAAGAGTACATCGAGGGCCGGGAACTGTACGTGGGGGTCATGGGCAATCAGCGGCTGCAGACCTTTCCCATCTGGGAAATGGTGTTCAGCGGCCTGCCGGATGACGTGGCCAAGATCGCCACGGCGAAAGTCAAATGGGACCGCAAGTACCAACGGAAGTACGGCATCACGACCGCCGCGGCAGAGGATTTGCCGGTGGCGTTGGCCGCCAAGATCTCCAGGCTGTGCAAACGCGTCTATCGCGAGTTGCACCTGAGCGGCTATGCCCGCATCGACCTGCGGATGAGCGCCGACGGACAGGTGTTCGTCTTGGAGGCGAACGCCAACCCCAATCTGGCCTACGGTGAGGACTTTGCCGAGTCGGCCGAAATCGGCGGCATCTCCTATGAGGGCCTGTTGCAACGTATTCTGAACCTCGGCCTGACCTACCGCGCGCCTTGGAAAAACACGTATTCGGATTGACGCATGACGACCCAGGAAGCATCACGCACCGGCAACCTGCTCCGCAGCCAGATCATCATTCCCGCACGGCTGGCATCGACGCGGTTGCCGCGAAAACTGCTGCTGCGCGAGACCGGCAAGACCGTGTTGCAGCACACGTACGAATCGGCCCGCCGCGCGCGCAAGCCGGCGGGGATCTGCGTCGCTGCGGACCACGAGGAGATTGCCGACGAGGTCCGGCGTTTCGGCGGACAGGTGTTTCTGACCGACCCGGCGGCGGCCAGCGGCACCGACCGCGTCGCCGAAGTCGCGCGACAGATGCCCGACGTGGACGTCGTCGTCAACGTCCAGGGCGACGAACCGGAGATCGCAGGCGAGACCATCGACTTGGCGGTCCAACTGTTGGAGGACCGCCCGGACGCGGTCATGTCCACGTTGGCGACGCCAATCCGCACTCGCGAACAGTTGGACGAACCGTCCTGCGTCAAAGTGGTTTTCGACGCCGGGTCCAGGGCCCTGTATTTCAGCCGCAGTCCGATTCCGCACGCGCGCCAGTGGGAGGATTCCCTGCTGACGGAGGAGCCGCCGCATTTCTATCAGCACATTGGGCTGTACGCCTATCGCCGCGAATTCCTGCTGCGATTGACGCAACTGCCCAGGTCCGACCTGGAAAAGCTGGAGAACCTGGAGCAGTTAAGGGTTCTGTCCGCGGGGTTCACCATCCTGGTGGGCGTCGTGTGTCAAGCGACGATTGGAATTGATACCGAGAAGGACTACCGGGCCTTTGTCAGACGGGCGTCGAGTTGTTAGAATTTCGCGTCAGAGCAGTCGTCAGGACTGCTCTACCTCTCCCGCAACGTGTTCTCGATTCACCGCAACGTATTGTGCAAAAGGCACTTATGCCTGCGGCAGCGAGACGAACGCTGCGCTAATCAGCCGACACGCGCCCGCGTCCGGTTGGTGCGCTGGTGATGGCAGCAGCCGCGGGCGAGTGCCCTGGGGCCGAGCAGCCGTTCGCCGAGCGGGAGTTCGTTGCCGGGAGGGGAACCACACGCATGACGAAGCACATTTTCGTAACTGGGGGAGTAGTCAGTTCACTGGGCAAAGGCCTCACCAGCGCGTCCGTCGGGATGCTGCTGGAACGTCGCGGCTTGCGCGTCAAACTGCAGAAACTCGATCCGTACATCAACGTCGATCCGGGCACGATGAGCCCCTACCAGCACGGCGAAGTGTACGTGCTGGACGATGGAAGCGAAACCGATCTCGACCTGGGGCACTACGAACGGTTTACGCACAGTCCGCTGTCGCGAGCTTCGAATTACACGACGGGCCAGATCTATCTATCCGTCATCGAAAAGGAACGCCGCGGCGAGTTCCTGGGCAAGACGGTCCAAGTGATCCCGCACATCACCAACGAGATTAAAGGCGTGATCCAGAAGTTGGCTGACGACGAAACGGACGTGGTCATCACGGAGATCGGCGGAACCGTCGGGGACATCGAAAGCCAGCCCTTTTTGGAGGCCATTCGACAGTTCGCCCTGGACGTCGGCAAGGAGAACTGCCTGTACATTCACCTGACGTTGATTCCCTACCTGCGAGCCGCCGGCGAACTGAAGACCAAGCCCACGCAGCATTCGGTCGGCCAGTTGCGGCAAATCGGAATCCAACCGGACTTGTTGATCTGCCGCACCGAACGGGCCGTGTCGCTGGACGACCGCAAGAAGATCGCTTTGTTCTGCAACGTCCCCCTGGAGGCCGTCGTGGAGGAACGCGACAAGGAGTTTTCGGTCTATGAGGTCCCGTTGAGCCTGGTGGAACACGGGTTGGACGAGTTCATCGTCAAGCGGTTGCAACTGCGAGCGAATGCCTTGAATTTGGACGACTGGCGGGACATGCTGCATCGCATGCGCAATCCGAAACACGAGGCCAGCGTTGCGGTGGTCGGCAAGTACGCGGAGCATTTCGACGCCTACAAGTCGATTTACGAATCGCTGGACCATGCGGGGATCCACCACAGCACTCAGGTGCGGATCGGCAAGATCCGCAGCGAGGAGATCGAACGCGAAGGCGCCGAACGTTTGCTGAGCGGCTTTGACGGCGTGCTGGTCCCCGGCGGATTCGGGGAGCGCGGCATCGAAGGCAAGATCGAGGCGATCCGGTATGCTCGGGAACGCGGGATCCCCTTTCTGGGCATTTGCCTGGGGATGCAATGCGCGGTGATCGAGTTTGCCCGCCACGTCGTCGGAATGGCCGGCGCGCATTCGACGGAATTCGACAAGAACACGAAGCACCCGGTGATCTGCCTGCTGGATGCCCAGCGGAACGTCACGGAGAAGGGCGGCACCATGCGTCTGGGAGCGCAAGTCGCTGAACTGGCTCCGGACAGCCACGCCGCCCAATGCTACAGACGGACGACGATCTTCGAACGGCACCGCCACCGCTACGAATTCAACGCAACGTACAGGCAGCAATTCGTGGCCAAAGGACTGCGGATTGCCGCGACAAGCGACTGTGACAAGCTGGTGGAAATTGTGGAATTGCCGGAGCATCCCTGGTTTGTGGCCGTCCAATTCCATCCCGAGTTCAAATCCAAGCCGACGGCCGCGCATCCGTTGTTCGCCGGTTTCGTCGGCGCCGCCATCGAACGTCACCGTAACCGGTCCGAACGCCTGAAGGAGGAAACTGCATGAGCGACCAGCAAGACGAACCGAAAATCGTGGTGGACGAGGATTGGAAAAGCCGCGTACGGGCGGAGAGGGAGGCGGCCAAGAAAGCGGCCGCCGAGGCCGCCGCGGACACGCAGCAGGCCAGCCAATCGGCAGCCGATGCCGCCAGCGGACAGATCCCACCCGCGTCGTTCGAGGAGTTGATCAGCACCTTTGTGGTCCCGGCGCTGACCGCCATGGGCAAGTTGCCGGATCCCGTCCAAGGGCATCCCATCGTGCGGCCGGATCTGGCCCAGCACTACATCGACATGCTGAGCGTGGTCGAAGAAAAGACCAAAGGCAACTTGACGAAGGACGAAGCGGGCATGCTGGACGACTTGCTGCACCAGCTGCGGATGGCCTTTGTGACGACGCGCACAGAGCCGGAACCGCCGGCGAAAGCCGAAAGCAAGTAGCCTTCGTTCAGTGGCAACGGCGCCGGCTTTCAACGCCGCGCGCCGTCGCCGCGGGTTTCGGGGCAGACACTCTCCGCCGCGCCCGAAACCGGGCGTTTGGGAAAGCGGAACAGCTGGGCTGCGTTGGCCGTCGTGACTTCCGCCAACCGGGCCACGTCCACCCCGCGCACCTCGGCTAGGCAGGCGGCCGTGTGCAGCAGCAGCGCCGGCTCGTTCGGCCGGTGTCCGCGCCGGGGATGGGGCGACAGATAGGGACTGTCCGTTTCCATCACGAGGCGATCCACCGGGATCATCCGCGCCACGTCGCGTAACGCCTGGGAGTTCTTGTACGTCACCATGCCCGCAAAACTGACGTGCAGCCCAAGTTCCAGACACTCGCGAGCCGTGTCCGCGTCCCCCGAAAACGCGTGCATCACGCCCCGCAACGGTCCGCGCTGCCGGGCCTCGCGAAGCATCGTCAAGGTCTCCGGGGCGCAATCCCGCATGTGAATGATCACCGGCAGATCACGCTCCTGCGCCAGCCTCAGATGGCGGTCGAAATAATCCTGCTGGAGTTCGAAGGGCGTAAAATCCCAGTGACGGTCCAGCCCCGTTTCGCCCACGGCAACGACGAGTCCTTCGGCCGCCAAACGGACGATGCGGTCCCAGTCGCCGGGCGCGGCTTGAGCAGCACAGTTGGGCTGAATGCCGACGGCGGCAAACACGGAAAGGTACTGCCGCGCCAGGGCGAGGCTGGCGTCGCTGGTCGCCGCCGTCGTGCCCACGGTCACGATCGTCGCGATGCCCGCCGCCGCCGCCCGTTCGACGACCTCATCGCGGATCGCGTCGAACTGCTCGTCGTCCAAATGGGCGTGCGTGTCGCTGTACATCCGAGTTCCTCGCGATCCGCAGCCACACCTGCTTCCGTACGGGGTGGCCAGGTCAAACGCCGCCGGCGGCAGCCCGCCCCGCCGTCAACTCTTCCAGCGACTGCAGATGCGCCTTGGCTTCGCCCAGCGATTCCAAAGCGATGGCGTGAACCTCCGGATTCATCCGCAAGCGATCGGCGCACTTGGAGACTTCCGCAATCAACTGTTTCTCGAACTCCACCAACCGCGTGACGAGATAATCCACCGACAGGTCGTGCAACGCGGCATATCGCAACGGGAAATGACCGTAGTTCACCATGCCTCCACCGTCAATGATCCGTTCTCCCAAACGATCCACCACCGCCCGGTGATCCGCTGCGATCGACTGCATCACCTCCAGCGCTGCCTGATTGTCCCGGTGCAGCCACGGGATGGCATAGCTCAGGTACGCCGCCAGCGAACGGTGGTGCAGGATCAGCAGACGATTGAGTACGGCGTTCGTATCGACGGAGGTCATGTTCGTCATCCCAGCAGGTGCTGCGCCGCACGCAAGGCGAACTCGTTCAGGAAATTCCAGACGAAAAACAGAACCACGGTCGGCAGCGTCACCGCGACCAGGTAGAAGCCGGGCAGCGACTCCAACGGCAACCGGACCGGTCCCCGCGTCTCCGGGTCCGGATCCATCGTCATCACCTTCACGACCCGCACGTAGTAAAACAGGCTGATCGCCGTGTTCACCCCGCCGACGACCAGCAGCAGGAGCAGATACCCTTGCCCCGTGCCCAGATACCCCTTGGCCAGCGCCGCAAACACCGCAAACTTGCCGATGAAGCCGGCCAGCGGAGGGATGCCCAGCAGACCGAACAGAATGACGGCGAAACAGATCACGACGCCCGGACACTGGCGAAACAGACCTGCGTAATCGTCAATCTGCTCGCTCCGCATCGCGTTGCGCAGAAACGCGACGACGCTGAACGCGCCCAGATTCATGAACAGATACACGGCCAGGTAGACCGCCAGGGCGGCCACTGCTTGCTCGGCCGCCGCCGCATCCCTGGACGCCCAAGCCAGGACGGGGGGAATCGCCATCATCAGGTAGCCGGCGTGGGCGATCGTCGAGTAAGCCAGCAGCCGCTTGATGTTCGTCTGTCCATAGGCAGCCAGATTTCCGAAGGTGCAGGTCACCATCGCCAGCAGCGCGATCAGTTTGCCCAGGAGTCCTTGCAGCGGAGCCAGATCGGCGGCCTTGGGTCCCGCCGGCCGCCGCGCCGCGTCCGAAGATCTCTCTGCCGCCGCGCCGTGGGCGGGCCGCGTCTGCCCGCCGACGGCCAGGAGCGCTGCCGGCGCATGAAGCCGACTTTGTGCCACCGCGGCCGGAACGTCCGCGCCCGCCAGTTGCCCGGCGGTCACCCCCGGCGGCACGACGACGCCGATCCCGATCACCACCCGCACCAGCAGCGCCAGGGCTGCGCCCTTGGACGCCACGCTCAAGAAAGCGTCGATTTCCGCCGTCGCCCCTTCGAACACGTCGGGGCACCAGAAATGGAAGGGCACCGCCGAGAGCTTGAACGCCAAGCCCACAATCACCATCAGTCCGGCCAACGA
The DNA here is from genome assembly GCA_012515235.1 of Candidatus Anammoximicrobium sp. Lineage (GTDB taxonomy): Bacteria > Planctomycetota > Planctomycetia > Pirellulales > Pirellulaceae > Anammoximicrobium. The sequence continues at coordinate 22,629 of JAAYYU010000007.1, forward strand.
CAGCACCATCGCCTCCGCGCCCGACATGTGGGGCAGGCGGACCGCCAATTCCCGCGCCACGGTCGGCAGGTGAGCCGAATTGACGATTCCTGCGATCAAGCTGATGCCGTACAGCATCACGCCCGTCGTAGCCGCCCCGTAAACGGCGTATTTCAAGGCGGCTTCGCTGGCCAGAGAGCGGCGTTTCATCATCGCCACCAGCACATACGAGGGCACGCTGGCCATCTCCACCGCCAGAAAGACCATCAGCAGGTGATTGGCCGAAACCATCAGGCACATGCCCAGCGTGGCGCCAAGCACCAGCGTGTAGATATCCGCGGCGTCCTCGCGACCGGGCAAGCCCGTCAGTTTCGTCAACGGCACCAGCAGCACCACGAACAGCAGCAGCAGGCTCCGCATATAGACCGTGAACGAGTCGAACACCAACATGCCGGTAAAGAACTCGATCCGCTGCTCGGCGGCCGGAGCGTCCACGGCCGCCCAAAACAACGCCAGAACCGAACCGGCCAGGGCCAAGTAGGAGACATCAACTCGCCGCCCCCAGGCAAACACGCGCACCAACAGCATCAGCACGATCGTCGCACAGATCGTGATTTCCGGCAGAAACAGGCCGATGCTGGACTGCGGCGAAAACGAGAGCGGCCCGCCGGGCGGGACGCCTCGGGTGTCCAGGATCAGCTGATTGACGGCCTCGTAGAGATTCACAATGACTTCGCCTCGGCTGTGTGGAAGACTACCTCGTCCGGGCCGCGGAAGCCGGCTCCGCCTGCGTCAACGCCCCCGGGTCCGCCACCCGCGACAGCCGCGGCGCGTCACCCAGCGGCTCGACCTCTTTCACCTGCTGCGTCCAGGCGGCCAACTCGTTGACCTGACGATCGATCGTCTTGTCCATGTACCGCAGCAGGAACGTCTGCGGGAACACCCCAAACAGAATGGCCAGCACGAACAGCACGCCCGCGATGCTGTTCTCACGCAGCGTGCTGGGCGTCAAGGCCTCGGCGTGCGGCCCCTTGTATTCCGGACCCAAGTACACCCGCTGGACGGCCCAGAGAATGTAGCCTGCGGTGAGAATCATGACCGACGCCGAGAGCACGGCCAGCACGTAGCTGTACTTCCAAACCGACAAGACCACCAGCACCTCGCCGATGAACCCGCACAGGCCCGGCAATCCCAGCCCGGCGAAGAAAATGCCGATCGACAAAGCCGTGTACACCGGCATCCTGCCGAACAGGCCCCCAAACTGATTCAAGTCGCGATGGTGGACGCGGTCGTAGATGACGCCCACCAGGAAGAACATCCCGGACGAGCTGATCCCGTGCGCGATCATCTGGAACATGGCGCCCTTGACCCCCATGTTCCAGTAATCGGGATTAAACGCCGTGCCGGCGGTGGCCGACCAGACGCCAAGCCCCAGCACGACGTAACCCATGTGGCTGACCGAACTGTACGCAACCAGCCGCTTGAAATCCGTCTGGGCCAGCGCCGCAAAGGCTCCGTAGACCATGCTGATCACGCCCAACAGGCACACGAAATACGCCAGATCGTAGCCGCCGTGCGGGCAGATGGGGTAGCAAATGCGGATCATCCCGTATCCGCCCATCTTCAGCAGCACCCCGGCCAGGATCATCGAGATCGGCGTCGGCGCCTCGACGTGCGCATCGGGCAACCACGTGTGCAACGGCACCGCCGGTACCTTGATCAGGAAGCCGACCAACAGCAACAGGAACGCCCACCATTGGAGTTCGGGGCTGAACTGCGTCGTGTGCTGGCCGATCTGTTGCAGGGCCAGGATGTTGAACGTGTGCACCTGAACGTCGCCGACGTGGGTTTCTCCCGCTGCGATCCGATCCAACGCCGTCGCAACCTCCGCCCGCACGCGGTCATTCAAGTGGCAACGGGCCAGATGCGGCTGGAGCGCCGGGTCCGCCAGATTGCTGGCGAAATACAGCATCAGGATGGCAATCAGCATCAGCACGCTGCCCACCAGCGTGTACAAGAAAAACTTGATCGCCGCATACTCGCGGCGCGGTCCGCCCCAGACGCCGATCAGGAAGTACATCGGCAGCAGCATGACTTCCCAGAACACGTAGAACAGGAAGAAGTCCAAGGCCAGGAACACGCCCAACATGCCCGTTTCCAGCAACAGGAACAGCACGCAGTAGGCTTTGACGTGCTTCGTCACCGACCAACTGGCGCCGGCCGCCAGCAGACTGACAAGGGCCGTCAGCACAGTCAACGGCAAACTGATGCCGTCGACGCCCAGAAAGTAATCGATGCTGAACGAGGGGATCCACGACACGCTGAAGGCGTACTGCACGTACGCCGCCGCTTCGCTCTGGTAATCAAAAGGCCCGCCAAACACCGGCCCCAGAAAGGCCAGCAGGCACAGCACCAAGACGCCGAGCGCCGCGCCCAGGGTGATGTGCCGCGCTGTGTCTTCCCGCTCTTTGGGAACGCACATCACCAGGATCGCGCCCAGCACCGGGAGAAAAACGATCGCACTCAATATCGCCAGATAGGTAGTAACCATCAGTCGTCGCTTATCCCGCCCACGAAGATCCCCAGAAGAAACTGATGAAGACAAAAACCGCCAACGCCCCGATTGCCACGAACATGACATACTGCCGCAACCGGCCGGTCTGCACGCGCCGCAGCCAAACGCCAACCCCGTACACGCCGCTGGCGAACCTGTTCACCGAGCCATCCACGAGCCACTGATCGGCCATGCGGTCCCAGATCGCCGCCAGGCCGCTCGTCCACCGCGCGAGGCCGTCGATCAGCCCGTCGATCCAGTGCCGGTCCACGGCCGCCGCCCAGCGGGCGACCGCGTGCGTCGGCCGCACGAACAGAACATCGTACAACTCGTCGAACCACCACTTGTGCAACAAGAACTGGTACAAGGCCTCGAATTGACGCCGCACCTCCGCCGCCTGAATGTACCCCAGACAGTAGATGACCGTCGCCAAGCCGATCCCCGCCCAGGCCGTCAGCGTCGCCAGCCAGGTCACAGGCTTGACGATCGCCTCGTGCTGCTCGGGTGCGTGCGCAAAGTGCTCGTTGGGCCACGTCATACCGAGCGCCGGCGACGCCGCGTCCGCCAGCGTGCCCAGCGGTCGCGACTGTTCCAGCAGTCCGACGACGCTCAAGTTGCTCAGCCGACTTTGTCCGCCAAACGGCTGCCAGGCCACGCCGGTGGCGAACACCGCCAGCACGACCAGCGGCACCGTCATCACCAGCGGCGATTCGTGCGCGTGCTCGTAACGATGCGGGTTCCGCGGCTTGCCGGCAAACGTCAGGTACCACAGCCGGAACATGTAAAAGGCCGTGATCATGGCCCCACCCGCCGCCGCGTAGAACAACAGGCTGGCCACGAAACTGCGGTTGCCTTCGTACAGCATGAACGAGCAGGCTTGCTCCAGAATGCGGTCCTTGGAGTAGTAGCCGCTGAATCCGATCACAAACGGAATGCTGATCCCCGCAATCGCCAGACAGCCCACGAGCATGGTCAAAGCCGTGATCGGCATCTTTTTGCGCAGGCCGCCCATTTCGGTCATTTCATTCGTGTGGACGGCATGAATCACCGAGCCGGAGCACAAGAACAGCAGGCTCTTGAAGAAAGCGTGCGTCACCAAATGCAACAACCCCGCGACCCACCCGCCGACGCCCAACGCCAGCATCATGTAGCCTAACTGGCTGACCGTCGAATAGGCCAAAACCCGCTTGATGTCGGTGGCCGTGATGGCAATCGTGGCGGCCATGAACAGCGTGATGCAGCCGACCAACGCGATCACCAGCAGCACCTCCGGCGTGAACACGGGAAAAAAGCGGCCCACCAGATAGACGCCGGCGGCGACCATCGTCGCCGAGTGGACAAGGGCCGATACGGGCGTGGGACCCTCCATCGCGTCCGGCAACCAGACGTGCAGCGGAAACTGGGCGCTCTTGCCGACACAGCCGCAGAAGATGCCGATCCCGGCCAACACCAGCAACCCGTATCCGAAACGCGGTCCCTGGCCGTCCGGCCCGCCGTTGCGCCAAGTCTCGACCTGGGCGGCGATCGCCTGCTCCACCTGCTCCGCGCTCGCCTGGGGCCCCAGGCCGCGCACGATCCGGGCTACCTCGTCGCGAGCCGACAGCCGCACCAGGCCGTCCGGCACGCGGAGTGAATGGTCCGCGCCGGAGCGGACCAGGCTGAAGATGCCCTGTTCCAGGCGTTTGGTTCCGCCCGCGTCCGCCCGCTGTACGTCGCCAAAGGCAAACGTCCCCAGTCCGCACCACAGGACCATCAGGCCGATCATCATCCCAAAATCGCCGATGCGGTTGACGATGAACGCTTTGTTGGCCGCATGGCAGGCGCTGCGACGCTCGATGTAAAAGCCGATCAGGAAGTAGGAGCAGATGCCCACCAACTCCCAGAACACGAACACCATCGCGATGTTGCCGGCCAGGACCAGCCCCAACATGCTGAAGCAGAACAGGGACATGTACTGAAAAAAGACCGCCGGACGCCCTCGCCGTTTGAGGTGCGAGCCGTCGCGCAACGTGACTTCCTGATCCGTCACCTCGTGCTGCTCGTCGTGCATGTAGCCCAGCGAGTAGAAATGGATGCACGAAGCAATCAGCGTGACCAGGCAGAACATGCAGATCGTCAGCGAGTCGATGTAGTACCCGATCGACAACCGCAGCCTGCCGAACACGCCCAAGGTGTAGTAGTCGCCCGCGTAGTAGACGGGCGGACGGTGCATGTGGCCCGCAGGCGAATTCGACGCAGCACTGCCGGCCTCGCCCGCACCGCCGACCGCCCGACTGCCCGGTTCCGACAGACCGGCCGTCGCCGCGTGTGCGGGGTCCTGCTCGCCCGATGTCACCCGCCCCAACTCCGCCGCCGGGTGCTCCCCGCCGCCGGGAAAATGGTGACCCAGCCAGACCAAAAGCGCCACAAAGGAGAGCACCCCTGCCGCTACGATCGCGCCGGTGGCGATGTGCGCACCGTGACCGAATGCTTTTCCGAGCCGCGGCCCGAACAGCAGCAGGAAGAAAAACGAGGCCAGCGGAAGCAGTGTCGCCAGCCCCAACAGCCATGGCAGAGCAGATGGTTCCATTAGCCTTTCAAGTGGTCGGCACGATCGACGTCAATCGATGCGCGGCTATTGTAAAAATTCAACACGATCGCCAACGCCACCGCCGCTTCGGCGGCCGCCAGCACAATCACAAACAAGGCCATCAGATGGCCGTCCAGTCCCAGCGATTGCGGACGCAGGTAATCGCTGCCGAAGGCCACGAAATTGACGTTGGCTCCGTTGAGCACCAATTCGACCCCCATCAGCACGCCCAACGCATTTCGCTTCGTCATCATGCAGGCGATGCCTGCGACGAACAGCACCGCCCCCACCGCCAAGTAGTGCGCGACTGTAATCTGGCCGAAACAAGGCGTCATCGCATCAAGTTCCTGTCAACTGGTTGCCCCCCGTCCGCCGACCGCTTGGCGCGTGCCAGATAGGCCGCCCCGATCAGCACCACCAACAGGTGCATGGAGATAATTACGAACGGCAGCAAATACCCGTTGCCTCCATCCAGCCGTACCCCGGACAGCGCCAAGCCGATCCGGGTCGTCGTGCTCGCGTCGGCGGGCGGCGATGCTTGGCCGAGCGGAATCCGCCAGCCGTCCACCAGAAACGCCGTCCTCAGCAGCAGCAACAGCAACGCGCCGCCGACGAACAAGGTCAAAATCCACTCGCCTCCGCCCGTCTTCATGCGGATAAAATTGCTGCGCGACGTGAGCATGACGCCGAACACCAACAGCACCAGGGTGCCGCCGACGTACAGCATCAACTGCATCGCGCCGACAAACTCCGCGCCCGCCAGAAAAAACAAACCGGCTACGGCTCCCAGCGAAACAATCAGATAGGACGCCATGTGCACGATGTTCGGAGTGAACAGGACGGCCAGTGCAAAACCACACGAAATCAGGGCGAACAGCCAGAAGAAGGCCGCTTGCCAGTCGATCGCGGCGAACATCGCTTCAGCCTCCCACCTTCTCGGACCTCGCCGCCACCCGGCGGCCCGCCGCCGCGGTTCGCTCCCCCTGGGCCTGCCGCTCCGCCGCCTCGGCCTTCCGGACCCAGCCCTCGCGCACGCCCGCCACTCCGCGGGGTGCGACCGGGATCAGATCGTTCGGGCCCCGCAGTCCCAGCAACTGCCAGGACAGCACCCCGACGAAACAAATCGCCGCCAGCGGGACGCAGTATTTCAGGCAGGTGGTCATCACCTGGTCGATCCGCAGACGCGGCAGCGTCCAGCGGACCCAAATCATCACCGTGACGCCCAGCACGCCTTTGAGAATCAAGTTCACACAACCGGCCAGATTGGCGAGATAGCCGGTCAACCGGAAAACCGTCTCTTCTTGCCCGTACGACCATCCCAAAAGATCAAACAGAGGAATCGGGCCGTGCCAGCCGCCCAAGAACAGCACCGAACACAGGCAACTGACCAGGAACATCGAGCCGTATTCGGCCATGAAAAAGAAGCCCCAGCGGAGGCCGGAATACTCGGTGTGGAAGCCCGCCACCAACTCGCTTTCCGCCTCGGCCAAATCGAACGGCGCCCGGTTCACACTCGCCACCCCGCACGTGAAGTAGATCCAGAACGCGAGGAACGTGAACGGATCGTGGAAGACCAGCCAGTTGCTCATCCAGCCCGCCTGCATGTTGCCGATGGCAATCAGGTCCAGCGTCCCACACAGCAACACCGGGATCACAACGCACAGCTTGAGCGGCACTTCATAGCTGACCACCTGAGCCGACTCGCGCATGGCTCCGAACAGCGACCATTTCGATCCCGACGCGTAGCCCGCCAGGATCACTCCGAAGACCTCCAACGAGAGCACGGCCAGGACAAAAAACACGCCGGTGTGCAGGTGCTGTGCTACCCAACCGTCAGCAAACGGCAAGGCGAGAAACGGAGTGAAACTCGCCGTGAAGCTCACGTAAGGCGCGACCCGAAACAGCATCGCGTCGGCGGAACCCGGCACCAAGTCCTCTTTCGTCAGCAGCTTGAGACCGTCTGCGGGCGACTGCAGCCAGCCAAATCTTCCACCCGTCCGAGTAGGTCCCAGCCGGTCCTGAATGCGCCCGGCGACTTTACGTTCCATCCAGATGAACACCGCCGCCCCGGTCCCGACCAAGCTAAGAATCAGCCCACAATGCACCAAGGCCGCCAGCAGGCAGGCCAGCCATGTCGGCAAATGCAAGCTGGTATCGAAGAATTCGGCCACGGTCTGCAGACCCCTGAGCTTCTTGCGGCGGAGCGCAACCGCTGATGGTGTTGCTTCCCCAGAAGGCCGAATTCTCTATCAGCGGACGGTTTACAGCAAGCCCCCGGCCCCGAATTTTACGCCCGGTTTCCCCACGGGCGAACGCTTTTGCCGTCTGCCCGGAGGGCCGCCAGCACGGGGCTATTCCTTCTTCAATGTGTCCTGAAACACCTTGCGGAACTTGTCGACCTTGGGGCGAATCACCAGCTGGCAATAGCGCTGCTGCGGATTTGTGCGGAAGTAATTCTGATGATACTCTTCCGCCTTGTAGAACTTCAGCAGCGGACTGATCTCGGTGACGATGGGGGCGTCCCAGATGCCCGCTTTGTTCAGCTCCTGTTTGCGTTTCTGTGCCAACTCCCGCTGCTGCTGGTCGTGATAGAAAATCACCGAACGATACTGGGTGCCCACATCCGGGCCCTGCCGGTTCCGCGTTGTGGGGTCATGCGTCTGCCAGAAGACTTCCAAGAGCTTGTCGAAGCTGATTTTCGCCGGATCGTAGCGGATCTGGCAGACTTCGGCGTGCCCGGTGGTCCCGGTGCAAACCTGCCTGTACGTCGGATTGGGGACCCTGCCGCCGGCATAGCCCGACTGGACGGACACCACGCCCTCCAGTTGCTGAAACACGGCTTCCACGCACCAGAAGCAGCCCGCGCCAAAGGTTGCCAGTTCCGTCCCGTCCGCGGGCTCCGCCCCACGCGCTGTGCCTTCCGCCGCAGCTTTCGCTGTGGAGTTCGTTGCCATCGGCTTGTCCCCCTCGAATCGGTCCGCTGCCGGGCTTGATTCCGCACACGGCGTCAGAACCAGCACGCCCAGCATCCATCTCCGCATTAACAACCGCAATCCACTCCAAATTGACCTTGCGTCCATCCCGCTGCCCCCTACCCTAGTCCTTTGAGCTTGCACTTTTTCGAGGTTCTGTTCCTCGAATACGTTCACTTTTTGAAGGTTGCGACGGTGGACTCCGCCACTGCGTTCGCCTTGCCGGCTTGCCTAATCCGCTGCCGTTACTTGCCGCCTTCACGACCGGTGGACTCCGCACCCTCCAGTTCCCTTCCGATGGCGTAGATTTCTTCCGCGTCCAAAACCTGGCTGTTACCCTGAAACAGGCGAGCGACCGCGGCGCTGTGGATCTTCATCTTGGCGCCTCCGATTCCGATCGCGCCGTAGCAGATGACTCCGTTCCGGGAAGCCGCCCGGTCTGACGCTTCGAGACCGCCGATTCCCCACGGAGGCACCGCATTCAAGTCAATCGCGACTTCCAACGTGGCACACGTCTGCCACACGTCGGCAGGCAGCAGTTCGACCCCCAGCGCCCCGGCCGAGATGACAACGGAGACTCCTTGCATGGCCGCGGCCAGCGAATCGCGAGCCGTCGCCAGCGGCTCCAACACGGCGGCTTCGACCCGCTCCCGCACCTTTGCGCCTACGTCTTCGGCACGCGTCAGCACTCGCGACCCCACACGGACGCGAGCTCCCTCGCGAGCGAGCAACCGCACCACGCGCTGCCCCACCGGCCCCGTCGCCGCCAGCACCAGGACGGTTGCGCCCTTCAATCTGACGTGGCGACCGGCGGCGATCACCGCCGCCGCCGCAGTGGTATTGGCGCCGTTGGCGTCCATCATCACCGAGACCCGCAGCGGCCCCAAGAAGGTCTGAAGAATCCGCCGCAACAGTTCCTCGGCCGCCCCCACCTCGGCGCCGCCCACAAAGATCGCCGTCGATTTCAAATCCTGCGGCCCGCGCGTGAAGATCGCGCCGTGAACCAGTCCGGGCACTTGATCCACCGTCACGCCGCGGTACTGCAGCAGATGTTCGACTCCCGCGTCAACAGCCACCACGGCATCGAAGACGCTGGGATGCACGTCCGGGTCCAGTTGCAAGAGGATGCGAGGTTTGCTCACGGAACGACTCCTGGCAAAACCTGACCGCGCTAAATCCGTCCGGGATCTAAAACCCTTGAAACGGGTGCTTGGCGGAATCCTTGCCAGCCAGCATCTCGTCCGCGGAAGGAGCGCCCTTCATCGCATTGGCAATCGCCGCCTTGGTCGCCTGGTAGTTGAAATCGTAGATCTTCCTGTCGTCCTCGGCCGCCGGATGAATGAACACGCCGCAGACGATGACCAGCTGCTCGCAATCCCCCTTCGGAATCACGCCTTCGGCCACCGAATCCGCCACTGCCTTGGCGACGGCCGCCTGAGCGGGGCCGAACATCTGCACGGCTTGACGCATGCCTTTGATGGTGACTTTCGTGATCATCACCGTGGACGGCTTGACGGCCAGATTCGGCGTCAGCACGGCCAGCAAGTTCGTGTGCCCTTCGCTCTGGCAAGCCAACGCGTTGGCGAACGCCATGCCCACCGGGCCGTCTTTGCTGCCGATCAGCAGATCAATATGGGCAATCTCGTTGCCTTCGCCAGCTAGGGCTTCTCCGATGAACATCGACATGCGATGGTTCTCCCTTCAAGGATGTGAACGACTGGGGCTTGACCAAGGTCGAGAAGTTAACAAACGATGGAACAAATTCAAGCACCCCGGCACGAAACGCAAGACGTTCCAGGGCACCGGAGGATCGGAGCCCACGGATACGCTTCCCAATCGCAGTAACAGGGTTTTAACGCCAGAACTCGAATGACGGAGACACGGCGACTGCTGATCCTCGGAGTCAGTGCCCGCGCGGCGGCGTTTTCAGCTGTCCGTGCCGGTTACATGCCCCTGGCGGTGGATTGCTTCCGGGACGAAGACTTGCCCGTCGGCAGTGTTTGCCGTCGCGTCGATTCTTATCCGACCGGTTTTGAAGCCGAGGCCGCTGCTCTCCCGCAGTGCCCTTGGCTGTATACCGGAGGGTTGGAGAATCATCCCAAGCTGGTCGGCCGCATCGCCAAGCAGCGGCCGCTCTTGGGCAACTCGGAGCGCGTCCTGCGCCGAGTGCGAAACCCTTTTGCGTTGGCCGAAGTGTTGCGGTGCGAAGGTCTGCCCAGTCTGGACGTCTCGGCTGCGCCCCCAGACTCGGCGTCCGCAGACTGGCTGCAAAAACCTCGGCGTTCTGGCGGCGGGCGGAGGATCGCGTTCGTCTCCCGGACTGCTACGGATCGGTTCGAGCCAATGCGGCGGTTTTACTACCAGCGTCACGTCCGTGGCACTGCGTGCAGCGCCGTCTACGTCGCGTCCAACGGCCGCGCTGTCTGGTTGGGGGCCACTCAGCAGTTGATCGGCACGCCGTGGACCGGGGCCAGGGGGTTTGAGTACGCGGGGTCAATCGGTCCGCTGGCCGTGTCCCCGGAAGAGCAGACACAATGGCGGGCCATTGGCCAGTGCCTGGCAGCCCGTTTCGAATTGTCGGGCTTATTTGGTGTGGATGCCGTGATGTCCGATGGCGCTCTTTGGGTTGTCGAGGTGAATCCGCGCTATACGGCCTCGGTCGAAGTGCTGGAATTGGCCCGCGGCGTGGACCTGTTGGGGCCGCACGTGCTGGCCTGTAAGACGGGCGAATTGCCGGCCGAACGATCCGGACGGTCTGAGGAGCGGCGTGTTGGAAAAGCGATCGTCTATGCCGAGCACGACGGACGCGTGCCGACCAGCTTCAAGCAGTTTCTTGGCAACGTCAATGCCAATCCAGCTCGGCCTGCAGTAGCCGACATCCCCGCCACCGGCCGGGCATTTCAGCGTGGCGAACCCTTGGTGACCGTGTTGGCCGAAGGCGGCTCGCTGAGCGAGGTCGAACAACGCTTGCAGCAGCAAGTGGCTCTGGTCCAGGCTGCTTTGGCGTGCGTGTGACGTTGCTGCAAGGAATGTTTGCCTGCGGAGTTTCCTTGGCCGGAAGGGGACGTTACACTGTTTTCCTCGCGTTGGATTCGAACGCCAAGTTTGCCAACGCACGGATACCGCGCAGGAAACTGCGACGATCCCCCAGCGACGACGACTACTTAGCCAACCGGGAGCAAGGCTCATGACGACGAGCCGGGAGACTTGCGGAATCATGACAAGCCGACGGGTTTTTCTCGGTCACGTGGCTGCCGCCGGCTGCACAGCCGCGCTGAACCGACAATCCGCGTCTGCTGCCGAAGGTCGCGTTCCGTGGACCATGCAGCTGTCCACTTCATCAATCCATTACCTGCGTTTGCCGATCGAACAGGCTTGCGAGCGGATCGCCGAATTGGGCTTCGAGGCCGTGGACATCTGGTCTGCCCATCAAGGCTGCCCGCACTTGGACGATGTGGCCCAACGCTTGGGGACGGACGGATTGCGCAAGGTGCTCGACCGGCGCAAGCTGAAGTTGTTTGCGTTTTCGGTATACGCTGGCGGCTACGCGCGGTACGCCCAGCTGCTGGGCGAGTCCGGTGGCGGCGTGGCGGTGCAGGGCAGCGCGGGGCCATGCGAGCCCGGCGAGTTGACCGCGCGGATGAAGGCGTTCCTGGAAGCCCTGAAACCTCAGATCGAGTTGGCGGAAAGGTACAACTCGTATCTGGCCATCGAGAACCACGGGCACGCCCTGTTGGACTCGCTGGACTCGTTCAAAGCCTTTGTGGATCTGAATCGGTCGCCGCGGCTGGGAATCGCGCTGGCCCCCTATCACGTCCAGGCGGGCAAGGCGTCGGTCGAGGATGCGATCGCGATTTGCGGCGGCCAACTGTTCTTCTTCTACGCTTGGCAACATGCCGACGGTGTCGGCCAGTTGCCAGGTGATGGCCCGACCGATTTCCGCCCTTGGCTCGCGGCGCTCGCCAAGATCCGCTATCGTGGCTGCGTTAACCCGTTCATGCACGGCGACTTGGAGCCCGAAACGATGTCTGCGGCGTTGGCCAAGAGTCGGGATTACTTGGTGCGGAGTTGGACCGAAGTGCAGCAGCGAACCGCTGGGAATTGACCACGTTCAGGAGACCGAGTTGATGACCAATTTCACCTGGATCGACGGCAGCATCGTCGGGATGTACCTGCTGGCCACGATGATTGCCGGCATCATGGTGCGGAAGTACGTCTCCCGCGTCGATCACTTTCTGGTCGCTGGCCGCGAAATGAACGTCTTTCTGGGGATCGCCTCGCTGGCGGCCACCGAATTCGGCATCGTGACCTGCATGTACACGGCCCAAGCCGGCTACACGCGCGGGTTCTCCGGCTCGATTCCCGGGATCCTCAACGCGCTGGCCATGTTCTTCGTCGGCTGGACCGGATTCTGTGTCAAGCCGTTGCGCGACTCCGGGGCGATCACGATCCCGGAGTTGTTCGAGCAGCGGTACGGCAAGTTCGTCCGCTGGCTGGCGGGCGTCGTGATCGTCCTGGGCGGTCTGTTGAACATGGGCGTCTTCCTGCGGGTCGGCGGCCAGTTTCTGGTGGTCTGTTGCGGCATGAATCTGCAGTACCTGGAAATTGCCATGACGGTGCTGCTGGTAGGCGTCGCCGTGTACACGATCATGGGCGGTATGCTCTCCGTGCTCGTGACCGACTTCCTGCAGTTCATCGTGATGAGCGCCGGGATGCTGGTAGTGACCATTCTGGTGCTCAGTTACGTCGGCTGGGACCGGATGATCGACGCCGTGGAGACGAACTATGGCGAAGGCGGCTTCAATCCTTTTGTGGCCCCTGACCTGGGCTGGGCGTTTGTGGTGTCGAACCTGTTCACCAACATCGCCTCGGTTTTGACTTGGCAGACGTGCATCGCCCGGTTGCTGGCGGCCAAGGACAGCAAGACGGGCCGCCGCGTCTATACGGGCACCGCGTTCTTCTTCGTTTGCCGCTGGATCATCCCCGGCCTGTGGGGCATCGCGGCGCTGGCCATGATCGAACCGGCGGTGGTCGAGACGATCGGGCTGCAGTTTGGAGAGAAGGATGGCTCGCTGTTCGCCATGCCGTTTTTCCTGGCCCAAATCGTCCCCGCTGGGATGATGGGCGTGCTGGTGGCAGCCATGCTGGCGGCCGATATGTCCACCGATTCGTCGTATATGCTGACCTGGGGCAGTGTGATTTACAACGACATTCTGGCCCCGTTCCGCCGCAAGCCGTGGCCGGAAAAGCGAGGCATCCTGTGGAACCGCTGCATCGTGGCGTTGATCGGCATGTTCCTGCTGTTCTGGGGCCTGTGGTACAAGCTCGAAGGAAACCTCTGGGAGTACCTGCAGACGACCGGGGCGATTTATCTGGCGAGCATGTCGGCGTTGCTGATCGCCTGCTGCTACTGGAAACGGGCCAACAACTGGGGCGCCATCGCGGCCATCCTCGTCGGCGCCGCGCTGCCCGTGCTGGCCTTGTCGCTCAACCTGTTCGTCCAAGTGCCCCTGCTGGACGAGACCGGAGCCCAAATCGTGAAAGACGGCAAGCTCATGACGCAGGGCTTGGCCAAGTACTACGTGGGTGACAATTTTGTGAATATCGGCACGTTCTTGGCCACCGGTTTGGCCATGGTCGTGGGGTCCTTACTCAAACCGCGTTCCTCGAACTAGCAACAAAAAGGGAAACGGACACGCAAAGACGCCGTCCATGATGGCACGGTCGAACGAACCGGGGTCAGGCTTACAGAATTCAATTTTGGCCGAGCAGGGTCGTACCACATGGCTGGCAGCGCGATCGGCCAAAACTGAATTCTGTAAGCCTGACCCCGGCACCCCCAAAAAAACGCCGAAACCTACTTTGGTGCCAGACTGTAACCCAAGGGCCGACGCGGTCGGCATTTACGGAGGTAAGTCATGGATCCAATCGCAATGCTCAGCAGGCATCCGGTCTGGGGCTTGCTCACGCTGGCCGCGTTGGCTTGGTATTCAAGCGTGACCGTGTACGTCGCCATCCGCGGTTCGATGGATATTAAGCACATGCTGCGCTCCCTGTCCGACCAGCAACGCGACGGCTAGGACTTCGGCCACGCAAAATCTGCCCCCATGCCGGCTGAACGGGCTTGGCCTTCGGGCCTGCGTTTCCGACCGTCGTCCAGGCAACCGGCAGTCGTCGATATTGCCCAACCGGGACAAGTCCACGCCAGTCCCCCCCCGCTTGCGCATCTGGACAGTCCTTTTTTTCTATGAGATCTTTCTTTTATCAAAACGTCACAAGGAGTAGAATTCCACAGGAGGGGAATGTAGGCTTTTCGTCGCTGTGCGATCAGGGATCGATCTGCGATTCAATCAAAACTCTATTTGTTGAGCCGATCATGAACAAGGTCACTGGCTTTTTGGTTCTAGGTGTCTGTGTCGGATGTCTTTCTTTCGGCTGCTCCGGGGGCGGCGACTTCAAGGTTGGCAGGGTCAAGGGGCAAGTCACGTGCCAGGGTCAACCTGTAGCAGGCGCGTTGATCCAGTTGATCCCCCAGGCGACGGGTGACAGCGGGATGAGCGGCAAGTCGGCGATCGGCACCGCGGATGATAATGGCAACTTTGAGCTGTCGACGTACCAGCCTGGCGATGGTGCTGTCATCGGCACGCACAGTGTGAAAGTGGGTTCGCCGGATCCGGAAAAGGGGCTTCCGGGAGCCGTTCCGGATGGGTTGACCTTTGAGGTAAAACCAGGCACGAACGAACTGAAGATTGAATTGGTGCCGGGTGCCGGCAGCCCGAAATAAGCATAGACGCTTTGCGCGTATTCGCCAGACGATCACACGCCGTGTCGTTCGGCACAGCTTTCATGATGATCGATCCTGTATCATGTTTACTCTTGTCGCGAAAGGACAACCCATGTCTCGTCCACGATGCAGCCGAGGTTTCACCTTGGTAGAACTACTGGTCGTTATTGCCATTATCGGAATTCTGGTTGCGCTGTTGCTGCCGGCCATCCAGGCGGCGCGTGAGGCGGCGCGACGGACCCAATGCACGAACAATCTGAAGCAACTGGGAATCGCGTTTCATAATTACCACGACACGTACAAGGTTTTGCCGTCCGGCAGCATCTCCGTCTTCATCCGCGACGGCCAATGGGCCGGCGGGTTGACTGCCGCTCCGGCCAGCGGCAATGACGCCACCCTGTGGAGCGCGTTCATCCTGCCCTTTGCCGAGCAAAGCGTCCTGTACGACCAAATCGTCGGGATGGGCTGGTTCGTCAACTGGGACGACGATGGTCCGAACGAAACGCTGCTGGAGACTCGTCTGGGGATGTACCAATGCCCCAGCGCTCCGGAGATTTCCCAGATCTATAACAACAACGGCGTTGACTCTCGCGTTTCGGGCAACTACGGCGTCGTGGTTTCAGGGTATGTGGGGTACGTGCAACCCGCCTGGACCAATCAGCACCTGGATGACGGTGCACGCGTGGGCGACATGCAGGAGGACTATCGCCACGACGGCCCGATTCATCTGCGGAACGGCTCTCGGACGATGGCCCTGATTGTCGACGGGACCAGCAACACGCTGATGATCGGCGAACGGAACCGGCCGGTCGATATGATGACCAATGGCAAGTATTTCAACTACTGGTACATCGGAACGCCGACCTGCACGGACCGGGTCTCCGAGTACTGCGGCTCGACGGGCATCGAGTTGAACTCGGCGAATCGCGGCGAGTACGCCTACGCGGGCTTCCGCAGCATGCATCCGGGCTCGGTCCAGTTCGCATTGTGTGACGGCTCGACGCGGGCGATCTCGGAGAACGTTGCGCGGGATGTCCTGAGCGCGCTGGGCACCCGTTCCGGTTCCGAGTCCGTGCAGATGCCGTAGAGTCCGCATCAAGCAGCGACGCATCGGTCGTTTTGCTTTCAGCCGTACCACGGGCGTTCCGCTGTGGTCGACCACAGCGTGACGCCCGTTCCGGCCGATCGGCATCCGGGCGGCTGCGGACCCCGATTCGCCGCTGACGCTTCCCGCGGCGGCGACCAGACTGCGGCAGGCAGAACACCTGTGGCAGGTCCAGGGCCGCGCCAAAGGCCGTCGTCGCGGTGGCGATCAGGGGCATCCCGGCTGTCCCGCCCGACACGCATCGCAACCGTCAGGCTGTCGCCCCGAGGGCGGGGCCAATGGTCAGGTCAGCCACTTCGTGCGATAGTGGTTCTGAATCCAACGCTCGGCTTCCGGCGCGCCGGGGACCTGCATCTGGGCGTTGTCCCATTCGATCGGTCGCCCCAGACGCAGCGCCAGGATACCCGGCAAATAGGCCTCGGAAACGCGGGCTCCCACCTGGAAATCGTTGTAGGTCGCGGGGCCGCCCTTGCACGCGTCGAACCACTCTTGCATGTGATTGTCGTGACTGAGTCGCGGCACGCTGAGGGGCAATTCCTGGACGGCTTCGTGATTCAAGACGCCGCGCCATTGCGGGTCGCCGTCAAGTTTCATGATGCCGGCCACGCCCCAGCCATCAGTATAGAGCTGTCCCCGCTGTCCGACGAACAGGCAGCCTGTGTTGGGCAGTTGTCCCCGAACGCTCTTGACGCCGTCGGTGATTTCGGCGGGCGGATACTTGCCGCCGTCACCCCACCACAGCGTGACCGGCGGCAGTCCGTCGCGTGCGGCGTACTCGAAACGAAAGCACCCTTGAGAAACGTAGGTTTCCTTGACCGGTTCGGGGAGTTCGGCCGTGACGCGGACCGGCGCGTTCAGTTTCAACGCCCGGACCGGCAATTGGAACGTATGTGCGCCTTGGCCGGACAGCATGCCGTTGCACAGATCCAGCCAGTTCTGGGTCGCGATGCAACCGGGCATATAAACCCTGGCCTTGAACGGCCGCCAGGCACAAGGTCCCAGCCAGAAGTCCCAGTTCAGCCCTTCGGGAAGGGGATCCTCGCCCGCCGGGCGATCGTGACTCGGTGGGAACTTCCCGCAGTAGTCCGACCACAGATAGACGCGTTCAATCGGGCCCAGCACTCCCGCCTGGATGATCTCCACGCTGCGGCGGAAGGCCCTGCTGCTCACGCCCTGGGTCCCCATCTGCGTGGCGACTTTGCACCGCGGTGTCAGTTCCGTCAGTTCGCGAGCCTCGGCGATCGTACGCACCAGCGGTTTCTCGCAGTAGACGTGTTTGCCCGCCTGCATCGCCCGCACCGAAATCGGCGCGTGCCAGCGCGAGCCGACGGCGATCACCACCGCATCGAGGGATTTCTCCGCATCCAGCAGTTTCCGATAGTCCTCGTACAACCGGGCCTTCTCCAGGGCCCGGTCCCCGCCCTCGACTTTGCCGGCGAGAGCCTGGCGCGTATTGGCGAGTTGGCGCTGATCGACATCGCACAACGCCACCAGGTTTTCGCCCTGGCCCAGAATCTCCATCATCAGCGCGCGGCTACGGCCGCCTGTTCCCACAGCGGCCACGTTCAGCCGGTTGCTCGGCGCATCGGCGCCAAACAGTCGCGACGGCAGGACCAGGGGCGCGGCCATCGCCCCCGCGCCGGTCGCGATGGCCGTCGTCAACAACTTCCGCCGGGTCACCCGCGTTGTCACGCTTGAGAAACGGGACATCCTTATTCTCCTACGAAAATGGTGAAAGCCCATGTGAAGAAGACCTTCCAGAACCCGACGCCTCCGGCCTGAAAGCAGCCGTGTTCACCGCACGTCAGCAACCCGGTCCCCGCAATGGCCAGAACGCCGCAGCCGCCTGCCAGCAGGAAAACCGCCGCAACGCCGCAGAACCCGCTTGCCTGCAAGCGGCAGACGTACACGGTCGACAGGGCTGCCATGCACGTAGCGTAAAGCCTCGAAGCATGCCAGTCAACAAATCGAGCGCGAAACGGGGTTAGTTCCCTTGCAGCCACTGGCGGGCGAAGCTCTCGGCCAGGATGCGGTTCGGAAACGGATGGATGGACGTTTGGACGCCCGGCCGGTCCGCTTCCGGCGTGCGGGCGACGATCTCACGCCGCCAACGATCCGCCTGTTCGGGCACATGGAACACATTGGCCTCGCGCCGCGGGCGGGTGCCGGCCGGCACCGACACGACCACCACGAAATGCGGCCAGTCGGCCAGCGGATCGGCGTAGGGCAACTGCCGCAGATGCAGGAATAGCCGCCGCTCGATCTCCGCGAGATCCTCCCCGAAGCACTCCTTGAAGCGTCGCACGTTGTCCGGCAGGACGCCCGGCGGCACGATTCGGCCCGGACCTTCCCAGGGCTGGAGCCGGCTGGTCTGGCGGACGAATTCGTGGAACGCGGCGCGGTGGTTCTTGGCCAGGTAGTGCGTCAGCGCCCAAGCGGCCGCGTAGCCGGTGGAAGTCAGTTGCACGGCCCCCACGGTCTGTGCGACCAGTTGCCCGTCCGCCTCGTCCGCAGTCCGGTTCTTCAGCCACTGTTCCAGTTCGAACATCCGCAGGTCGTTCACCTGGCCCGCGCCCTTCCATTTCAGCTGCCGGTCGGTCGTCGTTGGGGCCAGGAATTCGGCCAGACCTTCGTTCAGCCACATGGGCCAGACGGACAGCCGTTGTTGGACGCCGATGTTGTGCAGGATTTGATGCGCGCCCTCATGCGCGATGGTCGCGATGGCCTGCTGGACCGCCAGGTCCGGCTGGATCCGCCACAACTGGGATTCTTCATACAAGACCACCCGGTTGGTCAGCATGTCGTAGTAGGCGACTGTGTCCTCCGGCATGGGACGGAGCTTCTGGAATTCGGCCGCCGTGCGAAAGATGATCACCACCAGCGGCCACTGGGGCGGAGCGACCTCGATCGCCTGGGTTTGCGCGTACGCCACAACGCCTCGAAACATGGTTTCCAGAATGCGGCTGGCCGCCTCGGCAAACGATTCGCTGCAATTGTACAGGTGCAGGTAGTGCCGTGTTTCCTTGCTTTGAAAGCCGGGCAAGAGCGCCGCACGTAACTGGTCGGCGACCGCCGCTTTGGCCATCGGTTCGAAGGGCCTTTCGGTGTTCTGCGTCTGGGCGGCGGGCCGTTGGACCAGTTGTCCGTCCGGCAGCATGACGACGCGCTGCTCGCCGACGACGCCCCACAGCTTACCCACGACGGACGAGCCCCGGTCGTCGACAGTCAACACGCATCGGCCGCCTCCCGGCGTGACGGGTCCGGGAGGGAGTTGCAGGCCCGCGGTCTGCCAGGCTGCTCCGTCCCCGTGCGGCGTCTCGGCCGCTGCCGCAATCCCGGCCGGCAGCAGGGCGGCCAGGCCGGCGGCGAACGCGGCTCGGAGGACGGTGGGTAGACGGGGCTCGCCGGGGCCGGCTTGCCGGCCCAGGAAGCGTGACATCCCGGTCATTCTTCCTCTCCCGATTCCGGATGATCCGGCTTCAAATCATATCGCTTGATTTTGCGGTCCAGCGTCGAGCGTTCAATCCCCAGCAGGGCGGCAGTCCGGCTCTTATTCCAGCCTTCGGCGTTGAGCGTCGCCAGAATGTGCTGCCGCTCGACGTCCGCCAGCGTCGCCGGCTGGTGCGGGCTGGCCGGCAGCGGAATCTCGCCGGATTCACTCGCCGGCGCCAGGCTGGTCAGCGTCAGGTCGTCCACGTCGATGCGGTCGCCGCGCGACAGGACTACCGCCCGCTCGATCACGTTTCGCAATTCGCGGACGTTGCCGGGCCAGCGGTACTTCTGCAGCAGTTCCAGGGCGGCGGGCGTAAAGCCGTGCAGCTTTTTGCCGGTCTCGCTGTTGAAGCGATCCAAAAAGTAGACGGCCAATTCGATCACGTCCTGGGCGCGTTTTCGCAGGGGCGGCACCACAATTTCGACCACGTGCAAGCGGAAGTACAGGTCCCGTCGGAACTTGCCGTCGGCGACGTCCTTCTCCAGTTCGCGGTTGGTCGCCGCGATCACGCGCACGTCGACTTTGATGGCCTGATTTCCGCCCACGCGCTCGAAGGGATGCCCCTCGAGCACGCGGAGGAATTTGGCCTGGATCGACGGGCTCATTTCTCCGATCTCGTCCAGCATCAGCGTGCCGTGGTGGGCCGCTTCGAACTTGCCGATCTTGCGTTCCGTCGCCCCCGTGAACGCGCCCTTCTCGTGCCCGAACAGCTCGCTCTCCAGCAGCGTTTCGGAGAGTGCCGCGCAGTTCAGGCAGACGAACGGTCCCTTCTTTCGCGGGCTGGAGAAGTGAATCGCCCGCGCGACCAGTTCTTTGCCCACGCCACTTTCGCCGCGGATCAGCACGGTGGCCCGGTTGGGCGCCGCTTGGGCGATGGCCTCGTGCAGTTTCTGGATCAGCGGGCTGTTGCCCACGATTTCGCTTTCGGCGCCCAGCCGTTTGCGCAATTGGGCGACTTCGCTTTGCGTCTGCGAGAGGTTCTCCGCCAGTTCCTGCTGGCGAGCGAGGTTCTTCAGGGCCAGGGCCACGTTGTCGGCCACGGCCAGCGTGAATTCCAAGTCGTCCGGATCGAGCGTCTCCCTGGCGTGCGTGGAGTAGACGTGAATCAGGCCGACGACTTTGCCGTCCTGCCGGATGGGCGCGGCGATCACGCTGGTCGACTCGATTTCGCCCTTGCTGTTGCGCGTGCCCAGCGTGCTGTCGTCCTGGACGTTCCGCGCCAAGACGGCCTCCCGTTCGCGGAGCACGGTCGCAGCCAGGAACGTCGAGATGCGGTGGTATTTCCCTTCGGGGCCAGCTCGCGACGCGACCACGTGCAGGTCGGAGACTTCCAGGTTGTCGTCCAATTGCCGAGGTCCCAGCAGCATCGCGCCGGCGTCGCTGCGCGTGCCCTCGAAGAGTCCGTCCAAGGCGAGCCGGGCGACCGCCTCGATGTCGGTCTGGTTCGCCAGATTGAAGGCCAGCCGGCACAGTTGGGTCGCCGCCTGCCCCAGACGCTGGGTGCTGGACGGAGCGCGGCCGGGGGACAGCAGCGTCGTCTGGCCGCGGCGGTGCGTGATGTGGGTCGGCTGCAGCGTCTCCTGCAGTTGCGAATCGCTGGTGTCCGAGGGCAGCATCCCGGACACCGTCTCCTCGCCCGGTTCGCTGGTCAAGCCGGGTTTGGCCCCCGCGTCGGCAATCGCCTTGCTCAGATCGAAGCAGAACGTCATCTGGCAATTCGCGATCCGGATCACGTCGCCTTCGCTCAGGCCGATATCGCCCGTCACTCGTTGGCCGTTCACCAGGGTCCCATTGCGGCTGTCCAGATCCCGCAGCGTCCATTGGCCCTGGGTGGAAAAGACCTCGGCGTGATAGCGGCTGCAACGCTCGTCCTTGATCACGATCTGATTGGTCGGCGCGCGGCCGATCGTGACGGTCCGCCCCTGGGTCAGCCGGGAGACGTCGGACCACTTGGACCCTTCGCGAATCACTAGATAGGCGAGCATCGGCCCTCCTGCCGGCGTGCCAAAAGAGCTTTTATTGCAAATATTTCCTGCCACGATTATATTTAGGGTACACGAAATAGCTGGCCGTGACGATCGTTGCCAACAGCCAAAAACAAGCTATTTAAGCACACAGACGGAGTCGTCTCCATTGCCTTGGGGGCGGGCTGGCCGGCGGTTTTCGTTCTTTCAGGGGTTTCCCAGGAGATTACCAGATATGTCGCAGAGCTTGATTCGGCCGTTTCGCTCCGCCAAATGGGTCTTGGCGATACTGACGTTTTTCCTGCCCGCCGCGGCCTGGGCGCAGGCTTGGAACTACTCCCAACGATCCGTCGGTGGCATCCTTGTCGACCCCAGCGGCGCAGTGCGGTTGCCGACTGTCGCCGAACGCCAGGAGATGCTGGCCGCGGTGCGGGCGGAAGCGAATCAGGTGCCGGCCGAACTGGGCCAACGCGCCGAACTGCGGAAGGTTTCGCTGCGGGCCTTGGAGGCCGCCCTCGCCGACCTGCTAGCAGGCAACCGAGAGCGGCTGCCCGACGAACTGCTGTACCTGGCCGGACTGCAACGCGTGCAGTACGTCCTGGTCTACCCGGAGCAGAACGATATCGTCCTGGCCGGGCCGGGCGAAGGTTGGCGGTTCGACGACAACGGGAATGCCGTCGGCGTGACGACGGGATTGCCCGCCATCCGGCTGGACGACTTGCTGGTGGCCTTCCGGACCGTCGAGGCGGCGCGGACGGAGGGCATCTCGGTGTCGATTGACCCGACCGCGGACGGGCGTCAACGTTTCGAGACGTTCATGAAACGGCAGCGCACGTTCGATCCGTCCGTGCTGCCCGTGGCGGCCCGCGCCTTGGGTCCCCAACAGGTGACGCTCACGGGAGTTCCGGCCGACAGCCATTTCGCCCGGATTCTGTTTGCCGCGGATTTCCGCATGAAACAGCTGGCAATGAAGCTCGACAAAGCGCCCGTGGCGGGACTCCCCAGCTACCTGGACATGCTAAAATCGAGGAACCAACTGCCCGGCAGTGCGACGCCGCGGTGGTGGATGGCCTGCCATTACGAACCGGTCGCGCACAGCGACGATCGCCTGGCTTGGCAAATCCGAGGGCAAGGCGTCAAGGCCCTGACCGAAGATGAGGTCGTCGCCGACGACGGCACGGTGCAAGGCACGGGGCGAGCCGATCCAACCGCCAAGCAGTGGGCCGATCTGCTCACCAAGCATTATCCGGATCTGGCCGCAAAGGACTCGACGATGGCCCAGTTGCGGAATTTGATGGATCTGTGCGTCGCGTCGGCCTTGATCAAGCGGGAGAACTTGGTGAGTCGGGCCGGGGGAGCAGGCTTTCCGCTGTTGACTCAGCCGGACAGCAAATTCGCCTTGGGCCAGTTGCCGGCGCCCAAGACGGTGGAGCCCCAGTGCAGTTTCCTCAAGATCGGACGCCACTATGTGATCACCGCTTCAGGCGGCGTGCAGATAGAGTCCTGGGAAGTGGCGAGCAACCAAATCGTCGTCCCGCAGTTGAAGACGGTCCACTCGCAGGGCACGCCCAAGTCGGGCACGACTTGGTGGTGGAACTGATCGCCAAGAAAGCGGTCGCGTGGAACACTTAAGCCCGGCCTTCTCCAGAAGCCGGGCTTTTTTCGTTGCGTTTGGCAACCGTGCTCTCTGCAAACGCCCGCAGGTTGACGAAACGCACCCTCTTCAGCGAGTAAGCCGCCGTGACGAAATAGTCGTCTACATAAGGCGGCTGGCCAGTTGCCTGCTCGGGCGGGTCGGCAGATTTCAGCAGGACGAGTTCGCTGGCCTTCAGGACCTGCGCGATCCTGGCCGCGATCGAGTCGCTGGTCACGCCCCACGTGTGCGGCAAAGGCCGCGGCGGCAAAGTCGCTTCGATTTCCCGCAGAAACTGAACCGGAGAAAAGATGGTCGGTTGGCGGCCCTCGCTGGCGTCCAACCGCGGGAGCAAGCGGTTCCAATCCGTTTCCCAGCCGCAAGCGGGCAGCCGCGTCGCCAGCAGGCGGGCCGAAACCCCCAGGACTTCCACACACAGCCAATGCGCCGCCTCCTCGCCCAGTCCCCAGGCGGAGTCTGCCTCGCGGATGGCGTCGGCCAGTTTTCCGCCCCCTGCGATCAAAACGTTGACGGCGGGGCTCTGCTGGGCCAGCCAACGGTGGAAAGCCGCGGCGAAGCGGGCGAAGCCGAACAGGCTGCCGCCCGCCTTGACCACTCGGATCGGCAACCCGTTCATGACCCCGACTCCTCGCGCATGAGGACCGCCAGCGCATAGGCCGTCGCGGCTCGGGAAACCGTCGGTCCCAGCCGATCCGCCAGCGAAAAAAGCGGGCCAACGTGGCCGGCCTGAGTGAGGACACGCCGTGCCAGGAATTCTCCGTGGCCCGATACGACGACCGGAAAGCCGAGGCCTGCGTCCGCGTTCCAGCCGCGCCGCACGACGCGACCCAGCGCCGCCAGCACGAGCGCCGCCTGGGCCACCGCCGCCGAGGCCGCCAACTCGACGGCGTCCGGCACGCCAAACTCGGTCTCGTCCGCGCAGATCATCCGGGCCAAGCGGGCTACGGCGGCGGGGCGAGTGGCGGGGCGGCCGTCCGCGGTCTGCAGGTCGTCCGGTTGCTCCGGCAACTCGCCCCGCACCAGGTACACGTCGCGCATGGTCGCGAACAACTCCTGGGCCACGCTGCACGTTTGCCCGCGGTACCGCACCCGCCTCGCCACGGCACACACCGGGCTGCGCTCGACGCCCGTATAAACCAGTTCGCCCGCCAACAGACGCTGGGTATCGGTGCGGCCCGCGGCCGCCGGCTGTCCATCGAGCAACGGGATCAGATCGCAGGTGGTGGACCCCACGTCAATCAGCAGCGCGGCGCCG
>JAAYYU010000319.1 GCA_012515235.1 Candidatus Anammoximicrobium sp.
ATGGCGGAGTTGGGCGGCGATTCGGACGAGGAGGACAGCAGCGACGACGCATCGCCCCTGGTAACGTCGCAGGGTGGGGACCAACTGGCCGCCGTGGCGGACCGCGCGAGCGAAGAATCGACGCAAGCGAAGGTGTTGCGGCGGAGCCGGCTGCAGCGGTACGAACGGGACTTGGACGCCTGGTTCGCGGAATTGGCCGGCGAGGAGGCAGGTCAGTAGTGTGTGGACCGTGGCCCCCCGGCACCTCGCCGGGGGTGTTCCCGTAGGGTGGGTCAGAGCGGACCATTGGCACGGTCGCCCGCACCGCGCCCGAAGTCACCACCACCGCCGAGCCGGAATGGCCCATTAAGCAGCGCTGCTGGCTCTTCCCCCGGCGTTGGCGTGCTTGGCGATTCCGCCCGCCAGGAAGTGGTCCGCTCGGGCCCACCCTACGTCAGTCGGCCCGTCCAGGTGTAGGGTGGGTCAGAGCGGACCATCGGCATTACCGCCCGCACCGCTCCCGAAGTCACCATCACCGCCGAGCCGGAATCGCGCACTGCGCAGCGGCGGCCCACCGGAACACGGCCACCATCCCCCGGACGCCGCATCCATCCGACGCAGTTACCATCCGTGCCCCGATGCGGCTGGGTTGCCCGTGGTGACCGTGTCCCGGTGGGCCGGCGCTGCGTGGGGGTGGTTCAGGCGACTTCCCCGGCGTTGACTCGGTTGGCGATTCCACCCGCCAGGAAGTGGTCCGCTCTAACCCACCCTACGTCAGTCGGCCCGTCCATGTGTAGGGTGGGTCAGAGCGGACCATCCGCATTACTGCCCGCACCGCGCCCGAAGTCACCACCACCGCCGAGCCGGTATCGTCGATTGCGCAGCGCCGGCCCACCAGAACACGGCCACCATCTTCCCGACGCTGCGCGGCGGATGGTCCGCTGTGGACCACCCTACGAGGGGAGCAACGAGAGTATTTCTTTGGAGATCTCCTCGACGCTCATGTAGGATACGTCGAGCCGCCGCCAGCCGCAGCGGGCCATCAGGCGTTCCAGGTCCCGCAACTCGGTTTCGATGTCGTGCAGGTTGCCGTACTTGTCAAACGCGCCGTCGCCCAGGGTCTTGATGCGGGCCTGGCGGAGACTCTGCAAGCGGTTGGCGTTCATGGTCAAGCCGACGACCTGGCGGCGGTCGAGGGCGGTCAATTCCGGCGGCGGTTCGAAGCCGGGGATCAGGGGTACGTTGGCGGCGCGGATGCCCTCGTAGGCCAGGTAGAAACAGGTCACGCTCTTGGCGACGCGCGAAGCGCCGACGAGGACGACGTCGGCCTGGTCCAGATCGGCCAGACCGCAGCCGTCGTCGTGAGCAAGGGTGAAATCGACGGCGTCGATCCGTTCCAGGCGTTCCCGCTGCATTTGGAAGGCCAGGCCGGGCAGGCCTTGCGGCGTTTGGCCAAAGTAGTCTTGCAGCATGGTGAGCAACGGCCCCAGGACGTCGATCGTGGGAACGCGCAAGCGGGTCGCCTCTTGGACCAGAGTCTCGCGGAGTTTCGGCACGACCAGGCTGTGACAGATGACGGCCTGGGCGTCGGCGGCGTAGCGCACCTCGCGGACCACCTCCGCTTCGCTGCGCAAGAGCGTGCGGCGAACGACGCGCACGCCAGGCTGGCCGAACTGGGCCAGGGCGGCCCGCAGCACTTCGTCACACGTCCGGCCGGTGGAGCCGGAGAGGATGCAGATCGTAAGCGGCTTGACGCTGGCGGACGATGGCATGGGACTCACTCCTGGCGTCGCAACTGGAACAGCCGGACGGGCCGCGGGTGGCAGGGCATGGCGACCTGGGAGCATTCCCATTGCCAGCCGCGGCCGCCGAGCCAGGCGGGAAACTCGCCGCCCGTGCTGCGGCCGCCTTCGCCCAGCAGCACGACGCCGCCGGGGGCGAGGTGCCATCGCCAGAACGCTTCCAAAAACGGCCAGTCCTCCCGGTCGTACAGGATATCGGCACCGACGATCCAAGGGAACTGATCCGGCAGCCGGTCGCGGCGCCAATCCAGCAGCCGCACTTGAACTCGGTCGCGATACGGCCAGCTGTTCAGCCGGGCGAACAGCAGAGCTGGCGGCGCAGCATCCGCCAGGATGACCCGCGCTCCCCGCGCGGCGGCGACGGTCCCGGTCAGGCCCAATCCGCAGCCCAGATCCAGGACCCGGACGCCTTGCAGATCTTGTTTCGCGAGTACCTCGCAGACGGCCAGCGAACAGCCCCACAGCTCTGCCCAGTAGGGCTGCCAGCGGGGCGTTGCGACAGCGCCGGATGCCGCGTCGACTTCCATCCGCTGGAGCATTTCGTCCGGCTCCACGACGCGCGTCAGCGGGACGGCCAGGTCGCCGAACCGGTACGTGTCGCACACCGTCTCGTACTGGCGGCGGATGCGGGCATCGAGCCGGGCTCGCCCGCGATCGGCGGCGGCTGAGTGCCCGGTGCCGCGGGACGAGCAACGGACCCACGGATGGCAGGGCGGACCCACGGTAAGCATAGTCCCTCGCTGGGCAGTATCGGAGATTCTGTGGCGGCCACCCCGGCAGGCTGCAACTCCGTCCCAACCAGGCCCGGTCGGGACGGAGTCTCAACCCGCGGATCAAGCTAAAACGTCAGCCGATGCGATTTCGGGCCGGCCCGGCGGTGGTCGAACTCCAGTTGGCGAGTCGTGTTGCCGCTGGTCGCTTTGAGTTGGTACTTCCCAAAGAAACCGCGGAACTGGGCTTGGCCCTTGGCGTCGGTCTGGACGGCGGTGCGAGTCTTCCACTGCTGGTTGATCAGCTGATCCAAGTCGCGGTAGACGGCTTTGGGTTTCAGATCGTCGTCCAGCAACCCGCCCTTGGCCTCGTTCTCGCCTTTGACCGCCGTGCCGTCGCCCAGGTTCCACCAGGTGATGCCGGCCATGGTCGGGGCGCTGAACCACAGTCGATAATGGTCGCGCACGACTTCGGCCTGCAACTTCTCTCCGTCCGGACCCGCCGACGGGATGGTGATCTCCGTGATGTACAGCGGCAGGTTAAAGTCGGCAAGCTTTTCGTACAGGTCCAGCATCTTGCCGGGATCGCAATTCGCTCCGGCCAGGTATCCGTCCAGCGCCGCGCGCCGGAAGTAATGGAATTGCAGGCCGATGCCGCGGATCTTTGCGCCCTGGGCCAACAGCGACTTGATCTGTTCGACGTACGGGTTTTTCTCGGCCGGAATAAAGTTGAAGCTGGTCACCTCGTTGATCATCAACGTACAGGTTTCCGGGAACAGCGGCGCCGTTTGCTGAAACGCCCAAGCGACGTAGGCGCGGTCGGGGGTGTACAGCGGATAGGACTTGCTGCAGACCAGCGATTCGTTGACCACGTCGAAGATCGAGATCTTGTTGCCGTAGCGTTCGGCGATTTCGCGGAACCGTTTGCGGTACAATTGGCGCAGTTCGTCAGCGTCCTTGGGCAGCCAGGACGGATTGTAAGCGTGCCACAGCAGCGGATGGCCCTTGAGCGTAATCCCGTGCTTGGCCGCCCAGGGCAGAAAGCGGTCCGGCGGCGGACGGCGCCACATCTCGCGGGAACCCGCCTCTTGATAACGCAGTTCGCCCCGCGCCGGCTCCGTGCCTTCCCAGTAGAACGGCACGGTGGCGAAATTGCACAGGCGGGCAAAGGCCTCTTCGTAGCGCTGGTTCAGCTCGGGGGTCGGCAACTGGCCCAGCACGAAGGCGTTGCAGCCGAACAGGAATTCGTGGCCCGTCTGCCGCACTTCGATTTGCACGCCGGACAGCGGCTTGCCGACGGCGTCCACCACTTCGATCGTGACGTCGCCCTTGCGATGCTGCTCGATGTTGCGGTCGATACGCTCGTTCACCGCGGGGTCGCGCCAGGCCTTCTGGTACGAATCGGGCGGGGCGGCGAGCGCACTGATCGCCGCCAGCAGCAGCGCAAAGTGACAGGTGTAGAGCGCTAACCGCAAAACGCGGCCTCCCGGCCTGCCTGCGAAACTCGGCGACTTTACCCGCTGCCCCTTCCTTCTCACGTTGCCCTTGGCACTGTTCATTTTGCTCTCCTCATCCTTCACAACACACGGTCGATTTGAGATCTCAGATTCGAAATGCACCCTTCACCCTTCACCCTTCACCCTTCACAAGTTCCGCCCACCATGGGGAACCACTTCGGCCGGTAGGGATCCTGGTGGAAGCGGGCGTAGTAATCGCCTTTTTCTTCGTAGTAGCGTTCGTAGTGTTTCATCTTATCTTCGTCGAGCGCGACGCCCAAGCCGGGGCCGGTGGGCACGCGGATGCAGCCGTCCTCGTACTTCATCAGGCCGCCCTGGATGATGTCGTCGGTCAGGTAATGGTAGTGGGCGTCGCCGGCGAACGTCATCGTGGGGATGGTTGCGGCGGTGTGCAGCATGGCGGCCAATTCGATGCCAAATTCTGCGCCGCTGTGCATGGCGACGCCCAGATTGAACGTGCGGCAGACGGCTTCCAGGTCCTTGACGCCGCGCGGGCCTTCCCAGTAGTGCAGATCGGTGAGCACGATATCAACGGCGCCCAGGCGGACGGCGGGGCCCAGGTCGTCGAAGCGGTTGGGGTACATGTTGGTGGCGATCGGGATGCGGATCTTCTGCCGCACGGCGGCGTTGCCCTCCAGGCCCCAGGCCGGGTCTTCAAAGTACTCGATATCCAGCGGCTCCAGCCGGCGTCCGACGCGCACGGCCGTGACAACCGACCACAGGCCGTTGGGGTCGATCCGCAGGCCGAAGCGATCGCCCAGCCGCTCGCGGCACAACTCCAGCACGCGGGCTTCTTCCATCGGGTCCATGACTCCGGCTTTCAGTTTCATGGAGTTCACGCCCAGTTCCTCGTGCAGTTGCACGCACAGGTCCGCCATGTCCTCGGCCCGCTCGTCGTGCCCGCCGCCGGGCCGGTCGTAGCGCCAGAAAAGATAGGCGATAAACGGCACGCGGTCGCGGACCGCGCCGCCCAGCAGGTCGGACAGCGGACGGTTGAACGCCTTGCCCTGGATGTCCAGGCAGGCCATCTCGATCGCCGCGTACAAGCGGGCGTTGGACAGGTAGTAGATGCTGCGCAGCACCTTCTGCTTAATCATGCCCAGGTGGAACGGGTCCAGTCCGAGGATTCGCGGCTTCAGCTTCTGCAGCGCCCCCCGCTGGTCGCCTCCGCCCACTTCGCCCAGCCCCACCAGGCCTTCGTCCGTCACCACTTCCAGGACGGTGCGGAGAAAATAGCCGGGATGCACGCCCGTGTTGTGGCGAAGTTGGGCGTTCAAGGGAATAGCCACCGTGCGAGTCTTCAGGTCGATGATCTTCATGTTGTTTCTCGGATCGCGGGGGGGGGGATTGAGTGCTAACAGCCTGTTGAAAAAAGGGGACAGGCACCTCGCGGCTCGGAGCCAGTCCCCTTTTTTCGACGGGCTGTTAAGGATACCTGCTGGCGGCGGGATGGGAAACCGGGGGGCTGGCCCGAGGGGGGCTGGCCCGAGGGTGGCTGGCCCGAGGCCTTGTCGCTCAAGTCTCCTGGAGAAACGCCGCCCGGAGTTCGTCGATGGCGGCGTCCGGCATCGGCGCTGCGGGGCCGACGAAGCGGCCGTTGATCAGCGTCTCGGCGGTCGATTCGAGCACTTCCAGGCGGTCGAAGGCGTCCAACACGCTCGTGCCGCAGACCAGCACGCCGTCGTTTTCCAGCAGCGCCACGGGCTGTTCGAGCGAGACCCGTCGCGCCACTTCGTCCTCGGCCGTGAACTGCAGTCCGTACGGCAGGCGCTGGACGTCGCGGAGCAGCAAGTAGCTTTCGGGGATCGTGCGGGAGTCAAGCGGCGCGTCGGTGACGCTGAAGGCGGTGGCGTTCACGGTATAGGCATTGACAATCGCGGACACGTCCGGATGGCGGCGGTAGATTGCCTGATGCAGAACCGCGGCTCGGCTGGGCGTCTTGCCGGACTCGCACGCCCCGCCGCGGACCAGGACGACGTCGTCCGGGACGACGCTGTGGCGGTCCAGTCGAGCGGGCGTAATCAGGAAGGCGTCGTCGGAGACGCGTGCCGAGAAACTGCCTTCGGTACTGATCATCAGCCGGTTGCGATAGCCGCGGTGCAGGAACGCACACAGTTCCCGGCGGAGTTCTTTTTCCGCGCTGGAAGCCCGCCCTGGCGAAAACTCGGCCAGCGGGCTGCCGTCGCGCTGGGCCAACTGCAGTTGGTCGTCGTTCAGGTACCGTACGTCGCCCAGCATGCGCGCCTTGATGATCGTCTTGGCCGTGAACTCCAGCGTTTCAAATCGCTCGAAGGCCGCCTGCAAGCCTGTGTCGCCGACCACGACGCCGTGGTTTTCCAACAGGACGCAATGCGGTCCCTGGGCGAACGAGCGCACGATGCTGTCGGCCAGGGCTTGGCTGCCCGGCAGCGCGTAAGGGGCGAATCCCGGCTGGCCGCAGACGCGGCGTGCCTTGTGAAACAGTCGCGTGTCGGGTACGCTGGCAGTGATGCTGAAAGCGACCAGCGCCACGCTGTGGGCGTGGACGATGCCGCCCAGGTCCGGCCGCGTCTGGTAGATCGCCCGGTGGAAGGGGAATTCGGACGACGGGCGATGCGGGCCGGTGACGGTCCCGTCGCCGTGGACGCAGACGATGTCGTCCCGCCGCAAGGTGCCTTTGTCGACACGGGCCGGCGTGATCCAGATGTCGCCGTTGTCGTCGCGGATGGACAGATTGCCGCCCGACGTGGTGGTCATGCGGTAGCGGTAGATCCGCTGCATGATTTGCATGATCTCGTCGCGCGGATGGACTAACGGTCCTCGGGAGCTGCTCATGGCCCGTAGTGTACCGCAACCGGGCCGCGGTGCAAGCAGTGTCACGGGCAGCAAAACACGGGCAGCAGAACACGGAGACCGGAACGCGGGCACCGAAACACCTGACGAGAAAAGGAAGCCAGATGGCCAAGACGATTCTGATCACGGGAGCGAGCACGGGCATCGGCGCGGCGACGGCACGCCGGTTTGCCGCGGGCAACCGAGTCATCATCCATTACCACTCGTCGTCCTCGGAAGCCAACGCCGTCGCGGCCGCTGTCCAGCGAACCGGCGGCACGGCGCACGTGGTGCAAGCCAATCTGGCGACGGATGCCGGCTGTCGGGAGCTGGCGTCGTTTGCCGCCGAAACCTGCGGGCAACTGGACGTGCTGGTCAACAATTCCGGCGGACTGGTGCGCCGCTGCCCGGCGCGGCAGTTGGAATGGCACCTGATGCAGGAGGTCTTTGCCCTGAACGCATTCTCCACGATGATGCTGTCTTCCCTGTGCATTCCGCTGTTGGAACGCGGCGAACACCCCTGCATCGTCAACGTGACGTCGATCGCCGTCCGGCACGGAGCGCCCAGCGCCACGATCTACGGTGCGGCCAAAGGCGCGTTGGACACGTTCACGCGCGGGCTGGCCAAGGAATTGGCGCCCACCATCCGTGTCAACGCGGTGGCTCCCGGCGTGATCGACACGCCGTTTCACGCTCGAGTGACCACGCCGGAGAAGATGGCCGAATTCAAAGCTTCCACGCCGGTCCGGCGCATCGGGCAGCCAGAGGAGATCGCCGAGGCGATCGCGTTCTTGGCCGACAGCCTGTTCATGACCGGCGAGACGGTCGACGTCAACGGCGGCTTGTTCATGCGTTGAGCCGCCGGCGTTTTGCCACGTTGTTCGAGGAGTCCGCCCTATGTCCTCCTCCGAAAACCCCTATGCACCGCCCCTTTCCGAGCCGATCGTGTACGACGCCCAGATCGTGGAGGGCCAGGGGCTGTGGCGCAAGGGAAACATCCTCGTCATGTGGAAGGGCGCGCAATTGCCGGAGCGTTGCGTGAAGAGCAATCAGCCGACGCAACGGCGGCTGAAGCGAAGTCTGTACTGGCACCATCCGGCGATCTATCTGAGCGTTCTGATCAGCATCTGGATCTACGTCATTCTGGCCCTGGTTCTGCGCAAGTCGGCGATCATTTACATCGGCTTGAGCGACGCCTGGTTTGCCCGGCGTCACCGGGCGATGTTCATCGGCTGGCTGCTCGCTCTGACGGGCCTGGCGCTGTTCGGCCTCAGCTTCCATTCCCTTGTCCGCAGCGACGCCTTTCCGTGGCTGCTGGTGGCCAGTCCCCTCGTGTTCCTGGCCGGGGCCGTCTACGGATTGCTGGCAGCCCGCATGGTCGCCCCGCAGCGGATTTCGCACGACTACGTGTGGCTGAAGGGCGTCCATCCCGATTTCCTGGCCGATCTGCCCGAATGGCCGTATCATCCTTAGCCGGTGCCGCCACGGCGGAGATTGCCTCCGTCGAGCGATGTTCAAGACCAGAAAGGCCCCCGCCCGTCGAACCCACCGCCACGGCGGAGCTTGCCTCCG
>JAAYYU010000320.1 GCA_012515235.1 Candidatus Anammoximicrobium sp.
ACGTCGAAGGTCTGGCCCCAGTCGCGGAAGGGACGATTCGTGCTGAGCACGATCGCTCCGGACTCATAGCGGGCCGCCACGACCTGGAACAGCAGGTTCGCGCCGCGTCGGTCGATCGGCAAGTAACACGACCTCGACCGGTGGCTCGATCAGCAGAGACGAGAGCCGGTTGGGGCCGATGAACAGAGATCGTCCGCATGCAGCGTGACTGGCCCGATTGGCCTCGACGACTGCCCAGAATTGGACTGACTTCAGGATCGGCCCGGATTGGCCCACGGTTGCCCAATCGGTTGCCCAAAACGATGGACAAGACCGGGCAAAACGGGGCCATTTCGGGCAAAATTGGGAATTCTCTTTGGAGCAAGAAACCCCTTGTTTTCCCAGGGAAAACAGCATATTCTTGGCTGAGAGCGGCCTTCCTACCGGGGGAGCTTTGCGTTCGCAAGAAACCCGGTTTTTGCCGGGTTTTTTCGTGTTTTTGTGCATCGACTCCCCCCTCTCTGATGCACCGGATTGGCTCCCTGAGTGCATCGACTGCACCGGATTTTGCACCGGGTTGCCGGTCGGTTTCGATGCCGCCCGTGCGTAATCTGCATCTGTGACCTGCCAATAGTGATCCTTCGCCACGTCTGTGCTGTGACCCAGCCACGCGGCTGCCACGAATGCCAGATACTCGGCCGCCAGTTCTGTAGCCCGACTCGCCCGCAAGTTTTGGAACAACTTGGGCCACGGCTCCAACCCCGTCCGCTTGATGATCCGTTTCAGCTCCGTCCGTAAGTTGGAGTTTTTTCTCCGGTATCGGCTAATGACGTAATCGGAGGGCGACGGCGGCCGTCCGAGTTGGCTTTCCTTCTGGTTGAACACGGCTTCGAGGTACGGCCGCAGTTCCGGGAAGATCGGCACGACTCTGGAATCCTTCCCTTCGTGATGCTCGGTCTTGGGAGAGTGAACCGAAAACCGATCGGACTCCCAGTTGATGTCTTCCCACGTCAGCAGCAGATGCTCAGATGGGCACCGCAGACCGCCGTAGCGGGACAGGGCGAAGAGCAAACGCCACTCGGCATCTGGGCACTCGGCCAGCACCTTCTCAGACATCGGCCTGTCAACGAAGAACTCTCGGTCCTTGTTCGCCTGAACGGAACAGCCCTTCATGTCTCCGAAGGGGTTCTCCGCAATCAGTCGCTTACGGAGTGCCGCCCTGAAGAACTGTTTGGCCCGGCCGCAGCAGCGTCTGATCGTGTTCTCTGCCATCTTGCCGCGCAGAGATTCTCGAAATTCGTCTGCGTCGCCCGGCGTAATCTCGCCCATCGGCCGATCAGAGCCGAAGAACTCGACCAGCCTCCTCCGTGCCTGTTCCAGATTCGTTATCGTGCTCGGCTTCAATTTGGGTCTGGCCTTGATGTACGCCTCAATGAACGGCCCCAACGTGGTCAGATGGCCGCGATTCGCGTTGGCCAGACAGCCCTCCGCAGCTTTCTGGAACAACGCCGTCCCTTCCGGGCCGGAACTGCCTCACGCTGGACTGAACTACAGGAACGCGAGGGCGAGGTCGATGCGAGAAGCCCGGCTGACCTTGCCGAGTTCGTCGACTTGGCCGAGTTCATGGGGCGTCAGCCCGAATCCCTGCTACAGCGTGGAGATCTCCACAAATGCCGCCAGGCGCGCAACGCCGTGGTGCATGAACGTGAGATGGATTCCGGTCTTCTGGTAACGCTTACCCGCGTCCTTGATTGGCTTCGGTCACAGGGATTCGTTTGAGGGAAAAAACGCGGACAGGGTGGCGTGAAAGAGAGCCGGGTGCCGGGATACGCGTACGTGGCGCCAAGTTGTTCCAACAGATGCTGGACGGCGTGATTGGCCAGGATGGGGAACCGTTCTCGCGACCTTTCGACAAGAAAGGCGACAATTTGGCAGTCGGTTTGTTGAACGGTGCCAAGGGGTGCTCCGCTCGGCACAACCAGAACCTCTGCCGCCAGAGACCTTCGAGCCCCCTTCACGTGAGGCAAGAGGGTCTCGGCGGCGATTGTTGCCGGCTCCGCCGCCGGCGCCGGCCGGAGCGGTGCGAGGCAGCGCAACACGGGCAGGATCGCGAGCAGACGGGGCGTGCCCCCGTTCCGTTCGGCCCGCGGCCGGGACGGTCCGTGCGGGCGAGAACCGTGGCCGAGCGTGCGGAGTTCATCGCACTTCCCGTCGTCGTGAGGGTCTTGCGGAATGGAACGGTTCTGTTGTTTGGACGGCGGCAACGAACGCTTGGCAGACTCGAACGAGGCGTCGTGAACGGAATTCGCCCGCGGTGCATTCTAGTCGCCGGCGCGGACGGGTCGATAAGGTAGCGGGGAAATTCTCGGGGTGAGGGTAGTGGGAGGAGCGAGTCATGTGGCGTTCCGTCTTCCTGGCGATCGGCGTGAGTTTTTGCATCTTGGGCCTGGAATGCCTGGTCGTGGACGCGGCCGTGCTGGCCGAATCGGCTCCGGGCTCCGTCGCGGCGATGGACGCTTACAGCCTGAACGGCGCGGGTCGTGAGATCAAGACCGAAGAGTGGATGCCGTGGAGTTTCTTGGCGACAGGAACGGTGATCATCCTGTACTCGATCACTCTGCCCAAGAGGTTCCAGGCGGCGTAGGCCCGTGACTTCGATGCGACGTTCCGGCGTCGCTTTTTCTCCCTGTCCGCGCGATCCCCCGCGGCCTGTCATGAAATCTGAACTCCGCGACTACTTCGACCAACAACTGCAGGAAGTCATGGCGCAGCTGCCGCCGCGCGTACACGAGTTGCTGGAGGAAGTCACGCTGTACGTGGAAGATCACCCCTCGCGGAGCGTGATGCAGGAAATGGGCGTCCGCCGCCGCAACCAGCTGTGCGGGCTGTATACCGGCGTTCCGCTCACGCAGCGGCACGTGGAATTGTCGGGCGTGCTTTCCGACGCGATCTACATTTACCGCGAGGGCATTCTGGCCCAGGCCCAGGATCGCCGCGGCCGGCTCGACGAGGACGAGTTGCGCCGCCAGATCCGCATCACGGTGCTCCACGAACTGGGCCACTATCACGGACTGGAAGAACGCGAGCTGCACGAGTTAGGATACTAGCCGCGGAGTGTCAATGCACGGCCTGCTCGTTGGACCGCCGGGACGTGCTGCGGGCGGCTCCTGTTCGACGACATCACGCAGCCCGACACCCCCAGGTCGTTCACGCCGACCCTGGCCGCCGAAATCCTGGATTTCGTGGCCAGCGCATGGGACAAGGTTGAAGTGTTGCTGATTCACTGCGACGTGGGCTTGTCCAGGTCGCCGGCCGTCGCGGGTCATCAGCGTTACGCCCAAAGACCGATCGCAGATGTGCCGGTCCACGATGTTGTTGATGGGGAGTCAAAAAGGGCTCAGGACTTTTTGCGGAACGGCCCGGAGGGTGCTTCGCACAAAACAGTCCTGCCCCCTTTTTCGCTTCACCCGTTTGGTGCTTGGAGGGCGAGTCTGGGGCATTCAGGAAATCTGGACCTGCAGCATCTGCGTAGCCGCGAGCAGCACCGGCTCGGCGAACGTGATCCGCGCGCGGCCGGCTTTCCGTTCCATCGTGACGGTCAGCGATTTCCCGGGGGCGGTTGCGGTGGCCTGGGTCGGGCGCGAGTTTTCCGGCACGGCGAACTCCAGGGAATTCAGGCGGAGTTGGCCGAACTTCACTTCGATCGTGTCCGTCTGCTTGCCGCCTTCGCGTTTCTGGGTGAACGTCCCCCAGCCCTCGGCGGTCGTGAAGGCGGCGCGGAAATTGTCCGGTGTCAGGCGCGGGGCGAAAGCCAGATGGCCCTTGGGTCCGTGGTACTCGTAGCCGCAGGCGGCCAGGTACACGCCATAGCTGGCCATCGAGCGGGCGTAGTGGTCGCCGCACTCGACTTCGTTCCACGGATTCCGCCGCGCGGCGTGGTAGCGGTCGTGGATCATGCGGGTGACGGCCAAGCCCTCGGTGACCAGGCCTTCCCAGATCATGTGGCCGGCCACCTGGTACTCGAAGCCGTTCATGCACTCGTTGAAATAGCCTGCGGCCCAGTTGGGGCCTTTGCCCTTGGCTTTGTCGTAATTCCAATCGGCCCGCGGGAAGGTACACATCAGTAAGCCGCCTTCGCCGGGCATGGCGTACCAGCGGCCGGGCTTGTTCGCCTCGCGGTACGGGCCCACGTCGGGCGTGAAGTTGTAGCGCCACAACGACCGGAGCGCGGCCTGGGTTTCCTTCTCCGGCAACACGCGGCCCAAGGCCAGTTGATACGCCCAGCTTTGCCCGAACACCTGGTCGATGTGGCAGCCCGTGCCGGAGTTGATCGCTTCGGGATGTTCTTCATCGGCCCGGTTGATGAAGTACTCGCCGTCGAACAGCTGCTCGACGATCGCCGCACGGCCCTTGTCGAAGATCTGGCGGCACTGCAGCGCGAACGCTTCCTCGCCCACTTCGCGGGCCATCTCTTCCCCGGCGTGGAGCGAGGCCAGGTACAGCGAACTGAGCCACGCCACGGGGCCGTACCAGTCGGCGTCCAGCGTATTGTGCTGTTTGCCCTCGATCAGTCCGTCGCCGTTGGCGTCCTCGCGGATCAGGTACTCCAAGGCCCTTCTCACTCCCGGCCAGATGCGTTGCAGGAACGCGGCGTCCGGCGACATCTGGTGTTCGCGGCAGGCCCGCAGGATCGCGCCGGCTTGGCCGTCCACGGCCGGCGCATTGTTGAACTCGCCGCGGAACAGGATGGCGCCGTCCTCGCGCTGCGCCAGGCCAAAATCGACCCGCTCGCGGAGAATCCGTTCGAATTCCGGAAACAGCCGGCCGACGGCGTGGGCGTAATGCCAGACGTGACCGCAAGTGCCGGCACAGCAGCCGACGCCTTCCCAGCCCCAAAAGCGGCCGCTGGCAAACCGGAAGCAGGTCGAGGTGGCCAGGGTCGAGGTGTTGGCAAACGTGCGATCCAGGAACCAGATGGGCAGTGTCGAATCGTACCAGGTGTCGCGCCACAGTCGCGTGCGCTGGCACAGCGTCTCGAAGTTGGCCGCCAGATGTTCGGCCACGGCCAGCGCCGACGGGAACCGCTGGGCGTAGTAACGGCCGGTCAAGCCGAACTTCTCGTTCAGCTTCAGGTTCGGGAAGTGCCAGGTCACGAGGAATGTGACCCTTGCCGACTGGCCGGGCTGAAGAGTCAGCTTTCGGGTCAGTGATCCGGCCAGTTTTTGACCGAACGGTCTGACGGCGGAGGCGTCGGAGCCGGCAGGGCTGCGTGTAAAGATGCCTTGCGGCAATTGCGAATCGGCCAGCGACGTGGTGGCGACGTCGCCGGGTTGCGGAGCGAGCAGCGCCAGGCCCAGCGTGCCGAAATCGGCTTCGTCCTGCAGCGGACCGGCCGCCACGCGCGGCTTGTCGCTGAACACGATGTGGTCAACGCCGACGTTGCCCCAGCCGCCGCGTTCGTCGTCCACGATCTGCAGCCGGGCCGTCTTGCCCAGCCAGCGGCGCACGTCCCAACTGTTGGCAGACATCCGGTTGTCGTTGGCTCCGGTGGCCGAGACGACGGCTTTGTCTTCCACGATCAAGTTCATACACGTGCGTCCGGCGTGGGCTCCGCCGCCGATCAAAAAGTTGATGTAGTTCCGTTCGATCACAAACGCCCGGCTGGTCAGCGTGCCGACGTGCGCGTCGCCGCCGCCGACATTTTCGCCTTGGCGCGTGTTGTGCGTGTTCACCAGTCGCTTGCCTTGCCCGCCCACGTCGCCTTGGTAGTTCGGCATCTTGGCCTTTTCGATCGGCCCGCTGCCGAAGGCCGTACCGGTCGCTTGCCAGCCCTCGTAAATCTCTTTTTCAAAGTCCTCGAACGCGACGTCCGGCCTGGGCTCCGGCTCCTTGACGGGCGGCGGCGACTCGGCACTGCACTCCAGGAAAGTCAACTGTTCCTTGCGGACCACGCGGTTGCGGCGCAAGCCGGATTGGTTCGGCGCGCTGTGCAGACAGACCGCGTTCTCCAGCCAACCGGCCAGTTCGGCTTCAATCTTGGCAGGCCCGTTGTTCTGGACCGTAAACTGCAGCACGGTTGCCGGGAGCGACGAATCGTCGGTGTTCAGCGGCACCAGCGGCGAGAACGCTTCCAACGACACGCTGGCCGGGCACTGCGGATCCCGGTACTCGACGCGGCCGATCGGGTACTCGCCGCGGAACGCGATCTCGCTCCAGCCGGTGCGGTCCAGCGCGCGGACTTGCGTCCGGTCGTTCGCGGCGATCAGCAGCGCGAACCCTTGATCCAGCGGCGAAACCGGCGTCAGCGGATGCGCGTAGTGATCCGCCCCGGTCCCGATGTGTTTGTTGAAGATATCCCAGTGCCACAGCTTGCCGTCGCCGCCCAGGTACAACTGTCCGGCGCAGAAGCCGCCGACCGGCATGCCGATTTTCTCCAATTCCGGCCCGCGGTACACCGTCGGCTCGCCCCGCGCCGTGAGCGATTTGAGCCACTCCGGCGACAGCCGCTTGTCGGCCGGCACCAGCTTTTCGAAGTCCTTCGCCTCGAACGGCCCCGCCACCGCCGGGCCGGCGTTCAGCCAAGCAGTTGCGGCCGCTGCCGTCCCGGCCAGTTCCAGGAACTCGCGGCGTGTGGCCTTGGGTCCGCAACTCGATGAGGAACAGCCGCAGGGCTGACTTTGCGATGCTTCCGACATGACGTTCTCCCGCCGGGGGTCAGTGACCGATCTGTCGCGCGTCAGGTCCGCGCCCGCTAACGGCCTGTGCCGTCCGCGGCTCGACGATAGGGCAGCGCGAGCAGGCGGTCAAGATGCCTGTGCGACGCTGCGACGCCGTCGATGCCGGCTGCATTGGGTGCCGTCCGGGCTCGGAGGCTCGCAGCCAGTCGCCTTTTTGCAGCAGGCTGTTAAGATAGCGGCTGGCAGCGCCGGCTTCAGCCGGTTTCGACCGCAGGAAGGCAGACGGTAAGCCCGGTTTTGGGCTGGGAGGCGGCAGTAGGGTATTCCGGCATGGAGAGCGGGGCCAATCGCCGCCGCGGACACAGGTTGCTAAACCTGTTCCTTCCAGGTCGTCCAACTCAGAAATCCCAGGCCGGCGGAGCAGATGATGAACGCGATATCCATCATCAGGTTGGCCTTTTTGAACGGCGCCATCCAGGACGGCGTTGCCAAGTCCCACAAGAAAAGCACAAACAGGACCGCAGAAATGGCCAGTCCCGTAATACACAACGCCTTCGGCATGCGATGCGTCCTCGAAGCTGCATTAATCGGCGTACTTCGTCTTGTCCCTGTAATCGGACTAGTATAGTCGAATGGACTCCCTTGTCACCAGTCTAGTTCCTCGATCTCCGGAAACGACTGGGGTCAGGTCCGCAAGGGACGCTTTTTTCCAATTTTACCTACGCAAAGGCGGAAAATGACAGAGTTTTCGAATGGTTGGCAGCGTTTCCGGCAGCAGATGCCTGTCGCCCGGCGTTTTGCGTACCTGGATCATGCGGCGACCGCGCCGATTTCAGGTCCGGCCAGCGAGGCGGTGGAAGCCTGGTTGCGGCAGGCCGCCGAGTTGGGCGGTGCGGCCTGGCCCGAGTGGGAGGAAAGCGTCCAGCAAGTGCGGCGAACGGCAGCGGACTTGATCGGCGCGGCGGCGGACGAAGTCGCCCTGGTCCCGAACACTACGGCGGGGATCAACCTTGTGGCGGAAGGATTTCCCTGGCGCGACGGCGACAATGTCGTCACGCTGGCCAACGAGTTTCCGTCGAATCAATATCCGTGGATGAACCTGGCTGGGCGGGGCGTCGAGACACGGCGGGTGCCGGTCGAGGACGGCCGAGTGGATTTGGATCGTCTGGCCGACGCTTGCGACGGACGGACGCGGGTGGTGTCGGTCAGTTGGATCGGCTACGCCAGCGGCTGGCGGATGGACCTCGAGACGCTGGTCGCCCTGGCTCACGCGCGGGGAGCGCTCGTATTTCTGGACGCCATCCAGGGGCTGGGCGTGTTTCCCATGAACGTTCGCCGCGTGGGGGTGGACTTTCTGGCGGCCGACGGGCACAAATGGCTGCTGGGGCCGGAAGGCGCGGGCCTGCTTTTCGTCCGCCGCGAGCAGTTGTCCCTGTTGCGGCCGCTGAGCATCGGTTGGAACAGCGTGGTTGACGCCTACGATTTCAGCCGCATCGAACTGACTCTGCGACCGGACGCCGCGCGGTACGAGGGCGGATCGCGGAACATGGTGGGCCATTTGGCGCTGGGCGCCAGTCTGCGGCTGCTGGCCAGCCTGGGGCTCGGCCCAGACTCCTCCGCGCTGGCCGACCGGGTGCTCGCCGTGACCGACCTCGCCGTGCGACGCCTGGAAGCGATCGGGGCCGAGATCAGGAGTTGCCGAGATCCCCAGCATCGGTCGGGCATTTTGGCTTTCGCAATGCCGGGACGCGATCCGGCGGATCTTCGTCGCCGCTGTCTGCAGGCCGACGTGGTGTTGAGTGTCCGCGGCGGCAACTTGCGGATCAGCCCGCACGCGTACAATGACGAAAGCGACCTGGAACGTTTGATTGAATGCCTTCGGTAATCAGGAGACTTCGGATGAAGACCTTGTTAGCTGTTGTGCTGTTGACGGCGGCATCCGCGGGTGACGTCCCGGATCCCGACGCTGCCATCTCGATCGGCGATCGCCGCGAATTGCTGGTGGACGATTTCCTGGTCGAAAAGATCTCCGGGGAAGCTCGGCTGCAACTGCATCCGCCCGTCCCGCGCGAGATCGTGTTCAAGACGGACGCCCCGTGGGAAGGCAACGCCTGTGGCTACCCCAGCGTGTTTCAGGACGGCCAGTTGTACCGGATGTACTACCACACCGGTCACTATCGGCACGGTGGCAAGCCGGCCGAGGCGGGCCCTGTCCACCCCTGGTTCCTGTGTTACGCGGAAAGCGACGACGGCATCCATTGGCGGCGGCCGGAACAGGGCTTGTTCGAGTTCGAGGGCTCAAAGAAAAACAACATTATTCTGACGCCGGACTGCGTCGCGTCGATCAAGGGCGATCCGGCTCATACGTCGGTCTTCAAGGACGCCAATCCCGCCTGTCCGGAAGACGCCCGCTACAAGTGCATCATGGTCGGCAAGCCGCACGGGCTGTACGTGCTGGAGAGTGCCGATGGCATCCGCTTCCGCGTCGCGGGCGGCAAGCCGGTGATCACCGACGGGGCGTTCGATTCGCAGAATCTGGCCTTTTGGGATCCGGTGCGCAACGAGTATCGCGCCTACTGGCGGATTTTTACGGCAGGCGTGGCCGACGGCACGGCGTGGAAGCCGGAGGGCTTTCGGGCGATCCGCACGGCCACCTCGAAGGACGGCCGGACCTGGGGCGGCCAGGCGGATCTGCAGTACGTGGATTCGCCTGCGGAGCACCTGTACGTGAACCAGATTCTGCCGTACTATCGCGCTCCGCACATCTTCATGGGCTTTCCCATGCGCTACACCGACCGCGGCTGGTCGGATTCGATGATGGCCTTGCCGGGCCTGGAGGAGCGGCTGGCCCGCTCCAAAGCCAGCCCGCGCTACGGGACGGCGATCACCGACGGGCTGTTCATGACCAGCCGCGACGGCGTGCTGTTCCGCCGCTGGAACGAAGCCTTCCTGCGTCCCGGTCCGCTCCGGCAGGGCTCCTGGGTCTACGGCGACAACATGGTCTTCTGGGGCATGGTCGAAACGGCCTCCACCTTGGGCGACGCGCCGCACGACCTTTCGATCTATGCCTCGGAGCATTACTGGCAGGCCACCGCGGTCCACGTCCGGCGTCTGACGGTGCGCATCGACGGCTTTGTGTCGCTACGGGCTTCGGCCCGGGGCGGCGAAATGGTCACCAAGCCGCTGGTCTTCGACGGCGGCAACCTGACGCTGAACATGTCCACCTCCGGCGCGGGCGGCATCCAGGTCGAGATCCAGGACGCGGCAGGCCAACCCATCCCCGGATACGCCCTGGCCGACTGCCCGGAGGTCTTCGGCGACGAATTGGCGCGGGTCGTGCGGTGGCGCAACGGAGGCGACGTGCGTCCCCTGTCCGGCAAGCCGGTCCGGCTGCGGTTTGTCATGAAGGATGCCGATCTGTACGCCTTCCAGTTCGTGTCTCACCAGCCGGACCCGGTGCGGCCCAAGCCGTAGCAGGTGTCCGAGAACAGCGTCGTAGGGCGGAGTTCGCTCCGCCCTACGCGGACTGAAGTCCGCTCTACGGCCCGATGGCGGCGTGGTTCTTAATCTCCTCTTCTCGATCCCCATCCGAAGCTGTCGCCGCATGAGGTGCCGGCGCAGCCTTCACCCCGCCAGCAGCTCCTCGCGGGCGGCGGCGGTGATGCGGTCCAATTCGCGCACCCAATGCGGATCGGCTTCCGGCGGCGTCTGTTGCGCCACCAGCTTGCGCCAGGCCTGGTCCGCCCCTTCCAACAAGTCCTCGTCGCTGACGATGGCCGGCGACTCGTGGTCGCAGTAGGTGCGGTCCATCAGTTTCGGCAGCCAGCCCACCTGGCGGAAATGGCGGGCCGTGTGCTCCGTTTCCAGGTAGGTCCGTTGTGAGCAGAACTCCATTTCGGAGATCAAGTCCAGGCACATCGTCTCCTCGCTGACTTCCATGCCGGCGTAGAACTTGTACAAGGCTTCGTTCACCTCCAGGTCGATCATGGCTTGGGTCGGCGAGAACACGGCGGCGCTGTCCAGCGCGCCGATCGCCAGCGGCAGGCTGACCGTGGAGCCGAGGGCCATCTGGCGATAGACTTTCATCATGGCGGCCTGAATGCCGGGCAACTTGGCCTCCACATAGGCCGGCTCGACGTTGTGGACTAACCCGTACTTGCTGCGGAACAGCTGATGCAGTGCCGCGTCCGTGAGGATGGCCGCCGGAGTGGCAAAGCAGACCTGCGTGGTGCGCATGTCCATTTCCGCCGCGATGCTCGTCGAAAAGTAGAACCGGTCCGGCTGGATCAGCGTCGCAGCCGTCAGGCAGCCGAGGATTTCCGCCGCCGCCACGATCGCGCTGCCGGCCGGCGTGATGGGACTGGTCGCGCCTAAGATAGGCATGGGCGCGAAGTTCACCGGAAAGTCGTACTTCAAGGCCTGCTCCAGCACCTCGCACGAGCGCGTGTCCAGTTTCAGCGGCGACGTGGTGCAATAGGCGGTGACGATGATCGGCGGCTGGGTGCTGAGACGTTCGCGATCGCCGCCGACGGCCAACGCGGCGAGTTCGGCCAGATACTTGACCTGCGCGCCGGAACTCGTGCCGACCCAGCCGGGTTTCCGCGTGTGCAGCAGCAGCAGTCGGGCGGATTCGATGTTCTCGATGCGCGGGTCGAACTCGCTGCAGATGAACGGCGCGTTCACGGCCGCCACACAGTCCAAGGCGTTGCCTAGTTGGATGGCGTCGATCTGGTCCTGAACCGTCGGCGGACGGTAGCGGCGCTGGGGCCAGTCGAAGATC
The DNA here is from genome assembly GCA_012515235.1 of Candidatus Anammoximicrobium sp. GTDB lineage: Bacteria > Planctomycetota > Planctomycetia > Pirellulales > Pirellulaceae > Anammoximicrobium. The sequence continues at coordinate 11,437 of JAAYYU010000320.1, forward strand.
CACGGCGTGCCAAACCCGTAATCGACCAGAAAGCGATCCGGAATTGCGACGCCGTCGGGCGGCAGCTCGCGGCAGAAGGGAGACCAGAGCGACGAGCGGACCAGGCGGTAGCGGTCCCGCTGGGCAGCCACCTGCCGCTCGACCAACTCCGGCGGGAACCACGCCCGGTGGGCCGCGAAATCGACCCGGCAGCCCGCATCCGCCAAAGCGTGCAACAGGAACTCGCCCTGAATCTGCAGACCAGTCCGTTCCAGGACCGTCAGCACGCCGACGTGCAGCCGGTCCATCTGGCCGGCGTCCAGGACGCGCAGGTAACCTTGCAGCATGTGTCGATCCTCTCACGGCCTGCGGCCGCGACCAAAGTAGGTTGGGACTCTGTCCCGACCGGGCTGGGACGGCGTCCCAACCTGCGAACTCAGACTCCTACGCCCCACTCCGCGATACGTCTTTCCGGTCACGGAGTGACCGGACTACGGTTGGGCCGCCGACCACGGTGACGGGCCGTCCTTGTAGGTCACGAACTCGATCGCCGCTCCGTCGGGCGTTTGGTAGAACCCGGCCACGGCGAATCCTGCGTCGAACGGCTCCAGCAGGACCTTCAGCCCCTTCGACGCCTCGTGGATCGCTTCGACGCTGTCCACCCGAAAACCGATATGCGGGCCGTCCCGCAAGGGTCCGGTTACCGGACTGTCCGGCTCGAAGTACAGCCATTCCACACGAAACGGATGATCCTCCAGGTTGGTCACCCAGACCCGCGTGGCTTCCACGAAGACCGCCCCGGGTTTCTTCTCGTTGGTCACAATGCCGACATGATCGAATTGCATGGTCTTGCCTCCGCCTGCGGCGCGCGGCCGCAAACAAACCGTTGAACCGCACCGCCATCGGCGTGCGCGCCGCGCCGTCCGCCGAAGAATTGGCAGCCGTCGGTCGAGAAATCCGAACACAACAAACGCTAATATGCCCTGCCGTGGCGGCAGGATCAATCCATGATACGTTTTGGCTTCGAATCGTGATATCCTCAAATCGTTGGACCGCGCCCCAACGAGGAGCGTTTCAACGAACGAACAGGACGAAAGCCATGACCGAGATCCAGCACGTCCCCCACGTCATGCTGGTCACGGGCGGGGCTGGTTTCATCGGCGTCAACTTCCTCCGCTGCCTACTGGCCGCCGATCCGGCGATCCGCGTGATATGGTTGTGGATCTGCGTGTCTATGTTATGCAGTTTCTTGCGTGTTTCGTGGCCCGATCCGTCGGCGGCTGAGGCTGAGTTGAATGCTTTCCTACGCGAACACCGGGTGCTGAAGGTCCGGCCGCAGTTTGTCGAGGCGGGCGAGGACTCGTTCTGGTCGTTCTGTGTCGAGTACGTCGAAGCGCGGGTCGGGGCGGCGGAACGTCCGCCGGGCCGCAGCGGCAAGGAGCGGATCGACTACCGGGAACGGTTGAAGCCCGACGAGTTCCAGGCGTACCTCAAACTCCGCGAACTCCGCAAGGATTTGGCGACCCAGGACACGGTGCCCGTGTATCTGGTCTTTACGAACGACCAATTGTCGCAGATTGCGAGCATCAAGCCGCAGACCAAGGCCGACCTGGGGAAAATCGACGGGGTCGGGGCGACGCGGGTGGAAAAATACGGGGAGCGGGTCATCGCGTTTTCCAAGACGATCTGGGCGCCGAGCGGTGGGGCGTGAGTCTTCGAAGTTGTGCATTCGTCTCCGCCGAGCTTGCGGGATGTTTCGCAACGACCCGTTCTTCGATGATTGGCAGCAGGCGATTGCCGACTACCGCCGCCAGATCGACCAGACTGCGGACGCGCCATGATCCAGTTCGTGGCCATGGCCAACAGCGCGACGCTGGTGACGCGGAACATCAGCGATTTCGAAGGCATCGACGGTCTTACAATCTCGGACTGGAGCCGCGACTAGACCAGACCGCACGGCCACCGTCAGTTTGCCGTTAAACAACGCGGCCTTCGGCCGCAACCAAAGTAGGACGGAATGCCATTCCGTCTGGGACGGATTGGCGATCCGTCCTACCGAAATTCGCGTTACTGGCCACTCGAATGCCACAACGCCGTCATCAATAGCCCACCGCCTGGAACTGCGCGTCGAAATCTGGGGGGCACTCGGCCAGCGGTTGCTGGTCGCGGGCGGCGTAGCGGAGCAGGTTCACGAGCAGGCGGTCAGCAGCGGGGTCGGAATCCAAGTTTTCGCGGATCCGCAGCGCGTTCAGGACGAACCGGCCGGTGCCCAGTTGGTGGACGGACAGCATCAGGCCGCCGGCGTAGTTGAGCGAGGCGTCGTTGGCGCCGCAGACGGCCTCGGCGGGCGCATCCTGACCCGTCCAGGCCACGTCCGGAATCAGCTGGCGGTACAGCGCGTAATCCAGCATTCCCGTCGGCAGGCCCTCGAAGATCGGGTGCGGCTTGGCCCATTCGTCTTTGTGGTACAGCCAGCTGTTCATGCGGGCCAAAGCGCCTTTGTTGGCCAACGGCACAAAGGCAACCGGCTGATCGCCGTTGGCGAAGACCTCCGGCGCAAGGAAAATCGCGGTGGAGCCGCGGGCGATGCGGCAGGCCAACTCGCGGAACGCCGCCGCGCCGCCCGGCGCGGGCGGCTGCCGGCCCGCCAGGATGACTTCGCGTGCGGCCGGCGCCGTCGGCGTGAAATCGCGATACCGGACGCCGCGGTCGGTGAGCCACTTCTTCAGAGCGGAATCCTCGCCCCACAGCATCACTTCCGCCTCGACGTTTGGTAGTTGCTCAGCGTCAGCTACGTAGAATTCTGCCTCGCCGCCCGCCGCCGCGGCCCCGCGATCGAACGAGGCCACAAACCGGTATCGCCCCGCGGGAAAGTCCAGCGGCAGATCCTCGGCAAACACCGGCAGGACCAGTGGCAGTTCGGTGCCGTCCTTCTGCTCCGGGATGGTGACAGACAGCGTATGCTCGAAGACGCACCTCCTGCCGGCCGCAGAACCCGTATCAGCAACCGCGTAGGGTCCGAAGACCTGCAGCCGCAACGGATACTTGCCCGGCGCAAGAACGTCCTCGTTGGCCAGCACCGCCTCGAACCGGGCCGGCGTGCCGCGATAGGCATGGAGCGGCTCGACGAACACACACAGTCGCAGCGGCGCGAAGCCCTCGAACAGCGCGTCCGCCGTGCCCGGTTTCAGTTCGCGGAAGGTCGTCCACAGTCCCTCGCCGCTCATGCCCTGATCCGCGGTGCCCGTGACGCTGTACCCGATCACGTTGGGGTTGGAGCGAATCGCGTTCAATCCCAGCAAGCGTTGGCCGGCCATCCGCGCGTTGCTCTGGGCAAAGAAGTCCTCCGGGCGTCCGAACACGTCGGCCATCTGCCAGCGTTCCCAATCGACGAGGAAACGGTCCAGCTTGTCCTGGTAGAACTGCGCGTCCTCGGCGTGCGTGGCGTTGAACCGCTCGTAGTGCCGGGTCGCCCGCCACAGGTCCACCGCGCTGCCGATTCCGTATTCCGAGATGAACAGCGGCAATCCGCCGCCGTCGATCGTCCGCAGCGTGTTGACGATCTCGGCCGTGTGCGGCACGCGCTGGTACGGATGCTTGTCGGCCAGGACATCTTCCCAGGCGGCCGAGCCCGGATTGCTGACGCCGCCCTGGCTGGTTTCCGCCGCGCCCCGCGGAAACCGCGTGAAGGTCGTCGCGTCCGGCGCCGGTCCCGGCCGGAGCTGGCCGTAACTCCACACGCCGTTCGGATTCTGTGCTTTGGAGAATTCACCGGCTGCGTCGTAGGATTTCCCCGCGGCCGTCTTGATCGCGATCGCCAGCGCCGTCGTGTCCGCGCCGTAGTTGCCGTTCCCAAAACCGCACACGCAATCGATCGTGTCGCCCGCCCGGACGGCGATTTCCTGGCGGAACTTCTGCTCCGGGCCGCCTGCGCGGACGTTGACGCCGGCCTCGAACAGCGGCCGGCCGTTGTGCAGCACGTAGACGTCCGTCGTGGCACGCTCTGCGATGCTGGTGAAGACGACCGAAAAATCAACTTGGCCTTCTTCCGGTGCGGTCCAGCGCACCACGGCGTATTCCCCGTCGCGGCCGGGATGAAAGGCGAGTTGCCCCGGCGACCAGGTGATGCCCAGCGCTTGGATTGCCTGCTTCGTGCTGTTGCACGTCACGCAAGGATCGGTGCGATCCTGGTTCCGCCAGACTTCGATGCCCGCGATCCGGCCGCTGTGGGCGTCCCACCGGCCGCTGTTCAGGATCACCAGGCGCGAATCGTCCAGCTCCCGCAGCGCCGGCAGCAGGCTCACCGCGTGCCGGAACACCGGCCCGTCCGGCGTCTCGTTCAGCAGCCCCCAAACCGTCACGCTTGCGTGGTTCCGGTCCCGCCGCACCATGCCCAGGATCGATTCGTTGAAGCGTTCGGCCATCTGCGGCGAATCGGCCAGGCACCAGGAGGCGTACGCTTCCTGGTAGACCATCAGGCCGATCTCGTCGCACAAGTCCAACTGGTAACGTTTGGCCACGCCGGCGATAAACCGGATCGCGTTGAAGCCCATGACCTTGGCGTTCAGCAGATCGCGTCGCAGGAAGTCCGGATCGGGCGGCAGTTCGAGTCCGATCGGGCAGCAATTGCCGGTGTGCGAGCAGCGCAAGTAGATGCGGCGCCCGTTCAGCCGGAAGGCACCGTTTTCGACGCGGAAGTCGCGGAAGCCGCAGCGGACGGACTGTTCGTCGAACGCCGGCGAGTTGACCGCGCGGACGCGCGCTGTCACCCGGTACAGGAACGGATCGTTCAGTTCCCACAGACGCGGTTGCGTGACCTGCAGTTCGGACTCGACCAGGGATGCGCCCGCCGCCAGCGTTTGCTGGATCGACACTGCGGCGAGCGTCTCGCCACTTCTGGCCGGCGCGAGGTTCAGTTCCAACTGGACCGGCACTGCGACCGGGCCGGCGTTTCGCACGCTGGCTTGAATGTGGACGCGGCCGGTCTTCCCGTCGGGCCGCACGAAGACGTCTTCCAGGTACACGGCCGGGACGGTCAGCAGTTCGACGCTGTCCATGATACCGCCCTGGTTCCAGGCGCTGCCCGCCGAGTAGGGCAGGGCCTTGTTGCGGTGCGGCGTTTGGGCCAGCACGATGCCGTCGATCGGCTCGTGGGTCGGGTTCAGCACGCGGACGGCCAGACGGTTCGCAGCGTCAGGACGGATCGCGTCGGTCACGTCCAGCACAAACGGCGACTCGCCGCCCTCGTGGCTGCCCACGCGCATGCCGTTCAACCACACTTCCGCCGTGTAGTCCACGGCCCAGAATCGCAGCAGCATTCGCCCCTGGGGAAACGGGTTGGGTGCCGCGGAGAAATCCCGCCAGTACCAGGCCACGCCGTGATAGCCGGGGAACGGCTCCTGAATGATCCAGGGCACCTTCATCGGCCTGGCGTCCGGCCGGGGCTCGGTCCACCATCGCTCCTCACGGCCGACGTTCTTCGAATCCGTCGCCAGCAGCCAGCCTTCACCGTCCAGCGAGAAAATCTGGGACGGGACGGACACGTCCGCCGCAGGGCACTTTACCGCGAGCAGGAACAGGGCGGTCAGCGCGACGTTCAGCGAGCCGGTCGGTGTGTGGATTCGGAGCGCGGTCCAAACGGCTGGCCAGACTCTGCTTCGGGACTTCGGCCGGTGGGAAATTCGCCACATGATTCGCCTCCGCGGTTCTCAGAACTCGGATCGGTCGCAACTTGGCACCGTTCGCGAAATGACGGTCCGGTGACAGCTGAGCGGCAAGGCGTTAGCCGCCGGTATTCCGAGTCGCCCGTCACCGGTGGCCAGGACCAATCGGGATTTCGTCACTTTTCCGCGTAGTTTATCAAGTTATGGATTCGGTGCCGGGGTCAGGGCTTACAGAATTCAATTCTGGTCGATTTTGGCGCCAGCCATGTGGTACGACGTGCTTGGCCAAAACTGAATTCTGTAAGCCTGACCCCATTTCGTCCGAGCATGCCATCATGAACGGCGGCATTTTGTGCCCAGTTCCCGTCTGGCGCCAGCGCCCTTCCGCTCAGTTCTCGAAGGATGCGTGCGAACTCGATGGCAGGAACTGAGTCTACACCACGCGGGCCGTTCAAGCTGCCCGATGGGTTTTCGCAGCGTCAATTTTTGCGCATAATGACGTTGCGTGACGTGGGAAGTTTGCCGACGAGTTGAAAAGGGAGAAAGCCATGAGAGCGATTGTCGTGACACGAGTTGCTGCCGCGCTTGCCGTCCTGGTCTGCAGTGTTGCCGTGTTTGCCCAAAGTCCTGCCGAACCGGCGGCCGAGGCGGCCAAGGCTGCCAAGGAGATCAAACTGTTCGACGGCAAGTCCTTGAAGGACTGGAAGATCCTGGACAAGATCGACTTCGATGGTCACGGCGAGGTCGCGGTCAAGGACGGGGAACTCGTCCTGAAGATGGGGCGGCCGATGACGGGCGTGAAGTGGGCGGGACAGGAACTGCCCAAGACCAATTACGAAATCACGTTCCAGGCCCGGCGGATCGAAGGCGGGGATTTCTTCTGCGGCATGACGTTTCCGGTGGAGAAATCGCACTGCAGCCTGATCCTGGGCGGCTGGGGCGGCAGCCTCACCGGGTTGTCCTGCCTGGACGGTTTCGACGCTTCCGAAAACGAATCCACCAATTCGATGTCATTCACCGACGGCAAGTGGTACAAGGTCCGGCTGCAGGTCACCCCGGAGAAAATCCAGGTGTGGGTGGATGACGATCAGATCGTGGACGTGAAAATCGCGGGCCGCAAGGTCTCGTTGCGTTGGGAAATGGACACCATGCCGCCGCTGGGCTTTGCGAGCTACGCCACCACAGGCGGTTTCAAAAACATCGTCATGAAGCGACTCTGACAGCCATGCGACGGTGAGTTCCGCGCTCTCCGGGAGACATCCCATGACAACCTCCTCCGAGGAACGACTTGCCGTTGGCCGGCCTGCCGCTTCGGCGGTTCCACCGCTGGAGGCTGGGGACCGGCTGACGCGCGAGGAGTTCGAACGGCGGTACCAGGCGATGCCGGAACTGAAGAAAGCGGAACTCATCGAAGGAGTCGTCTATATGCCGTCGCCCGTCCGCGTACGTCGCCACGCTTGCCCCCATGCCAGAATCATCACTTGGCTGGGCCACTACGAGGCCGCGACTCCAGGCGTCGAAGTCGCCGACAACGCCACGGCCAGGCTCGATCTGGACAACGAGCCGCAACCGGATGCGACGCTGTACATCACGCCCGAGTCTGGCGGACAGGTGCGGATCAGCCCAGACGATTATGTGGAATCCGCGCCGGACTTGGTGGTGGAGGTGGCGTCCAGCAGCGTGAGCTTCGATCTGAACACCAAGCTGCAGGTGTACCGGCGCAGCGGCGTTGGAGAGTACATCGTGTGGCGCGTTCTGGACGGCCAGTTCGATTGGTTCGCGCTTCGCGGCGGCGCGTACGAACGGCTCGCGGCGGATGCCCGCGGCGTGCTCCGCAGCGAGCGTTTCCCCGGCCTGTGGCTGGACACCGCCGCCTTGCTGCAGGGCGACCTGGCCGCGACCCTTCGGACGCTCGACGAGGGTCTGGGCGGCGAACCGCACGCCGCTTTCGTGAGGCGTCTGAGCGGCGCCGGTCAGGCTTGAGTTTACCGGTTCTTAGCCATCATCGGCAGGCGGGCTGACGGGCCCGGCGTCCGGATTCGGGTCGGCCGGCGGCAAGCCCGGACGCTCGCAGCCGATCGGGCGTTGGCCGTGGCCTGCGGCAAGCTCCGGGGACGCGGCGGGCGCGAGGAACCACGGTCTGGCGACGGGGTCTTGGCGGAGGTGTTCCCCGTACGCTTCCGCGAAGATCTCCTGGGCCTTCGGCGCCGGATGCACGCGATCGGTAAAGTAGCTCCGGTCCCAGCGGTTGTCCCAGACATAAGGGCCCCAGGTCAGCCAAGGCAGACGCCGGTCCGGGCCTTCGAACCGCGTGCCGGCGTCGCCGCCAAGCTGGCTTTCGATCAGCCACTTGACGGCGAACGCTTCCCGATACACGTGCGGCTCGAACCTTGTGAAGTGCCGAAAGCCGTCGCAGGTCAGATAGGCGAGTTTGAGGTTCGGAAAGCGTTCGACGCAATGCCGCAGCAAGGCGTTCAGATCGCGCTGCATAGCCTGCATCGTATCCGGAAACGGCCCCGGCGGCGTCTGGCGGCGATTCCGCGCGCCGTGGTAGGTCGTGTGCAGAAACAGCACTTGCACTTGCCGCTGGGAGTAGCCGGGCCGGTCCAAGAGCGATTGGGCGCGGTCCCAGACTCCGCCGCACAGAGTCAGAATTTCCGGCAGTTGCTGGCCATCCACCGCTGCGTTGAGCAACTCGAACCGCGGGTGCAGCTTGTCGCGCTGCCGGGCCAGGTGTTGCTGCAGGGCCGCGAAGTACATCGCGCAGTTGGAGTGCCCCAGCACCAGCGCCAGGATGTGCCCGGTGGATTCGTCCAGGGCGCCGCCCGTCGCCAGCGGGCGGATCGTGGCGGCGATCCGCTCCCCGGCGCGCCGGTGTTCCTGTGGCATGTCGTTTGTCCCGCCGGGGTACAGGCCCGTCTCGAACTCGTCCCGGTATTTCCGTCCTTCGGTGAACCTGGCCAGCGTTGCCGGATCGAAAATCCAGCGTTCCATAATCGTCTCCTCTTCGCAGTTCGGTGGCTGCCGTGCCTCCGCCGGGCTGGCGTGTCCGGCGTCGCACGCGCAGCGTGTGCCGTCGTAGCCGCGATCGTACGGGCACCAAGCCTCGTGCGGCAGCATGGCTCGTGCCACCCAAGATACTCGATGCGGATCGGTGCCAACAGGATCCGCCGGCGGTGGAATCGCGGCCGGCCGTGCTGGCCGCAAGCCGCGTCGCCGCGTCCCGGCTGCAGACCGTAAACTTCGGCTGATCGACGCAGGAAATCATCGGGACACGCGGGGCCGTCGGCAGTCCGTCGTCGGCGATGCCCTCTTGTCGACCGGGCCCGCGTGTGCGATGGTTACGTTTCCGCTTTGGGGCCGGACACTCCGCGCTCCGTTTTCACAAGGGCCTCCCATGCACGATCCCATTCCCCGTTACTTGATTCCGTTTCACCCCAAGGAGATGCCGCACTTCTTTACCGACGTGCTGATCATCGGCGGCGGTTTGGCAGGGCTGCGGGCGGCGATCGCCGTCGATCCGTCGTTGTCCGTGTTGGTCGTCACCAAGGACCGGCTCGATGAATCGAACAGTGCTTATGCCCAAGGTGGCATCGCCGGGGTGATCAAACCCGAGGACCGCTTCGAGAACCACATCGCCGACACCCTGACGGCCGGCGGCGAATTGTGCGATCCACAAGTCGTGGAGATGGTCGTCCGGGAAGCGCCGCAGCGGATCCGGGAGCTGATCCAGTGGGGCACGCAGTTTGATACCCAGGCCGGGGAACTCGTGCTGGGCCGCGAGGGCGGCCACAGCCATTTCCGCATCGTCCATGCCATGGGGGATGCCACGGGCAAGGAAGTGATGCGGGCCATGATTGCCTGGACGCGCAAACTGCGGCACGTGCGCATCTGGGAAAACACGTTTACGCTCGACCTGTTGACCCAGGACTGCGTCTGCCGCGGAGCCCTGATCGCGGATCAGCACCACGGGCGGATGCTGGTCTGGGCCAAGCAGACGATCCTCTGCAGCGGCGGCGCGGGGCAGTTGTACCGCGAGTCGACCAATCCTTCGGTGGCCACCGCCGACGGCCACGCGTTGGCCTTTCGGGCAGGGGCGGAACTGCGGGACATGGAGTTCATGCAGTTCCATCCGACCGTGCTGTACATCGCGGGCAGCAGCCGCAGCCTGATCACGGAGGCCATTCGGGGCGAAGGGGCCTACCTGGTGGACCGCAGCGGCTATCGGTTCATGTTCGATTACGACCAGCGCGGCGAGCTGGCCCCGCGCGACGTGGTCTCGCAGGCCATCGTCAGCCAGATGGAAAAGACCCGGCATCCCTGCGTGTATCTGGACCTCAGCCACCTGGACTCGCGGTTCGTGCGGGGCCGGTTTCCCTTTATCAGCGATACCTGCGGCAAGTTCGGGATCGACATCACCAAGGACCGGATTCCGGTGCGGCCCGGCGCGCACTACATGGTCGGCGGCGTAACCGTGGACTTGGACGGCCGCACGACGTTGCCGGGGTTGTGGGCGGCGGGCGAGGTGACCTCCACGGGCTTGCACGGCGCTAATCGGCTGGCGTCGAACAGCTTGCTGGAGAGCATGGTCTACGGCGCCCATGCCGGCTTGGGGGCGGCGCGGGCGGCGATTCAGGCCGACGACAGCTTCCAGGCCCTGCCGCTGGAGAACGCCGTGCTGGACGAACCGGACGAGCAGTTGGACCTGGGCGACATCCGCAACTCGCTGAAGAGCCTGATGTGGCGGAGTGTCGGCGTCCGCCGCAGCAAGGCGGATCTGATCGAAGCGTTGAGCACGATCGCGACCTGGCAGCGGTACGTGCTGTTCCGCCAATTCGTCGAACCTGCCGGCTGGGAGTTGCAGAACATGCTGGCCATCGCGCGGGTGATCGCCCAAGCCGCTCTGCAACGCGAGGAATCCCGCGGCGTCCACTACCGGACGGACCTGCCGCAGGTGGACAACGAGAACTGGAAGCAGCACATTGCCTTCCGCCGCGAGTGAATCCTGACTGTGCGCAAAGGACGCTGGGATGCGGACGCAGCCGCCGGAATTCCTGTATTTCGACTTGGGCAAGGTCGTGTTGTCTTTCGACTATCCGATCGCGGTTCGCCGGATGGCCGACGTGGCGGGAGTCTCGGAGCGGGTGATCCAGGAGGTCGTCTTCGACAGCGGCCTGGAACCCGCCTACGAACGCGGCGACATGACGACGGAGCAGTTTTTCGAGACGCTCTTCCAGCGTCTGGGCACGCGCCCCGATCTCGACGCCTTTGCGCTGGCTGCCAGCGACATGTTCTGGGAGAACCGGGAGGTCGTCGAGCTGATCTTGCGGCTGCGCCAGTCCGGGTACCGGACGGGAGTCTTGTCCAACACGTGCGAAATCCATTGGCGGTTCTGCCGCGACCGGCGGTTTCCGGTTTTGCAGCAGCTGTTTGAAGTGGCGGCGCTCAGTTACGAGCTGCGGGCCATGAAACCCGATCCGGCCATTTACCGCGCCGCCGCCGCACTGGCGGGCGTTGCCCCGGCCGGGATCTTCTTTGTGGACGACCGCGCGGAACACGTCCAGGGCGCCTGTCACGCCGGATTCGACGCCGTTCTGTTCACCAGCGCGGCGGACCTGGCGGCCGCTCTGGAGCAGCGGGGCGTTCGGGCGGCGTAACGGGGGCACAGGAAGCTCCGGCACAGGAAGGCCCGGATCGGGAATTCCTTGGCCGGACAAGCACTGGCCCCGGAGCGAGGATAGGCAGCCCGGCTCAGGGAGCGCAGGGCGGTTGGGGCCCAGGGGTGCCGGAAGGGAAACTGGCCGCCGCGCCGCTCGAAAAGGCCGCCGTTTTTGCGGGCCGCGAACCGGCGGTGGGACAAACAACCTGCCTGCGGGCTTGCAGGGCCGCGGTGCCGCGGGGACAATTCAGGAATGAACTCGGCGCCCGGCACATCCGCCATGAAAGTCCTGATCGTCGAAGACAGCCTGGTCACGCGGCGGTTGGTGAGGGCGTGTCTGGAGAAATGGCAGTACGAAGTCCAGGAAGCGGAGCACGGGGCACAGGCCTGGGAGTTCGTCCAGCACGACCATTATCCCCTGGTGCTGACCGATTGGCTGATGCCGGAAATGGACGGGCTGGAACTGACCCGCCGGATCCGCAGTTGCGAGTTGCCGGGTTACGTCTACATCATTCTGCTCACGGCCAAAGCGGAGAAAGCCGATCTGGTGGCGGCGATGGACGCCGGCGCGGACGACTTCCTGGTCAAACCGTTCGATCCGGACGAGTTGCGGGTCCGGATGCGAGCGGGAGAACGCATCATCGCCCTGGAACGGAGACTGGCGGAACAGAACCGCCAGTTGCGCGAGGCGCAGGCGGCGCTGGTGCAAAGCGAAAAACTGGCCAGCCTGGGCCAGCTGGCAGCCGGCATGGCGCACGAGATCAACAACCCCGTGGCCTACGTCACCAACAACCTGGCCGTGCTGAACCGCGATTTGCGAGCGGTGATGGAGTTGCTGCAGGCGTATCGGCGCGGCGCCGAAATCCTCCGGCAGGCCGATCCTCAGCTGGCGGCACAGCTGGCCGAACTGGAGGAGGACGCGGATTTGGAGTGGGTCCAGGAGAACTTGCCGCGGTTGTTCGACGCCTCGCTGGGCGGCCTGGCCCGCGTGCGCAACACGGTCCAGAACCTGCGCGAGTTCGCCCGATTGGACGCAGCGGAATTGGACGAGTTGGATCTGAATGCGGCCCTGACTTCCACGCTGGACATGCTGCGCCGCGAATTGGATGAGCAACAGATCTCCCTCAGCACGCACTTCGCGCCGCTGCCGCCCGTGGTTTGCCGGCCGAGCAAGATCCATCAAGTGTTCCTCAATCTGCTGTTGAACGCCATCCAGGCGAGTGACCCGCAAGGCCGCATCGAAGTGCGGACGGCCGCCGAACTGGACCACGCCGTCGTCGAGGTGCGAGACCACGGTTGCGGGATCGATCCCGCTCACCTGCCACGCGTTTTCGAGCCTTTCTTCACTACCAAGGCCGTGGGACGCGGAGCCGGATTGGGGTTGTCCATCTGTTACGGCATCATCCGCGACCACGGCGGCTCGATCGACGTCGACAGTCAGCTCGGACGCGGCAGCACGTTTCGCGTCCGCCTTCCCTTCCGCCTTCAGCCGACACAGGACCCGAACCGATGAGCAAGACGAAAAAACATCCGATCCTGCTGGTGGATGACGAGCCGGAAATCCTCTACTCGCTGCAGGGCCTGCTGCGGCGCGAGTTCGAGTTGTACACGGCCGAAAGCGGCAGCCAGGCGTTGGAGATCCTTCGGCAGCACCCGATCCACGTGATCATGTCCGACCAGCGGATGCCGGAGATGACGGGCGTCCAATTGATGCACCGCGTCAAGACGGAGCATCCCGAAGCGATCCGCATCGTGTTCACCGGCTATGCCGACATCCGGGCGGTCGTGGAAGCGATCAACAACGTCGGCCTGTATCGCTACATCACCAAGCCCTGGGATCCGGATGAGTTGATCGAGGTCCTGCACCAGGCGGCGGCCCGGTACGACGACATCGTCGAACGCGAGCAATTGCTGGACGACTTGCACGCGTACGTTCAGCGGGGCCAGGCGTTGACGCGGGAACTTCGCCAACAGGACTCGGGCGCCCAGGACGCACGAGTCCATCTGGCTGAGTTTGAGACACAAGGAAACGCCTTGTTGCCGCGACTGGAGCGGGCGATGTCCGGCGGCGCGAGCAGCGTGGGCGGCGCGAGCAGCGTGGGCGGGGCGACGGCATGACGGCGAAAGAACCGGTTCTGTTAACGGTCCTGATCGAAACGGCCAGTCTGCGCTGGTACGTGGCGGGCATCCGTCTCGCGGGCGAACCCCTGCCGTTGCTGCGGTCCGAAGCGGGCAACCTGAGTCCGTATCAGGGCCTCCCGTTGGACGAACAGGTAAGTTTCCTTCGGCATCGGCTGTCCGGCGTTCTGCAGCGCGGCTGCGACCGCCTGTGGGGCCGGGAGAAGAAACCCTGTCAGATCGTCTTCGTCGCCGACGGTCCCTTCGCACAAGCGGCCCCCGAGCTGACTCGCCGCGTGGCGGAGCACTTCGTGGAGTGGATGACGCGTCCGACCGTGGTGTTCTTCACGTGTCCCGACGGCTTTGCGGCGGGCGGCAAACCGGTGCTCCAGACCGAGGCCGGCGAACTGGACGCCGCACTCCGCCAAGCCCTCGACGCCGGCCTGCCCCCCCTGCTGGCAGCCAGGGCTCAGCCGGACGCCTGGGAACTGGCCCCCACCAAGACGCCGGCGTAGTTGCCGCGGGACCCCGCGCCGGCAGCTTGCCGACGGGACTCCATGATTTCGATCGTCGAAGCGACAGGCGCTCAGTACAATCTCGTTTGTAGAGGGAACAGAAAGAATTGTACCAGACCCACGAAACGGCTGCTGGTTTCCTGGATTGGGCACGCCGATCTGGCCGCCATGGCGAATGAACGGCCTGAGCGGGATCGGCAGAGGATCCTGACGGCCTTGAAATCTCGCCCCAATCCGGACCTCCGAAAGGGACCGATCCGGACGCTGATCGAGGCAGAACGATTCGACCGCATCCATCTGCTCAGCAACTACCAGCCATTCCTCGGGGACTGGTTTTCGGAGTGGATCCCGGTGCAGGCGGTGATCCATCAGGTGAAGATCGTCGCGCCGACCGACTACGTCAGCATCTTTCAGTTGGCCGACGCGACACTGGCGTCGATTCTCGAATCCTCGGATCGCAAAGACTCTGAGTTATGTATCCATCTCAGCCCTGGCACGCCGGCGATGACCGCCATCTGGGTCTTGCTCGGGAAAAGCCGGTATCGCCTGTTCGACTGCGAAGACAACGATCCGATGTCGTTCTACAGCTACGAAGACGCCATCAACGACGTGCCGCCGTGGCTGGTCCCCTTCGAAGTGCATACCTACACGACGCCGTTTCTGCGCCGCGGCGTCAAGTACTCCGAAATGACGCCCGACCAACGTCGGCAGCTGGAGGAAGACGAAACCAAACCGGAGGCGATCCAATACGAGCAGCGCGAAGTCGACAAGCACGTGTTCAACAAGGACACCAACCGACATATCCTGCGGAACCTGATGGAGCACGGCATCAAAGGTCGACGGCGGCAGCCGCCTGGGCAAGACGATCGTTTTCGCCCGCAACCACAATCATGCCGTCCTGTTGCAGCAGTTGTTCGACGAGATGTACCCGCAGTACGGCGGCAGTTTCTGCCGGGTGATCGACAACTACGACCCGCGAGCCGAGGACCTGATCGACGACTTGAAGGGCGAGGGCAACCACCCCGAACTGACCATCGGCATCTCGGTCGATATGCTCGACACGGGCATCGACATCCCCGAAATCGTGAACCTGGTCTTTGCCAAGCCCGTGTACTCGTACATCAAGTTCTGGCAAATGATCGGCCGCGGCACGCGGTTGTGCCCGAACCTGTTCGGCCCCGGCCTGGACAAGAAGAAGTTCCTGATCTTCGACCACTGGGGCAACTTCGAGTACTTCGACGAGCACTACACGGAGGCGGAGCCGAACGGCAGCGGAAAGTCCATTCAGCAGGTCCTGTTCGAGGAACGTATCCGCTTGGCCGAGGCCGCCATCGCGGCGCAAGACCACCAGACGTTTGCTTTGGCATGCGATCTGCTCTTGCAGGACGTCCGTGACCTGCCCGACACGGCGATTGCCGTGCGGGACAAGTGGCGCGAGGTCAAGACCGTCCAGCAAGACGGCGTGATTCAACGGTTCGATGCGGCGACCAAGAGCATGCTCCAGACAACCATCGCTCCCCTCATGCAATGGCGCAACATCACGGGCCACCTGCCCGCGTACGAATGCGACGTGAATTGCTGCCGGCTGCAAACCGCCGTGGTCAAACAGTCGGCGCGGCTTGCCGATCTGCGCGACGACTTGGTTGGCTGCGTCGCCCAGTTGCCGATCAATTTGAACCCGGTCCGCGAGAAGATCGCGGTGATCCAGCGGGTCAAGAGCGGATCGTTCTGGGAGGCGCCGACCGTCCCGGCGATCGAAGAAGTCCGGCGGGAACTTCGCGGCATTATGAAATACCGCACCCGGCCTACTGGCCCTGCGCCGCTGCCGCCCAAGGTGCTGGATGTTGTCGAGGAGGAAGCCGACGTGTATCGCACGCAGTATCGGCCGAGATTTGCGGGTCTGGAGCTGATCGAGTACCGCAGCCGCGTCCAGGCGTTGCTGACGGGACTGATCGACGCCACGCCGCCGCTGCAGAAGATTCGGGCCGGCCAGCCCGTCACGGCCGAGGAATTGGACAAATTCACGGCGCTGGTCCTGGCCCAAGAGCCTGACCTGGACCTGACCGACCTGCTGGAATACTATCCGGAGACCGCCGGAAATCTGGCCGTGGCGATCCGCAGTATCATCGGTCTGGACGCCGAGACGGTCAACGCCCGCTTCACGGCGTTCGCCCACCAGTACACATTGAACTCGACACAGCTCCGTTTCCTCGATCTGCTGAAGAACCACATCCGCGACTTCGGCGCGATCGAATTGGACCAACTGTACGAAACGCCGTTCACCGCCCTGGACAAAGACGGCCTGGACGGCGTCTTCCCGGACGAACACCAGGCCGAGGAACTGGTCGCCATCGTAGAATCGTTTTCCGCAGGATCGCCCACGAAGATAGCGACTTAAGGCGTTTAACCGCGACCCAACGGGGAGCGCGGGAAGTGCGACTCGACGTCGTTGCGAATCGCCCGCGCTCCCCGTTGGGTCGCGGTTAAACGATGAAACCCAACGACACCGCATCCCTACTGCACGGACCGCACAACCCTATGATCACCGGCAAACTACGGCAGGACATCGACCGCCTCTGGGCCGAGTTCTGGACCGGCGGCATCACCAACCCGCTGACCGTCATCGAGCAGATTTCCTTCCTCATGTTTTCGCAGATGCTCGACCTCCGCGAAAGCCTCAACGAGCGCAAGGCGAAACGCTTGAAGGGCAAGACCGGCGTCAAGATGATCTTCGGCCCCGACCAGCCGCACCTACGCTGGAGCAGCTTCAAGCACAAACCGGCCCCGGAGATGCTGAAAATCGTCCGCGAGGAGGTCTTTCCGCACTTCCGCAGCGTGGGCAATTCCGGCTCCACCTTCAGCGAGTACATGGCCGACGCCCAATGCCTGATCCAGAAGCCCAGCCTGCTCGTCTCGGCCGTGGGCAGGATCGACCGGCTGCCCATCGAAGACAGCGACACGAAGGGCGACCTGTACGAGTACCTGCTGAGCAAGCTCACCACCGCCGGCATCAACGGCCAGTTCCGCACGCCGCGGCACATCATCCGGATGATGGTCGAGGTCATCGGCCCCAAGCCGACCGACGTGATCGGCGACCCGGCGTGTGGCACGGGCGGCTTCCTGGCCGCCGCTGCGGAACACGTCCTCCGCACCAACACGTCGAGGGCCGGCCTCATCCAGCGCGAAGACGACGAGGGCAACAAGACCACGATTTACACGGGCGACAAGCTCAATCCCGACCAGCGCCGGCACCTGCAGGAATGCATGTTCTTCGGCTTCGATTTCGACGTGACCATGCTCCGCATCGCCTCGATGAATCTGATCCTGCACGGGCTGGACAATCCGAACATCCACTACTGCGACAGCCATGCAGACCACCAATGCGACCAGCGGATGACGGGCCGTGCGTGGGAACAATTCTCGCACCTTTGCCGCCGGGGCATTCTGCTGCTGCACTTCTTTCCAAACGTCGTCGGGAGAGATCTGGTGCTCGTGCCCGTGCACAAAGTCGTAGCTCTCCAGATGGTCCTGCAGCCCGTATCCCAAGTTGACCATGGCGCCGCCCAGGATGAACTGCGTCCGCCGCCCCGGTTCTGTCAACAGCAAGAACGAGAGGAGCAGGATCAGCGTCACTGCCCCGACCGTAAGTCATCTTCGCCTTCTCGTCATGGAAACTCCTCAAAACGGCCTTTCGCGGAAGGGGGACAGGCCCGCTTTCGCCGAAACGGCCTGCCGGGTGCTTCGGATAAAAGGTCCGGGTCGCTTTGCCGCGGAACCCGGTCCTGAGACGGTCGATCCTGGCCGGTTTCTTCGTGCCGGACGATCGCGACCGCAACACGCCATCCAATGTACGCTGTTCGGAAGGGACGTCAATGAGCCCGCCAAGCCGTCGGCGACGTCCGGGGGCCGCCGTGCTCGACACGCCGCCAACGGGCTGCTACAACATCCGTCTTCCATCCCACTTTTGGCATCTGCAGGAGGCTCCCCCAATGCGTCTGAGCGGGCTTGTTGCGTTGGCGATTCTGTGTCTGGCGGTGCCGCCCACCCTGGGGGACGACTGGCCGCAATGGCTGGGGCCGAACAGGGACAGCGTCTGGCGGGAAACGGGGATTGTGGACCGGTTTCCGCAGCGGGGACTGCGGGTCCAATGGCGAGCGCCGGTGGAATTGGGGTACGCCGCACCGGCGGTCGCGGGCGGCCGGGTGTTCGTGATGGACTACCGGCTCCGGGCGGGCGAGGTGACGAACAATGCCGGCGGAGCGGACCGGCTCGAGGGCACGGAGCGCGTGCTGTGCCTGGACGCCGGGACGGGCCAGTTGCGGTGGAAGTACGAGTACGATCGGCCCTACCGGTTCTCCTTCGGCGGCGGGCCGCGTTGCACGCCGACCGTCGACGGCGCGATGGTGTATGCCCTCGGTGCGGAGGGGAATCTGTCCTGCTTGGAGACCCAAACCGGGAGGCTGGTCTGGGTCAAAAATTTTGTCAAGGACTACGGCGCCGCGACGCCGTTCTGGGGCGTGGCCGCGCATCCGCTGGTGGACGGCGATTTGCTGTTCTGCGTGGTCGGGGGACCGGGCAGCGTGGCGGTCGCGTTCGACAAGCGGACCGGCCGCGAGGTTTGGCGAGCGTTGTCGGCCGAGCAGCAGGGGTACTGCCCGCCGACGATGATCGAGATCGGCGGCCGAAAGCAACTGATCATCTGGCACGGCGAATCCATCAACGGCCTGGATCCTCCGACCGGCCGCGTGTACTGGTCCGTGCCGCTGAAACCGAATGTCGGCATGGCGATCACCACGCCCAGGCAATTCGGCCCGTACCTGCTGGCGACCGGCTATGGCGACGTAGGCGTGCTGTTAAAACTGGCTGCGGACCAGTCGGCGGCAGAGGTCGTCTGGCGGGGGGGGGCCAAGAACGCCGTGTACTGTGCCAACAGCACGCCGTTTCTGGAAGACGGAACCATCTACGGCTGCGACATTGGCAGCGGGGCCCTGATGGGCGTGCGGCTGACGGACGGCGAGCGGCTGTGGCAAACGCTCCAGCCGACCACCGGCGCCACGCGCCGCGGCCGTTACGGGACGGCGTTTATCGTCAAGCACGAAGACCGTTTCTTCCTGTTCAGCGAAACGGGCGACTTGATCTTGGCCCAGTTGTCGCCGCAGGGGTACACCGAAATCGACCGGTTCCGGATGCTGCAGCCGACCAACAAGGTCTTTGGACGCGATGTGATCTGGAGCCATCCGGCGTTTGCGGACCGGTCCGTGTTCGCCCGGAACGACAAGGAACTGGTCCGCGTCAGCTTGGCGGCTGAGTAATCCGACGGTCTGACCTCGGCGAAATCGCATCGCGTCCCGGCGAGCGGTGGGCGTTAGCCCACCGGTGTTTCTGCGGAGGCGGCTTGGACGCACCCAAACAACCGGTGGGCTCACGCTCACCGCTCGCCGATGCCAAGGAACCGGTGGGCTCACGCCCACCGCTCGCCGAAGGGAGACAGCCGAAGCCATGAGGAACGTTATGAATCATGTCGAACGATTCCGGGCCGTGATGAACGGCCAGCCGGTCGACCGCTTGCCGATGTGGGAATGGGCCATGTGGTGGGACGAGACCATCGCCCGCTGGAAAACCGAGGGACTGCCTGGCGAACTGAACACGGTTTTTGAGATCTCCGAGTACTTCGGCCTGGATCCCTACCAGCAATTCTGGTTCAGCACGACCGATTCGACGATTGAGGCCGTGCAGCACCACGTCGAGGGCATCGTGTCCAACATGGACGACTACCTGCGGGTGCGGCCGCGGCTGTTTCCGGACCACTCGGCCGCGATCGACTCGATGCGGCCCTGGGCTGGCCGCCAGGCCCGCGGCGAGGCCGTGGTGTGGATCACGCTGGAAGGCTACTTCTGGTTTCCCCGCACGTTGATGGGCTTCACCAGAATCAGCCTGGCGTTCTACGACCAACCCGAATTGCTGCACCGCATCAACCAGGATCTGACCGACTTCAACCTGCGGATCCTCGACCGGGTCGCCCAGGCTTGCGTGCCGACGTTCGTCACGATTGCCGAGGACATGTCGTACAACCACGGGCCGATGATCTCCGAGCGGCATTTTGACGAGTTCATCGCCCCCTACTACCGGCAGCTGATCCCGCGGCTTCACGCCTTGGGCGCGGAGGTGCTGGTGGACACCGACGGCGACGTGACGCTGATGGTGCCCTGGTTGTTGCGGGAAGGCGTCCAGGGCGTGCTGCCGTTGGAGCGGCAGGCGGGCGTCGACGGGATGCGGCTGCGGCAGCGATTTCCGACGCTGCAGATGGTCGGCCACTACGACAAGATGGTGATGAACCGCGGCGAGGAGGTGGTCCGCCGGGAGTTCGAGCGGCTGGCCCCGCTGATGAAAGGCGGCCGGTTCATCCCCAGCGTGGATCACCAGACGCCGCCCGGCGTATCGCTCGACCAGTATCGGGTCTACCTGCGCTGGCTCAGGGAATACGCGCCGCAGTAGCCTGAAGCGGCGTGGATCGTAAGGCTGCGAGATGCGGCAACCGTTGTGCCGAGCAGTCTTGCGACCGTTCTTATTCCGGCGGTCCTTACCCGTGTCCGTTGCCGGGCAGTATAATGTCGCGAGGTCCCGAAAGAAATCCCGCGAGGTTCGAGTTGATGGCTGGTCGCCGCGTTGTCACCATTTGCCGAGAAGGCGCCTATTACGTGCTCCTGCTGGCGTTTATCGTCGGCGGGGCGACGACGCGCGACATCAATTTGCTGTTCGTCCTGGCGGGCATGATGATCGGGCCGCTGTTGTTCAATTGGCGGTTCGTCGTTCAATCGCTGCGGCGGTTGTCGATTTCCCGGCGTTTGCCTGAGCGGATTTTTGCGGGCCGTCCGTTTCGCGTCGAGATCTGCGGGCGGAACGAGCGCCGCCGCTTGGGCAGCTGGATGGTTGTCGTCGACGATTGCGTGCAGCCGGACTTTGCGGATTGCGAGTCGCGCAAGCGGGATCTGCGGCCCAATGCTGGAGTCGTGCTGCCGCACGTTCCGGCCGGAGGACTCGTCACAGCGGCCTACCAGGTCACCCTGCCGCACCGCGGGCGGTACCGGTTCGGTCCGTTGCGAGTCTCCACGCGATTTCCGATGGGGTTGGTCAAGGCGAGTGCCAAGCTGAAGCGGTTCGAGCGCGTCGTCGTTTGGCCGAGGTTGGGCCAGTTGGCGCCTCATTGGCTGGAACTGCTGGACTCCCGGCGCCTGGGGCGGCAAACGGCGCATTGGCGGCAAGGTCCGATCGACGGGGATTACTACGGGCTGAGGGAATGGCGGCCGGGTGACAGCAAGCGTTGGATTCATTGGCGGACCAGTGCCAAGGTGGGCAAACTGGCCGTGCGGCAGTTTGAACAGCAGCAGAACCGGGACCTGGCGCTGGTCTTGGACCTCTGGCAGCCCGAAGCGCCGCGCGACGAGGATCGCGGGCGAGTGGAAATCGCCGTCAGCTTTGCGGCGACCTTGGTCGATGAACTGGCGCAGCGCGGGGGCAGTCGAGTCACGCTTGCCCTGGCCGCCCGGCAGTGCGGCGTGTGGTCGTCTGGCGCGTCGGCGTTGTTTGCCCAGCAGACGCTCCAGCGATTGGCCTTGATCGACGCCGCCTCGGAGAACCGCCTGGCGGAGACCCTGGGCGAGTTAATGGCCGAGATCCCGCTGGGCACGCAGGTGGTGGTGATCAGCACGCGGGGCAGTCAATTGGACCACATCGGCCGGAGCGATTCCTTCGCCGGAGGCCACCGGCGTCAGCGGGCCTTGGGCTCCGTGATTTGGCTGGATGTCAGGTCGGAAGAAGTGGGCCGCGTGTTCGTGTGGGAGTAGGGGAGCCGAGGGAACCAGGATCGCTCCCGCCGCCCGGTTGCTCGTCGCCGCCGGGGCTGCGGGAGTTGGCCGCAGAGTCCGGCGGCCGAGTCGCGAGTGCGGATTGAGATGAAGCTCGAGCGGATCGTACAGATTCACGTCGCGGCCTTGGCGATCATCGGCGCGGTGCTGCTGGGCATGGGCCAGCAGGGTTCGTTGACCCTGCTGGTCGTGTTTGCCGCCGTGACGTCCGTGGTGTTTACGGACATCCTGGGCTGGTTCCGTCTGAATCGCCTGGTTGCCAACCTGGCGGCGTTGGCGGCCCTGTTTTTTTCTCTGAACGACTTCCTGCAGCCCGCCATGCGGCTCCAGTTGCTGGCCATCGCCAACCTGCTGATCTATCTGCAGGTCGTGCTGTTCTACCAGCAGAAGAACCCGCAATTGTACTGGCAGCTGACCGTGCTGAGCCTGCTGCAAGTGGTTGTCTCGGCGGCCTTGAACGTCGGCGTCGAGTTCGGGATCGTGCTGATCCTGTACGCTGTTGTCGCGTTTTCCACGCTGGTCGTGCTGCACGTGTACCGCGAGGGGCTGCGCGTGGTCGAGTTGGCTGCGCGGTGGCGGAGTCAGCGGCATGAAGCGGAGCCGTTCGCGCCCGCGGCGGGACCGGCGGCCGAACGCTGGCGACGTCTGCTGCGCCGCGAACCGGTCACCCGGCCGCTGATCAGCTCGGCCCGGCTGGGCCGCCAGGTCGTCGCCGGGGGGCTGCTCCGGCAGATTGCCGCGATCGGCCTCAGCACCCTGGTGTTTGCCTTTGTGCTGTTCTTCACCGCGCCCCGGTTGGACAGTTCCACGCGCCGCGGCTACGCCACGCGCGCCACCCGCGTCGTCGGCTTCAGCGGCGAGGTCAGGCTGGACGAGATGGCCTCCGTCCTGGAGAGTTCGGACACGGTCATGCGGGTCAGTTTTCGGGACGCGGCCAGCGGCCAGCCTTACCGGGTTTACGGCGAACCGTATTTTCGCGGCGTCGTGCTGACGCGGTATGCGTACGAGGATGACGGCGCCATGTGGCAGCAGCCGGACAGGATGCCGTCCTCGGCCGTCGGCCGCTACATGCCCGCGCCTCCGCCAAGCCCCGGCCTGGTCCGGCAGGACGTGACGCTCCAGCCGCTCAGCGAGAAGGCGCTGTTCGCCATCTATCCGGTTTACGGCTGTGCTCAGACTCCTTCCGACGTCTACGTCCAACGGCACACCGGGCAGTTCTCCTACGGGATCGCGGCGGAGATGCGGCCAAGGCAGGAGTTTCGGTACTCGGTGCTGACCACGGGCTTGCTGGGGGGCGTTCAATTGGATGTCACGCCGCTGCCGCGCGACGCGACCAATCTGATGGATCCCGATCTGCTCGCGTTCGACGAAACCCGCTTTCCGCAGATCAAGAAGATCGCCGACGAACTGGTCGGCCGGGAGCCGGCGGCCAACGTCAAACGGGCCGACATCGTCCGAAGGCTCCGCGATCATTTTCTCAGGCCCGGCGTGTACACCTACACGTTGGATTTTCGCCGGACCCGCCGCCAACGGCGACTGGACCCGATCGAGGATTTCGTCGCCAACCATCGTTCGGGGCACTGCGAGTACTTTGCCAGCGCGCTGGTGATGATGCTCCGCAGCCAGAACATCCCGGCGCGGATGGTGATCGGCTATCGGGGCGGCGAGTACAATGCCTTGGGGGATTACTACCAGGTTTTGCAGCGGCACGCGCACGCCTGGGTGGAAGCCTACCTGCCGCCGGAGGAAGCCAAAGCGGAGTCGCCGCCGAACGCCGCCCTGAGTCCCCTGGGCGGCTGGCTGCGGGTGGACCCCACTCCGGGCTCGGACATCGACCGCGCGCGGCAGTTGCAGCGCGGCTGGTTGAACGTCGTCGACGACGTCCTTGACTATGCCCGAACCATGTGGACCGACTACATCCTGGGCTTGACCGCCAAACGCCAGCAGGAATCGATCTACGAACCGGTGGCCAACCAGGCCAGTCCCGAAACCTGGGCCTCCGTCCTCCAACGGCTGAACGGGGTGCGCCGCCGCGTGCAGCAGTGGGCGCACGGCATCGCGCCGTTTCTCGGCTTCATCGTGTTCTCCGCGTTCGCCGTCAGCATCCTGGCCTGCTGGCTGCGCGGGCGGGTCCCCGGCGGAAAGCGTCCCGGGGCCTCGCCTTGGCAGTGGCGATGGTCGCGCGGCGTTCCGGCCCGCGGGCAGCCGTCCGCGGCGTTGACCGTCGAGTTCTACCGGAGGCTGGAAGCGGCGTTGAACCAGTTGGGATTGAGCCGCGGCATCGGGCAAACGCCTCGCGAACTGGCGTGCCGGGCGGGCGAGCGGCTGGCCGCGCTGTCGCCGCACACTGCCGTCGCCCAACTGCCGGCCCGTATCGTCGAGAGCTTCTACCGGGTCCGCTTCGGCAAGGCGATCCTCCCGGACCACGACGGTGACGAGATCGCCGAGCTTTTGAGTCGCTTGGAAGACGCCGTGAAGCGGATCGTGGAGCCGCCGGTTCCGCCGGCCCAGGCGTGAGCCGGCCGCAACCGGCGTACCCGCAGCCTCTTGCCGGGCGTTCTGGGCAGGCGGCACGCCGGCCCCGCAGCGCGCATTTTTGTCCCCGCAGACTACTCGCCGCGCGGGGCCGCCTCTATAAAGCTACGAGTCGTTCGGATTCGAGCGAAGAGCGTTTTTCGACGCAGACAAACCGGAGAAACAGGTCATGAGAACAGCAGGGTTCGCGTTGATGTGTGTAGTGGCGGCCGTTTGGGCTCGTTCGGCGACGGCCTCGGACATCGATTTCAAGATGAAGTCGCTGGACGGCCGAGAGGTGGACTTGGCCGAAAAGTATCAAGGGAGAGTCCTGTTGGTGGTGAACGTCGCGAGCAAGTGCGGATTGACGCCGCAGTACGCGGAACTGCAATCGCTGCACGCCAAGTACGCCGCCCAGGGACTGGGCGTGCTGGGGTTTCCCTGCAACCAATTTCTGCAACAGGAGCCCGGCAGTGCGGCCGAGATCCGGCAGTTCTGTACGACCAGGTACGGGGTGCAATTCGACCTGTTTGAAAAGATCGAAGTCAACGGTGACGGGGCCTGTGCGTTGTACAAGCATCTGACCGCCGTCCCAACGCAGCCCAAGGGTCCTGGCCCGATCAGCTGGAACTTCGAGAAGTTCCTGATCGGCCGCGACGGCAAAGTCCTCGCCCGCTTCGCCCCCCGCACCAAGCCGACCGATCCCGAACTCGTCAAGGCCCTCGAAGCCGCGCTGGCAAAACCGGCGGCGAAATAGTCGGCAACCAGCCTTGTTGCCAGCCTCGCCGCCGATGTGGTACGCTATGGCGGCGACGGAGTTTCTCGCGTTGAACGGTTGTCGGAAGCCCACCCGGAAGGGCTTGCAGAACCAACCTGCGAGATTTCCTCTTCTGCCGGAACCGTTGGAAGTAAACGCGTTTGAGAATTCTGGAAAACAAGGGGAGTTGCATGAACGCCGGTTTGAACGTCCGCCAAGATGGCGAGTTGGATTTGGTGTCTTTGGGCGCGTTGGTCCATCGTCTCGATCCGGGGATCATCCCCTTTCGCAAGGCCACACAGTGCCTGATTCACGTCAGCGGCGGCGAATTCAACGTCGCGGCGAACTTGTCCGATTGCTTCCGCTTGCGGACCGGCATCGCGACGGCGATGGCCGATTATCCGATCGGCGACCTGATCGCGGAACGCGTGCGGGCGATGGGCGTCAAGGCCTTCTACAAGCACTTTGCCCACAACGGCGTAAACGGCCCCAACATGGCCTGCGTGCTGAGCGACCGCGGCCACGGCGTCCGGGCGCCGGTCGTGTTCTACAACCGCTCAAACGAAGCGGCCGCCCTGCTCAAGCCGGGCGATTTGAACTGGTCCGAGATCTTTGCCGGCGGAGCGCGCTGGTTCCACAGCGGCGGCATCTTCGCGGCGTTGTCCCCGACCACGCCGGAGGTGATTATCGAGGGGATGCAGGCGGCCAAGGCGGCCGGGGCCGTCGTCTCGTTCGACCTGAATTTCCGCGAGAAGCTGTGGAAGATCTCCGGCGGCCTGGACACGGCGCAGGCGACGATCCGGCGGATCATGGAGTACGTCGACGTGCTAGTCGGCAACGAGGAGGATCTGCAGAAGGGGCTCGGCGTTCCCGGCCCGGAAGTCGCCGCCAAATCGAAACTCGATCCCAGCACGTTTTTCGGCATGATCGACCGCGTCGTGGCCCAACACCCGCAAGTCAAAGTCGTGGCGACGACGCTCCGCGAGGTGCATTCCACCAACCATCACAGCTGGAGCGCCGTGGCCTGGGTCAACGGCCAGACCCACGTGGCGCCGACTTGCGAGTTGAACGTCTACGACCGGGTCGGCGGCGGCGACGGGTTCGCGGCCGGCCTGTTTTACGGTCTGCTGGCCGGCAAGCAGCCGGAGGAAGCCGTCAAGCTCGGCTGGGCCCACGGCGCGCTGTTGACGACCTTCCCCGGCGACACCACGATGGCCACGCTGGAGCAAGTCCAGGCCTTTGCCCAGGGCGGATCGGCGCGCATCCAGCGGTAACCGGCGGGGCCGGCACGGGAGACGTTCCGGCGAAGCCGCGGAACGGCACGGCCCGCGTCCGCCGCGGGCCGTGAACTCGAATCCATCGTCCGGAATCGGAGCTGATCTCATTTCCCTGGGAGGCAGCATGAACGAGGATGATCTCGGGAAAAGGCGTGCGGCGGCGGGGGGCGTGCTGGCAGCCGGGGGCTTGATCCTGACGCTGATGGCGGCGCCCGCAGTTGCTGCGGAGGGTTCCGCCGCGGGCGGGCCCAGCGCAGTACCGGCCGCGGCAACCGGCCTGGTCGCAAAAGCCCTGCAGGCCACGCGCGGCGCGGCCGAGGTCGTGTTCGCAGTGCGGGGACTGTATGCCGACGGGCACTACTACGCCAACTTTGGCCACTGGTCGCTGGACCCCAACAGGATGATGTACGCTCCGGGCGGGGCGCGGCTCTGCAAACTGAACCTGCAGACGGGGCAGCTGACCGTCCTTGTGGAAGACCGGGAGGGCTCGATCCGCGATCCCCAAGTCCACTACGATGGCCGGAAGATCCTGTTTTGTTACCGGCCGGGCGGGACGCGGCACTTTCACCTGTACGAGATCGCGGGCGACGGCAGCGGATTGCGGCAACTGACGGACGGCCCCTTCGACGACGTCGAGCCCACCTATCTGCCCGACGGCGGCATCCTGTTCTGCTCGTCGCGCTGCAATCGCTTCGTCGCCTGCTGGTACACGCCGGTGGCGACCTTGCACCGGATCGACGCCGACGGCGGCAAGCTCCGTATCCTGTCCTCCAACATCGTCCACGAGAACACGCCCTCGGTGCTGCCCGACGGGCGGATACTGTACACGCGTTGGGAATACATCGATCGCGATCCGTCCAAGTTCCACGGGTTGTGGACGATGAACCCGGATGGCACCGGCCAGATGATTTACTTTGGCAATTCGACGGCCAACCCGTGGGTTCTGATGATCGACGCCAAGCCGATCCCCAACAGCACGCAAATCGTGGCCGTCTTCTCGCCGCACCACGGCAACCGGGAGCACGAAGGAAACATCGTTGTGCTGGACGCCCAGGCCGGTCCCGACCAGCCCCGCCGTCCCCGCCAGATCAGTCCCCAAATCGCCTTGGCCAACGGCTGGATGGGCGGCCCTGTCGGCTTTCGCGATCCCTACCCGCTGGCGTCCGATTGCTTCCTGGTGGCGCAGGGCAACCGCTTGCTGCTGATGGATGACCGGGGCCAGACGCAGGCCGTCCACGAGGCGGACATGATGGTCCACGAGCCGTGCCCGCTCCAGCCCCGGCCGCGGGAGCGAATCGTTCCGCCGCGCTCGAATCCCGGCGAGACGACGGGGCGTCTGGTGCTGAGCGACGTTTACCACGGCCGCCATCTGAACGGCGTTCGTCCGGGCGAAATCAAGAAGCTGCTGGTGCTGGAACAGTTGCCCAAGCCGGCCAGTTTCAGCGGTATGCAGCAGAACCTGAGCATGAACGGCACGTTTACGCTCAAACGCATCCTGGGCGCCGTGCCGGTCGCTGCCGACGGTTCGGCCTCGATCGAAGTGCCTGCGCTGCGGAGTCTGTATCTGGTGGCGCTGGATGAAAACGACCTGTCGGTCAAGAGCATGCAGAGCTTCTTTACCGTGATGCCGGGCGAGACGCTCGGATGCGTGGGCTGCCACGAGCAGCGCGCCCAGGCCGCGCCGCCCCGAGAAACGTTGCAGGCGCTCCAAGACCCGCCGCGCCGGCCGCAGCCCATCCCGGATGTGCCCGACGTCATCGACTATCCCCGCGACATCCAGCCCATCCTGGACCGGCATTGCGTCGAGTGTCATTCGGCGGACAGGCCGGAGGGCAAAGTCGTGCTGACCGGCGATCACAACGAGTGGTTTTCGCAGAGCTACTATGCGTTGTTCGCCCGCCATCAGGTGAACGACGGCTGGGGGTACCTGGAAGACGGCAACCGCCCGCCGCGCTCGCTCGGATCGGCGGCCAGCCCGCTGATGAAGATGATCGACGGCAGCCATTACCGGGCGCAACTTTCCCCGACCGAACGGAACCGGGTGCGGCTGTGGCTCGACACCGGAGCCGCCTATCCGGGCACGTACGCCGCCCTTCAGGCCGGCACGGTGACGGTCAAGGTCCCGATGCCCGTGCTGGAACGCCGCTGTGCCTCCTGTCATCCCGCGCCCCCGAAAGACGATCGCCGCAGCGTGATCACCGAGCCTCGGCTGTACGGAGGCGAACCCCTGCACGAAGGCGGCGGCGGCCGGGCCACGACCGTGTTGATGGCGTTGGGACCGAGAATCCGCAAGGTGCGGGCGCTGCACACCCGGACCGGATACTCGAACGTTTCCGACTACTGTCTGAATCTCTACAACTTGACGCACCCGGAGAAATCGTTGATCCTCCTGGCTCCGCTGGCAAAATCCGCGGGCGGTTACGGTTGGTGCCGAGCGACGGCTGGGGAAGGTCAGACGGGGCAACCGGCCGCGGTATTTGCCGACACGGCCGACGGCGACTATCAAGCGATCCTGTCCGCCGTCTCGGCCGCCGGAAAGACCCTGCAGACCATCAAACGGTTCGACATGCCCGGCTTTCGGCCCAACGAACACTATGTCCGCGAGTTGAAGCGTTACGGCATCCTGCCGCCGGAGTTCGATCCCGCCACGGACGCGATCGACGTGTACGAAACGGATCGGGCCTACTGGCGATCGCTGTGGCACCAGGGGGGCGAAGTCAGAGCAGTCAAAACCGCCTCTGCGACACACGGAACACCCGGCGACAGGCGGCCGTGAGTGCAAAGCGGGCGAGGGCGCGGACGTGGTCGGTCGCGGCGGACGCGGCAACTTCGGCGCATGCGGCGGCCGGCGCGCACTAGGAAAACGCGACGATCCTCCGGAACAGTTGGGCCGGCAGAATCGTGGAGGGACCGAGTCATGGAGGGAGCCGGATTACGGGTCTGCAGCAAGCAAAGGATACGCGGGATGTCTAGCGTGCGTGGGACGGCGAAGCGTTGGATCCTGACGATGACGCTTTCCTGGCTCCCGGCGGCGTTGGCCGTGGCGGCCGAGTTTCCTCCGCCGGCCGCCCCGGTCCAGCCGCCGGCCGTCGAAGGGCCGGCTCTGCTGAATAAGGCCCTGCAAGCGTTGGGGCCCACGGAGGAGATTGTCTTCGCCTTGCGGGGCGAGTGCCGCGACCTGTGGCACTGGTACGCCAACTTTGGGTACGAGATCTCGCCCGAATTCACGCCCGCCAAGCCGGGAGAAGAATGGCGCTGGGGCGGACACAAAGGGCCCCTGTATGGCAAGGTTTGGAAGTATGGCGACCGTGGCGGGCAGCTCTGCCGGTATCACCTGCGGACCCGGCAGGTCACCGTTCTGCTGGACGACCCGCGGGGCGACGTCCGCGATCCGCAGGTACACTACGACGCCCGAAAGATCCTCTTCTCTTATCGCCGGGGCGACAGCCACCAGTTCCACTTGTACGAAATCGGCGTGGACGGCCAAGGACTCCGGCAGCTGACCGACGGGGACTACGACGACATCGAGCCGACGTACCTGCCCGACGGCGACATCCTGTTCGTCTCCTCCCGCTGCAAACGCTACGTCCCCTGTTGGCGGACCCATGTGGCGACGCTCTATCGTTGCGACGCCGACGGCGGGAACGTGCGTTCGCTGTCCAGCAACGTCGAGCACGACAACCGGCCGTGGCTGATGCCCGACGGACGCGTCCTGTACACGCGTTGGGAGTACGTCGATCGCTGCGATATGACCTACCACCATCTGTGGACGATGAACCCCGACGGCACCGAACAGATGGTTTACTACGGGAACATGCATCCCGGCTGCCTGATGATCGACGCCAAGCCCATTCCGGGAACCCGGCGAGTGCTGGCGATCTTTTCTACCGAGCACGGTTCGCCGGAGCACCGCGGGAACGTGGTGATTGTGGACCCCGCGGCCGGCCCGGACTGCCTGGAGTCCGCGCGGTTTTTGAACGGTCCCAGCCGGTCCATGGAGTTGGGCTATCGCAACCCGTATCCGCTGGCGGCGGACGTCTTTCTGGTGGCCGAGGACTTTCGGGAAGGCGCGCGGAAAGTGAGCCGGTTGCTGGTGATGGACGACCAGGGCTGTTGGAGCGAAATCTACCGGTCTCCGGACGGCGGGTTGTTGGTGCACGAGCCGCGGGCGCTGCGTCCCCGCCCGCGAGAGCCGGTGCTGGCGGCCCGCTCGGATTGGGGCAAATCCACGGGGTTGCTGCTTCTGTCGGACGTCAACCACGGGCGGAGCTTGGCGGGCGTCCAGCCGGGAGAGATCAAAAAACTGCTCGTGTTGGAGCAACTGGCCAAGCCCTGGAACGGCAATCCCTGGCCGGACATGATCACCTTCGGTACGCATCTGTGGGGCGATGGCGGGTCCTACACGCTGACGCGGATCGTGGGCACGGTGCCCGTCGAGCCCGACGGGTCGGCCTACTTCGAAGTGCCCGCGCTCCGCAGTCTGTTCTTCGTGGCCTTGGACGAGCAGGACCTGTCGGTCAAACGAATGCAGAGTTTCTGCACGCTGATGCCGGGGGAGACGCTCGGCTGTGTGGGCTGCCACGAGTCCCGGACGCAGACGACGCCGCCTCGCCCGGAGGCCTTGGCCCTGCGGCGCCCGCCGCGGCGTCTCGAACCCGTCGCCGACGTGCCGGAAGTGTTTGATTTCTTGCGGGACATCCAGCCCATCTTGGACAAGCATTGTGTCCGCTGCCACGATGGCCGGCACGAGTCCGAGTCGGCCCGCGCGGTGGACCTCAGCGCCCGCCCCACCGTCCACCAACGCACACAGCGAGGACGCGGCGGGGTGTATGCGCAAAGCTATTTGACGCTGGTGTTGAAACGGAATGCGGACCCGCAGAGCGCCTTGGTGTCCCATGCCTACAACATGGGCGGCAACCGGCCGCCGCGGGCCATCGGATCGTCCGCCAGTCAGCTGATGAAGCTGATCGACGGCAGCCATTACGACGCCAGGCTCTCCGCTCACGAACAGAAGATGGTCCGGCTATGGATCGACACCAGCGCCGTGTACGCCGGCACCTACGCCGCCCTGGGAGGCATGGAAGGGCCGTATCACGTGCCGGCCTTCCGGCCCAACGAGCACTATGTCCGCGAGATGCAACGTTACGGCGTGCTGCCGGCAAGCTTCGATCTGGCCGCGGATCCGATCAACGTGTATGAGGTCGACCAGGCTTACTGGCGGTCGTTCTGGCATCACCCAACGGGACGGCGCACTCCCGGCGGCAAGTCGCCGGAGTAGCCTGGTTGTCTCCGAGGCAAGCCTACCAACGGAGGCTAAAATAACTTCCCGTTTCGGCGGGGCTTGGCGGCAAGACGAGACATTCGCCGATTCGCAGGGTGGAGTCCGCAACGAGTTGGCGAGTGTAGCCACCACGCTGCTCGCCAGCGTGGGGCGGTGTTCAAGATGTTGGGCGCAGTGGGCGGCACGACGGCTGGTTCTGAACATGGCTCCACGCAGGCAAGCAGCGTGGTGGCCGAAATCCGGGAAGTTCTTTTGGCCACCGTTGCTACGTGGGGGCGGGCACGCCAACGGGCCCCAAACACCGGCCCGACAGAACACCGGCCCGACAGAACACCGGCCCGCGTCAGGTTGACGCTTGGCTTTCCAGGCGTTACGCTCGCTCATCCACTTTGTCAACGAAAGGTGCTTACCATGCGGCAGCGCATTCTTGCAGCGGCGCTCGTTTGTGCGGCGTTCCTTCTTTCGCCGGCCCGCCCCGGCCTGGCGGGCGAACAACCCGCGGCGGTTCCCGCCTCGGCGGCGGCAACTCCGGCCGGCCGCGCGCCGGCTGGACGCTTGATTTGGGATGCGACGCGAATCCCCGACCGGGAGAAGACCAGGCTGGAGTTCCCGGACTTGATCCGTTTCCGAGGCGATTGGTACTGCTCGTTTCGGGAAGGCGAGATCCACGGGAATCATCCGTCCGGCCGCGGCCGGGTGATTCGGTCGGCCGATGGCGAGGAGTGGGAAACCGCGGCGCTGATGGAATGGGACGGCGGCGACGTGCGCGATCCCCGGCTGTCCGTGACCGCCGACGGACAGCTGATGCTCAACTCCTCGATCTACTTCACGTCCGCGTGCCGCAGCGGCACGCCGCCCAACGAAGCGGAAGCCGAGGGCGTGACGCGTCAGTCGGTGACCTGGTTGTCCGCTGACGGCCAGACCTGGACCAGCGTCTACGCCTGTCCGACCGGGGTGAACTCGTGGCGCTGGGCCGTCAGCTGGCACGGCGGCATGGGCTACAGCGTCGCTTATACGGGCAAGGACAGCCAAGGCACGCTGTACCGCACGCGCGACGGCAAGAGTTGGCGGGCCTTGCGGGGCGATTTCTTTCCGGAGGGCCGCGGCAGCGAAGCCGCGCTGGCCTTTGCGCCCGACGGCACGGTCTGCTGCCTGCTCCGCGACGGCCGCGCGCGCGGCATGATCGGCGTGGGGACGCCGCCTGACTATCAAGTCTGGCAATGGAAGGATGCCAGCGTCGATTGGCGGGGCGACGGCCAGTTGCGGCCGGCCAGCGACGTCTGGAAGGGGTCCGTGGGCGGCCCGAAAATCGTCCGTTTGCACGACGGCCGCTTCCTGGGCATCGCCCGCATCGACGGCCGCGTGACCTTGTTCTGGGTGGACCCGGAACAAACGGTCTTTAAGAAATTCGTGGAAGTCGACGGCACCAGTTATCCGGGGCTTGTCGAGCATGAGAAACAGCTGTGGGTGACCTACGGCGTGGGCGATGCCGCGGGCATTTTTTTGACCAAGGTGCCTGTGTCCGAGTGAGTGGTGCAGCGTTCCTGGCGAGCCGGGCGAGGGGCCTTGACCGCGACGCGGCGGGCAAGGTGTGCGAGCACCGATCGCGGCCTGCTCGCCATGCACTACAGGGAGAATGAGCATGGAGAAAATCGCATGACGGCGCGTTGGCTTTCCCGTTGTGTTCCGTTTGTCCTCGGAGCCGGTTTCGCCGTCGGCGTTTCGGCGGCCGAAACGCCGACGGCCAACGTGCTGTTGATCACCTCCGAAGACAACGGTCCGCAGTTGTCGTGCTACGGCGATCCGTTCGTGCGGACGCCGCATCTGGACCGGCTGGCCCGCGACGGCCTGCGGTTCGAGCGGGCGTTCGTGGCGACGGCCAGTTGCAGCGAGTCGCGGGCGGCGCTGCTCACCGGGCTGTATCCGCACCAGAACGGCCAGATCGGACTGGCGACGCATCACTACCGCCAATTCGACGGCGTGCCAAACGTCGTCGGCCGGTTGAAAGCCCGCGGCTTTCGCACGGGACTGATCGGCAAGCTGCACGTCAATCCGGAATCGGCCTTTCCGTTTGACTACCGTCCCGACGTGTCGAAGTGCAACACGTTCTCGCGGCGCGACGTGCGGCAGGTCGCTGGCCTGGCGGCCGACTTTTTTTTGGCGGGCGACGCGCCGTTCTTTCTGATGGTCAATTATGCGGACGCGCACCTGCCGTTTCTCCGGCAGCAGGAGGGACTGCCCGCCCGGCCACTGGCTGCCGAGGACGTGCGGCCGCTGCCCTGGATCGGGCTGGATGCGCCCCACCTGCGCCGGCAGCAGGCCGATTACTACAACTGCCTGCTCCGGTTGGACGACGGCATCGGAATGCTGCTGGACGCGCTGCAGCAATCGGGCCAGGCAGAGCGGACGCTGGTGATCTACCTGGGCGACCACGGCGCGCAGTTTCCGCGCGGCAAGCTGAGCTGTTACGAATCGGGGCTGCGCGTCCCGCTGCTGGTCCGTCCGCCCGCGGCGGCGGCCTCCGCACGCAACTTGCGCGGCGTTGTCCGCGACGAACTCGTCACGACGGTGGACCTGGTGCCGACGATTCTGGACACGGTCGGCGCCGGAGTCGCGCCGGACTTGCCGGGCCGTTCCCTGCTGACGCGGTTGGGCGATGGCGGCGCCGCTTGGCGCCGCTACCTGTTTGCCGAGTATCACGGGCACTACCCACCGCTGTATTTTCCGCAGCGTTCGGTGCGCGACGAGCGGTACAAGCTGATCGTCAACCTGCTTCAGGACCGCCCGAACCCGGTGGCGGAGATCTGCAGCCGGCTCGCTCGCCCCCGTCATGCGCCGTTCGTGTCGCCTGCTGAAGTGGCTACCGCGGACCCGCGGGTGCAAAAGGCCTACGAAACGTGGTACGATGCGCCGCCGTTGGAATTGTACGACCTGCAAGCCGACCCGCATGAATGGCAGAACCTCGCCGACGATCCGGAGTTGGCGGAGGTCCGGGCGCGGCTGTTGGACCAGTTGCGCCGCTGGCAACAGCAGACGGCCGATCCGCTGGCCGACCCAAAGCAGCTGGCCCAACTCACCGCGGAACACGACGCGGTTCCCAAGCCCTACGTGCGGAAGCCGAACTTCCGGTGGCGCTACCCCGATTATTTGGCGTTCTGAGCAACTTGAATTTCCAACCCAAGGAGCCGATGTCATGAATCAACACGATCGCGAGCGACCGGCGCGCGGCGCCACTCCAATCGCCGCTGTCCGGGATGCCGCAACCGGCACGCGGCGGGCGTTTCTGCAGAATGTGGGCGGTCTGTGCCTGGCTGGCACGGTCCTCAGCGGCTCGGCTCGTTGGGTCGAGGCCGAGGAAGGTCCGCAGCTTCGCCGCGGCAATGCGCAGACGCCCGAAGAGGCGAAACGGGAGTTGGACGAGTTCAAGGCATCCTACTCGGACCTGGCCGGCTGGGAACAGCGCAAGGCGCGGATTCGCCAGGGCATTCTGGAAGGGGCGCGGCTCGCGCCGCTGCCGGAAAGGACGCCGTTGAAGCCGCAGTTCTCCAATAAGCGGGTCTACGACGGCTACTCCGCCGAAAGCGTGGCCATCCAGAGTTGGCCGGGCTTTTACGTCACCGGCACGCTGTATCGCCCCCTGGACATGAAGCCCCCTTATGCGGGCATCCTTTCCGCCCACGGCCACGGAGGGCGATTCATCCCCGGCCGGCAGATCCGCTGCGCCGTTCTGGCCCGCATGGGGGCCGTCGTCTTCCATTACGACATGGTCGGCTACGGCGATTCTCAAGAGGCCGGCTGGTCCCACAGCAAGGTGCCGGAACTGCTGCGGATGATCACGTGGAACAGCATGAGAGCCCTGGACTTCGTCCTGTCGCTGGACGGGGTCGATCCCAAGCGGATCGGCATGACGGGGAACTCCGGCGGCGCGTCGCAGACGTTCTATCTTTCGGCGATCGACGAACGGGTAACGGTTTCCGTGCCCAGCTGTCAGGTCTCGGCCCATTTCTTCGGCGGCTGCGCGTGCGAAAGCGGCATGCCGATCCACTGGGGGCCGAACCACAAGACCAACAACGCCGAGATCGCGGCGCTGATGGCCCCCAGGCCCCAGCTGCTGCTGTCCAACGGCGCGGATTGGACCAAGTTCATGCCCGTGACGGAATTCCCCTATATCCGCCACGTGTACAGCCTGTACGGGGCAGAAGACAAGGTTCAGAACGCGCACTTCCCGCGCGAAGGGCACGACTACGGACCGTCAAAACGGATGGCCGCCTACCCGTTCTTCATTCGGCACCTGGAGTTGGACGGCGAAGGCCCCTGGGGCCGCGACGGCGTGATCAACGAATCCTTTGTAACGGTGGAGACCCGCGAACAGATGCTGGTCTTCGGACCGAACAACCCCTACCCCACGGACGCCGTCGCGCCGAATACGCCCTTGCCGTGAGGCAACCGGCAACGGAGACGGTTGGTACGCAGAACGCCTTCAACCCGGCCCACGAGGAGGCTGTCGGATGATGAAACGCCTGGCCCTGCTGGCGTGGCTGATCGCGTGCGCCGCGCACGCAGCGGAGTCCCCGTTGTACGAGCGGCGCGGGACCTGGGCCGAGAGCATGACGGCCACCCGCCGGAACGTCGTCCTGCTGGAGACGCAGAATCTGAAACTGCCCGCGGACAGCACGGACTGGCCGGCTGTCTGGGAAAGCCTCTATCGGCGGTTCTGGACGGATTGGCCGGAAACCGACTGGCTGCTGCAAGACGGCCCGCTTCGCGAGCCTGCGGACAAGCTGGACGCGCAGAGCCAATTCGGCTGGTTCTTCGAGGCCCGACGGGACACGGCGGTCGAACAACAGCTGATCCGCCGCGTGCTGGACGAATTGGGCGAGACGGGCGCGGCCCTGGCAGTGCGCCTGGAGACGCTGATTCGGACAGCGGCGCCGCCGGACGATCCCGCCTGGCTGAACCTGTATGCCGACGCTTGCCGCCTGCGTCGGGCGGAACGTCTGAGGCCGCTCGGCGTCCGCGTTCCCCAGTTCGTGTTCACCAAGCACTCTACGCTGGGCGGCTCGCACTATGCGTACACCGAAGGCCAGTCGGACGCGCAAGCGGAACGTCACTTCGTGCCGGGCGCAGCGCTCTGCCTGGCGCGCTGGGACGGCGAGCAGTGGCGAGTCGAGACGCTGGTCGATGATCCGAACGGCGTGATCCGCGATCCGGATGTGTCTTACGACGGCCGCCGCGTGCTGTTCGCCTGGAAGAAATCCGACCGCGAGGACGACTACCACCTGTACGAACTGGACCTGGCCTCCCGATCCGTCCGGCAACTGACCCGCGGCCTGGGCGTCGCGGACTACGAAGGCGCCTACCTGCCGGACGGCGACCTGATCTTCAACTCGACCCGCTGCGTCCAGATCGTCGACTGCTGGTGGACCGAAGTCAGCAATCTGTACCGCTGCGACGGCGACGGACGTTTCTTGCGGCGGCTGACGTTCGACCAGGTCCACGACAACTACCCGACCGTGACCGCAGACGGCCGCATCCTGTACACCCGCTGGGAGTACAACGACCGCGGCCAGGTCTATCCGCAGCCGCTGCTGCAGATGAACCCCGACGGGACCAACCAGTGCGATTTCTACGGGGGCAACTCCTGGTTTCCGACCACGATTCTGCACGCGCGGGGCGTGCCCGGCACCCAGAAAGTCGCGGCCATCGCCACGGGCCACCATTCGCGGCAGACAGGCAAACTGATCCTGATCGATCCGGCCCGAGGCCGCCAGGAGAACGCCGGCGTGCAATTGATCGCGCCGGTCCGCCCGACGCCGGCCGTCAAGGTCGATGCCTTCGGCCAGACGGGCGAACTGTTTCAGTATCCGTATCCTCTGAGCGAGACCGAGTACCTGGTGACCTGGCATCCCGTCGGCTGGCGTTGGGCCGAAGGTCCGTTCGGGCCGCGGTTCGGGATCTACTGGATGACCAGCCGCGGGGCGCGGGAGCGGCTGGTGGATGATCCCCGTTTGCCCTGCAACCAGAGCGTCCCGGTGCGGCCGCGCAGCACACAGCGGCGGCGTCCCAGTCTGGTCGACTACCGCCAGACTGCCGGAACCTTCTACGTCCAAGACGTGTACGCCGGGCCGGGGTTGGCAGGCGTCGCGCGGGGCACGGTCAAGACCCTGCGCGTGGTCGCCTTGGACTATCGGGTGGCAGGCATCGGCTCCAACCGCAACGGCGGGCCGGGCGGCGCGGCGCTGATCAGCACCCCGGTCGCGATTGGCAACGGGACGTGGGACCCGAAATGGGTCCTCGGCGATGCCACCGTGCGGGAAGACGGTTCAGTCTTCTGCCAGGTCCCCGCGCGGACGCCAGTGTATTTCCAGTTGTTGGACGAGCGCGGCCGCATGGTCCAGACGATGCGCAGTTGGGCCACGCTCCAGCCGGGTGAGAATGCCTCGTGCGTGGGCTGCCACGAGCACAAGAACAGCGGCCCCGTCGCCAGCCTGCCGCTGACGCTGGCCCTCCGCCAGCCGGCGGAAACCTTGCGGCCCTTCTACGGCTCCCCGCGCGGTTTCAGTTTTCCTCAAGAGATCCAACCGATCCTCGACCGCCATTGCGCCCGCTGCCACGACGGCCGGCCGGACGTTCCTTACGCGCTGAGGTCGCGCGAAGTGGAAGACGCCCAGGCCAAACGCCGCTGGAGCGAATCGTATCTGGCGCTCACGCACGCCCGCCAGGACGCTCCGCCTCGTGACGCTTGGCGCGGCAACGCCGATCACCCGATGGTCAACTGGGTCAGCGCCCAATCCGCCCCGCCGCTGCAACCGCCGTACGCCGCCGGCGCCGCTCTCAGCCGCCTGGTCGAACTGCTCGAGCGCGGTCACGAGGACGTGCGGCTGTCGCGCGAAGAACTTGACAAACTGTCGGCCTGGATCGACCTGGGCGTCCCCTACTGCGGCGATTACGAGGAAGCCAACACGTGGACGGCCGAAGAGCGCGCGAAGCACGAACGCTACGCAGCCAAACGCCGGCGAGGGGACGAGGAAGACCGCCAAAACATCGCAGCCTGGGTGCAGCACCGACGCGGCGGCTGGGATTGAGGCCCGCCTGGCGACGCCGATCGCAGGCCGTCCGGAGTGCTGGTCCTATCGGGCTGGCCTGGTCATCGCTTCCAGAACCCGGTCGGTGATGGCTTGGATCAACGCTTCCTGGTCGCCGGCGTCGGGGTGACGAACGGCGGTCGGAGCGGGGTTGAAGGCTCGGCGTTCGACGGACGCTTCCTGCCAACTCTGGCGAAAGATGTCGTTGGCGCAGACGTCGCAGTTTTGGTACTCCGGCGTGTTCCGCGGGTCGGTATAGCCCCAGTTTTTCTTCAACTCGAGCAGCTCCCGTTCCTTCTGTTCGCCCATGTATTGGACGCGCCCCAATTGGTGAGCCAGCAGCAGGATGCGGCAGTAGGCGTCCAGGATTTCCGTCCACCAATAGGCCCGTTCGACGTTCTCGCCGTAGCTGACGGTGCCATGATTGGCCAGCAGGATGACGTTCGTCTTCTGCACGAACGGGAGGATCGTGTCGGCAAACGCCTGGCCGCCGGGGGTTTCGTATTTGGCGATCGGCACATCCCCCAGGAACACTTCGACCTCCGGCAGGACGCACTGGGGAATCGGCTCGCGGGCTACGGCGAAGGCGGTCGCGTGCGGCGGATGGCAATGCACGACACTCTTTACATCCGCCCGGTTCTTGTAAATCTCGACGTGCAGCATGGCTTCGCTGGATCGCTTCTTGCGGCCGGCGATCTGCTTGCCCGTCATGTCGACGGTGGCGATGTCCTCCGGCTTCAGAAAGCCTTTGCAATGCATCGTGGGCGTGCATAACACCTCGTTCTCGCTGATGCGCACCGAGATGTTGCCGTCGTTGGCGGCGGCGAAGCCTTTGGCATACAGGCGGCGGCCGATTTCGCAGATGTCTTGTTTGATCTTGTGCGCGTTGACCATCGAATCCTATCCTTTGTCGTGTTGCTCGGTTGGCGGTGGAAGGCCTGCGGAATCGGCGGGCGGGGCCGGCGGTTCGTCCAGGTCAATACGGTCCAGCGTCGCAGCGTTGTAGGCGTCGACCGGCTTGATGGCAGGGCGGAACGGCTGCGCCGCTTCGGAGCCTTCGGCCAGGGCGATCCTGTCCCCCATGCCGACCCCCCATTCATCCCAGACCACCACCGGATCGCAGTCCGGCTCGTTCTCGTGCCTCAGATTGCTCAGCGACAGCGGCACCGCCAGCTTCAGGCAGGCTCCCTGGAAGCTCGGATGAAGACGGCTCAGCGTGACGGTGCCGACGATTTGTGCGATTCTCACGGTTCCCCTCCGAGCGCGTGGCGATAGCTCTCCGGACAATCGTGCCGGCCGCTGACAAACGCGCGGATCATGGCCCGCAACTCTTGCACGCCGTGCGGCGCCGGCTTGACGACCAGCAGATTGGCGCCGATCAATTGCATCGCTTCGCGGACCGCCGTCGCGTTCACGCCCCACGCAGCGCGGATGCCCGCGTGGCGGTTGGCCAGGCACAACGCCACGGCCGGAAGGTCGGTCAACACCAGGCCAATCCGCGACTGGGCGGCGACCGCCTGCGTGACCTGGCGGACGACTTCCAGCACGCATTCATCGTCGATTCGTTCCGCCGCTCCGAGTTCCGCCCGCACCGCGGCCGCGGCCGCGGCGGACGAAACGGCGCGGCCCGCGACGCCCAGAACCAGGCCGGCGGGGAACGGCCGGACGGCCGCCCGGTCCCCGGCTGTCTGCAGGACGATCTGCCGCTTGCGCAACTCGTCGCGCACCGACGGCGTGACCACCGCGCCGGCCGGAACCAGCACTTGGTTCACGCCGTCGAGTCGCCCCTGGACCAGTTCCATCGTGATCGTGCGTTCGGCCAACGGCAATTGGCCTGCCCCGGCAGCGCACCGCTGCGCCGCGGGCTCGGCGAGGGCCTGATCTTCCGTTCGAGTCCCCGCAGCGACGGGGGCGAACCCGTCGCCCAACTGTTGCAGGCGGCGAAGCACCTCGCATACGATCGCTTCCAGGTCTCGTTCTTGAACGGCCATCAGTCTTCAATTCCTATCGTCGTCCAGCAAGCGGGCGTCGCGTCGGTCTGCAGCCATTGCTGCGCGTAGCGCCGGTCGCTGGTGATCATCACCGTTTCCCCGCGTCCCGCGCCCACGGAATCGACCGCCAGCAGCGGATCGCCGTCGGGCGTT
Organism: Candidatus Anammoximicrobium sp.; assembly: GCA_012515235.1. Lineage (GTDB taxonomy): Bacteria > Planctomycetota > Planctomycetia > Pirellulales > Pirellulaceae > Anammoximicrobium. Next base: position 52,294 of record JAAYYU010000320.1, read on the forward strand.
CGGCCGTCGGCCAGATACGGCTGGACGACCAGTAGCTTGACGCCTTGCAGCGTCGGATGCTTGATCGTTGCGGTTGCCGTACCGATTACGCGAGCGGTTCGCATGTTGGCTTCCCAAGCGGATCTTACGCTTTTCCCAGAATCCACAGATCGTCGATCATCGAACAGCGCCGTTCGCGGGTGAACGTCAGCGGCGTGGTGACGCCTTCGCCCGTCGGACCGGCGATGGAGTAGGACAAATAGCCTTCGCCGCCCAGTCCCAGAGCCGCCATGCACGGGCCGTTCTTGACGAACAGCGTCGTCTCCAGCGCGCGGCCCATTTGGGTCATGGTTCGGACGTTGTTCGAGTGAATGATGCTCGTGTGCCTGAATCCGTGTTCGGCCCGCTTGGCCTTGGCGATCGCTTCGTCGACGTCTCGGCAGCGGACGAAAGGCAGGAAGGGCATCATCTGTTCCACCGGCACGAACGGATTCGACTCGTCGGTCTCGCCGAACAGCAGTTCCACGCCGTCGGCCACGGTCCGGCCCGCGCCGCGAGCCAGCGTGGAAGCGTCCTGGCCCAGGAATTCCTTGGACGGCGCGTCGTGCCGGTGTTTTTCGTCGCCCACCTGGACGATCGCGTTCTTCGTCAGTTGTGCGATCTCCTTGCTGTTCAGTTGCACCGCGCCGGCACGCTCCATGGCGGCCGTCATCCGGTCGAAGACCTGGTCCACGACAAAGACTTCTTTCTCGGCGATGCACAACAGGTTGTTGTCGTAGGCCGCGCCCTGGACGATCGAACGTGCCGCCCGCTCCAGATCGGCCGTCTGATCGACGACCACCGGAGGATTGCCGGGGCCGGCCACGATGGCCCGCTTGCCGCTGTTCAGCGCGGCGCGAGCCACGGCGGCGCCGCCGGTCACGCAGATCAGCTTGACGTCGCGATGCTTGAAGATGATGTCTGCCGTCTGCAGCGTCGGTTCGGTGATCAGGCAGATCAGGTTGTCGATGCCCAGGTCACGGTGAATGGCCTCGTTATAGCGCCGCACCCCCTCGGCCGCCACGCGTTTGCCGCCGGGGTGCGGGTTGATGACCAGCGTATTGCCGGCGGCGATCATGCTGACCGCGTTGCCGGTGATCGTCGGCAGCGAATGGGTCACGGGGGTAATGGCGCCGATTACGCCGAAGGGCGCGTGCTCGATGACGGCCAGTCCACGGTCGCCGCTGTACACCTCGCTCCGCAAGAACTCGACGCCGGGGCTGCGTTCGCCCAGTGTTTTCAGCTTCTCGATCTTGTGCTCCAAGCGGCCGATCTGGGTTTCGTTCATCTCCATCGTGCCCAACTCGACGCACTGGTCGATCGCGATCCGGCGGATCTGGCCGACGATCCGTTTGCGGTCCTCCAGGCTTCGCTCGCGGAGTCGCTCGTACGCCGCCGCCGCCGCCGCGATGGCTTCGTTGGCGTCGTGGAAGATTCCGTGGCGGCCTTCGTAACCGGCGCTGGGGGCGGGAGGAATCCGCCCTACCTCGGTCAGCACCTGCGCGACAACGTTGCGGATCAATGTTTCGTCGATTTGCATGGCGTCCCTTGAAAGTCAGGATGGGTCCTGACGCATGATTCTGAGGTTTCTCGATTGGCTCTCCGCCCCCGCCTGCCTGCCGAACGTCTGACGACGGTACGGCGGTCAAGCCGCGGGGCCGCACCGTCTCCTACGCCGCGTCTCCCGCCCGCGAGTAAACGCACGCCGAATCCACGTGGACCGTGTCCACGATGCCGATGATCACGGCATCCAGCGGCAAATTCCTCGTTTCCGGCGTCAGCCGGGCACTGGAGCCCAGCGTGACCAGGACCAGGTCGCCTTCGCCCGCGCCCAGCAGATCGACCGCGACAAACGTGCGGCCGGTGGTGGTCAGGCGATTTCGCGCCTGGGGTTCCAACCGGTACGGCTCAACGACCATCAGCTTGTAGCCGACCATCGAGGCCACCTTCTGCGTCGACACGAGCGAACCGGTTACCTTGGCGACGAACATGGTTCAATCCTTGTGCTGCAACAGCCGTTTCGCCAACCTTGCCACGACCAATTCTTCGTTGGTCGGCACAATCCAGATCTGCGTGCGGCTTGGGGCCGCGGAGACCCTGCTTTCGCCCTGGGCGGCGGCGTTGGCCGCCGGGTCGAGGACGATGCCCAGTTCCTCCAGCCCGGCACAGACCGCTTGCCGCGTGCGAACGCCGTTCTCGCCGATGCCGCCGGTGAAGGCGATCACGTCGGCGCCGCCGAGTTCCACCAACAGACCGCCCAAGTGCCGGCGGGTCTCCGTGTGGAACACGTCCAGCGCCAGTCGAGCCCGCTTGTGGCCCGCGTCGGCCGCTTGCTCCAAATCCCGTACGTCGCCGCTCAGGCCGCTCAGGCCCAACAGGCCGCTGCGGCAGGCCAGGTCGTCCAGCACCTGATCGAGCGTCTTGCCGGTCGCCCGCATGATCACGGGCAAGGCAAACGGATCGAAATCGCCCACGCGATTGTTGTGCGGCAGTCCCGACTGGGGACTCATGCCCATCGACGTGGCCGCGCTGGCCCGTCCGCGGATCGCACACAGGCTGCTGGATCCGCCCAAATGGCACGAGATCACCCGCAGATCTTCCCGCCCCAGCAGTTCGGCGACGCGGCCGGCAACGAACCGATGGCTGGCGCCGTGGAACCCCCACCGCATCACGTGCCACTGGTCTGCCCACTCGTACGGAACCGGATAGTACCGCCAGCGGGCGGGAACCGTGGCATGGAAGCCCGTCTCGAACGCCGCCACCAGCGGGATTTCCGGCAGTCGTTCCGCCAACCGTCGCATGACGCGGATGTAGGGCGGATTGTGCGCCGGCGCCACCTGGTTCATCTCCTCCATCGCGGCGAGCACGTCGGCGGTCACCTGCTGGGTCCCGCTGATCCGGCCGCCATGCACCGCCTTGAAGCCGATCGCCGCAACCTCGGCGGCCGATTTCAAACAACCGGTCTCCGGGTGCGTCAACTGTTCGAGACACTGCTGGACCGCCACCGCATGATCCGGCACCGACGCCGTCCGTTCCTGCCGCTGCCCGCCGATCTCCACAAAACAACGGCTTTCCGGAGAGCCGATGCGCTCGACGCCGCCGCGCGCCAATTGGCGCTCGTCCGCCATGTCGAACAACCGGTACTTGAAACTGGTCGAACCCAGGTTGGCAACCAAGATCTTCATGATCCGCACTCCGTTTCCTGCGCTGCGGACGCCCTTCTTCGGCGCGCCGTCAAACGGCGATCCGATTGCAGCCGCAACCCACGTTACGACAAGAATGCCTCGACCAGTCCTTCCGCCGGGCGCGGAATCACATGGCTGCTGACCAGTTCGCCCACTTGGCTGGCCGCGTTCGCGCCGGCTTCGACCGCCGCCCGCACGCTGCCCACGTCGCCTTTGACGATCGCGGTCACCAAGCCGCCGCCGATGCCGACCCGCTTGACAATCTCCACATTCGCCGCCTTGGCCATCGCATCAGTCGCTTCGACCAGGGCGATCAGGCCCTTCGTTTCCACCAATCCAATTGCTGTTTGCATCGCCAGAAATCCTCGTCTGTGAAAAATACCTGCCGGGTCACCGGCCCAGCTTGTCTGCTCGTTGATGACGTCAACGCAATCTGTCCTGCGACAGGGACGGGGTGAAACCCGTCCTGCAGGAGTCGGCCAACTACTTGGACGCAGCCCGCTTGAGCGGCGGCGGCAGCACGATATTCAAGTCGTCGTGGGGGCGAGGAATGACCTGCACGCTGACCACTTCGCCGACTCGGCCCGCCGCATTCGCCCCCGCGTCCGTCGCCGCTTTCACGGCCGCAACGTCGCCGGTCACGAACGCCGAAACCAACCCGCTGCCGACCTTGTCCCAACCGTGGAAAGTCACGTCGGCCGCCTTCAACATGGCGTCGGTAGCTTCGACCAGACTCACAAATCCCTTGGTCTCGATCATGCCCAACGCTTCCATCGCCTTTGCCATCTTGCCAGTTCTCCCCACAAAAAAAGGTACCTGCAATCCTGTCAACTCTTCCGCCGTGCCTGATGGAATCGGTCCGATCAGGAGCCCGGCTTTGGGAAAGAGCCGGGCTGCCCCGTGTTTCTCCGCCTGCGTTTCCAGCTAGTATCCAACGGACTATCGGCACTTTCTACGCGTCGTTGATACAGTCACGGTTTCCGTGCCGGGGTCAGGCTGACCCCCTTTCGCTCGACCGTGCCATCCTGGACGGTGTCTTTTTGTGTTCCTTTCCCGTTGAGTGCTAGCAGGGCCGCGCGTTCGGTTCCTGCCTCAACAATTCGATCTTCGTCGCCTGGTCCATGTGGCACGCGTTGCCCTCGTCCGTGTCCAGGTGGACCTCCAGCTTGCTGGCCGGATCGGCCCGCACCTTCAGGTCTTCCAGAATCACGGAGCATTGGGGCGAGACGACCCGCAACCTCATCATGTCCCCGTTTTGGACCCCGTAGTATTCGGCGTCGCGGACGTTCATGTGGACGTGACGGGCCGCCCGAATTACGCCTTCCTTCAGTTCCACCACGCCCCGCGGGCCGACCAGCACGCAACCGGGACTGCCTTGGAGGTTGCCGCTGTGCCGCACCGGCGCGTCGATTCCCAGCGAGATCGAATCAGTAAACGCCAGTTCGACCTGGCTGTGCGGCCGAGTCGGCCCCAGCACGCGCACCGTAGGCAGCATCCGCCGCCGCGGCCCGACGACCATCACGGTTTCTTCGGCTGCATAGTAGCCGTCCTGGTACAAGTCCTTCATCGGCGTCAGCTTGTGGCCCGGACCAAACAGAGTCTCGACATGCTCGTCCGTCAGGTGGACGTGCCGCGCGGAGATCGTGACAACCAGCTTCGGCGCGTAAGGAACCGGCCGCCGGTTGCCCCCCGCCTGCTGCAGCACGATCTGGCGGACGATCTTCTCGATGGATTGGCGATCAATCGGAGCTGTCAAAACCATGCCCGCATCACTCCCGGACCGAGGAAGCGCGCGTCGCGGAGGCTGCGACCGCCAACCGCGCAGCCGCGTCGTCCACCGTCTCTGCCGCCACCGTCAGTTCAAGATAGTCTAGGTCACGCGATGCTGCCTTCTCGCCAGGAACTTGCCGCGCCGTGCGAATTAGGCAAGGCTGGACCGGTTTTGCCGATGATTCCGAGGATGCATGGCGCCCGCTGCGCCGGCGGTAGCGCCATGGCCCGCCGTTCGTCAACCCCCGTTCGAGGAATCACTGTCCGAGGACACGTGAGCGGCACGGCGCTAGTCGCCGGTTTTGCGGCCGAACCGGAACCGGCGTCTAACGGCCATCCCCTGTTTCATTCCGCGAACGACCGCCACCGTCCGGCGTGTTATCCCGGCCCTCCGCGCCGACGACATACGAGTCGATCACCTCCGAGCGGCCTGGCGGTGCGGGCCAGGAACCAAAGCCCGCTGGGTGAACGGTGAACCGAGCTTTGAACCAGGCGACCAGCCGCCTCCGAAAGTGGTTGCGCGTCCAGGGAATCAGCAACGAAAAACCGAGCAGGTCGGTCAGAATGCCGGGCGTCAGGAGCAGGGCTCCGGCGACAAAGATCAGCGCCGCGTCCAGCAACGCTTCCGCCGGCAGTTGGCCGGCCGCGAGTTCCGCATGAATCCGCGACCAGACACGCCAGCCCTGCGATTTGGCCAACAGCGTTCCGACCACGCCGGTGGCGATGACCAAGCCAAGCGTCATCTGCCAGCTCGTCGCATCGGCCAGATAGAGCAGCAGGACGAGTTCGGCCAGCGGAACGAAGAGGAACAGGAGCAGGAGTTTCAGAAGCACGGGATTTTTGCTCGAACAGGGCCTCGCTTCAGGGAGTGCCGCGTCTGTCTCACGCACCGGGATGTCTAGGCCGTGCGCCAGTAACCGCCGCGGGCGTGGTCGTACGCGGCCTCGGCACCACCGCGGGATTCGTCGAAACGGCCGTCGCGGAAGACCTCGTGGCCCCGCACCCACGTGCGGACCGGCCAGCCTTGCAGCGTCTCGCCATGCCAAGGACTCCAGCCACATTTGGTCTGCTGCTCCTCGTTGCGGATCACGGCCGTCTTGTTCATGTCCACCAGCACGAGATCGGCGTCGTAACCGACGGCGATGCGGCCCTTGCCGACGATGTCCCAGACACGGGCCGGCGCATCGCACATCCAATGGACGATCTGCTCGATCGTGCAGCGGCCTTGGTTCGCCTGATTCAACATCAAGGCCAGCGAGTTCTCCACGGCGGGCACGCCGGAGGGCGATTGCGGATAGGGCCGTTGCTTCTCCTGGAGCGTGTGCGGCGCGTGGTCGGTGGCGACGACCTGCAGCCGTCCGTCCAGCAGCGCCTGCCACAGCTGAGCTCCGTCCTGCTGTGTCTTCAGCGAGGGATTCATCTGCGCGAGCGTGCCCAGCCGCGGATAATCGTCCACGCTGAAGAACAGATGGTGCGGGCAGACCTCGGCCGTAATCAAGCCGCGGTGATCGGCCACCAGTTGCGTTTCCGCGCCGGTCGACACGTGCAAGACGTGGAACCGGTGCTGGTGTCGGACGGCCAAATCCAAAGCGCGGCGGGTACAGGCCACCGCCGCCTGATGGTCGCGAATCCGCGAGTGATCGGCGACGTCCTGCGTGCCGGCGTAACGCTGGCTGTTGGCGCGGATGATCGTCTCGGATTCGCAATGAGCGCAGAGGGGCAGCGTGGTTTCGCCAAAGATCCGCTCCAGGGCGTCCTGGTCGTCCACCAGCAGGTCGCCGGTGCTGGAGCCGATGAAAATCTTGATGCCCGGCGTGCGTTGGGCCCGCCGGAGGTCGTCCAGGTTGTCCGGCGTCGCGCCGATGTAGAATCCGTAGTTGACCAGGCTCCGCTCGGCCGCCAGGGCCAGCTTCTCGTCCAGTCGCGCTTGCGTAGTCGTGTTGGGGGTCGTGTTCGGCATGTCCAGGAAGGTGGTCACGCCGCCCTTAGCGCACGCTCGGCTGGCGTGACGCAGATCCTCCTTGTGCGTCAGGCCGGGTTCGCGGAAGTGCACCTGGTCGTCGATCACACCGGGGATCAAGTGCAGTCCGGCGGCGTCGACGACCGTCTCGGCCTGCGTGTGAATCGCCGGATCGATGGCCGCGATCTGGCCGCCGTCGATCAGGACGGAGGTCGGCAACGTGCCCTCGGGCAAAACGACCGTTGCGTTTCGGATGAGCGTCTTCATGGTGAGGCCTGAGCGAAGGGCATACGTGGCACAGCTCTTCGTGCCGTGCGGTTCTGGATGGATCGTACGCCATGCGGCGCGACTCGGAGAGCCGTGCTACGGCGGACTGGCGCAGCTCGGAGAGTCATGCTGCTACTGAACTTCGTACGTTATACGTCCGTGGTGCTGGGCCCGCGAGACCAGGTCCATCGAATACAGGCCGGCCAGCACGAATTCCACGCAGGAAGCCCGGACCGCAACATCTTCCGAGGCGTTGACCTCAAAGGCCTTGTCCCAGACCGGCGGGACGCGTTTCAAGCGGTCGGCGTATTGCCGGGACGGCAGCAGGTCGCCGACTTCGATCTTCACGCCTTTGCTGAAGATCTCGGAGATCTGAGCCAACCCGTGCTCATCGACATACTGCTCGAACACCACGCGAATCGCCTCGGCCGTGACCGCGTCCAGCACTTGCCGCTCTGTCATCTGATGGCTGCCCATCAGATCCAATTCCAGCTTGCCCAACGACGAGGAGTAGATCCGGCCCAGGTCGCTGATCCGCGGCACCGACGGGCGTTCGTTCAGCAGCACGCCCCGCTGACGGGCGCTGGACACCATCGTGCGGTAATTCGCGATGCTGAACCGCGCGCTGATCCCCGACTGCTGGTCCACGTACTTCGACTTGCGGGCCTGGACCGTGATTTCCTCGATGATCTCCTTCATGAAATAGGGCACAGCGACCGGATACGGTCCGCCCAGATCCAGGCCCGCTTCCTGCTCGATAATCTCGATGCCCACGTCCCGCGAGCGGGGATAGTGCGTGTGGACCACGGAGCCGATCCGGTCCTTGAGCTGCGGAATGACCTTGCCGCTGCGGTTGAACGTAGCCGGGTTGGCCGAGAACAGCAGCATGAGGTCCAGGTCAAAACGGATCGGATAGCCGCGGATCTGAACGTCGCGTTCCTCCAGGATGTTGAACAACCCGACCTGCACCAACTCGTCCAGTTCCGGCAGTTCGTTGACCGCGAAAATCCCGCGGTGCATCCGCGGGATCAGGCCGAAGTGCAACGCCTGTTCGGTGGACATGCTCTCGCCGACGGCCAACTTGGCCGGGTCGATCTCGCCGATCACGTCGGCAAATTTGGTGCCCGGCGCCAAGCGTTCCGCGTAACGCTCGTCGCGATGCCACCAGCCGATGGGCACGTCCTCCTCGCGGTGCTCCGCGACGAACTGTCTGCCAACGCTGCTGATGGGGTGACAGGGATCGTCGTGGAAGGGCGTTTGGGGAATGTCGAGGTAGGGGATGAATTCGTCCAGGAAACGCACCAAGCCGCGCATCAGCCGCGTCTTGGCTTGTCCCTTCTCGCCCAGGAACAGCAGGTCATGGCCCGCCAGCAAGGCCAGATTGATCTCCGGAATGACCGTGTCGTCATAGCCGACGATGCCGGGGAACAACTCCTCGCCGGACGCCAGCATCCGCAGGAAATTGTCATGCACTTCGCGTTTGACGGATCGGGATTGCCAGCCGCTGTCCCGCAACGCCTTCAAGTTCGTCGGCCGATTCGTGCTTGTCATGAATTTCTCCTGCTGCATTATAGACCCATGTCGGATCGGGCAAGATGGGCGGGCGACTGCGAAGAATGGAGGGTGAGGGCGTAAGGATGATGGAACCGGGGTGCGGGGGGAATGAGCGGGGCTTGGCGTTTCCGCATTTGGGCTCTGCCGTCGCCCTGTCATGAGTGCCTTGGGCTTCGTCATTTCCTTCCCCGCCCGCTTGTGGCCGGACGGGAAAACCCTACGATGTTTGCCATGTGGCCCTACCTTCTGATCGCCGGCTATTGCCTGTTGGTCGCCCTGGCTTCTCTGGCCGGCGGCACGCTGCCTTCGTTGCTCCGGCTGACGCATACGCGGATGCAGTTGATCATGAGCTTTGTCGGCGGTCTCATTTTGGCCGTGGCCCTGTTGCACCTGTTGCCGCATGCGGTGGCCGAGACCGAGTCCGTGGACCAGGCCGTGTGGGCTGCGCTGACGGGCCTGTTGACCATGTTCTTTCTGATCCGCACCTTCCATGTGCATCAGCACGGTCCCGTCGACGTTCCTGCACTCAGCCGCTGCGATCACGACCACCCACATGACAGCTGCGGCCAGCATGACTACCCGGTGGACGGCGATCACTGCCCGGCGCATCGGCATCGCTACAGCTGGATTGGACTGTTCGTCGGCCTGGCGTTGCACACGCTGATGGACGGCATCGCGATCGCCGCCAGCGTGACCGCCGAGGCGCGACATGTGGCAGGTTTCGCGGGCTTGGGAACCTTCCTGGCCGTGCTGCTGCACAAACCCCTGGATGCCATGTCCATCACGTCGGTCATGGCGGCCGGCGGCTGGTCAAGAAAGTCCCGACAACTGGCGAACCTGGGATTCGCGACGACCAGCGTCGCCGGCGCGCTCGCCTTCTGTCTGGGCGTCCAGCAGTTGGTAGAACACCAGCATACCGTGGTCGGACTGGCGCTTGGCTTCTCGGCCGGCGTGTTCCTGTGCATCGCCCTGGCGGACATCTTGCCGGAAGTCCAGTTTCACGCACACGACCGGCTGAAGCTCTCGACCGCGCTGGTTCTGGGCGTGCTGTTCGCCTACGGCTTGGGGTTCTTCGAATCGCCGCATCAACATGGCCATGAGCACGAACCTCAGCGCAAAGACGAACACGGGCACGAACACGGGCACGAACACGGGCACGAACACGGGCACTCCGATGCCCCCGGCGGCGAAGCGCAGGGGCATGGTGTCCGGTGAGCGGTTTGCGGTCTGGGACGGAGAGTTGTGAACTCGTGCCAAGGAGCCTGTCGATAAAGAGCACGGTTTCCCGTTTGGGCTCTGGCACCCACACCGGCCGCTACGTCACCTGGGAGGAAGCGCTGGACTCTCACTTCGACTTCGTGGCGGACATCGACCACATGACCATGGACACGCCGGCCCCCATCCAAGCCGGCCCCGACGGGATGTAAGCCGCGCCGTAGCCGAAAGCGGCCAAGAAAATCTGACGGCGCAGCCAAAGGCACGGCCGTCGGCACGCCCTGCCGCTTCTTCAAGCCACGCGCTGGCCGAATTCGATGGGGTACGCGAAACCGGTGGCGGCGTCGTTCCAGCGGCTGAGCGCGATGGCCACCAGGTGCCCGCCAAACGCGACGGACAGCTTAAGCGCGTGCTGGAATCGATTGCGGCGTCCCACCAGGGGCAAGCAGTCGAACGTCAACTCCGGATCGGGATCGGTCAAGTTGATCGTCGGCGGGGCAAACCCGTCCCGCATCGCCATGACCGTCAACGCCAGTTCCACGCCCCCAGCGGCGTTGATCATGTGCCCCAGCATGGATTTGAGAGAACTTACACAGACCTGATCGGCCGCTCGCCCCAAAGCTCGGCGGATCGCCCGCATCTCGACCAAATCGTTCTGCTCCGTGCCCGTTCCGTGGGCGTTGATGTAGCCAACTTCCTCCGGCCGCAGCTCCGCCTTGCGCAACGTCTCCCGAATCAGCCGCGTCAAGGCCTCGCTGTCGGCATCCAAGCCGGTCACATGGTGGGCTTCGGCCAACGCCGCACAGGCTCTGATCTCCGCATAGATCCGGGCGCCCCGCTCCAGAGCGTGGCTGAGTCGTTCGACGACCATCATGCCCGCGCCCTCCCCCAACACGAAGCCGCATCGGTTCCGGTCAAAAGGCCGGCAAGCCCGCTTGGGATCGTCGTTCTCCGCTAGCACCCGCATCTGGCGAAAACCGGAAGCGAACAGCGGGTCGATGGCGTCCGCGCCGCCAGTCAGAGCGATGTCGCATTGTCCGTCGCGGATCGCCCGCACCGCCGACATCACCGCGATCAGGCTGCTGGCGCAGGCAGTCGAGTAGCAGAGCCGAGGGCCGTAAAGCCCCAGGCAATTCGCCAATTCCACGCACGCCGAGTTCGGCAGGAATTGGTCGCACCACGGAATCCCCGTCAGGTCCGTGGCGGGAATCACACCCAAGCGTTCGTCCACGAAGCGGGTGTCGCCCATGTGCGCGTTGATGAAGCAGCCGAACCGGTCGGCGTCCACCGCCCCGGCCTTGACCCGCGCATCGCCAAGCGCTTCGGCGGCCGCGAGTCGGCTTAACGGAAAGACTTTCATCCGCCCCGATGGCAGGCCCGCGAAATCCACTTCGGCACCGAGCACCAGCCCTCCGGAAACGCCTCGAAAAGCGTCCAACCGGCGCACCGCGCTCCTGCCATCACACACCGCACGCCAAGCGGATTCGCGGTTTCGTCCTACGGAGGTAATGATCCCCACTCCGCTAATCACAATCGGTTCGTGAGCGGTGTCCGGTATGGGCACGATCAGTCTGCCTTTTGTTGAGTTACCGTCGATTCGTAGGATCGGGCGCGCGTTGTCCAAAAGGTTTCCTTACTTGGCCAGATTAGCCGCAGAGTTGAACGCTGTGACGTGTAATACGACAAGTCGCCGGAAATTTCTACATAAGATAGGCAAGATTTTGCGGCTTAGCCGGATTTTGAGGCTATTTCAAACCGCGAATTCTTTGAAAACTTTCCCAACCCACCTATTGTATTCCAGCAGGATTGGGATAGATTTTTGATTCAGGTGGGTATTCTTCCCAAATATTGGCTGCTTAGGAATTGTTTTGCGGGAAAGCAACCCAATAGCAGAAAAAACGTGGTATTCAACGCGGGCTCGCGTTTGAACGAATTGGTGAGGGCGTCAGACGGCCATGCCAGGACCATTCCTATTGGGAGAATTTCGGCGGGCGTTGGACGAACGCTACCGGCTTTCGATCCCCAATGAACTGGCCGAGTCGCTTGCGGACGGCGGTGAGGAGTGCATTTTGGCCAAGGAGCGGGCGGGAGCCCTCAGTCTGTGGAACGCATGCCAGTGGCGGGACAAATTCAACAGCGGCGTGCATCTGGTGCAGGAGAAGATGCAGGCCGGACGGCTGGATGGGCGAGTCGAAGACGTACAGATGCTGGGCCGGTTGCTGTCCACGCGGCAGACAGAGGTCAGGCTGGCGGGACGCAGCCGTTTGCTGTTGCCGGAAGGGTTTCGCGAGTTCTTGGGTGTGGAGCCGGGAGGAGAGGTTCTGGTGGTGGGGGCGGCGATTTGCATCGAACTCTGGCGTCCCGATCGCTGGTTGGCGTACGTCGAAGAGCAGATGCCTGGCTTCCGACGACTGTTTGACAATTTGTCCAGTTGACGGAGCCGATTGCACCACGGATTGGCTGCGCTGTCAGGCTTGGCGTGCTGGGCAGGGCGGAAGTTGTTTGGCCACAAGCGGACGGAATTCCGCTCTGTAATCCATCAGCGTCGCGGCGGACGGAGTGATTGGGAGGTGAGGCCTGGACGGAGGCCGTTGGCGACTGATCGAGCGAATTCAAACGGGGCGTGGGTGCCCGACGTAGCATGGCTTTGTGCTTGCACGCCTGGATCCTTTGAAGGGAAGCAGCAACCAGGGGGAAACGCACACGGCCGGCTGCCGAGCCTCACGCCCCGTTTGTTTGTATTCATTCCATTTCGGCTCGTCTTTCTTCCGCGGCTTTGGCCGGGCGCTTGTCTTCCGCAGGGGCCTCCAGAACCGCCTTGCCGATGGCCCGCAGCGAGACCTCGCGGCAGCGTTGGACTTCGGTGTCGGCGGGGCCGTGCTCGCGGGCGTGCTCCAGCAGTTCGAGTGCTGCCTTGTGGCGCCCCAACTGCTGTTGGATCTTGGCGAGGCCGAGGTATTGCCGGGCGAGCGACTGGTTCAGTTGCCCGGCCAGTCGGTCGGGGTCGGATTCGGCGCTTGCCAAATCAAAGAGTTCCGGAACGAGCAGGTACAGTTGTTGCCGGGCCAGGGTGGCGACCAGCGGCCAGAGCTGTTTGGCGGATTCCTGATGGTCGTCGCTCCACGCCTGCCAGAACAGGTGATTCTGGGCGTCGGTCGCATCCAGGTAATGGCACATGATTTCCGCGTCGCCGCGCACCGTTTCAGAACCGGCAGCAACGGCCCTCACCAGATCCCACCGAGGCGTCGTGGCCGACGCCGTCTCGACCAGGCGATTGGCAATCAAGTAGTTCTCCAGCGAGTTCGTCGCGTCGTCGCGGAAAATGGGAGTGACCTGAATCCCGACCAGCGGAATCTGGAAGTAGAAGAAAGTCCGCCGCGAGAACGTGTCCGGGCAGAACTCTTCGCCGCCGTGTTGGCCGAACAGGAACGTTGCGACTAGGACAGCGAGGCCGACGCCCAGAATGGACAGGAGGGCCAGCAACCAGTATCCGGCGCCCCGTCGTCCTGGGCGTGGCCCCGGAGAGCTTCTCTGATCGCGCATTTCGCCACCTAATTCTTGGATTTTGTCAATTTCCTTGCCGCAGCACGGGACCGGGCTTGTTGACTGCTGCCTATTTGGCATATTTTATCGCCCGGAATTGGTTTTTTGCCAGCATACTACCCTGTGGCGACCCGATCGAAACTGCGGCCATGCGACCGAATACGCGGTTGACAGCCCGACAATTGACGAGCGTCTGCGGCAGATATCAGCATGGACTGGGCCTGCTGAACGCGGGGGACACCCCTGCTTTCAGCTCGCGTCCTTGGCAACTGCTGGGGCCGAGTGCCAACTTCGTTTCTCAACCCGCTTTCGCACGACCGCGGCGGGATCACCGCTTGCAGCGGCTGGAAGCCGTGTTTTTTTTGTCCCGTGAGCCGTTGACGACTCGAAAGCTCAGTCAATATGCTAACCTAGCTGACGGAACGGAAGCACGCACGCTGATTCGTCGGTTGAACGATTTGTACGACGCCAGCGGGCGGGCGTTTCGGGTGGAGCGAGTGGCGGGCGGTTTTCAGTTGCTGACGCGGCGGAAACTGTCCGGCTGGGTTCGCCGCCTGGAGGGCGTACCTCGCGAAACGCGGTTATCGGCGCCGGCCATGGAGACGTTGGCGGTGATTGCCTATCGCCAGCCCATCCTGCGGGCCGATATCGAAGCTGTTCGCGGCGTCAACTGCGGGGAAATCTTGCGTCAGTTGATGGATCGGGAACTAGTGCGGATTGGAGGAAGAAGCGAAGACTTGGGCCGCCCCTACCTGTATACGACGACCAAGCATTTCTTGCGCGTCTTCGGGTTGGACAGCCTGGACAGTCTTCCGCGTGTTGAGCGGCTTCGGCGGGACGGTCCCGACCTGGCGCCAACGAGGCATCCGGCGGACGCCCCTGGAGAATCCTGGGGTGCAGTTGAACCGGTATCAAGTGAGGAGGAGGGTAACATGCCTGTTCTGACACGCTCGGGCTTGACCTGGGACCAACCTGAGTGCGAACGCGTCGGGGATAAAGGGGTCGATCCTCGTGCGATCAAGACCCACGACGAAGGCGAACGCCTTGAGTACGTCGAAGACGCTGACTTCGACGAGGAAGACGAGGAAGACGAGGAAGACGACTTCGACGACGAACTCGACGACGAGGACTTGGAGGAAGAAGAAGTCGAAGAGGAAGAAGTCGAGGACGAAGAACTCGAAGACGAGTGGGAGGAAGTCGAAGACGAAGAGGACGAGGAGGATTGGGAGGACGAGGACGACGATTCGGAGTGGGACTACGACGACGAAGATGAAGACGAAGACGAGGAGGAGGAGGAAGAAGACTGGGTGTAGCCCTTGCTTTGTTCTGAGCTGCCAGGGGCTCCCCCCTTGCGTACCTCGTCGAAAACGTGTTATTCAAGGCCCGCTGTGGCAGGCCCATTTCTGGGCGGGCAGGCTATTTCTGGGCGGGCGCTGCCAAACGGATCGCAAGTTCATCCAGTTGCTTGCGGTCCACTTCGCCTGGCGCCTCGGTCATCATGTCCGTGGCCTTCTGTGTCTTGGGGAACGCGATACAGTCGCGGATGCTTTCCAAGCCGCCGAACAGCATCACGACGCGGTCGATGCCCAGCGCGATTCCGCCGTGCGGCGGAGCGCCGAACTGCAACGCCTCCAAGAGGAAACCAAACCGTTCGCGAGCCCGTTGCGGGTCGATCCCCAGCAGGTTGAACACCTTCTGCTGCATTTGGCTGTCGTGGATTCGAACGGTGCCTCCGCCGGCTTCCGACCCGTTGATCACCAGATCGTAGGCCTGCGCTCGGCAGCGGGCCGGTTCTGTTTCCAGAAGATCCCGATCCTGCGGCCGCGGGGCGGTGAACGGGTGATGCATCGCGTCCCAGCGCTGTTCGTCCTTGTTCCATTCGAACATCGGAAACTCCACGACCCACGAGAAATGCATGGACCGCGGATCGTACAGCTTCAATTCCGCGCCCAATCGCTTGCGCAGCGCGCCTAGGGATTTGCAGGTCAATTCCCACGAGTCGGCGACAAACAGCAGCAGATCTCCCGGCTGGGCGTTCATCCGCTGACCGATCCGAGCCAACAAATCTTCGCTGAAATTCTTGGAAACCGGCGACCACAACGAGCCGTTCGGCTCCACTCGGAACCAGACCAATCCCTTGACGCCAAATCCCTGCTTGACCCAATCCGTCAGTTCGTCCAGACGCTTTCGCGAGAACTGGGCGGCCGCTTCTGTGACGTTGATCCCGCGCACTCGTCCGCCCGCATCCGCCGTCTCGCGGAAGACGCGAAATTCGGCTTGCTTGGCCAAGTCCGTGCAATCGGTCAATTCCAGACCGAACCGCAAGTCGGGAGCGTCGTGCCCGAAACGCTCCATCGCCTCGTCATAGGACATCCGCGGCAACGGCGTTTTCACGTCCAGTCCCAGGATCTCCTTGGCCAAGCGAACGACCAAGCCATCGATCATGCCCATGATGTCGTCGGCATCGACGAACGACATCTCCAGGTCCAACTGGGTGAACTCCGGCTGGCGATCCGCCCGCAAGTCCTCGTCGCGGAAACAGCGGGCGACTTGGATATACCGGTCATAACCGGCGATCATGAGGATCTGTTTGAAAAGCTGCGGAGACTGGGGCAAGGCGTAGAACTTGCCGGGCGAAACTCGGCTGGGCACCAAGTAGTCCCGCGCGCCTTCGGGCGTGCTGCGGCCCAGGATGGGCGTCTCCACGTCGACGAAGTGGTGTTCCGCGAAATAATCCCGCATGGTCTTGATAATTCGGCTTCGCAGCAGCAGCGTTTGTTGCATCTGCGGGCGGCGCAAATCCAAGTAGCGGTATTTCAGACGCAGATCTTCCGCCGGCAACTCCGGCTGCGTAGGTGAAAAAGGCGGTGTTTTGCTGCGGTTCAGGATCTCCAGGGACTCGATGCGAAGTTCGATTTCTCCGGTGTCCAGCTTGGGGTTCGTGGTGCCTTCCGGCCGGTGGGCCACTTTACCTTCGACGCGAATCACATCTTCCGATCGCAGGCGACTGGCCTGCTCGACCAGTTGCTGACCGCTTTCGGGGCTGCCGACGACCTGGGTCTT
This sequence comes from Candidatus Anammoximicrobium sp., assembly GCA_012515235.1. Taxonomy (GTDB): domain Bacteria; phylum Planctomycetota; class Planctomycetia; order Pirellulales; family Pirellulaceae; genus Anammoximicrobium. The sequence goes on from JAAYYU010000320.1 coordinate 68,869, forward strand.
GCCATAGCGGTCGCGAAGGTCAATGAACACCGCGCCGCCGTGGTCGCGCGTGCTATCGACCCATCCACAGAGCGTTACTTCCTGTCCAATGTGTTCCGGCCGAAGTTGGCCGCAAGTGTGAGTTCGCAGCAAGGGAGTGAATCCTATTTGTCAAGGTCCGAGACAACCGGTACGAACCGGGGAGCATTGTAGACAGAGACTGGATCGGCGCAAAGATTGTTCCGCCAACCGAAGACGGACGTGCGAGCCGTATTGGCAACGCCGACAAGCCCGGCTTTTCGCAGAAAACCGGGGCTTTCAAGCACATCACACCACCTGTTCAAAGCGGCCGAAAATCATCCTGCCGGCGCTGGTCTGCAGCACGCTGGTCACCGTCAGGCTGACCATTTCGCTGATGTGAGCCCGTCCATTTTCGATCACAATCATCGTGCCGTCGTCCAGATAACCGATTCCCTGGCCCGGTTCCTCGCCCGGCTTGACGACCTTGACCTCGACCCTTTCGCCGGGCAGGAAAATCGGTTTCAGGGCATTGGCGACGTCGTTCAGATTGATGACGGGAACATTGTGCAAGCGGGCTACTTTGTTCAAGTTGTAGTCGCCCGTAATGATTTTGCCTTCCAGGTCTTTGGCCAGCAGCACCAACTTCATATCCACAGGCTGGTTGGCCATTTCGGGCAGTTCCCGATCGTAGATCTTGAATTCGACGGACTTGCTGGTCCGCAGCCGGTTCAGCACGTCCAGACCCCGGCGGCCCCGGGCTCGCCGCATTTTGTCCCCGCTGTCTGCGATGTTCTGCAGTTCGCCCAGGACAAAGCGGGGCATGATCAACTGATTATCAAAAATGCACGTTTCAACCACATCTCCGATCCGTCCGTCGATGACCACGCTGGTGTCCAACAGGTAGGGACGCAGTCCTTTGACCTCTTTGGCGAACTCGATGTAGGGAATCACAAACCGGAAGTCGTCCTTGGTTTGCATCAGCAAACTGACGCAGGCGTAGCACAACACCATGCCCATGACCAGCCGAATCCGGTCCACGTGCAAGCTGCCCTGCATGAGCGGCGTCAACGCGATGCTGACGACGTAAGTCAGGAAAATGCCCACGATCAAGCCGAAATAAACCGCAGAAATGGTGTCCAACTTCTTCTTCGGGAACACCATGTCGATGCTGACCACCACCGCGGCGATGACCATCACACCGACGAAGACCATCCAAGGGTGGGCAATCTCGAAGTTGTCGTCGTTTACGAGCAGGGTTGCCAGCCCGGCCGCAAAAAACATGAACAGAATCCGCAGAATAATCAGAGCCATGGGAGAAACCCTTCTCTTGAGCCACTCGTGGCGGGACGCGTATGAAATGCGCTTGAGTCCAAGCTGGAGAGGTGGGCGTACAAGCGTCGCAGCACTAAACTCGTCATATTTGTAACAGTATAGCACACCCCGCCTCGAAGGAACTACCCCCACGCGCCAGCCGGGGAGAAGATTTTGCGGGTCTGTCACCCACCGCTGGCCGCAGGCACCGGTGTCGGGCGCTCCTTGGACGGTTCGCCAGCCTGTGGCCGCGCCGTACTGGACAGCCGATCGGAGGCGCAAGGACGCCCTTTCGGCTTGCATCGCCGGGCTGGTCGGCTACCATGAGACCCAGAAAAACGGAACGGAGAACCCCATGTCTAACGATCGGGATCGTCCCCACGAGCCCTCGCTGCTGGAAAGCGTCCGCAACACCGAGAAGAAGTTCCTGGCGGGCCGGCGGGATCGGGGAGCCGACTTGGAGAGCGCGGTTCGCGTCTTCCTGGAATTCCTGCGGGGCTACGAATCGCTGGATTTCGAGGCCCCCTGTGTGACGGTTTTCGGATCGGCACGCTTTCCGGAAAGCCATCGCTATTACCAGTTGGCCCGAAATCTGGGAAGGCGACTGGCCCAGGCGGGATTCGTGGTGATGACTGGCGGCGGTCCGGGAATCATGGAAGCGGCCAACCGCGGGGCCAAGGAGGGCGGAGGCTACACGATCGGCTGCAACATCGTCCTGCCCCGCGAGCAGACGCCGAATCCGTACCTGGATCGGTTCGTCGAGTTCGATCATTTCTTCGTCCGCAAGGTGATCTTGGTCAAGTACTCTTGCGCTTTTGTCGTCATGCCGGGCGGATTCGGCACGTTGGACGAGGCGTTCGAGGCCCTGACGCTGATCCAGTGCAACAAGATCGAGCGTTTTCCCGTCGTGGCGATGGGCCTCCCGTTCTGGAGTGAGGTGCGGGACTTTGTCCAGAAATCGCTGCTCGGCGAACGGACGATCGCTCCGGAGGACCTGGAACTGCTGCACCCGACGGATTCCGTCGATGAGGCGGTGGCCTGCATCCTGGAAGGTATCCCTGATGACATCGCGAGGTTGTTGCCGAGCAAGGCCTGAGACGCTCGCGGGAAGGAGATTTCAATGAGAGTCACGTTACACGGCGCCGCCGGGGGCGAAGTCACCGGATCGGCTTATCTGGTCGAGACTGCGCAGGCCCGCCTGCTGGTCGATTTCGGCATGTTCCAGGGGGTGGCGAAGGCGGAACAGCGGAACCGACTGCCCCGCGATTTGAACCCTCGCAACCTGGACGCTGTGCTGCTGACCCATGCCCACCTGGACCATTCCGGCCGACTGCCGATGCTGGTCAAAAGCCGCTTCGACTCCCCGGTCTTCGGCACGCAGGCCACGGGCGAGTTGACCAACCTGATCCTCCGCGATTCGGCCAAGGTCCAGGCCCAGGACTTCGAACGGATCAATCGCCGCCGCCAGCGGGCGGGTCAGAAGCAACTGGAACCGCTGTATCGCGTCGAGGACGTGGAAGCCGTGATGTCGCTGTTCCGTCCCGTCCCGTTGAACGCCCCGGTGGACGTCGCTCCCGGTGTGACCGCGCGATGGGTCGAAGCCGGCCACATGCTCGGCTCGGCCAGCATCCACCTGACGCTCACCGACGACAGCGGCACGAAGACGGCCGTTTTCTCCGGCGATTTGGGGCCGAAGAATATGCCAATCCTGAGGGACGCCGAGCCCGATCAGCAGGCCGAAACCGTTTTTCTGGAATCCACCTACGGCGCCCGCAACCACCGCCCCTTCCAGGAAACGGTGCAGGAGTTCCTGACCGTCCTCCAGAGTGCCATCTCCCGCCAGGGCAAGGTGCTGGTGCCCACGTTCGCCGTGGGCCGTGCCCAGTTGCTGTTGGTCATTCTGGCCGGCATTTTCCGCCGCCAGCTGCTGCCCAAGTTTCCCGTCTATCTGGACAGCCCGATGGCCATCGAAGCGACACAGATCTACCGTCGCCACGCCGAACTGTTCGACGATGACTTGATTCGAGAAATCCAGGACCATCCGCTGGAAGACGACCTCAGCACCTTGCAGGCCACGGCCACGGCCGAGGAATCCAAGGCGCTGAACCACGTTCACGGACCGTGCCTGATCATGGCCGGTGCCGGAATGTGCAACGCCGGGCGCATCTTGCATCACCTGCGTCAAAACCTCTGGCGGACGGAGACCCACGTCGTTTTCGTCGGCTACCAGGGGGACGGGACCCTGGGCCGCCGGCTGGTCGACGGCGCCCGGCAGGTTTCTATTTTTGGCGAACGCATCGCCGTCCGCGCCACCATCCACACGCTGGGCGGCTTTAGCGCCCACGCCGGCCAGGACGACCTGCTGGAGTGGTTCGGCGCCGTCGCCCCCCGCCACCCTCGGCTGATCGTGACGCACGGCGAAGCCAACAACCAGCGGGCGCTGGCCGAGAAGATCCACGAGAGGTACCAGGTGTCCGCCGAGATCCCCCGACTGGGCGACGTGATCACGCTGTGACCCAACCTTTCGCCACCCGGTCGTCCCTTTCTTCTTGACGGCAGCCCTGGGGGTCAACCGTGCGATGCGGATGACCGCTACGGATTGACCAGCTTGACGCGGTTCCGAGCCTGTCAACTTTGCGCAACAGGCGCGGCGATCACTTTGCGCCGGCGGTTCAAAACTTCCGGATTCTGCGGACGATGATTATGCTCGTAGCCGCCCTTCTATCCCGCCTCACACCTCGATGTCCAGCCATGCCCGATCTCGAACCCAAGAGCAGTCTGTTGGACGAACTGGAGCAACGGCAAGACGAAGTGCTCGCGCAACTGGACCAGCTGAACGCCCGCATCGAGAACCTGCTGGACGAGTGCCTGCAGACGCGGAAACCCGATCTCCAGACGGCGGACCTGTGAAGGGCGCGGAATCAGGCTTTCCGATTCCCGCGGGCGCCCTATAATACGCACTCTTGCATTTCTCTATCCAGTTCGGGGAGGGTCTCATGGCAACAGGCTTTGGCATTGTCGGTTGTGGCATGATCGCCAATTTCCACTGCAAAGCGGTGGCGGATCTACGGAACGCGAAGGTCGCGGCGTGTTTCGACATGGTGCCGGCCGCCGCCGATCGGTTGGCCGCCCAAGTCGGTTGCCGTGCCTATCACGACCTGGACGCCATGCTAGCAGACCCCGCCGTGGACGTCGTCACGATTTGCACGCCCAGCGGGGCCCACATGGAACCTGCGCTGGCCGCCGCTCGAGCCGGCAAGCATGTGATTGTCGAGAAGCCGCTGGAAGTCACCTTGAAACGCTGCGATGCCATCATCAGCGCGTGCGAAAAGGCGGGCGTCAAACTGGCCACAATTTTCCCGTCGCGGTTCCACGAGTCGGCCCAGTTGCTCAAGCGGGCCGTCGACCAGGGCCGCTTTGGACGGCTGACGATCGGCGATGCGTACGTCAAGTGGTTCCGCACCCAGCAGTATTACGACAGCGGGGCGTGGCGCGGCACCTGGGCTTTGGACGGCGGCGGAGCGCTGATGAACCAGGCGATCCACAGCGTCGACCTGTTGCTGTGGCTGATGGGGCCCGTGACGGAGGTCACGGCGCACACGGCCACGCTGGCGCACGAGCGAATCGAGGTCGAGGACGTGGTCATGGCGACGCTGCGGTTTGCCAACGGGGCGCTGGGAGTCATCGAGGCCACGACGGCCGCCTACCCCGGCGCGTTGAAACGCATCGAGATCCACGGCTCCGAGGGCTCCGCGGTGCTGGAGGAGGAGGACATCAAGACCTGGGCCTTTGCCAAGCCGACGGCCCGCGACAAAGCGCTCCTGGAGCGGATGGCCGGCAAGACGCAGACGGGCGGCGGCGCAGCGGATCCGGCCGCGATCGGCCACCACGGCCACACGGCAATGTTCAAGGACGTCCTGAAGGCGATCAGCAGCGACTCGACACCGCTGATCGACGGCCCCGAGGGTCGCCGCAGTGTCGAAGTGATTCTGGCGATCTACAAGGCGGGCGAGTCGGGTCGCACCGTGACACTGCCGCTGGGCAGCGACCCCGCGTTGAAGGCCAAGGCCAAGAAGAAGGGATAGGGTGGCGGGGGCCGTTGCGGGTTCCAGGTTGCGGGATGACGCCATGAAACAGCTGACGGATTGGCTAGTCTACCTCGTCGTGCGGCTGGCGATTTGCTGCGTTCAGGCCCTGTCCCTGGAATCCTGTCACGCTATTGCCCGTACGCTGGCGTGGGTGGCCTGCGACCTGATTCGCTTGCGCCGGCGGGTGGTGGAAGAGAATCTGCGGCAAGTGTTCCCGGAACTTTCGGACGGCGACCGCCGCGTCTTGGCCCGGCGGATGTGGGAGCACCTGTTGTTGATGGGTTGCGAAATCGCCCATGCGCCGCGCAAGATCCACGAAACCAACTGGCGGCGGTACTTCCGGTTCAACGGCAAACGCGAGATGGTGGCATATCTGTTGGATCCGCGTCCCACGGTTTTCGTGTCCGGGCACTTCGGCAATTTTGAGCTCTCCTCGTACATGATGGGCCTGTTCGGATTTCCGACTTATGCCATTGCCCGGCCCCTGGACAATCCGTACCTGGACCGTTATGTCAACCAGTTCCGCAGCACGCACGGCCAGTTCATCCTGCCCAAGGACGGCAGCGCCGCTCAGGTGGACGCGGTCCTGCGGAGCGGCGGCGTGATTGCCCTGCTGGCCGACCAACATGCGGGCCGCAAGGGCTGCTGGATCGATTTCTTTGGGCGTCCGGCCTCGTGCCATAAAGCCGTCGCGCTGTTCACGTTGGTCAGCGGAGCGCCCCTGGTGGTCGCGTACGGCCGACGCGTCGGCGGGCCGCTGCAGTTCGAGTTGGGCACGGGCGGAGTGGCGGATCCACGCAGTCACAGCCCCGATCTGGCCGGCGTGAAGCCGCTCACGCAATGGTACAATCGGGTGCTGGAAGAAATCATCCTCACCGCGCCGGAGCAGTACTGGTGGGTCCACCGGCGCTGGAAAGACCCGGCGGCCAAGAAGGAGAAACCCCAGGAACCGGCGAAGCCGGCGGCGCTTGCTGACGACCGCCCGGCGCGCTCTGCGGCCTGACTCCGCGGAGCGATCCGGTTGCGATCCTCCCACAGGCTTCCGTTCCCGGCCGTCAGGCCTGCTCCGCCGCGGGCCGCAGTTGAACGAGCACCTCGGCGATCTTCTGGAACAAGTCGGCCGCGCGGATCGGCTTCGCCACGTAGTCGTCCATGCCGGCCTCCAGACAGCGTTCGCGGTCGCCCTTCATGGCGTGGGCGGTCATCGCGATGATCGGAATGTGCCCGCCGCCGTCTTGCTCCCGCTGACGAATGGCGGCGGTTGCCGCCAAGCCGTCCAGCTTGGGCATTTCGACGTCCATCAAGACCAGATCAAACTCGCCCGCTTTCAACGCCTCCAACGCCGCTTGACCGTCGCCCGCCACGGTCACCTGGTGCCGCTGCTTCTCCAGCATGGCCACCGCCAGTCGCTGGTTCACGACGCTGTCCTCCGCCAGCAGGATGCGCAGCGAGGGCAACGTTGCGAGTGCGGAACCGGCAACCTGCGGGGCGGCGATCTCTGCCGTTGCGCCGCCCAGCGCCGCGGCGATGGCGTTGAACAGTTCCGATTGCTTGACGGGTTTCATCAGGCGTGCCGACACGTGCAACTCGTCGGATCGTTGGGCATCGCCCGGACGAACGGCCGAAGTGAGCAGGATGACGGCCGTCGGAGGCAGACCGGGCTGGTGCCGAATCCATTCCGTCAAGCTCAAGCCGTCGACGTCCGGCATGTTCAGGTCGGTGATGACCAGAGGAAAGGGCTGGCCTTGCGCTGCGGCCGCCTGCAGCGAGTCCATCGCCGCGTGGGCGTTGGGGACCGCCGCCGGCACCATCCGCCAATTGCGGGCCATCTCTTCCAGAATCAGGCGGTTGGTGGCGTTGTCGTCGACGATTAGCACGTGCGTGCCTTCGATGAATTGCGGCCGTTGTGCGGGTTCTCCGGCCGCGGGCAAGTAGGCCAGCGGAAAGGGCATTGTGAAACGGAACGTCGTGCCCACTCCCACCTGGCTCTCCACGCCAACCGCCCCTCCCATCAACCGCACCAGTTGTTCGACGATCGCCAGTCCCAATCCCGTGCCGCCGTAGCGGCGCGTCGTCGAGGCGTCGGCCTGGGTAAACGGGTCAAAGATGGTCTGCAGTTTTTCCGCGGGGATGCCGACCCCCGTATCGCGGACGGAGAATTCCAGCGTCGCGTCGACGGGCGTCTGCCGCTGGCATTTGACCTCCAGCACGATCTCGCCGCGGTCGGTGAATTTGATCGAGTTCCCGATCAGATTGACGATGATCTGGTCCAGCCGAGCGCAATCGCCTACCAGTTTGTCGGGAGCCGCCGGGTCGATCCGGCAGGCCAGTTCCAGACCTTTGCGATGCGCGGACATCGCCAGAGGCTTGATCACGCTGCCGACGCGTTCGCGAAGCGCGAAGGGCACCGCTTCGATCTCCAACTTGCCGGCCGCGATCTTCGAAAAATCCAGGATGTCGCAAAGCAGCCGCAACAGTTGGTCGCTGGATTGGCGGGCCAGCGTCAGATACTCGCGTTGGGACGGCGTCAGGTCGGTGTCCAGCACCAGGTCGGTCATGCCGATGATCGCGTTCATCGGCGTGCGGATCTCATGGCTCATGTTGGCCAGGAAGTCGCTCTTGGCGCGATTGGCTTCCTCGGCCTCGCGCTGCGACTTCCTGAGTTCGACGTTCGCACGCTCCAACTCGGCCGTCCGCTGTTCCACCCGTTGCTCCAGCGAAGCGTGCAATTGCCGGAGTCGTTCCGCCAGCACGTTGTAGCTGCGGCCGACCACGGCGATCTCGTCGTGGCCCTGTTCGGGGATCAGGGCCAGCGGCGCGTTTTCGTTCGAGGCCGCGGCGGCCTGGAAATGACGGGCCATCGCCGCCAACCGCCGGCCGGCCACCATGCGAAATGCGACCGCCAGCGCCGCGAACAACGCCGCCAGCCACGGGCACAGCAGCAGGATGTTGCGGCCGGTGTCCTTCCGCAGCGCGTCGGTCACGCGGCTCATCGGAATGCCGATCACATCCATCCCCGCCACGTCGCCTTCTCGGTATCCGAAGCCGCCACGCGAACCGTATTTTGCCAACAGCGATTTCGGAGAACTCTCCGGCTGGCCATGACACTGCAGACAAGACCTCTCGATGCGCATCACGCGCGAGCACACGTAGAACTCCTGAGGCTCGTCGTCCTCTCGGAGCCTGAGACGCAGAGTTCCTTTCCAATACGTTTCTTGCGGAGCTTCGCGGAAATACGCGATCAGCGCCCGCTCCTCTTCGCCGGCAAGATTCTCTGGATTGCGAGGATTCTCGGACGAGAATTTGATGAAATAGTCCTCAAACCGCTCGTTCACTTTTTCAAACACGTTGCGGGCGATGTACGAGGTGCTCATCGCCTCGATGACGAACTCGTCGGGAGGGATGCGTTCCGCCATCGCCGGCCGAATCGACTCCGCCGCATAATCGCGAATCGCGACATCAAAGGCCAACGCCAAGTCGGCTTGCCGGTCGGTCAGATGCATCAAGTTCTGCTTCGTCGAGTGCCAGTTGAGACAGAAGATGACCGCCGCGAAGACGACGGCAAACAGGCCCGCTAACACGGAAAACTTGACGCCAATACTACTCACAGCCCATCTCCCCGAAACGGTGGACGGCACATCCGCATCTTTGAGCCTGGCATTCCTTCCTAGCTTACACAATGGCACCGCACAGGACAAACGGGCAGACAGGCCGCCAAGCCGTCCGCGAGGCCCCACGGCGGCGACGGAATCTGGCTGCTTCTCGGCGTGGCCCTCACCTGGGCACGCCTGTGCGGCCGTCAAACTGGATTGACTTTGCCGTCTGCGTTGACTTTGACCGACCTGACAGAAGTCCTGATCGAAACGCGTGTACGGGTTCGATAAACACTAGCGAGTCCGTTCCAGGGCTGATCAGGCTGACCGAGATGTTGCAGGGAGAGTTACGCATGAAGACGCAACCCTGGATTACCATTCTGGCAGGCGTTGTTTTGTTGTCCGGCGTCGTCGGACCAGCATGGTGCCAACCCAAATGTGCGCCGGGGGTGATCTACCGTTGCCCGCGTCCCGCGGTGGTGGAAAAATGGTGCGAGCCGTGCGACGCCTGCAATCAGAAATCCTGTGGCAAGAACGAGTCGACTTGCGAGGTCAAGATCGTCCAGAAATCGGTCATGTGTCCGCCTCGCATACTGGTGACGGCGGGAGAACCTCGCAAACTGGCCCTGTCTCACGGCTGTTTCAAGCGGATTCAGCCGTGTGAATCAGCGAAATCGAATGCCGGCTGCGGCTCGGCAAAATATGGCTGCTGCCTGGGCGACTGCCGCCACGAGACGATCTTCGGTACCGAGACCATCTTTGGAGCCACAAGTCAGCGCGGGTGCCAGGCGTGTCCCGATGGCTGCAGCGGCCTCAGCGGCTCGAACGTCTTAGCGGGTGTCTTTTCCCAACTCGACGCGTCGCTGCACAAGGTCTTTGCCGGTCCGCGCACAGTCTGCGGCGGTTCGAAGGGCAAGGACCGGTGCGGCAGCGGCGGCAAATCCAAGGGCTGTCAAGACGCGTGGGACGCGCCGCTCCTGGAAGGACAGCCGCTCGACCCCCAGTCGCAAGAAAACCCGTTCCGCGACGACGCGGTCGAATCGGATGCGGATCAGCCGGCCCCGTTGCCCCCGGCTCCGCTTCCTCCGGCCGCCGCGGCGGCGACGCGACTTCGTGCGGACGAGTCGCCAAGCCTGCCGGCTTTCGCCCACGTTAGCGACCGGACCAGCACTCCCGCAACGTCCCTCGCACGCACCGATGCTCGCACCGTGGAGCATCTGCCGCCGAACGCTCCGTCGATCACGGAGCGGTCGGGCCCCAGCACGCTGCGCCGCCCGATCGCGCGGCTCACTACGTTCCAGCTGGAATGAGCACCGCTCAAGGAAGAAGCGAGCGGATTGTGCCAACCCCGCTTGCCAGCGTGGAACGGTGTTCAAGACCAAGCCGCCCCGCCCGCC
>JAAYYU010000321.1 GCA_012515235.1 Candidatus Anammoximicrobium sp.
CCACGGACTTGGCCATGCTCAAATCGGCCGTCGGCGGCGCGGTCACCGTGTCGGTATCGGTCGCCGCGTTGTTGGTCGGGTCGGTGTCCGTCACGCCGGGCGGCGGCGAAATCGTGGCCGTGTTGGCCAGTTGGCCGGTCGCCGTCGGGTCGACGGTGCCCGTGACGACGTAGATGATCACGCCGTTGACGGGCACGTTGACCGTGTCCTGGATGTTCCCGCTGCCGCTGGGCGTGTTGCCCGTCGCGCCGCCCGCGGCGGTGCTGGTGTAGGTGACGTCGATCAGCCCGGCGGGGAACAGGTCCTCGATCACGGCGCCGATCACGTTGCTGGGGCCGGTGTTGTCGACGCCCACGGTGTAGGTCACCGTGCTGCCGGCCGTGACGGTCGTCAAGCCGTCCGTCTTGAAGATCCGCAGATCGGCCCGCGGGGTCAGCGTGTCGGTATCGGTGACGCTGTTGTCGCCCGGGTCTAAATCGGGAATGGTCGGCGGCGAGATCACCTGGGCCGTGTTGGTCAGGGTTCCTGTCGCGCCGGCCGACACGGTGCCGGTCACGGTGTAGATGATCGCGCTGCCCGCCGGCAGGGTGACCGTGTCGTTGAGGCTGCCGTTGCCGCTGGCCGTGTTGCCGGTCGCGCCGCCCGTGGCCAGGCTGGTGTAGGTCACGCCCGTCAGCGTCGCCGGGACCGTGTCGATGACCTGCGCGCCGGCGGCCGTGGCGGGTCCGGCGTTGGAGACGACGATCGTATAGGTGACCGTCTGGCCGGGGACCGCGGTGGTCCGCCCGTCTGTCTTGGTGATGCTCAAGTCGGCGATCTGCAGCGCGGCCGTGGCGTCGTCGTCGTCGGTGGTCGAGCCGTCGCCGGGCGTGCTGTCCGGGTCCCAGATGCCGGACGTCCAGATCTGGGCATAGTTGTCATAGGCCCCCGTGCTCGAATCGAGTCCGCTGACGATCGCCGCCGTGATGTTCAGCGTCCGGGTCTCGCCGACCAGCACGTCGGCCAGCGTCCACAGCCCGGTGCCGGAATCGTAGGTGCCGTCGCCGGTGTGGCTGACATACGTATAGCCGTCCGGCAACTGGTCCTTGACCACCACCGAGGCCACGTCGCTGGGCCCGGTCTCGTTGCTGAGCGTCAGGGTAAAGACCACTTGATCGCCCGCGTTCAAGCCGCCGCTGTTATCGGCGTCGATGATCTGCGAGATGACCTTGGTCAGTTCCAGATCGGCCGCCTGGCCCAGGGTGGGCGTGACGCTGAAGTAATCGTCCTCGGTGGTCAAGTGGTTGTTGGGCGTGCTGTCCGGATCGTAGGTCTCGCTGGCGGTGATTTCGGCGATGTTGGTCAAGTCGGTCTCGGCGACGACTTCGGCCCGGATCGTGATCGAGACCGACGAATCGGCCGCGACCGCGCCGACGGACCACAGGCCGGTATTGAAATCGTAGGTCCCGCCGGAGCTGTCGCCGACGTACTCATAGCCGGCCGGCAACTGGTCCGTCACGACCACGCCCGTGGCCGTGTCCGGTCCCGCGTTGGCCACGGTCAGACTGAAGGACACGATGTCGCCGAGCGTGATCGAGCCGCTGCCGTCGAGATCGCCGAAGGGCAGTTGGCTGAACTCCACCGACTTGGTCACGCTCAGATCGGCCATGGCCGGCCGGGCGAGGGCGCCATCGTCCTCGGCCGTGCCGTCGTTGCCGGGCGTGCTGTCCGGGTCGAAATTGTCCGCGCCCGAGACCTGGACATAGTTGTCGTAATGGCCGTCCAGAGGGTTGTAGCCGGGTTCCATCCTGGCCGTGATGTGCAGCACCTTGGGCGTCAGCGTGCCGATCGCGCCGGGCTCCCAGGTGACGGTGTCCGTCGGGTCATCGTACGTCGCGCCGCCGTCGTTGCTCTGGTACGTGTACCCGGCGGGGATCACGTCGCGGATCTGCATGCTCGCCGCGGTGGCCAGGTCGGGACCGGAATTGGTGACGGCGATCGTGAACACGACGGTGTCGCCGCCGCTCAATCCGCCGCTGTTGTCCGCATCGCCGCCGTCAGCCAGGGTGACGGACTTGGTGACGCTCAGATCCGAGATCAACGGCGTGGCCGTGGCGTCGTCGTCCTGTGTGGTCGAGTTGTCGCCGGGCGTGCTGTCCGGGTCGAGCGAGTTGGAAGCCAGCACCTGGGAGGAATTGCGGTAGGCGCCCAGCGACGGGTCGAAGCCCGTGTGGATCGTGGCCGTGATGCTCAGCGTCTTGGTCTGCAGCAC
>JAAYYU010000322.1 GCA_012515235.1 Candidatus Anammoximicrobium sp.
CGCCGGCCCCATCCTCGAGATCTCCACGGACTACTTCTACTTGGAAGAAGGAACCCCTTTCTTCTTTCCAAGTAGTGACGCACTTTTGCTGAGCAAAGCCGGGGCAATTCAGCTGAGCGACAAAGCAGTGGGCGATGAACTACGTTTGACGCCATAGAACACGGCATTTCACCCGGTTTCTAGGATCGGCCGGACGGGCAAAAACCATTAGTATACCTCTCCCTGTAGCTGACTATAGGGTATAGCCGTTACGGCTGTATAATGGTCCCATCCCACACCCGTTTAGTCGGTAGAAAATCGGTGGAGCAGCATGATCGCAAATGCCAACGGACGAAAACTGAACGGCCGCTTTGCACTGGGCAATCCCGGCGGACCAGGCCGGCCGCCCATCGCACGAGAACGCCGGTACGCGGAAACGCTGGCGACCGTCTGCACTGTGGACGATTGGAGGGAGATCTGCGAACGGGCCGTAAAGGATGCCAAGGCCGGGAACCGGCACGCCAGGGAATGGTTGTCGAAGTATCTGCTTGGCGAGCCCGAAGCCGTCGCGAAGGTCCTGCACGCACACTTCGCCGTCGGTGCGTCGGGAGGCATCTACGCGAACGCCGACCCGGAGTTGATACTGCAGGCCAAGGCCGCCTTGGCGAGGTTGGAGGAATCGAGCAAAGGGTCTTATGTCGCCGGCTGGGAGTAGACTACCCGCATCCAGGCGATGGGAGACGCGGACAAGGGTGTGGCAGACGACGGTTGCGGGTCTACAGGTCATCAGTACGCGGCTTTATCTTGGATTTGATCTTGTCATTGGCAGTCTTCTCCAGTTCCTTGTGAGTCAGAATCAAGAGGGAACGATCTTTGTTGCCTGCCAGTTCGGACAGTATCAACTCGGAGACTAGGTTGCTCCACAAAAGCACTTCGCCCGTGAACGTGGCTCCAAAGGAGTTCTGGTATGTCCGAGTGTCTTTCCCCTTCGTCTCCCCAAACTTGGCCGTCACAGCAGCAACAACCGTGTCAAAATCGTTTCGAGAAAAAAAGATTGTTATTTTGTACAGGTTGCCATCCACGAAGTGATATACATACAAATCTGTTGGGGCGCCCGCAATGGATGGGACATTCGGTTTTGTCGCATATGCCTCATAGGGAAATGTTGTTCGAGCGTGGACTATCCCTGCTTGACCTAACTCGGCACGATACAGCAGTAATGGGTTTGTGAAATCAGGATTGGCGTCCGAACACATGGGGGCGGGGCTATCGACATGCTCTGCACGATAATACTTGCTCTTGAACATATCCAACGTCATGCCGAGTCGGTCAGTTTTCAATTCAAAGGGCCGCCGTTCTGGGTCTATCTTCGATTGCTCTTCTTCCCACTCTTTCCACTGAGCCAGGGACGCGGCTCTGCTTTCGACTGGGACGTGCCCTAACGGGGCCGCCCCCACCACCGGCCGTGCGAGTTCTTGCGGCCCCTGTAAAGGCCGAGCCGCCTTCTTCTCTGTTTGGGTTGCTTGGATTTCTTTCAGTTTGCTCATGGGCAACACCCTGACGGAGAAGGTTAGTTTTCTCCAGTTCGTCTTCATCGGCGTCTTACTAGGCTTGGCGGGTGCTGCTGCCTTTCTTTCAATCGGGCGATAGGCCACGATCTTGTAGTCTTTAGCAGGGTCAAGGTAGTGGAAGGTGCCAAACCTGACGGGCTTGTCTTCAACCGTTGCGATAATGTCACCCGGCTGTAAGCCTGATGTACTTGCGGGAGTGTTGGGTAGGACCTCCAACACGAATATGCCCTCTTGGACGGGCGGGACGGCATTGTGTCCCTTCAAGACGTTCATGGTTTCCCCCGATAGCGGGACGCCGTTGACGCCGAGGCCCGTCTCTGCATTTTTCAAAATGAAGTCTCGGTCCTGCTCGCTTAGTCGCTCAAGATTGATGTCAAACGTTTTCCCATCGGTCCTTCGTAGGGTGACCGTCTCCCCATCGAAGCCAAGAAATTCTGCTTCAAGGGTGCGGTCGCTTGTGGCATCTTTCCAGGTTCGCACTTCAGCTTGACAGATGCCCGCAGTGGCGAGGACGGAGAAGAAAAAGGGAAGCACCTTCGTTTTCATTTGTCACCCCCCACATCTCCAAAGAGGCACCTTTCTTAGGCTAACATGATTCCCATTACCGAAAGACAGAAGCGGCCAAGGCAATGCCAGAGCAGCCGAGAGCACACACAACCAGCAAGACGAAGCAACCGCAACCGGGGTTCTGTTGTCTTCGGCCCCGGCCAAGCGTAGACTTGAAGACCTTCGGGACCCTAGGCCCCCTCGATGACTTCTTCAACAGGCCAAAAGACTTGGCCGCCTTGGTGTACTTCTTTGGCATCCCGTACCGATCGAAGCTGCCCATTGAAGACCTCCATCCAAGAAAACGTCATGAAAGGAATCTCCGTGTGCCGATCAGTTGGCCCGAACGCACGCCGCAAAGTGTGACGTTTCGATGTTAGTTCACTCGCTCAAAGGCTGCCCGGTACTCATCTTGGCGATGGAGCTTTTGCTTGTTCTGTGCCAACTTAATGATGTCGATGGGGTCCTGATGCTCCGTGTCCGCTTCTGCCCACTTCTCCATGACCAGCGGGATCATCGGCCCCCAGCCGGCATGTTTTGCCGCTACCACATCAAGCACATTGGCTTTACCCTTTCGTAGGATTACGGTCCCGGTCTTCGTCAGTTCAACCGTGATTTCTACGCAGTCGCTCTTGTATCGCAGATTGTCGCCCGCACTCAATCGCCCTGCCACGACATCATCGTAGTAGTACCCCTTCTTGACACAGACCGCATCCTTGATGCGGGCCGTGAGAACCTCGTTCGTGTCCTTGTCCTGGTGTAGTACGTGCGGCCTCCCCCTCCCGCCCGCTCCGTAGAATGCGGCGACTCCCGCGATCCGCTTGAACGAATCGATGTACCTTTCCTTCCGGAAGATCTGCAGGGCGTTCAGCACGAACTCCGTCGAATCGTCTCGGAGGCTCAGTTCCAGCACCTTGACCACGGGGCCAAGGTGCTGCAGCGTCCCCTTGGTGCTTTCGATGAACGTCTTCTTGACCCAGACCTGGAAGTCAACGCCGTTCGTCAAGAGACCATAGTTGACAGCGGGATTGTCTCGGATGTAGTCGATAATCTGCTTGTGGTGGTCGTCCAGCAAAGCCCCCAGTGGCTTGGCCTCCACGAGGAAGCAACCGTCAAGCAGAAAATCAAAACGCTGGCCAAACTTGACATCCGAGGATTGCTCATACGCAATGTCTCGGAGTGTGTTGAAATCCAGAACCACTTCCAACATCGGCACCACGATGACGCACTCGACTCCCTTCTCGCGGAGTCTAGCACCTAGCTGATCGAACTCATCGGGTCTGTTTACGAGAAGTTCGCGGATTTCGCCAAGCCGTTCAGCAAACGTCTTTTGCGTCAGTTCCATTGATAGACCCTCCCAAAAACGGTTCTGCTCTGACTCCTAAACTGATACAAGCGAAGGTAGAGTTCAGGCCGCGTGCTTGTTGGCGAGACGTTATTGTGCCAATAAAAAAGGAGCGTCACAACCAAGGCCGCTCCAGACGCCCTCGCCAAAGGGCACTACTGAACAGCACAAGGCGGACGCTCCCTTGCGGGAGCGTTGCCAAGTGGCTGCTTCAGTAGTTCAAGAGTCCGT
Organism: Candidatus Anammoximicrobium sp.; assembly: GCA_012515235.1. GTDB lineage: Bacteria > Planctomycetota > Planctomycetia > Pirellulales > Pirellulaceae > Anammoximicrobium. The sequence continues at coordinate 3,673 of JAAYYU010000322.1, forward strand.
AGACTCAGGTTGGCGATTTGTCTGGAAGCAGTAACCTGACCACGCGGGTCAATCTAGTTGTCGATTCACTCTGGTTCGTTCAATTCTCTTCTCCGAGGTTGTCGTGGCTGGCAAGCCCCACGCGGCCTGTCTGGCGTTGTCGGGTGAAACCAGCACGGTACAGGCTACCACGCCGGCCGCTGTGAGCCAACCAGACGCCGGCGATTGTCGCCCCGCAACTGGTGAAAAGCAACAATCCGGAGGGACTTCCGGCTAAAATAACGCCTTGAAACCTAGCCCCGGCATGACGGAGCAGACGTGACCCGCCAAAGCCCCGCCACACGCCCGAGGACGGGCCTAGGACGGGGCCGAGCGGAGCCACGGGGTTCTTTCCCCATCGTCCGCAGACGGCCGGCAGGAGCGATCCTAGCGGCATTTACCGGGGACTCCAAAAATGAAAGGTGAACAATGAAACGGAAACGACGGACACCGGAAACCGAATTCCCGGACAGCCCCGAATATGTTGACAAGTGGGCGAGGGAACTGGTCAAGACGGCCGGCAAGGCAGAAGCCCGGCAGGCTCTGGCGGAATACCGGCGACTGGCGGCGGATAAAAAGGTCCCTAAGTTAGAGCGGAAGGCGGCGGCGGCACGGGCCGAAGCAATCGAGAAAAAACTTTGACGAATCTATCGACGAACCCCTACTGATTTGTAAATATCGCCCCCGGAGGAACGAATACTCAGATAGGGAGGTCAAAAAGCCATGTCCGAAGCAACGAATCAAATCATCGCGTACTACCGGGTATCGACCAAGAAGCAGGGGGCTTCAGGTCTGGGACTGGAAGGGCAGAAAGCGACCGTCAGCGATTTTGCGAATCGAAACGGGGCGATGGTGGTCTACGGTTACACGGAAGTCGAGAGCGGCAAGCGGAAAGACCGGCCGGAACTGGCCAAGGCCATCGCCCACGCCCGACGCAACAAGGCGACGCTGGTTGTCGCCAAGCTCGACCGCTTGGCCCGCAACGTGGCGTTCTTGTCAGCCCTGATGGAAAGCGGGGCGGACTTCGTTTGTTGCGATAATCCCCACGCCAATCGGCTGACCATCCACATCCTGGCAGCGGTGGCCGAAGATGAAGCCAAGCGGATCAGCGACCGAACGAAGGCGGCCCTGGCTGCGGCCAAGGCTCGCGGGACGTTGCTAGGCTCTGCCCGGCCCGGACACTGGGAAGGGCGAGAGGATCGGCGACTGGCCGGCCTGCAGCGGGCACGCAAGGTCGCGGTCGAGACAATCAAGGAAAACGCCCAACAGGCTTACGCCGATCTGTTCGGGGTGGTGAAGTCGAAGCACGCGGAAGGGCAGACGCTGCAGGCCATCGCGGACGAGTTGAACGAACAAGGGCATCGGACCCGACGCGGTCGGTCTTGGACGCCGGTTCAAGTCATGCGGGTGTTGCGGCGGGCGGGGTGATAGGGCAGATCAGGGGAAAGGGCAAGGAATCATGTCTAAGCCGAAACCACTCAGATTTGGCGCACTGATCCGGGTGTCGACCGAGAAGCAGGCCGACAGGGGCGAATCGCTACGGACGCAAACGAAGCAGATCGACGAAGCCGTCGAGCGGTGGGGTGGCACCATCAAGCGGACGTACAGCGGGCAAGAGCACGCGACGCCGGATTATGAACGCCGATTATTGGACCAGTTACTTGCGGATGCAGAGACGCACCCCAGACCCTTTGACGCAATCATCGTTGCTGATGAAAGCAGGTGGAGCCGGGACAACGAACGGAGCAAAGCCGGTCTGAGAACCCTGCGGGAAAACGGTATCCGGTTTTTCACCAGCACGATGGAACATGACCTACACAACCCGGCCGTGCGGTTGTGGCTGGGAATGTCGGCAGAGATCGGGGAGTATCAGGCGAGCGTGCAGAAGGAGAAATCTGCCATCAACCGAATCAACCGGGCCAAACGCGGGTTGCCCACTTGCGGCAAACTCCCTTTTGGCAGGACCTATGATCGGGAAACCGGAAAATGGGCCGTCGATGAAGAAAAGCAGGCGATGATCGACGACGTTGCGAGACGCTACCTTGCCGGCGAACCCCTGCCCCGGCTTGCCGAGGAGTACGGCGTAAACCACAGCAACCTCCACAAGGTCCTCACCAGCCGTTGCGGCGCGGTCTGGACGCAGACGTTCTGCATCGAGGGCTTGAAGATCAACGAAACCATCGACGTTCCCGTTCCCAGGCTCTTGCCGGATGAAACAATCGCGGCGATCAGGCGGAAGGCGGAAGCAAATCGAACGTACCAGCATGGCAGGCCGAAATACCCGTACCTGTTGGCGGGCTACGTCTTCTGTAGCCATTGTCGCTACTCAATGTTCGGACAGACAAACCACCACCGGCTTCAGTACTACCGGCATGCGCACACGTCGCGGGCGAGAACGTGCGGGTTACATCCTCGGCCGTGGGTGCGATGCGATGAACTGGATGACGCCGTCATCCGACACCTGTTTGAGCTGTTTGGCAACCCACGGGCCATGCAACGGGCAATCGAGAACGCAACGCCAAACCTCCACAAGCTGAACGAACTTCGTCGCCGGTCCGACCGTCTGTTGGAGCAAATCGAGAAGATCAACCGGGGCCGTGATCGCATCCTGAAGCTGATCTCGAACGAGCTAGTGACCGAGGAGCAGGCCCAAAGCCAGTTGCAGGAGATGAATCTGCGGGAGGCGACCTTGCGTGACGAGGCGCAGCAAATCAATGCACAACTGGGACGCCAGCCGACGCCCGACGCCATCAAGGACCTTGCGGAAAATGCAACCGAGATCTTCCGTAAGCGAGTAGACGCGAGACCGTGGGCGGCGTCCCGAGATTGGGACGGGATGACGTGGGACGACAAGCGGGCTTTGATTCAGACGGTCTTTGACGGCACGACGCCAGACGGCCGCCCTTGTGGGGTTTACATCGACCCGATCAATGGGCAGGTGGACCACCGGCGCAAACGCTGGGCATTTGAACTCATCGGCCACCCGATGGTCGATGGGGAGTGGTGTGTAACGCAATATACGTGCCATTAATCAGTGCCAGTCCCTCGCGCACGCCGCTTTTGGCAACCGCCGCTTCCACCTGGGGCGTGATGTTGATGAAGGCCATCCGCTTGGGGACGTTCAGGGTCAGCGTGTCGCGATACGATTTCATGTCTGCACCTCGTGGGTCAAAACGGGCCTGTAACTTCGACAGCTTACGGAACGGCAGAACGACGGGCAAGGCGGGTTCGCGGTCCCACTGGCGGACGCGGCCCCGCAACGCGAGCATCGTTCGGAATCCGGGTGTCTCTCGAACGATGCCAGGATGCCCGCGGGCCGAGTTGCCGGAGAGCTTGGAAGCGCGAACGCGCCGGATTACATTATTCCGCAACTCTTTCAACCGGCTGTTTAGCCCTGCGGTGGAGAGAAACGGAGGACGAGTCTTGAGCATGACGCACAAGGACCGAATGCAGAAGATCGTGGCGAACCTGTTTCCGGAGCCGCCTGCCGTTCTGGCCCGACACGCCACCGAGACCGGCGAGATTCAACTGCAACATCGCCTGCTGGAAGACGGGGCAGCCGTCTTTGAGATCATCTCGGACGGCGTTTTTCTGATGTCCAGCCAGTTCCACTTTGGCGAGCAGGTCCTGGCCCGGCACGCGCTGGTTCACATCGAACAGCATCCGCACGCCGATCGGCGGGTGTTGATCGGCGGTTTAGGGATGGGGTTCACCCTGCGCGAAACGCTGGACCACGCCGTGACCAAGGTCGACGTCGTCGAAATCAGCGACCACGTCGTCGATTGGAATCGCCGCTTCTTCGGCCCCTTGAACGGAAACGCCTTGTCCGACCCCCGAACCCGCCTGATTCAGCAAGATCTTCACGCCGCCCTCAACCAGGCGAAGCCCGGCGTCTACGCGGCCATGATCCTGGACGTCGATAACGGGCCATCGTGGCTGGCGCACGACCAAAATGCGCGCTTGTACACGGACGAAGCCTTGGCCACCTGGTCCAACCTTCTGCTGCCGGACGGGGTTCTTGCCGTCTGGTCGGCCCAACGGGAACCGGAGTTCCTGGAGCGGATGAGCGGTCACTTTCGCGACGTGGAGGAAACCGCAATCCCGCTGCCGGACCCCAAGGGCCGGACTCGAAACGACTACGTGTATCGCGGCATCCGGGGCTGATTCCTCACGGCAATCGCGTCCCAATGCCCAGGCGCCCCCAAGCGTCCGGCGGCGGATTAGCAACGGGCGCCGAAATAACTTGGCGATTTCGTCCACCGTGCGGGGTCAGGCTTACAGATTTCAATTTTCGCGGTCCCAGGACTTCCCACTTGGAAAGCGACTGCCCCGCGAAAACTGAAATCTGTAAGCCTGACCCCAGACGCCTGCCCAAGCCATGCCCGACAAAACGCTACTGTGGCGTCGCCGCCGTGGAACGGAGCGGCAGAAAGCGAATTCGGGCGTAACGCGCCGCCGGTTGCCCGGCAACCATGTCGGCGATCAGCAGGTCCGCCGCTTCGGTCAGCGGGTTGCCTGCACGGGGCGTGGCGGTGAAAAACGCCCCTGCGATGGGGCGCGCTACGGGAATGCGGACCGGCGCCGAAACCGAACCGTCCGCCTCGACCCGGACGGCATAGGTTCCCGTCTGTGACTTGGTCTCGGCCGTCGTGCCGACCAGGTTGCACAGGATGTACATCGTCTGATCGGGTGTGATGTGGAATCGCGGGTGACCGATGTAGCCCGTGGGACGCACCGGGCCGGCGGTCTCGCCGCCGGCGAAGAGAACCCGTTTGGCGATCAGTTGCCCGTCCTTCAGGATTCCATAGCCCAGACGCCAATCCCGCTTGATGTCCGGGAAGTGGACATCGCGCAGCCTGGGGTGAATCGGCTCCTTGGTCCACACCACGTGCAGCCGGCCATCCGGCGCCAGCCACGAATCGCCTAGTCCGACGGTGCCGCCGTCGTCCATCGTGTCGTCCAGCACGACCCACTGCGTGAACGGCTTGGACGTGATGTCGGGTGTCCAGGCGTAGTGAAGTTTGCGCATCCGCCAGCCCCAGTTGGCCCGTCCCCAGGTTTCGCTCTTCAGCGGGTCGATGCGGTTCCAGATGTTCATCGGCGACTGGCCGAGGAAATGCACGGCGCGGTTTTTCACGATCGCGTGAGGGTAATTCACGCTGGTGCGGTCGTTGCCAGAGACGGAGAACTTCGGGTCCTCACCTTTCGGCCAGTCGACTTGTCCGGTGGTCCAGTTGCCGGACTGATCCAGAAACGCCCACTGGGAATGCGTGGAAGTGACGTTCTGGAACAGGACGAACTCACCGCGCTCGCCGTCCGCGGCAAACGTGCGGTACGAATGTTCGGTGAACTTGGGCTCGCCATCCCAGTCCGGCAGCCAGTGCTTGGGCTCTCGTTCGGGATGCGCGGCGTCGAACTCCAGGAATTCCGGCCGCGCGGGCCCGCCGACGCTCTTCTGCCCCTCGCCCGCGGGAACCCAGGGAGCCAGCGTCGGATTCACCGACATGAGCAGTCGCCCGGCGTGGCTGACGCACAGCGGGCAGGGCTCGCGAGTGCGATCCCGCGCGTCCCGCTGGCGCAATTGCCAGCCGTCGGGGGTGCGCTCGTACAACGCCCAGCGGGCGTTGTTCAGCGGCGCTGCTCCCGGCACGTGTTCAAAGGCGCTGACAAACAGTTTTTCCCCGCTGCGCGCGATTTGGCAACTGCCGGAGCCCCAGAACATCCCCGAACCGTTGTTGGTGACTTCATAGGCCGGCGGGTGGCAGACGAGCTCCTCGACCTCCACCTGCACTTCAAAAGGCGGAGACGGGTCCGCGGAGACGCCAACCGGGGCCGGCGCATCCGCCAGCCAAACGGCAAGCAGCACACTGGCCGAGAAGGGAACAGTCATAGCCGATCTCCTTGCAGCAAGGGTTCGCTGTTTTTGATCACGACGTCTGTCCTGTCGAGGCCTCGCTTGGATTGGGACTGGGCCGCCGCGGCGGTTCGCCGCATCGACGTCTTGTCCGGCGCGTTCGTTCCTTTTGCCTCACCGCCGCATCACGCTGTTGCCGCTCACCCGGCGGATCAGGCTCCGCATTTCCAGCACGCTGATGGTGGCCAACACGCGCTGCACGGGCAGTCCGCTGGAGGCGACGATCTGGTCGATGCTGGTGGGCTCGGCGGCGATGGCGTTCAGGACCTGGAGTTCCAGTTCGTTCAACTGCAGTTCGGCGGGATGGTGCATCACCGTGCCGTCCGGGCGCGGCGTGGCCTCGACCAACGGGCCGAATTCGTCCAACACGTCCTCGACGCATTCCACCAATTTGGCGCCGTCGCGGATCAAGCGGTGGCAGCCGCGCGACGTGCGGCTGTCCACGCGGCCCGGCACGGCAAACACCTCCCGCCCCTGTTCCATCGCGTGCCGGGCGGAAATCAGCGCCCCGGAACGCTCGGCCGCTTCGACCACGATCACGCCCAGCGTGAGCCCCGAAATCAAGCGGTTGCGCTGCGGAAAGACGCCGCTTTGAGGTTCGCTCAGCGGCGGGTTTTCGCTGATCAGAGCGCCCCGTCCGCGGATCTCTTCGGCCAGCGTTTTATGCTCCGGCGGATAGATGTTCAGCACGCCGCTGCCCAGCACGGCCAGTGTCCGCCCGCCGGCCTGCAAGGCGGCCCGATGCGCGACGGCATCGATCCCGCGCGCCAAGCCGCTGACAATCGTCAACCCGGCCCGCGCCAAACCGGCTGCCAGGTGTTCCGCCGTCTGGCGGCCGTAACTGGTGGCGTGCCGGGTTCCGACGATGGCCACCGCCAGCGCGTCTTCCGGTCTCAGTTCTCCGTGGATGAACAGGAACGCGGGGGGACTGTGGATCTCGCGGAGCAGGCGGGGATAGGCCGGATCGGTGTCGCCCAGGATCGTGATCCCGTGCTCGCGGCACAGCTGCAATTCCTTGTTCACGTCGATCTCGTCGTTGGCGGCGACGATCTGGCGAGCGAGCTTGACACCCACTCCCGGAACTTCCCGCAATTGGCTGGGCGGCGCCGCCAGGACCGCCTCGGCCGACCCGAACCGCTCCAGAAGCGCCCGGCGCGTCACCGGTCCCACGCCGGGAGTCAGGGCCAGGCGCAGGTCCGACGCGAGCGCGTCGCGGCTGTCCGGTTCCGGTGAAAAAAGCTGTTGCGGCACGGCGAGAACCCTCGGTGGAGGCGGTTTCACTTGCAGCGGCCAATCCAGAACGGTCCCGTCCCGCCCGCGGTCAACGCGCGGAGCGTGATGGCTGGCGGACCGCCGCAACCGTTTCTGATTCGCCGGTCCTTTCTCGGACTCGCTCGCTTCGTTGAAATCGTTCCGCGGCCCGGCGAACGGCCGGGAGTCAGTTCGATTGCCAAGGTCCGGATTATACACCGGCGGCGGACAGAGGGGGCCAGCCGCCTGTGGAAAAACGGGGACAGGCGCCTCGCCGTGGCCGTCTCTCCTTGGGGTTCTTCCGTGCGGCTCCGAGCCAGCACCTCGCCTTCAACAGAGTTGCCAGCACCCAACGGCATTTCGTCGTCTTTTCCCGCGTCGTTGCTGAAGTCACGGTATCGGTGCGGGGGTCAGGCTTACAGAATTCAATTTCGGCCGTTTGTGGCGTGCGCCATAGGGTACGACCCTGCTCGGCCGAAACTGAATTCTGTAAGCCTGACCCCATTTCGCTCGACCCTGCCACCACAGCCGGCGAAACGAGCCGCAGGAGCGTTGTTACCGTCGTCTTTGCGCCGTTCGTCAAATTCACTCTCTCCCGCCGCAACTTGTTCCGTCGCCGCCTTTTCGACGGCCGCACGACGGAAGGGGCGGCAAAGGCTGATTTGTTGCCCATTTCGATCCGAACCCCGTATACTTGACGTGAGAGGATGCGGAAGCGCGCGACCCGGGTAAGCCTCGTTTCAGAAACAACGGTCCGGTGACAAGTAAGCGGCCAGGCGCCGGTCTCGCGGATCGCCGGTCAGCGGTGGCCGGCGCCATTCCGCTCACAGAATCCTCGAACGGTGCCGGAAGCGGTTGCTTTGGGAGTCCGTGGCCTTCTGAGAAGGCGTCGATATGCGATTCGTCTGGAAATGCGTTCTGTGCCTGTTCCTCCTGGCGGTGGTCCGCACTGCGCAAGGCGCCGTGTTCTTGCTGGTCACCGGCGGGCAGATCGAAGGCCAGTTGCTGAATCCCGACGAAAAACCGCGCCAAGCCTACGTCGTCCGGACCGAAACCGGCGGGACGGTGAAATTGGCCTCGGCGCAAGTCGCCCGCGTGCTGACCGTCTCCGAAGACCTGGCTTGGTACCGCGAGTCGCTGCCCCAGGTCCCGCCGACCGTGGAGGGACACTGGGCGATGGCCGAAGAGTGCCGGCAACGCGGGCTGAAACAGCAGCGTGAATTCCATCTGCAGGAGATCCTCCAACGGGACTCCGAACATGCGGAAGCCCGCTACGCCCTGGGGTACAGCAAGGTGGACGGCGCGTGGGTGAAGACCGACGAGTGGATGCTCAGCCGCGGCTATGTCCGCCATCGCGGCGCGTGGCGCATCGCCCAGGACGTGGCCTTGGAGCAAATCGCCCAGCGGAACGAGAAACAAGTCAAAGACTGGCGGCAGAAAGTCAACACGTGGCGGACGGCGATCCACAAACGGCGCGGCAAGGAGCAGGAGGCCACAGACGCCATCCGGGCGATCGACGATCCGGCCGCGGCGCCGGCCCTGGCCGAGATCGTCGGAGACACCGCGGAGCAGCGGGACCTGCGACTGCTGTGTATTGAGGTGCTTGGCAAGCTGCACAGTCCGGCAGGGGTCACGGCGTTCATCCAGCGCGCCTTGGACGACGCCGACCCGCATATCCGGGAAGCCTGCCTCGATCAGCTCGCCCGCTACGGCACGCCGCAAGCCGTGCGGATCTGCGAGAGACTGTTGGCGTCGAAGGACAACCAGAAGGTCAACCAGGCGGCCTTCTGCCTGGGAGCGCTCCAGGACCCCACCGCCACGCTGCCGTTGATCAACGCCTTGGTGACCGAACACAAATTCATCGTGCAGAGTTCCGGCGGAAATCCGGGCCAGATGAATCTCGGCTTTGGCAGCGGCCCCAGCGGCGGAGGTAATTCGTTCAGCGCCGGCGGGCGCCCGCAGGTGATCACCAAGAATCTGCGCAACGAAAACGTGCTAAATGCGCTCGTCGCTCTCCACCCCGGCATCAACTTCGGCTACGATATCGAAGCGTGGAAACGCTGGTACGTCGACCGAGACCGGCCTGCCGTGCTCGATCTGCGGCGGGACTTTTGAGGGGCCTGCGAATCCGTGACGGTCCACGGCCGGCCGGCGACCGTCCTGCGGGGGCGCGACGGCTTCGGGGAAGTCGCGACCGTCGTTGCTGATGGATTCGCCAGTTCCGGAATCCTGCGGCCGCGTTCGCACGGACTTCTTCGGTCAGGCTGTGCGCACGAGGCGCGCAGCCTGGAAACGATGACTCTGACCGAAACGCCCGTGAAAGGACAACGACGCATGAAACGTTGCATTTCGACCGGACTCGTTGCCGCCATCCTGCTGGTCCCTCCCGTTACGGCTGGCGCGCAGGACGTGCAGGCGTCCGTCCAACCGCTGGCCGATCAGACGGCACCTCAAGCGGTCGCTTGGCGGCGGCAGATTCACGCGCACCCGGAGCGGTCCAACCGCGAAGAGAAGACTTCGCAGCTGGTGGCCGCCGCCCTCCGCGAGATGGGGATTACCGAGATCAAGACGGGCGTGGCGCACCACGGCGTCGTGGCCCTGATCCGCGGCAACCGTCCCGCGCCGGTCGTGGCCTTGCGGGCCGACATGGACGCCTTGCCCGTCCAGGAAGCCACGGGGTTGCCGTTCGCTTCCCAAAACCCCGGCGTGATGCACGCCTGTGGGCACGACGCGCATACGGCGATCCTCTTGGGCGCCGCCAAAGTCCTGTTTCAGCTCCGCGAGTCGCTGCCGGGCAGCGTCAAGCTGGTGTTCCAGCCGTCCGAAGAGGGCGCGCCGGCGGGCGAAGAGGGCGGAGCGGCCCTGATGATCAAGGAGGGCGTGCTCCGCGACCCGGAGGTCAGCGCGATCTTCGGCCTGCACGTCGCACCGGACCTGCCGACCGGCCAGGTGGCCTATCGAGCGGGCGGGCTGATGGCCAGCGTCGATCGTTTCCGCGTGACGCTGCGGGGCAGGCAATCGCACGCGGCCATGCCCTGGCTGAGCATCGATCCGATCGTCGTCTCGGCCCACGTGATCACGGCCATCCAGACGATTTCCAGCCGCCGGATCGACGCCCGCCAGCCGATCGTCGTTTCCGTCGGCGTGATTCAAGGCGGACAGGTTTGGAACATCATCCCGGAGCAGGTCGTCCTTGAAGGCACCGTGCGGACGCACGACAAGGCTGTCCGCGACGAGGCCATCGGCCTCTTTCGGCAACTGGTCGAGCAGACGGCCGCCGCCCACGGCGCGCGGGCCGAGATCGAATTCTCGGGGGACCATGCTCCCGTCTGGAACGACCCCGAATTGGTCTCGCGCATGAAGCCCGCCTTGATCGCCGCGCTGGGCGAGGCGAACGTGGTGGAATCGCCGCCCGTGATGGTGGGCGAGGATTTTGCCCACTATCAGGAAGCGATCCCCGGCATGTTCGTCTTTCTGGGCGTCCGCAATGAGGCGGTGGGTGCGGTCCATCCCTTGCACACGCCGCAATTTGTCCTGGACGAAGCCGCTTTGCCCGTCGGCATCCGGACGCTGAGCCAACTGGCGATCGACTACCTGCGCAGCAAGACGGCTGAGTCGCCGCCTGCCAAGTGATGACGACTTCACTTCTGCCGAAAATCGAGCCGGACCGCCGCGTCGAAGTGGTCGCGCCGTGCCGCGTGCATTTCGGCCTGCTGTCGTTTGGGAGGCCGTCAGGGCGCCAGTTCGGCGGTGTCGGCGTGATGGTCGACCACCCGGCCGTCCGCTTGCGGGTGTCGGCGGCGGACCAGCTGGAAGCGGCCGGGCCGCTGGCCGACCGGGCACGCCGTTTCGCCTGTCTCTGGGCGGAGTCCGCGGGCTTGCCCAGCGAGCCCGCGTGCCGCATCGAAATCCTGGCGACAGCCGCGCCGCATTCCGGTTTGGGCGTGGGCACGCAGTTGGCCCTGTCGGTGGCGGCTGGATTGAACGCCTGGTGCGGGAAGCCCCAGCCTGCGCCGGCCGAATTGGCGCTCAGCGTCGGGCGGGGGCAGCGATCCGCCATCGGCACCTACGGCTTTGCGGCGGGCGGCCTGATCGTGGAACGCGGCAAGCTGCCCGGCGAGCCGATCTCGCCGCTGGAATGCCGCCTGGAGCTGCCCGCGGCCTGGCGGTTCGTCCTGGTCCAGCCTGCGGCGGCGGCAGGTTTGTCCGGTTCCGCCGAGCAAACGGCCTTTGACCGCTTGCCGCCCGTGCCCGAGGAAGTCACGCGCGAATTGCGGGCCGAAATCGACCGGGAAATGCTGCCGTCCGTGCGCCAAACCGACTTTGCACGCTTCAGCGCCAGCGTCTATCGCTACGGCCGCCTGGCCGGACTGTGCTTCGCCGCAATCCAAGGCGGCCCGTACAACGGCCCGCAACTGTCGAGCATCGTCGATCGAATCCGTGCCCTGGGAGTCGCGGGAGTGGGCCAGAGTTCCTGGGGGCCGACACTGTTCGCCCTCTTGCCCGGCGAGCCGCAAGCACGCGAATTCGTCGCCCGCCTGACCGCCGAACTGGCCCCCGAAGAGATCCGGTTGACGATCGCCCGTCCCGACAATCGCGGCGCGGAGATCGTCGGTTTGTGAGTTCAACTCATCTACCAGCCGCCGTTGACATGGATCGGCTGGCACCGGTTGCCAAAGCGACCCTGCCCGCCAACTCATCGGTCATGCGGCACTCTCCCGCAAGTCGGCGATCCGGATCGCAACTCGAGCCAGATTGAACACGAACACGGCCAGAACGGCCACGGCGGCGCCCAGCAGCACGTAGATTAGCCATGGCAGCCGTTCCGTCAACGGCAGCGGCGCCGGCTGGTAAATCGGGTTCGGCTGGCGCGGGCCGAGCGGGAGCCGATCGGGCGGCGGGGCGAGCTTCTGCGGCAGATTGCGGGCAAAGTCGTAGTTGGGGGCTTCGGCTTTCGGGTGGCCAAAGTACAGCCGCCAGGGGCCAGAGGGCGATTCGGGCCGCTTGGCGATCACCACTCTCGCCGGAGCGGCTGCTTTGACGGTCGTCAGACGCAGGGGCGGATTGCGATTGTCGGTCACGACCAGCCGCAGCCGGGCCGCTCGCACCTCGTGCCCGAACTCGGCGGCCATGTCCTCCACGCGTTCGCCCGCGCGGCGCTGCCAGACGCCGCTGGCCACGCGCTGGAACCGCTCATGGGCGTCTGCCGGTCCGCCTGCTTCGACGTACCAGTTGCGGACGAATTCCTCGTCGGCCACCGTCACCAGCAAACGGTCCACCGGCACATCGCGGCCCTGCAGATCCAGGACCCATCGCGAGCCCGGTCCGCCGTCGGCCCGCGTCGCCTCCCGCTGGCCGTAGGGCACCTCCCGCACGTCCAGTTCCCCCGGCACCTTGACCCGCCGACGGACCACGACGTCCCCGATCTCGATCGGTCGCGTGTCGTTCTGCGGGTCGGGCGAGACCGTGATCCGCAAATAGCGGTAACGGCTGGGCGTGTAGGACAACGTCTTGTCGACGAACGCCTTCTCGCCGCTGGGAAAACGCACGATGTCGCGTTTGGTCAGTTCATTCCACTGGTTGCCGTCGTCGCTTCCTTCCAGTACCACGCGGCGGCGGTAGTTGTCGCCGGGCGTATTGACTTCGACTTCGTTGTGGTCGATCTGCTTGTCGTTGAGGTCCAACGACAACTGGACGCCGCCCGCAGGATCCGGGACGCGGTTGAATTCCTTGCCCTCGACCGCTTCCGTCGTATCCACGTCGCTCCGAATCCGCAGGGCGTAGGGAACTTCGCGCAGCTGGGCGTCGTACAGCCGCAAATCGGCCAGGTCCACGCGGGCCGCGTCGAACACGCTGGGCGGCAGGACGAAGTCGATCAGCGGCGATTTCCCCGCCCCCGCGACGGGAACTTCGGCCAAGAACTGCCACGCGGACACCGCTTCCGCTGCCCGCTCGCCGCGCGGTTGGCCGGCCGACGTGCCCGGCGGCTCGGAGCCGACGGCGCCGGCCGCCAGTACGCCGGCCGCCAGTACGCCGGTCAACACCGCGCACAGCAATCCCAGATTTCTTTGGCTAAGCGTTGAAGAAATCCGTGTCATCATGGTCCTTGGTCTCCCGCGATTGACGGTCCACCTGGGTCCGCTGGTAGGCCCATCCGGCCAGACCCAAGAGCACCGCCAAGATAAAGAACGCCAGAATGCGATAGATCTCCTGCAAGCCCGCCATGTCGTGCAGGAACGCCTTGCCCACGGTCACGGCGAAGATGAACAGCGCGGCCCAACGCACGCTCGGCGCGCGGCGGACGAACCCGATCGCCAACAGACACAGGGCGTACACGGACCACAGCGCCGACAGCGCCACTTGGCCCAGCCAGCGCCAGCGGACGGCCTCGTCGCCGGACACCTGCAGGTCTGCCACGGCCCGGAAATAGCCGTACGTGTCGATGGACAAGACGAACCACAGCAACAGCACCCCGACCGCGCCCGCCAGGGTTGTCAGGATCCGCTCGGCCCGCCCCAGCCGCGCCCAGAATCCGCGGGCGGCGGTCACCGCGCCCAGCAGGCAAGCCGTAACGCCCAACGCCGGAATCGCGTACTTGTTGAAAATGGGCGTGACCAGTTCGTGGCTGCGGTGCAGCGTGTCGACAAACACCAGCCGGCCGACGGCCAGCGCCGCGACGCCCGCCGCCATTCCGCGCAGGGCCGGCGACCGCGTCCGCAGGCCAAACCACCACAGGGCCGCCGACTCGGCCGCCCAGCCCAGCGCGATCCACTCCGCCCGCGCCTGAATCGGAAACGCCAACGCGATGAATCCGACCGCGGCGGCCAACGCGGTCAGCAACTGCCGGCCGTCGTCCGGGCGGCGCCCCAGCATGACCCGCCCCAGCACGGTGTAGACCAGCGCCATGCCCACGGCCAACAGGCCCAACCACTCGCGATACTCGGCACGCAACAGGATGCAGGCCGCCGTGAACCACAGAGAGGCACACAGCAGCAGCCGCACCAGATCTTCCCAAGTGGCCTTGCGCCGCCGAAAGACGTGGGCCGTCAGACTGTGCATCACGAACAAGGCGTAGATGACCAGCTGAAAACCGAGGGCCCACTCGAATTTCTCCGGATGGTAGTTCTCCCGGTGCCACAGCCAGAACAGCCCCTGCGTGCCAAGCAACGCCGCCGTGGCCAGGCCCGGCCAGTGCCGCCACAAGGCCAACACCACGACGCCCGCATCCAACACGGCCAGGTACGTGAAGAACGACTGGTACTGGTCCGTCTCCGAGTGCATCAGCACGGGGATCAACAGCCCGCCCAGCAAGGACATCCAGGCCAAGGCAGGCGCGTTGTACAAGACGGCCAGCAGGGCCGCTTCGATGATCACCGCCAGCAGGAACCCGGCGGCAGCTTGCTGCGGCACCAAATGGTAGAATCCGAAGGCACTGTAGACAGCCAGAAACAGCACCAGAATCCCGCCGGAAGAAAGCATCTGCGAAAAGACCCGCCAGCCGCGCAGATGGTATCGCCAGCCGCCCGCAACCAACGTCAGCCCGGCCAGCAAACCGACGGCCACGCGGCCGATGGGCCCGACCCACTGGTTCTCGTAAGCGTAACGCAGGAAGAACGCCGTCCCGAACAAGAGCAGAACGACCGCGACCCAGCCCAGCCCTTTGCGCCCGATGAGCAGTTCCCAGTTGATCGCCGGACGCAGCGGCGGCGAGACCGGAACCGGCGGCGGTGGGACGGACGCGCTCGAACGGCCTTCCTCCGGGCTCGCGATCACCGTCGCCTCGACCACCTCCGACGTGTCGGCAGGCGAGCGGTCATTACGCACCGAGCGCGTTTCGGCCTCCAAGCAGGCCAGTCGCCGCCCCAGATCACCGACGCGGCGGAACAACACGATCACCAGCACCAAGGTCGCGATCGGAAGCAGCACGACAACCGCGAACAGGAGGATTCCCAGCAGTCCGAGAAGTAGTTCTTCCACGTCTGATCCTCCGCTGGGAAAACGAGTTGCGTATCCTGGTAGCTTCCGGGTGTCGCCCCCGACCCGCTCGGCCAGAACCCTGCCGAGCCGAACAGGCCGCAGGCCGCGCCCGCAGCATGCCTGGCCCCCGCGACGGCAGGCCGCGCCCGCGACGGCAGGCCGCGCAGAAATGACCTTCGCTAGCATTCTAGCGGGCGCCGCATTCCGACACAGGACCAACGCGGATTTCTTGGCCGGATCGGCCAAAGGAGATTTCCAGCGAAAGCGTTCGGTCTGTGCCGACTGTAAGGACGAATGCGACTTTGCCGCCTGTATCGGTTCTGCCGCCGAGACCAGAATCCATGGTTGCAGCGGATCTTCTCAGCCGATGCATAAGGCGGCGGATGACTTCCGCGATGAGACCCTCATCAACCCCCCGCCCGGCAAGTCGGGCTACGAGTCGACCTTCAACTCGCCCCACCGACCTCCGATTTGTACGGGTGTCTTCGCCCCTCCATGACCCAGCCGCTCCCCACGGCTGGGTCTTTTCGTTTCCAAACACGTTTGGGGGCCCTTGATTTTCCGCCCCAATCAGGCGAAAACTTGCGGTGGGCGGATGGTATTTGGCCGAGCGGCGAATTTCCTGGAGCGCGGCAAGTGCGAACCGGAACGAGCCTTGCCCTGCCGCGCGCCCGGCCTGACAGCGGGTCCTCCTGAGGCACGAAGATGTTTTCCGACGCGATCGACAACCTGCAGCGAGACTACACGGACCAGTACGTCGTGGTGGACGACCAGCGGCCCGAGTTGCGCCGCTTCCGCGGGATGACCGGGATTGTCAAGACGGTCAACATGAACGGGCGGGCCTTGGTCCAGTTCGACAGCCACAACAACCTCGGTTGGTACGACATCGAACTCGATTTCCTCAAAATCGTCCCTCCACCGCCGCCTCGGGAAACGGAGACCAAGGCAGCCAAGCCGCCGGTACCCAAAAAGCAAGAGGCGTGATCGCGTAAGATGATGGAAAGCGGTTCCCACCTCATCAGGCTGTGCGATTGTCCCGAGCTGAACGAGGCGACGCTCGTCCTGGCTTTTACCGGCTGGATGGACGGCGGGGATGTCTCGACCGGCACCGTCAAGCGGCTGGTGCATCTGCTGGATGCCACGCCGGTGGCCAGCATCGATCCGGAAGCCTTCTATCTGTACAACGTTCCCGGCTCGATGGAGATCGCCTCGCTGTTCCGGCCCCACGTCGAAATCAGCGACGGGCTGATCAAGTCTGTGAACATGCCCGAAAACGAGTTCTACGTCCATTCGCCGGCCAATCTGGTGCTGTTCATCGGCAAAGAGCCCAACTTGCGTTGGCGGACGTTTGGCGAGTGCGTTCTGCAGTTTGCCAGTCAGGCCGGAGTGCGCCGTATTCTGTTCATCGGTTCCTTCGGCGGTTCCGTGCCGCATACCCGCGAGCCGCGGTTGTTCATCACCTGTTCCGATCCCGAGCTGCGGCCCGAAATGGAAAGATACGGCCTGCGCCGGACCGACTACGTGGGACCCGGCTCCTTCACGAACTACCTGATGACTCTGGCCAGACCGATCGGCTTGCAGATGGTCTCGCTGGTCGCCGAGATTCCCAGCTATCTCCAAGGCGCCAATCCGCTGAGCATCGAAGCGGTGACACGGCGGTTGGCCAAGATCCTCAAACTGCCCCTGGACCTCGCCTCCCTCCGCTCGGCCAGCACCGCCTGGGAACTGGAAGTCTCCAGCGCCGTGGACCAGAACGAAGAGCTGACGCAACTCGTCCGCCGCCTGGAAGACGAATACGACAACCAGCTGCTGGAGCAGGCCGACGAACACTAGCGCCAAACGGTCGTAGGCTGCTTTACAATCACGCTGGGGTCAGGCTGACAGAATTCAGTTTTGGCCGAGCCACGTCGTTGCCTCTAGCCGGACCCACCGTCGGCCAAAATTGAATTCTGTCAGCCTGACCCCTTTGGAAAGTCTTCCGTGTCGTGCTGCGCTGGCCTGTCGTCGTCGAAGCCGCGGAAGTAGGATGATTCCGTTTCTCCGGGAACGATTCGCCGTCCCGGCCTTCCTTCGAGTGGAGTACTTCCATGAGTGCGAGACGCATGAAGTCGTTCAGTGGGCTCTTCGCGGCTCTTCTCCTGGGCGCCTGGGCGCCGTCGTGGGCCCCGGCCGCGGAGAAACCCAAAGCGGCTGCGAATCATCCGCCGGGGTTTGTCACGCCGAAGCCGGATGCGGTGATTCCCTTGTGGCCGGGGGATGCTCCGGGGCTGCTGCCGGGCGGGCGGGCCGAGACGCTTGTGAACGAACGCTACGGCAACGTGTCGGCGCCGCAGTTGTTCGTGTACCTGCCGCCGAAGGAAAAGGCCAGCGGGACGGCGCTGGTGATCGCGGCGGGCGGCGGCTATCACCATCTGGCCATGTGCCTGCACGTGGAGAACGTCGTCAAGTTGCTGCACGACCAGGGGATCGCCGTGTTCGGCCTCAAGTACCGGACCCGGTACGGCGCCAACGACGTGGTGGCCGATGCGCTGGCGGACGGCAAGCGAGCGGTGCGGATCGTGCGCAGCCGGGCGGCCGAGTGGGGCATCGACCCGCACCGGATCGGTTTCCAGGGCTACTCGGCCGGAGCCAATCTGGGCCTGAACCTGGCGGGCCAATTCGACGCGGGCGACCCGGCCGCGGCGGACCCGATCGAGCGGCTCAGCAGCCGCCCCGACTTCTGCGTGCTGATGTGCGTCTGGCCGAACCGGCGGACGACGGCCGATTTTCCGCTTAGCAAGAATTCGCCGCCGACCTTTTTCGCCCACGCCCGCGACGACACCACCGCACCGATCGGCTTTGCGATGGAGGTCCGCGAAAAGCTCCGCCGCCTGGGCGTCCCGGACGAGATGTTCGTGGTGGACACCGGCGGCCACGGGGCTTTTCACATCGGCATGGTCGAGGGCCCCGGCGTGCGGTGGCCGGAAGCCCTGCTCCTTTGGCTGAGAAAGATCAGCCTGTGGCGCCAATTGCCGTGACGGCTTCCCCGCGGGACGGATTGCTGACCCGTCCGGGACGAAAGGACGTTCCGTCCTACGGTGCTTGTGCCGGTGCATCCGGCGTCTGGGCGGCGGCGGGCGGAAGCCGCTTGACGGCGATGTTGCGGAACAGCACGGGATCTTGGTGCCCGGCGAAGCCGAAGTGGCCGCTGGTCCGGTCTTTGCCCGGATGCGGCCAATTGTCCTTGAATTCGGTGACCTTGCTCAGGTCCGCGTTCAGGATGACCGTGCCGTTCAGTTCGACGAGGATGGTCGAGCCCTGGACGGTCACCTGCTGGTAGTTCCACTGTCCGACCGGCCGCAGATAGCCGCGTTGGGCGGGCACCATCGCGTAGGCCGAGCCGTGGAACTGGCGCGGATCGAGCTTGGCATACTTCTCGGCCGTGTCGTCGATCACCTGCAATTCGGTCATGCCGTCGTACGCCGCCCGTCCCGTGCCGGGATAGCGGATCGCCAGGCCGTTGTTGCCGCCCGGCGGCAGCTGGAACTCCAGCCGCGCGACGAAATCGTCGTATTGCTCCTCCGTGAACAGCACGCCGCCCTTGCCCTGGCGGCAGACGATCGCCCCGTCGCGGACTTCGTAGTTGTCCACCGCGCCGGCCCAGCCGCTCAGATCGCGGCCGTTGAACACCGGCTGGAACCCCTGCGCCGCGTCGTCGCCGCGGAGACGCCGATTCGCCTCGTCGGCCGGGATCTCCCGGACCAAGATGTTCCGCCAGCGGATTTCGCCCCCGTGCGTCTGCAGGTGAATCGGGCCGCGCACCGGCAACGGCGCGACGCGGTCCTTGTCCCAGTAGTTCTCCATGATCGCGTGGTCGACCACCAGTTGGCCGTTCAACAGCACGGTGGTGCGACTGCCGATCTGCGTGATGCGGAACTGGTTCCATTGGCCGAACGGTTTGTCGGCCAGGACCAGGGGCAGCTTGCCGGGCGCGTCGGCGCGGTTGTTGTACAGCCCGCCGGAGCCCTTGTCGGCGCCCCGGTCCCACTTGCCGCCCGCTTCCGTGTAATCCCAGATCTGGATCTGCGGCGCGCCGCGCAGGTAGATCCCGCTGTCGGCCTTGGCCACGGTCTTGTACTCGATCAGCAGTTCGAGATCGCCGAACTCCTCGCGCGTCGTCGCATAGGGGCCTTGTCCGTCGTTCACCAGTTCGCCGTTCTCGACGCGCCAGTGAGCCAAGAATTCCTCTTGCTTGGCCTCGATGGCCTGCTCTCGTTCTTCCGCCGGGACGCGCTCGGTCTGGTGAGGGTTGTTTCCGTACCAGCCGTCCAGATTCTGGCCGTTGAACAAAGCTCGAAAACCTTCCGGCGGATTGGGTTCGGCCGCCAGCAAGACGCCCGCAATCGCGAATTGGCTGAAAACGATCAGGGTTGCCAGACTGGCCAGTTGGCCTTTCGGGAAGTATCTCATGAAGCATCTCATGTCGCGTACCTCTTGGGAGTGTCGATGGGGATGAAGCGTGCGTTTCAAAGGGGGGGCCAGGCACTTCAAACTTCAATCTTCGCCGCGAAAACACGTTGCCAGTGGTAGAACGTGGGGCAGCGAAGATTGAAGTTTGAAGTGCCTGACCCCGCACATTCCGTTCGGGGACGTTGTCTTGGCCGCCGTTGCCGGCAGTCCAGGCCTTTTCCGCAGGCCGCCGCGGGGCAAGGGGCTTCCTGCCTCTCACTGGTTCATCTCGTCGATGATCCGTTGCGTTTGTTCGGTGGTCCAATTGCCCGGCCGGTTGCCGCCCAGGTTGGCCTCCATTTCCGCGGCGGTGGGGCGCGGGGCCTGCACGCCTTGCGGCGGCACGTCGATCCGGGCAACCCAGCAGAGGGCGTTCAGCAGGATCTGGCGGAAACCGTCGTGGGCGTAATTCCAGTGGTCGTGCCCGCCCGTGAAGCCGAAGCCGCGGCCGCCGTCCGGGCGCTCGTAGGCCCAGGCCACGTGCTCCGCCATTCCGACGCGGGACCGCACCGTCGGGTTGCCGCTGTGCGGTCCGTCGCGCCCCTGGCGAGTCCTCTCCGGCGGCACGGCGCTCAGGATGGGCGTCACGCCTTGCATCCCTTCGCGGAACCGCATGTGATAGTACCACTCGTCGTGGATCGCGAACGGCCGCACGCCGCGGGTGATCGGGTGGTCCGGCAGTTGTTTGAATTCCGCCTTCCACGACGGATTGACCGACCAGTGCTGCTCGTAGTACCCGCCGAGCCAGGCGAGCAGGTATTTTCCCCAACGCGTGCCAGGATCCAACGCGTAGTGGATATAGGCGATGCCGACGCCCCGCTGGGCAAAGGCGTCCAGGGCCTGGTAGTTGGCCTCCGAGCCCAGCACGCCGTTGCCGTCGCAAGCGATCACCATCGCGGCGGCCCCGTCCAGGACCGACAGGTCGTTCGGCCAGCCGCCTTCTACGACGACCGCCTCAACGCCGGACACGCTCTTGTTGAGAATGCCGGCCAGCAGCTTGCACTCGGCCGGATAAGCGTGAGCGCTCCATCCGTGGCTCTGCCGGCCGGGCAGAAACACGATCTTCTTCTTGGCAGCCGCCGCCGGCGCCTGGTCCGCGCCGGCGGCCGGCGCAACGGCCGGGCCGAGGCAGGAAACGGCAATCCCTAACAGGACAACAATCGCGATGCGGTGTCTCATGGCAGCAATGCCTCCAAGGTGAGTCTGATGTGCGGGGAACGGGTTGCGGAAAACGGGGTTCGCAACCGTCAGCAGAAGCCCTCTTCCGTCCGGCGTCAACCGCCGGCGAAGCGCCCGTCACAGCAAGCGCGCGCCCAGGTTTTGTCTTCCGGACCGGTGCACTTCTGGGCCATTATGAAGCCGAACGGAGTCGCGCACAAGAGCCGTCCCTGCCGGAAAGCAGGGAGGCCGCCCGACGGCAAAGACGCCGCCGAAGTCCGTCAAGCCGTCGCGGAAGGACCAGAAGCTAAACCGTGCGACATCGCACGCAACGCCAGCCGCCGACAGCCGCGCCATCGGGCGCACGCGGTTCCCGTTCCCGCCCTGCACGTGAAGGAAACGGAACGGTGCTCCTCCACCGAAAAAGGTCCCGCCGAGTGCGCTAGGGTAGTGCGTCCAGCCTGGTTTCCACAGCCTGTCTTTTTCGGCCGTGGGTGAAGGAGACCTTGCCGTACTTGTGGACAGTATTGGGTTTGGGGTGCGGTTTTGTCCAGCCCCCCAGGGACTCGGAACCGCTGGACGTTGCCCGGAGCGGGCCAGAGGTAGCCGGGGTGCAGGAGAAACCCCAGGAACTCCAGCGACTCGCGGCGGGCGTCCAGGATCCGGGTCTTGGCCCCGTTGACGCGCAGTTCCAACCGGCCCAGTTCGCGCACCGCTCGCCGCCGCGCCTGCTCCGCCTCCTCGCGGCTGCGGCAGCAGATCACGAAATCGTCGGCATAACGGACCAGCGCACAGCCGCCGCCCAGCAGCGCCCGATCGAAGGGATCCAAGTACAGATTGGACAGCAGGGGCGACAGCGGACTGCCTTGCGCCACGCCCCGCGGCGTGGCCAGGAACCGCCGCCCCAGCCGGGCGCCGACCTCCAACTGTTGCCGGACAATCTGCAGCAACGCCCCGTCGCGCACCCGCTGCCCCAGCAGGTCCAACAGCCGCCGGTGCGAAATCGAATCGAAGAAATCGGCAACGTCCGATTCCAGGAACCAGGGCTGGCCGCCATCCCGCCGACGCAACAACTCGGCAATCGCCTGGTGTACGTCGCGGCCGGGACGGTAGGCAAAGCTGGTGGCGGCCAGGCAGGGCTCGGCAATTCTCTCCAACACCAGGCGGACCGCCTGAGCCACGACGCGGTCGGCAATGGTGGGGATGCCGAGTTGCCGCTGGCCGCCGCTGAGCTTCTTGATAAAGGTCCGCCGCACGGGCTGGAACCGGTAGCGGCGCTGGCTAAGCGCATCGCCGATCCGCTGCAATTCGCTGTCCGCCCGCCGCCGGAACTCGTCCAGGCTGACGGCGTCCACCCCGCCCGCCGGGCCGCCTTGCTGGACCAGGCGCCAGGCCCGCCGCAACAGTTCGGGAGCGCACAGTTGATCGTACGTCGGGGTCTTTGGCCGAGCGTGATGGGACATGGCGGTCGGTGGTCTCCAGAGGGGAAGGGGGAAATCGTAGGCCGCTCGCTCCGCGAGCGGTCTACGGTAGGCTTCGTTCCCGCTGGCGCACGGCGAACCGGTCCACGATCTGCCGGGCTTGTTGTTCGAACGTCGCGCGTTGCGGTTGGCCGCCGTAACGGGCCTCGAACACCTGCAGAAACCGGCGGAAGGCGTCGGGATTCAGCCGCACGCCGTTTTCCGTGTTGTGGAAATGCTCCGGGCGGAACGCGCCCTGGCGGACTTCGGCCAATACCAACTGGTCCACCACCGGCGCTCGCAGAGGCTCGATCAGGTCGCAGGCCAGGGCCGGCTTGCCGGCGCGACGCTGATGGTAGACGCCGATCAGCGGGGCCAGTCCGATCGCCGCCGCGTACGCCTGGACGCGGGACAACAGCAGCGTGTAACCCAGCGATAGCAGGCCGTTGACGGGATCGGTGGCCGGATGACAGCGGCGGCCGGGATAGGGCATGGGGTCCCGAAACAGCGTCCGCAGGGCCGCGTGCCAGCGCGCGGAGGCGGCCCCCCGTTGGCACTCATGGATTTCTCCCTTTCGTCCAGATTCAAGCGGGTCACCAAATGACGGACGTCTCGAACACCGGCTGGCCCGGCGCGCCGGCGGCGACGTGGGCGGTCTGCCAGGCCTGCGGCAACGCCCAGGCGCCCACCGTGTCGGTCCGCACGTCGATCAGGTCCGCCAACTCCTGCATCAGACCGTCGACGTCGGCCCGCGACAGTTCGGCGACGAACACCGATTTCTGCACGCGCAGTCCGGCCCGCTCCAGGCGTTTGGCCACCTTGGTCCGGCGGCGATTGGCACTGATGTCGTAGGCGATCAACCAGTGCATGGACTTCGGAGTTCAGAGTTCGGATCTTAGATCTTAGATTTCAGATTCGAGGCATTTGCGTCAGCGGCCGGCGATCAGCCCGGCGATCAGCACCACGATCCCCACGGACACTCCCAGGAACACCAGGTAGCCAAGCCAGCCAACGCCCAACAGGGCCACCAGTTCGGCAAGCGTTCCGCCGCCCAGGAAGAACACCGCCAGGGCCACCAGGATCAAGCAACCACACCCGCCGTCGCCACCGCCGCCACTCATCGTCGCACCCCTTTCCCCGTTGTCGTTCGCCGCTGGTTTCGCGCGTCACGTGAGGGACGCAGCCCCACTTGGCTCGCGTCAGGCCCGCCCTCCGGGCGAACCCGCGCGGATGCTCCTGCCCTGCAGTCCGCGGGGCGTTTGGATCACGATGCAGCTGAGCCGCTGGCCGGACGCGAAGGTCAGCGCCTGCTGGCATTGACCCCGGTGCAGGAACACGTCGGCGGCCAGGCCGGCCGTGCGGCCGAAGGCGTACCGGCCGTCGGCGGCGACGTTCAGCACGGTCACGGTCTGCCGCGCCTCGTCGCTCACGAACACCTCGCCGCTCAGGCGGCCGGCGTTCACGCGCCGCGTGTGCTCGCTTTGGAAACGGCTGCCGGCCCGGTCGCTCAGCAGCTGGACGCGCCCCCACTGGTTGCGCAAAGGCCACAATCAGCGCCCCGCTGCCGTTGCGAAGCTGTTCACTGGCGCGTTGCATGGACGAGGGCTGAGACTCCCACAGGCGGGGCTGCGACTCATCCAACTCGGCACCGTTGAGCACGCTGGCTAGTTCGCGCAATCGCCACCGCCAGGGTTCCGCGTTGGCGAACTCATCGTTCCGGGCGATTACCGCAGCCGCATCAAAACCGCCATGCTTGATCAAGGCGGCGACCTGGACCCGCGTCGCCAGGGATTCCGCAGGCGGCACAATGACCCGCGCGGACGGCGGGACATGCGCCGCCTCTTCAGGCCGGCGGACGAACAGCAGGCCGCCGCCGAAACGATAACGGCACGAGGCAGCCAGGATCGGCTTCGTTTCCGGCATACCTGCGATCTCGGAGAGGACCGCCCGGCAATCCGCGTGAGTTCGGGCCAACTCGCGGATTTGCTCGTCAATCCGGCTGGCGGCGGCTACGGACAGGTGCCGTTGGTTCTGGCGGTCTACCGCGTAGAGTTGCTCGTCTTCGCGGAGGAAAACGCATTCCTGGACGGCATCTTCCGAGAGCGACAACGCGGCCGCCAGGGGCGCCCGGACGAGCGTCGCGGCGGCGATCGCTTCCTGGTCGCGAAACCGTCCTTCCGCGCGACGCGTGCTCAGCAGCAGCACGGCCTGCGCGCGTCCCAGTCGCCCTGCGTGCTGCAGTTGCCTGATCTCGTCCGACAGTTCGGCGAGCAGCGGCGCGCAGAGACGCACCGGTTCCGTGCCACAGTCGATCCGCTAGTCCTCCAGGTCCTTTCCCGAAATCGGCGTCGCCAGAACGTTCGTGGCAGGATCGTACTGATACTCCTTCTCGTAGAATCTCTCGACTGTCGGTTCCAGACAATCATCCAGACCAAGCATCGAATAGCGAACGCGTTGATCCAGGCATGCCTGGTGGAAAGCCCGTTCGTGCTTGCGCCGGAGACGGAGTCGAAGGGGACGGAGAAGGCGATTGGATTCGTAGACGACCTGGATATCGCTGTCTCCCGAGGTCACGATCAGCACGAAATCTTTGGCCATGGGCCGACTCCTGTGACAAACGGTCCCTTCGACGATGTCATCGTAACGCATGCGGAAATCATCTGGCGATTTCACCCACTGGCTGGGGTCAGGCTTACAGATTTCAATTTTCGCGGTCGCAGGACTGAAGACTTGGAAAACGCCTGCCCCGCGAAAATTGAAATCTGTAAGCCTGACCCCTTACTTCGCGGAAACCGGGATGTTCTTTCGGTCACCGTTGCTCGCGGTCGATTCCCCGGCCGCGCCATGAATTGCACGTCGTTCTGGCCCAGCGTGGCGATGGACGCGAAACCCTTCGGCACAAC
Organism: Candidatus Anammoximicrobium sp.; assembly: GCA_012515235.1. Classification (GTDB taxonomy): domain Bacteria; phylum Planctomycetota; class Planctomycetia; order Pirellulales; family Pirellulaceae; genus Anammoximicrobium. Next base: position 28,842 of record JAAYYU010000322.1, read on the forward strand.
CAGGCGCCCGAAGTCCACAAAACGCGGTCTGACGGCAGTCGGGATGGCCCTTAATCTGCCCGTTGACTGCGCCAGGGCTGCCCTGCTACTGCCCTTCTCCGTCCAGATCCTCCAGTGACTTCAGCCCGCCAGAGGCCCCAGAGGACCGTGCCGTGCCGGCTTCCGGCAATTTGCGGCCGGCGGCGTGTCTCTTTCTCTGATTGGTGTGGTAGTTGTAAATGGTCTTGGCTCCAGGACGCTCCGAATTGACCGAGTCGCCGTTGACTTTCCGCGCGATATCACGTGGGTAGTCGAAGGACTTTCGTCCCGCGTACCGATGCACCTGCAGCCAAGGCACGAAAACCTGTTCGACCCAGTCGGCCCGTTGGCGGTCCGTGAACGATTGGGCGATCCTTTGAGCCAAGGCCGCCACGGCGGACCTGCGCTGCTGATCCAATTCGGCGGACCCGTTTTGGGAGGACATCGCTGGCCGCAGTTCCTCGTCGAACTGCAGCCGGCACATCGCCTTGACCCGCACACGGACGCTGCCCAGGCCCAACGGGCGCCCATGTCCGACCTTGAGCGCCAAGAGCGGACGCTGGTCGTCGTCCGGCTTCCAGGACGCGACGCGTTTCAACCAGGCGATCAGTTTTGGTGTCCGGCTCCGATCCAAGCCCAGGTTTTCGACGAAATGTTCGATCAGTGGCTGGTCCGCCGCAAGCGCCAACCAGAGCGCCCCCAGTTCCCATGTCCGGAGATCGCGAAAACGGAGCGTGAACTTGAATTCGGTCCCAGGTGTGGACACGAAGCGGGCGATGCCGGCTTGCTCGCTCAGGACGGCCAACTTCCGATTCGCTGCCTCGCCGAGCCACCAATCGGCTTGGCCGGGACCGGTCAGTTCGTAACATTCGCGCGCGTGGGCTGCATCCGGCTGGTGGAGATAGAACTTGCGGCCGTTCAAGTCGCCGGCGGCTTGATCTACCAGCGTGTCCCCGTAGGTACACAAGGTGCCGCGGTCTTGACGTTGGCCGAGTTTGTCCTGGGTCAGGTAGGTTTCGACCGCCGAGGGTTTGGGGCTGCTCAGCGGGCGGAGAGGCACCAGGCAGGCGGATGGCCCCTCATTCAGGAATCGTCCTTGGCGCCGTGGGTCTCCGTCTTCCACCGCCCAGTTGACGCTCACTCGGCCGGCCAACTGCTTGAAGCTGCCGTCTGCGACGAAGATGACGGGGACAGGGCGCAGTTGACGCTCACTCGGCCGGCCAACTGCTTGAAGTCGCTGCCGGTCCCGCCGATGCCGAAGGTCAAGGGCTGGTCGGGGACCTCGTAGCCCGTTGCCTGCTGGGCGACGTAACCGAACAGGCCGCGGGCTGGTGCCTCGGTGTCGGCCCTGGCCGGATCGAGAATCGCGTCCCCAGTTGCTACGTTGCGGATTGTTTGCCATCGAAGTTCAACCTCCACCCTTGCAGGACACCGGCTTCGTAGTACAACCGGACGCCGACTTGTTTGACTTGTTTGTCACCCAGTTGCGTGTGGCTCAGGCCCGTATGGACGTCGCCGGGTCCGGGCCGCCGGCGCAGCAGCACGTCTTGGTCGCGGTACGTGGCCGAAAGCTTGGGCGGCCCGCCCTCCCCGGACACTTCGAACCAGGAGGGCCTGTGCGACCCTTCGCACCAGACGGCCCAGCGTGCTCCCGTTCCGTCGGACACGACGTGCAGCAAGCCGTCGAGATAGAACAATCGTGCCTCGGCCAACGCCGCTTCGCCGCCCACCCGATCCGGCGCGGCTAGACCGGCGAATCCCGCGATGGGATCGGGACCGTTCACGGGATCGCGATACACCAGCAGCGGCTTGGCCTGCTGGTCCAGCTGTTCCTTGACGAGGGCTTGCACGTCCTTGGTTGTGGAACCATGCCAGACTCGCCAGCTGATTGAACCATGCCGTTCTTTTTCCATATCTCGTTCCTTTCGATCCGGCCCGCCATCCGCCTTACGTCGCGGTGGGCGGATCATCCCACAGACCAACGATACGCTGCGAGGGAGTTGCCGTCAGTTCGGCCGGCTGCGGAGTAGGGCAAGCCTCATCGCCCGCGCGGCGCAGTTGGATGTCGCGGAGGCCTTCTGCAGATCGCTCCCCAACGGATCGTCCTTCCAATTCGGATCGCGAACCAGCGTGGCTCGGCCGTCCGGTTCTTTCCTCGCTCGCTGCAGGCGCGAGGCCGTCTGCCGCAATGGCCCGCGCAGTCCGCCGCCGGGCAGGTATGGCCGCTCGGTCTTCGCCGTCGCAGCGAGCGTCGTCACAAACGGCGCGTCCGGCAATTTGAATTCGTCGTTCACGACTCGCCAATGCTCCAGCGAACCGCCGGTCTCGGAGGGCTCCCGTTCTCCGCGGTACTTGTCCGCTACCGACAGTGGTGGAAGCGGATCCGACTGTTGCGACGTGAGGGCGACCGACGGATGCGCGCCGACCTGCAGCACATCCCAGCCGTAGCCGGATTCGGCGAGGCCGGGAGTCAGCCGGACACGAAACGACAGATAGTGCCAATCACCTCGCCGCCACCGCTGTGTGTCGTCCTTCGCACGCTGGGCGGCTAACTGGCGAGCCTGATCGACAGCGTCATCCCATTTGGGGCAGTCCCCCTGCGTCGTGACCTCCGCCTCGACATCCCCCCCGGCGCCGCGTGTTATCCGGCCACAGTTGGATCGCTGCCGGGGTCTTCCGTTTCGTCCAATCCATTTGTGGTCACCTCCACTCAGCTGCAGCGGAATAATTCGCCAATCCGCAAGGGGACAAAGCCCACGTGCGGCTGATTGCTCTTGTCTCGAGCAATCCGCGCGCCAATCCTGCGGCGCTTGGTAAATCCTCCAAACCGAACGCTATCCTTCGGCCACGTTGCAGCCCTTTCTCGTTTGCATGGACTCAGGATTCCGACTGGAAGTCTCTCGTTGGAGAACGGCAGGGCCTTCTTTTTCGCTGGCTGGAGAAAATGACGAGCGATCACGCTGCCACACGGAGGACTGCGGGCCGATGCGGGGAAGTCGTCGTTTCGGCGGCGTGGGAGACTGGAAGATTGTCTGGCCAAGGCCCGCCAGCAGGTCGAGGAATTGAAGAAATTGGGCGAGGAGTCGCCGGGCGAACTGACGAAGCGACAACACGCAGCGCGGCAGCGTGCGGCGGCGGAACGCCAACCGCATCGGCAGAATCGTCAGCAAGCTTGGCGAGAAAGCCGGCGTCCAGACGAGCGACACCGGCTGTGCGACCGCTCACGACTTCCGCCGCTCCTTCGGCACACGTTGGGCAAGCCGAGTCACGCCGCCGGAACTCCAGCAGCTCATGCGGCACCGATCCATCACGACCACCATGAGCTACTACGTCCGTCTCGATTCCTCGGAATTAGCGGCGAAAATTGCGGGAAAAGTAAACGATTTGGTAAACGATCCGCCCCAGCGACCGTTGGCCACCGACACATTGCCGATGTCCAACAACGAAAAAACCCGTTGCAGGGCAACGGGTTACAAAGCGGAGGGCACGGGAGTCGAACCCGCAACCGGCAAAGCCGGCATCTGATTTCGAATCTGCCACCAAGCACGGGAAAACGCGGCCCGTTTCGCTACCTGCCAGCAAATCGCCAGCAGTTGCGGCCGAAATCTCGCAAGACCTGCAGGGCATCATCGACGCTTGGCCGGCCCTGCCCGAAGCAATCAAGGCGGGCATCCTGGCGATGGTCAAGGCGGCGGGCGGGGGTGCCCGATGAACGGCCCACGCTGCCCCAGGACGAACGCGGCGACGGCTGCGGGACTTCGGAAGCCCTGCAGGCCCTGGCGACGAACAGGACGCGACGCAGGCTTTCCCGCCTGACGCCGGCACGCCGGGGAATCCGGCGACAGAGGAACATCGGCACGGAAACGCCGCCGTTGCGTCCGGGGTAGGGTCCCGACGCCGAATTAGCCGTTTCCTGACGTGTGGAACGCACAGGATAGGCCAGAATCGACGCAAACGGGTCAATTCGGCTCTGGGGGCACCTACTCGCCGCCGCGAAGCGTAGAATCGACGCCTGGCGGGTCCTGGCCGGCCTCCCAGGGCAGCGAATACCAGACGGGTCCCCCACGCCAATTTTCTGCCGGTCAGGCCGGCGTAGACCGCGGGTGCCGACGTGCTTGCGCGAAAATCGAAAATGGACCGATTGCTGGGCGACAGAGGTCGATGTGCATGGGACCCGTCAGGCGGCTCGCCCAGCCCGGTCAGCCCCTAGATCGCGACCCGGCCATGTTGCTTTTCCATTGATGTTGCGCGCACCTGCTATTTGGTGTCAGAGGCGATTTGGTTCCGCACGGGTAACCACAGAGGGCGTGTAACGCGGCGGCACCCACGGGCCCGGGGACGATCACGATCGCGGCCTGTTGGACCGGCGCGGCCGCCGCGATCGCCGTCAGGCAGCTCGCCTGGTCGCCACCCACGCCTTAACCGAAGACGAAATCCGTATTGTTGAGGAGTCCACGGCCACGGCGACCGCGAAGTGGGCCATTGCCGTCGGGGCAAGATTCGGGCAGTCCTGACGAATACACCTTGTCCCCTGTTCGTTTCCCATTTCCAGGAGGCACCCCATGCCTACCCCGTACCGTGACGTATCCGAGATGTCGATGGGCGAGATCAACCGCGAACTGGGCGAACTGAGTGGCAGCGACCCGGCGACGCTTGACCGTCAGGCCGAACTGTTCGACGCCCTGCTGTCCTGCAACGGTGGCATGGGGCCGGCTAGGCGGGCCATGTGCGAGCGGAAGCGGCCGGATGAACCCGAAGCCCCGGAAGGACGAGAGGCATGACCAGCGACAAACCGCAGCCGAGCCCGCAAGACCAGCCACGCCGAACGATGTGTCCCGAGTTGCAGGAGCTGTTGAAAGATCCGATCTTTCGCCGAAAGTCATCGCCGCAAGGCGGCGGGATCATCATCACCGGCGTGGGGCCGCAATCGCGTCCGCCCGAGACGA
>JAAYYU010000008.1 GCA_012515235.1 Candidatus Anammoximicrobium sp.
CGTGCGGCTGTACCATTCCAACCCGCTGTACTTCGGCCGCGTGCCGTACACGACACAGCCCTTCACGGTCACCGTCGAAGGCGTGACCTACGACGTGCCAGTGATTGCTCCGGGCACGACCTATATCAAGGAGTTGACCGACGTGTCGGTCAGCGACGGAAGGCTGGACATCCTGTTCGGGGTCAACAGCACCGCGTTTACGATTGCGGGGCTCGATATCTCCCGAGGCTCGCTGCCCACCGACATGCCGCTGGTGGTGGCGGGCAATCCGCTGGACGCCGGCGCGGCGGCGATCGGCGTGGACCAGTTGCAGCCGGTGGCGGCCGAAGCGGCGGCATGGTGGACGGCGACGGGGCTGACGGCGGCTCAAGCGGCGACGCTGGCGAGCGTCCAGTACGCCGTGGCCGACTTGGGCGGCGCGTACCTGGGGTTGGCCAACCCCGCCACGAACACGATCCGCATCGATGACGACGCGGCGATGATGGGGTGGGCGTTAGGGAAGGACGAAGTCGGAAGAACGAAGGACGAAGCGATTTCGGGTTCATCCTTCATCGCTCATCCTTCATCCTTGGATTTGCTGACCGTGGTGATGCACGAACTGGGGCACCTGTTGGGTTACGCGCACAGCGACGTCGGCCTGATGGCGCCGGTATTGGCGGCGTCGCCGCAGCGGGCTTCATCCTCGATTTTCACTCCCTCACCCTTCATCTCTCATCTTTCATTCCCAATCGCTCAACCCTCATCCCATCCGGACGCCGTGTTGGCGGCCTTGGGACGGGATGATTGGCCAGAAGGGAACCGTAGCGAGGACGGCGTGCAGCAAGTGGTGGCGGCTGAGTCTAGGATTTCAACGCGGGCTTTTTGGGCCGAGCCGCTCTTGCAGGAGACTCCGCAGATGCGCGTGCCGTGTCGCAATCGGAGGGAGAGCTTTGAGCGGGAGTTGGACGCTTGGTTCCGGGAATTGGGCGCGGACGGCACATAAGAGTCCTCGGCGGCGTCTCGGAGGTTTTTGAGGCAAGCTTGCAGCAAGGCGCGATTGGCCGTGAGGCCCCGGACCGGATGCCCCCCCTTGGCTCTATTGACGTTTCTCGCAGGTCGTTGTAGCGTTCAATACAGCGATCGTTGAGGATCTCGGTGGGAGAGGGGTAGGTGTTTGCAAATCTCTGGCTCTTGGCTTGGGGGGGGGGTAGCAGCCATGAGTCGTCGCTCGGCGGGAAAGAGTGTTTGTCCTTCCCGGAAGTTGGCCGTGCGTGGTCTTAGCTTGGACGCCGGCCAGCGTGGACGAGTTTTTCTGTGTGCTTTCCGTCGGTGGGCATGGGTTCGCCGTCTCTTTTCCGATCGCGCCGACTCAGCTTATTGGCTCCCGGCGCGATACCACTGTGCAGGAACGCAGGCCGAAATAATTCCCGCCTTTTGCTGCATCTCGCCACGGTATCTCGCGGGTGCATCGGGAACAGGAGAGACGCGCATTTCGATCCGCGTCCCTGGGATTAGTCTAGCGTTTTTCTTGTGGTGAACGGTTTCTGAATCGGGCCATAAGGATGGTTCTCTTGGGGCGGACGCATTAAGCCCGGTCCCCGACGAGTTGTTGGCTTCTCTGGTTACAGATCGTTCGGCCGCACGGAACGTGTGGGTGTTCGGCCGACCGGCATTCGCCCAAGTGATCGGCCGCAGCGGGAACCGATGTACATGTACGCGGCTCGTCCACTCCGGCCCGCGGAGGTGTCTGATGGGTACTTCAATTCGATACGCTGTCTGGGAGCGAGGTGCAAGCCGGCGATGCAATGCGAGGCGGCGATGCCGACAGGGTTGCCGGTTCTTCGAACGGTTGGAACCACGCTGCCTGCTGGCCTTGCCGGACTTGACTCTGCCCGGCGTGCCTGCGCATGACGACTGGGTGGTGGGGGAGGAGCCTTTTGTGCTGACGCGTGCTGACGATTGGAAATGTTTGGACGCTGAGCCGGTCACGGACTTGCACTGGTGGGGCAGTTACGAACTGTGGGGCAACGATGCGGATCTGGACATCGAAATGCGCGGTTTCGAAATCGGCGCCTTCCGCTTGGCCATCTGGGAGGACGCGGATGGCAATCCCGGCGGAGTTCCGGGAGGCGTGCTGTGGGAGACGATGGTCTGGTTTGATGCGTTGGTCGAAACGGATACGGGGGAGAAAAACGCCGCCGGCAGCACCGTCTATCGGTACGATTACATCCTCGAGGAGCCCTTTCTGCCGGTGGTGAGCAACTACTACTGGCTGGAAATCGTGGCGCTCTCGCCGGATCTGAGGAATCCAGCTCGGTGGCAATGGCAGCAATCCTCACCGGCGGTGGATCCCGACTTGATCCCGGGCTCGGTGGAAGGCAGCACGCCATACATTCCCATTCCGCCGGGTGACTGGATGCCGGTGGGAGACGTCAATCTGGCTTTTGAGATCACCAAGGAGTTACACCGGGATTGGGGCGATGCGCCGGACTTGGGATTCGGCACCGGTCCGGGCAACTATCAAACCCTGGCGAACGATCAGGGGGCGAACCATGTTATTCGCGGGCCGTGGTTTGGTGACCCGACCGACCGGCCGGACGCGGAGCCGGACGGCCAGCCGGATCCCGTGGCCATGGGTGACGACCTGGACACGATCTACGGGCCGCCTGCCAATGACGATGAGGACGGCGTGTTCATGGCGCCGATGGTGATCGGGGGCACGACCACCATCCAATACGAGGTGAACGGGGTTGCGGGCGCATCGTACTACGTGGACGCCTGGATCGACTGGAACGGCAACGGCGTCTGGGAAAGCTGGGAGCAGATTCTCAACTCGGCCGGCGGCACGACGCCGGTGGGGATGTATACGCCAACCATCGCCGTACCGACCTCGGCCCAGGGCATCTTGCCGGGGCAGACGTTCGCCCGGTTTCGCATCAACTCGGTGGCGCCGCTGCTTCCCACGGGAGGTGCTCTGGACGGCGAGGTCGAGGACTACGTGGTGACGATCCTGGCGCAAACGCCGCCGGCTCTCGATTTCGGCGACGCTCCGGACGCTCCCTACCCCACGCTGCTGGCCAGCAACGGCGCTCGGCACATCATCAATCTGAACGGACCTTGGCTGGGCGGGTTGCCCGGCGACCTGGACGCCCCGGACGCGGAGCCAAACGGACAGCCGCAATCCCAAGCGCTGGGCGATGACAACGACACGTTCTACGGCCCGCCGGCCAACGACGACGAGGACGGCGTGATCCTGCCGCCCGTTTTGATTCCGGGGACGCCGGCGTTCGTCACGATCCACGTGGCCAACGCCTCGGGGGTGCTGAATGCCTGGGTCGACTTCAACGCGGACGGCGACTGGAGCGACGCCGGAGAGCAGGTGTTCACGAATCTCCCGCTCGCTCCGGGAAGCCATAATCTGTCGTTCCCGGTTCCCTTTGGGACTCCGGGGAGTTCCGTGATTGCCGTGAACACCCAGACCTTTGCCCGCTTCCGGATCGCCTCGGCGGCAGGCTTGAGTTTCCAAGGACAGGCCAATGACGGCGAGGTGGAGGATTATCAAGTCCGAACCGGAGCGGTGTTGCTGCCGATACCGCCTCCGCCGACTCCGGTTCCCGTTCCCATTCCCCTTCCCGTTCCGCCGCCGGGGACATGGCCCTTTCTCCCTCCAGCGCCGCCGGTTATTCCGAAGCCGACTCCTCCGCCACCGTACATTCCGCCGCTGCCCCTACCCCCGCGGAGTCCCTGGACACCGCCGGTTCCGTTCCCGACGCCAACTCCGGTTCCGAAGCCGGTGCCGCCGCCTTCGTGGCCCCACCCGGCGATCGCGTTGGGATACGACTTCGAGATCTTTTCGGACCCGGTGTTGTATCCTGGCTCCTTCGCCGGGGTGACGCTGCCCGTGGGTTTTACGGACAGCTCCTATGACATTTACACGTGGAACGGATCGGCGTTCGTCCTCGAAACCGCCGGCTTCGTCAGCGACGGACTGACGCCGTACCTGTTCGCCACGGCCCTGAGCAGGTTCCGCGTGTTGGGCATTGAGGCCGCCGCCAACGTCGATCCCGGCGATCCCGCGGGGTTCCCATGGGCGCCGGTCTTCAGCGCGGGAACGGCGTTTCCCGCTTACGTGACGCAGACCGGACTTCCGGAGACCATCTACGTCGACGACCCCGCGCACGACGACTTGCGGCTGGACGTCGACAACGACGGTTTGCTCGGCATCGGCCCGTACGACGAAGTCACCTGGCGGCCGGGGACACCGGAGGAAGTGACGGGACTGATCTTCGGCGCCACGGTCTGGGATTCGATCCAGAACGCGATCGGGGCGGCGGTCGAGGCTGTGACGACCACGATCGAAATCGCTCCGGGGACGTACCCGGAGAGCGTGGACGCAACCAGCAAGACCCTGACGCTGTCCGCGGTGGCGGCTGGCACGGGACAGATCACGCTTCAAGGCAACCTGACGCTGGACAGCGGCAACGCCTTGGCCCTCGACCTGAATGGAACGACCGCCGGCAGCGGCTACGATCAGTGGATCGTGAACGGCGCCGTCGAGTTGGGCGGGGACCTGCTGGGCGTTAACGGAACCCAATTGATCTGCACATCGAACGTCACCCTGCCCGTCGGGGCAACGTTCCTGATCATCGACAACGATCAAGGCGATACGATCTCGACGCGCTTTTTGAATCTGCCCGAGAGCGCGTACCTCGCGGCGCCTCCGCACACGTCGCTGTTGAATATCTCGTATCGGGCGGGTACCAACGCGAACGACGTCGTGCTGATGGCACCCGGCCGGTACGACTTCAACGGGTTCGGCGGGCACACGGAGCCGAACTATCTGGGCGTGTCGCCGTGGCAGGCGAAGTCGGGTCACACGGCAGGCTGGGTGACGGAATCGCCGTACTACCTGCCGTGGTACTTCGAGCGATTCAGCGCCTCGGAGTCGGGCTGGGACCAACTGCGGTACGACGGCCAGGCGACCAATCCGATGGGCGATCCGCTGCAGTTCCAAGTGGACGTGGTGGCGGGCCAGGCGTACGAGGTGATGATCCTGACGGGCGACCCGAGCTGGAACCACGACCAGGAGAGCTTCACGGTGACGGGGGCGCCCGGAGATGACAGCGACTCGGAGGTAGTTAGCGTGTGGGGTGCCGGAGCCCCGGACGGCAGCGGCGTCCAGGTGACTTGGGGCGGCGGAGCGGCCAACCCGACGACGGGCTACTACCGCTGGGTCCGCCTGACGGTGAGTGTGGGCGAAGACAGCGTGGACGGCATCGGGACCATCACCCTGGACATGGAAGACCTGGGCGGCAGCAACGGGACGACGGTCATCTTGGCGATGGACATCCGGCCGTTAGACACGGTGGGGGAACTAACGCTGGTGCGGGCCGATCCGACGGAAACGCCGTCGGGCGATCCGCTCTCGTTCACCGCGCTGTCTGCCGACGGGATGACGGTGGACACGTACACGGGCACGGGGGCTCCGCCCAGCGCAGTGCTGACGGTGACCGTTTCGGCCGGCTCGCCGCGGCAGTACGCGACGGTGACCCCGGACGCGGTTCCCGTGCCGGACACGCCGCCGATTCCCAACGCCGACAATGCGATCGTGGCTACGTTCGGCGGGCAGGTCA
>JAAYYU010000323.1 GCA_012515235.1 Candidatus Anammoximicrobium sp.
CATCGCCAAATCCCTTCGCTTCGTGGTGCTCGAAAGAGGAATTCATTGGCGATGGTATACTCGTTAATGCCTCAGGGCGCAACTCTTCCTAGCTTGCCTACTTCCCCCAGAGTGCGCGCTGGCCCTGGACATACCCGTAGCTTGCGAGACGGCCGAGATTCCTCCCCATCCAATCTCACGAGATTCTGCCGCCGCCCACTGTCGCCGCAAGCGTTCATCCATCTCGGGGCCAAGAGACCGGTACTTGCTGCGAATCCGTGCAACCACTTGTGCATCTTGCATGCACGTGTTATCACCGAATCTATCAAAACCAACAATACCAATTTGTTCAAGTTATTTCTGCGCGGTCGCTTGGTCGCGTTGAACGCCGATGACGGCGGCTATTTCGAGATGACCCGCGGTCCTATTGAGGACGTTTCCGTGGACGGTGTGTTCTCCGAGGACGGCTACACGGCGGTGCGGCTCTTGTCGGCAGGCTCCCCGATCCGGCGGATTCAGCTCGCGAATATCTTCGGCACGTACCGCTACAATGTGATCTCGTTCACGAACCACCGGGTGCATCCCGGCAGCCCCAGCACGTTCGAGGACATCTCGATACGAGGGGTCTTCTGCTCCAAGTCAGGGCAAGGGATGAAATCCGACCCGCTCCAGGCCGGTACCTCAAACATGGCGCTCATCTGGATTGACGCCCCCGCGGTCGTCAGCTCGCTGGCGATCTCGGACTACCACCGCACGGAGAGCGTCTGGCCCGCAGAGAACATCGTGATTGAACCGGGAGCGACGGTCGAGTGCCTGCAAATGAGCAACGTCTCGGTCATCAACCGCACCCCGGGCGCGATCCACATCTTGACGAACAAGGGCACGATCGGCTGTCTCGGGATGACCGGCGTGTACGCCAAGGCCGAGGGGGACACGGCGCGAGGTTCCGTCGTGTCTGGTCCGGGCGTGATTCGACAGCAGGGCCGGCAGAACGTGTTCACCGTGAACGTCAACCCTGGCCTTTCCAAGTGACTTGCGGGAGCAAGCATTAAGGGAATATCGCGGCGGGGGAACACACTGACTGTTAGGAAGGGAGCCAACCATGCGGACCATGACCATCCTGGGCAGCCCCAGACGCCAGGGCAACACCGCCAAGGTGCTGGGCTGGATCGAATCGCAGTTCCAGGCCGACGGCCATGAGGTGAACCGGGCCAACATCCTCGACTACCGGGTGCAGGGCTGCGGGGAGTGCATGGCCTGCAAGCGAGGGACGATCGAGCTTTGCAGCATCAGCGACGACGCCAACGAACTGTACCGGCGGATGGTGTCGGCGGACCTGGTGCTGATCGCGGCCCCGATCTTTTGCTGGGGCTTCCCGGCGCAGATCAAGGGCCTGTTGGACCGGATGTTCTGCCTGATGGACATGGCTGGCGAGCAGCCGGCTGCGCCTTGGCGGGCGGACAAGCCGATGGGCCTCTTGCTCACCGGCGGAGGCGAGGAAACCGACAATGCGGATCTGGTCATCCGCGGTTTCGAGCAACTCGTGCAGTGGCTCAAGGGCCGGATGGTAGGCCACTTGTATGTCGGCGGCTGCACGGACCCTGAGGCGATTGGCGACGACGTGGAACGTCGCGCCATTGAGTTTGCTGGGGCGATCACGCGGAAGGTCGCGGGTGAAATGCTGCACTGCACTGCGGAAGGACTGAAACGTCCCGGCACTCACGAATCCCTGACCCACTGACCGAACGAAAGGACATTTCGATGCGAACCCTCGTGCTTGGTACAGCCGCCGCAGCGGCAGTCGCGCTCTGGTGTCTGGCGGCTGCCTCAGCCGGCGAGCCGGTGAATCCCAATCTGTCACCCGAGGCCCTACAGGTCTTCAAATACCTGGAAGCGACCTACGGGAAAAAGGTCCTGGCCGGCTACAACGTCTACGTCCACACGCCGGACGACTATGAGCAGACCGGCAAGCAGGCGGCCATCTGGGGACGCGACATTCAGTGGTTGGGCGATGTCAAGGAAGTCGCCGAGCACGCCAAGCGACACCGCTACATCCTGACGCTTCACTGGCACTGGCATTTTGGCACGGATTCGGCTTGGACCGGCAAACGGAAGACGCCGGTCGATGTCGGGAAGCTGGTTACGCCGGGCACGGCCGAATACAAACAGGCGATCGCGGAGATGGATGCGGCAGCGGACAAGTTGCAGGTACTGGCCGATGCGCGCATTCCAGTGCTCTGGCGTCCGTTGCACGAAATCGACGGCGGGTGGTTCTGGTGGACGGACAAAAAAAAGTCCGAGAACACGGCTGCGCTGTGGCGTTTGATGTACGACCACTTCACGCAGGTTCGGAAGCTGAACAACCTGATCTGGGTCTACAGCGCCGGGGTCGGCAAACAGGACGTGGAATACCGGAAACGGTTCTACCCCGGCGCGGCCTACGTGGACATCTCGGGCATCGACATCTACGGCGTCGATTTCAAGACGGCCGACCCGAAGTACGGGGATTACTACCGGGCCATGTCCCAGGTCTCTCCCGGAAAGATGCTGGCCTGCGGCGAGTGCGATGAAATCCCCAATCCCGACCTCATGCAGAACGGGACGCTGCCGAAGTGGCTCTACGCCCTGCCGTGGTGGGGCACACCCAGCCCACAGCGCCCGGCCGACTGGGCGGTGAAGACCATGCGTCACGACTTCATCATGACGCTCGATGAACTACCAGCCTTCGGGGAAGGGAACATCGCACCGCACATCGGTCTCCTCCAGCCGCTCGACGATGGCTCGGCCTGGTTCCCGGATGGCCCCGTCAAGGTAAACGCCTATGCCGTGGACCGGGACGGCAAGGTCCAGCGCGTGGAGTTCTACGCCGACGACAAACTGATTGGGGCCGTTGGGACCGCCCCCTACGACTTCACCTGGAACAACGCCCCGCCCGGCTGCTACGACCTCACCGCGGTGGCTATCGACGTCAAGGAGGAGAAGACTCGCTCCAACAAGGTGCGGATGGCGGTCGGCATGACCGATCTGGCGCGTGGCAAGCGGGTCGTAGCGTCCTCCGGCGAGTCGCCCGAGAACGCCGTAGACGGCGAGTACTTCTCGGCATGGTCCAGCGCCAACAGCGACGACCAGTGGCTCTACGTTGATCTGGGCAGCACTTACCGCGTTGATCGGGTCAACCTGCTGTGGGGCTGGAAGATCCACCCCGCGAACTTCACGGTGGACGTGGCTGTGGGAGACCCGGACCTGCCGGGCAGTTGGACGGAGGTTGCCGCTGTCAAAGGCCGGGCCTACCAGACTTGGGAAGCCACTGATCGCGTTCGATTCAAGGCCACCGACGCGCGGTATGTCCGTCTGCGGGCCACGAAACGAGCCGGCAACCAGACTTGGTCCGGCTACAAGTTGACTTCCTTGGAAGTTCCCGTTGCCCGCGAGCTGGCGAAGCAGAAGCCTTAATCCCGGCGCCCCGCGTGCTGGGCATCGGGGTGATCGACGGCCGTGCCGGCTGTGTGACGAAGTAAGCATCTTCCCGTTTCACCACGGAGCCAACGGCATGCACTGCGTTATCGTGATTTTCGCCACGCTGCTCCCCGCTGCCGAGCCTTCGGTGCAGGAACTGCTGGACCAGGCCGTCCTGACCGGCACGAAGAAGGTCGCGCTCCCCGAGGGCCGCGTTGAAGTCAAGGGCAAGCTCCGGGTGCGCGGAGCCAAGGACCTGGTGATCGACGGTGCCGCAACGACGTTGGTCTTCTCGGATCGGAAGGGGACCACCTGGTCGTTCGATTCCTGCCGCAACATCACGCTGCATGGATTCACGATCGACTACGATCCGCTGCCGTTCATTCAGGGCCGAATCACGGGCCGAACGGAAGACGGCAATCGTTTCGATTTCACGGTCTGCGACGGCTACCCCGGCCTGCGCGCGGAGGACAGCCAGCACTACCGGCAGGCGTACGTCTTCGAGGCGGACCAAACCCGCTGGAAGCCTTGGGTGCCCGACCTGTACCCCCGGCAAGTCGATATCCTCGACGACCGGCACGGGCGGCTCATCATGGGCTCCGCGCCCGTCTATCACGAACTGATCCAGGTTGGAGACCGCGTCGTTCTGACGTTGCGCACAGGTAGCGCGATCCGCATGAACGACTGCGAGAACGTGCGGATCGAGGATGTGACGTTCCTGGCCGCGCCGGGCTGTGCGTACCTGGGCCGGTACATGCGAGGCGACAACTACTACCGCTACACGATCAAGCCCGGACCGCCTCCGGCCGGTGCCACCGAACCGCGCGTGCTCTCCACCTGCGCTGACGGCCTGAACATCGCGTTTGCGACCAAGGGACCGACGATCAAGGGCTGCCGCTTCTCGTTCATGGGCGACGACTCGGTCAACCTGCACGGCGTCACGTTCGCGGTGCTGGAACGGAAAACACCCCGGGAACTGATCGTCGGTTGGCCCTATTCGCGCGAACAACTGGCCACGGTGATGCCGCCGGGGGCGGCCGTTCGACGGCTGCGCCCAGGCAACTACGAGGTGCTGGGGACAGCGAGACTCACCGCGTTCGAGCCGATGCGAGAGCGGACCCCGGAGCACTTGAAGGTGATTCGTAGTGTGTGGCCGCGAGATGAGGCGGGCCGGGGAACGGCATTCCGAATGACGTTGGCCGAGCCGCTGGCGGCCGAGCCGGGGGATTTCCTTGACGTCCCGGACAACAACGCGCCCGGTTTCTCGATCCGCGACTGCGTGTTCGAGGATCACCGGGCGCGGGGCCTGCGGATCATGGCCTCCCGCGGCGTGATCGAGCGGAACACCTTTCGGCGGCTGAAAATGAACGCCATCACGGTCGGCGCGGAGTACGAGTTCTGGCGCGAGGCCGGCTGGGTCGAGGACGTGCAGATCCGCAACAATACGATAGAGGACGTCGGACGCGATGGGGGCAATCAGAGCGGCACGGCCTACGTGCTGGGCGCGATTGGCGTTTTCGGCCGCACGGACCGTGAATCTCGGCTTCCCTTGTGGCCCGGCAACCGCGGCATCGGGATTGAAGGCAACACGATTCGCGGTTGTCCCCAGGCGGGCATCTTCGTGTCGGCAGCCAAGGACGTGCAGATCCGCAACAATCGGCTGGAGCACTGCTTCTACCGGCCGGGTGAATCGGCCGGAAAGGGGCGGGGGCTCGCCGTTTCTGGTCCGATCGAGGCGCAGGCCGCGCTGGATGTCGCGCTGGAGGCTAACGAGATCATCGGCCCCGGCCAGCCGCCAACCAAGCAGTAGCCGGTCCTTCGGTCACCTCCGTGCATCCAGACGAGCCCCTGACAATACTTGGTCTAATGACTCTGGCAAATGCGGCCACATTTGGCTTCGTGTCGCGAATCGGCGCAGGCAATTGATGACCACAGGCAGGGGCTCGGCGTAGATCGTTTCGTCGGTGTACTCCCCACGGGTCGGATCGACCGGAAATGCCAGTTGCTCCTGGTTCAGGCTGAATTGGGCATTGATCGCCCCCGTGTTACCACGGGCGTCCAATCGAATCCAGCGGCCAACGCTCGAAAGGAAAATGCCGTTCAGACCATGGACCTCCGTGCCGTGGCATGGCGGATCTTTGGAAAGGACTTGGTAACAGAATCCTGCCGGGATACCGACCGCCCGTAGCATCGCTGCCAGGAGATGGCTCTTGGCGTAGCAGATTCCTGTTCGGTGCCGCAGCACCTCGCTCGCCCGGCAGGTGACGATTTCGTGATCAGCATCCTTGGAATGGGGAATCTCGTCCCGCACCCATTCATACAGCCTTCGTGCCTGGTCCACCTCGGATTTCACACCATCCGTCAGTTCCTGGACCAGGGCCATGATCTCCGGTGAACGCCAATCGACAACGTCTGACGGTTCCAGATACCGGGTTAGGTCTGTCACTTCCGGCTGCATTTCGCCACTCCCGCCAGTGCCCGGTAGTTGATGGTGTCGGTGACGCGGTTGCCCACGAAGTAGACACGCAGGGGATTGGCGTCCTGGGCTGTGGCCTGGACAGCCACCAACACGACGGCGGCAAGAAAGCTGGTGCGGCGAATCATGGTGTGGGCTCCAAAACCGGGGCAAGCTATGCGATTCAGCCGCCAATTCTACCGGGCGCATTGCTGCTCCGCAGCCTCCCGTGCCGCCTGGGCCGTCTCAAACGGGGGCAATTACCGGTCGGAACCATACCTCCGCAGGTAGCGGAAGCTCTGGATCAGGCACACGGCCAAGCCTCCCAGCACAACCAAGGCTACGGCCGTGGCGTACAGGTCAACACGGGTCGTCACAAAGAACAAGCCGATTGCCGCAGCCACGGTGGCGATACCGACCCACAGCAAGCGTCTGGCTGAGAATTCGTTGAACGCCGGTATCCGCACGTTCGTCAACTTGATGGAGCAGCACGAAACCAACTACGCCGGCGAGCCGTTCGTCTCGTACCAAGATCTGGCCAAGCAACTCTGCCCGGAGGTGCGTTGCTACCGGCACGCCATCCGGGACCTGTCGGCACCGACGCCCGCGCTGATGACGGCAATCCTGGACGCCATCGACGCCTCGCTGGCCGCCGGGAGTCCTGTCTACGTCCACTGCTGGGGCGGCGTGGGCCGGACGGGAACGGTGATCGGCTGCTGGCTGCTGCGGCACGGGCACGCCACTCCCGGCAACGTCTTGGACGTGCTGATGGGCCTGCGGAAGCAGGATCGGGAGCGGCGGCACCGGATGTCGCCGGAGTCGGCCGAGCAGCAACGATTGGTGAAGCGTTGGTTGACGCAGGACGCGGCAAAATGAAGCGCGGCACGCCGCAACAATCGGTCGGCCCAGCGTCACCATCCCAGCTACGGCCCCCGTCGCGATCGTTCTGGGGGCGCCCCACAGCGATCATCCGCTGGGCGCCCAGCGGACGCCTCGATTGTCCACAGCAATCCCGGGCCACACCACGAACGCCCCTCTTGCGCTTTTCTGCTCGCCGCAGACGGCCGCTGAGGCATCCGGTGAGCCAAACAGCCGGATCGACTCCGAACGCGTCAGTCGGCCTCCTGGTGCTTTTCCGGCGGCACGTTGACGACGGGGACTCACAATCCCGGCAGGGCCGGGCCGAACATCGTCGGGATCAGCAGCGGACGACTGCCACGGCGAACGACCATTACGCAGCCAAGGGTGGAACACGGTGAGGGACCACCCGACGCGTAACTCGCTGTGCGGCGCCGTACAAAGAGTCTCCGGTGACCGGAATCGAAACTCGCTATACGGCGCGCCACGGCTAGTTTCCAAACCGGCAACGCACGACAGGTGTCAGGTTCATCGCGGGCGTGCCACTTGTATTAACGGCGGCATACACCGAGAGTCTAAACCTAACCCCATTGTAATTCGAGCCTTCGGAATGTAGACCACACGGGGCAACGCAGGAGCCCGTGGTCTACTTTCCGAAGGAGAGAATAAACGATGTAGTAGTAGATTATTTTTTAGTCTATGTGCCTGGTGCCGTCGAATACGCACGCAACCCTTTACGACAACTGAACTTCCAGCATTTTTGCTCCCATTTAAGAGACTCGGGTGCTGGCTCGTACACGTAGTAACGCTCACATCGCGTTTGAACGGCCGTTCAAGTCTGGGTGGCGGTAGACCCCAAAACGCCGTACGGCGCCGCACAGCCCGTTACTCGGCTGCCGGGAAACTGTCTGTACGGCGACGCACAGACAGTCTCAAGCAGGTCGCAAGTCCGTCGTCCCGTCCCGCTGGCGAAACGAGCGGCTTCGAGGCACCATCCCTTTCGGCGCGGTCAACCAACTGGTCCACTTCCTCCGGGCCGTCAAGATGATCGTGACGAGGCGTCACAAGTTCTCGAAAAGCGGGGTGGCGAAGCTGGATGTCAGGTGGCACTGCCTCCCGTGACTGGCCGAAGTGCCCCCGTTTCCAGAAACGCCTCCAGCAGCACCAACTCGTTGAGCACCTCGTTGCGGTATGCCTCCGAGTCAGTCCAATTCGCTCGGTTACAGCCCTCGCTTGTCGGGCAGCAGATGAACCGAATTGGCCGCGGGAATCGCGTTTGGGCCGTCAGGAGCACTCGCCGCATGTGCCACTCCGACGAAACCAGGATTACCGAGGTAAGATGTTCAAGGAACCCGTGATGGTCCAGCAGCGCGATGGAGAAGTCGATGTTCTCAAACGTGTTCGCGGAACGGTCTTCCACAAGTAGATCACGGGCCGGAACGCCGAGTTCGCTCGCGATTTCGGCCATGCGTTTGGCTTCGGGTCGCGTGCGCGCGAGAACCCCACCTCCGGTCACCAGCAGTTTCGGCACAAAACCGCTGCGGTACAGCTCGACGCCGCGGTTTGCCCGCCGGCCCAAATCCAGTTCATTGGCCGCACCGAACACCATCGCCACGTCGGCAGGGCACGGTTCGTCGCAGCAGAACAACAGCTTCGTGATTTCCTCGTCGGTCATCTGGGTATGGGACCTCGTGGTTGCAGCATTCGGAAGTCAGTGCCGATGCCAAAAGGTGCCGCTGGGCACTGAGCCTTTGTCTCGGCGTTCATGGTGGTGTCTTGGCCTACAACGGGATGTCCTTGTTGGGCCGGAGGTTCGCCTCCAGCGATTGCCGCAGTTGATCGTAGGCTGCCCGCACATCGGCGTAGGTCTCCGTGGCCGCGAACAGTCCGACCAGCAGGCTTCGAGCAGCCACACCCCTGGTTCCCAACTCAGTCGGGGCTGGCCGTGGCAAGCACGTGGATTGTTCGTTCTGCCCGGCCGCCACGACCCGCGGAGTCCCAGACGATCAACGTCACGCGGTACTTGCCAGGCTTCTCAAAGGTATGCTGCGGGACGGGCTTCACCTCCGGGATGCCATCCCCGAAGTCCCAGAGCCGCTCATTGATATGGCTCGCCGTGGATTGCGAAACACACTGGAACGATACCGGTTGCCCTGCATGGATGGTGGCCGGGAAGCGAAACTCGGCGACCGGGGCTGCGGCCTGGAAGGGCTTGGCATCTGGCAGTTGGTTGCTGCGGTTGCGGTCCACCATGCAATCCCTGAACTCCAGGGCCGCGTACTGGGATGGCCGGGTGACAGCAGCCAAGGCGTTGTTGGTGATCGCGCAGCGGAGGAATGTCAGGCGATCCACGCCCGGTCCGCCCAACTGGACCCCGTAGCCGCCGTTCTTCTCGAAGGTACAGTCCTCGAACACCAGGTCCTGGCAGTTGCCGTTCGTGCGGAATCCGTGGCCGCTGTCGTTGGGATACCGAGCCTGGGAGTCGCCACGGACGCCGCTGGCGAACGTGCAACGGTAGAAGTAGTGCCGGGCGATTCCGCCGGTTTCGCCCTGGAGCTGTGCACCGAACTGAATGCAGTCGCGGACCGTGTTGTAGCCCCAGAAGACGTTGTTCTTGACCGGCGTGTTGGAGACCGAAAGCCCGATGTGCGCGCCCCGGTTCACGATGTTGTCCGTCACCACCACATCTCGGGCGATGATTTCGATGCCATACCCCTTGAGCGTGCCATCGTCCGTGCCGATCACGTTTCGCCGCACGGCCGACTGCGTCCCCTGGTCCACACTGAGCCAATGGTCCACCACGTTATCCTCGATCAGCGACCGCGGGCAGCCACCCCAGATTTCGATCCCCAGGCCCTCTCCGCCGGAGCCGCTCACGCGGTTGTGGCGGATCACCAACTCGGCCGAGTGGTCACCGAAGATCCCGCCCCGGCCGGTCGTGTGGATCGTGTTGCCCAGGACCTGGTTCCGTACGCAGCCCCAGGCCAGCCGGATGCCGCCCCCGTACTCGGCCCCCACGCCGATGTTCTCGATCTGGCAGTCGGTAATCCGGCTGTCGGTGACGCCGCGTTCCATCGTCGGGTTGTGGCCGGAGAACAGGATCGCGTGCGGTCCCCAAGTCTTGACGTTCGCCAGGTTGCGAATCGTGAGGTGATGGAGCCACAGCCGGCGGGAGTTGCCGCCACTGATTCCCTGGTGCAGCAATGGACTACTCTGACCGTCCAGCGTCATGTGGGCCAGTTCCACGTCCTCGCAATCCGCCAGACTGATCAGGACCGAGGGCCTGGTGCTGCCGCGCCAAAACGGCGCGGTCGAGAGACTGGGATTTGTTATCCCGTTTTTGTTCCTCCAGGAGCCGCGGCAAAGGCCAGTCGGCGCTGAGACTGGACGGACGGTCCAAGAAGGTCGCGTCCCCA
>JAAYYU010000324.1 GCA_012515235.1 Candidatus Anammoximicrobium sp.
ACGTCGGTGTCTTGGGTGTCGATTGTCGAGGATGCCCGCGAAAGCCTGCTCCGCTCTCGCTGGGATCTGGTCATCGTCGATGAAGCGCACAAGATGAGCGCCCGCTCCGAGGATCATACGACCTACGCCTACCGGCTTGGGCGCGAGTTGTCCAAGATGACCGACCACTACCTGCTGATGACCGCCACGCCGCACAAGGGCGATCCGGAGCATTTTCGCCGGTTCCTGGCCCTGCTGGACTCGGACGTTTACGGCAGCATCGAGAGCCTGCAGCAGGCGATGCGCGAGCAGGAAGCCCCGTTCTACCTGCGCCGCACCAAGGAAGCGTTGGTCACGTTTCCCGATCCGGAAACGGGCGAAGTCAAGAAGCTGTTCACCAAACGCGAAGTCCGCAGCGCCGCCTTCGACCTGGACGGCGAGGAACTCGACTTCTACGACGAATTGACGCGATACGTCGAGGACCAGTCGATCGCCGCCGCGGGCGACCAGTCGGCTCGCGGCCGGGCGGTCGGATTCACGATGGCCATGCTGCAGCGCCGCATGGCGTCGTCCGTCTACGCCGTGCGCCGCAGCTTGGAACGTATGCGGGACCGGCGCGAGAAGATCCTGGCCGATCCTGAAAAGTACCGCCGCGACCAGATCGAAAGACGGATGCCTGACGATTTCGACGATCTGGACGAAGAAGAACAGCAACAGATTATCGACCAACTCGAAGACCAAGTGCTTTCCTACGATCCGGCGATACTCCGGGAGGAAATCGCCCAACTCACGCAACTGATCGACCACGCGCAGCAGATCCAAGGCCGCGATGTGCAGTCGAAGCTGAACAAGCTGCGGTCGGTTCTGACGGAAGAAGGCATTTTCTCGGACCCGCAGATGAAGCTGCTGGTGTTCACCGAGCACAAGGACACGCTGGATTACTTGGCCGCGGACGGCAAAGACGGCCGACCGCTCGGCAAGCTCCGCGAGTGGGGCCTGACCGTGACGCAGATCCACGGCGGCATGAAGATTGGCGACCGGGACACGCCGGGCAGTCGCATCTATGCCGAGCGGGAGTTCCGCGACAGCGCTCAGGTGTTGGTGGCCACGGAGGCGGCTGGCGAAGGCATCAACCTGCAGTTCTGCTGGCTAATGGTGAATTTCGACATCCCTTGGAACCCTGTGCGATTGGAGCAGCGTGTCGGCCGTATCCACCGCTACGGCCAAGAGAAGGACTGCCTGGTCTTCAATTTCGTGGCCCAGAACACCCGCGAAGGCCGCGTGCTGCGAAAGCTGCTGGAACGTCTGGCGGAAATCCGCAAGGAACTGGGCACCGATCAGGTCTTCGATGTCGTGGGCGAAGTGTTCCCGGCGAACCTGCTGGAAAAACTGCTGCGCGAGATGTACGCCCGCCAGACGGACGAGCACAAGATCCAGGACCGCATCGTCCGCGACGTGAGCCCCGATCGCTTCCGGGCCATTACGGAATCCGCTTTGGAGGGACTGGCCAAGAAGGAACTGAACCTGTCCGCCATCGTCGGCCGCAGTGCCGAAGCCAAGGAACGTCGGCTGGTCCCCGAAGTCGTCGAGCAGTTCTTTGTCGAGGCGGCGCCGGAGAGCGGACTGAATCCCAAACCGACCGCCAAGGGCGGCCGCTGTTACCGTGTCGGCAGGGTGCCCAAGAACCTGCTTCCCATCGGCAACGCTCAGGAGCATCGCTTCGGCCGGTTGGGCAGGGAATACGCCCGGATCATCTTTGACAAGGAACTGCTGAAAGCTGACCCCAACGTCGAATGGGTCACGCCGGGGCATCCGCTATTCGAGGCCGTACGGGCGGACGTGTTACAGCGGGCGGACGACGATCTCCGGCGCGGGGCGGTGTTCTACGACCTGCATCGCACGGAACCGGCTGTGCTGGACGTTTTTGCCGCCTCGATCAAGGACGGACGGTCCAACACGCTGCATCGGCGGCTGTTTGGCATTGAAACGTCACCGTCAGGGCAGATGGCCGTGCGCGAGCCGACTTACTTCCACGCCATCACGCCCGCCCCGTCCGGTACGGCTGGACCGGGCGACGATTTCCCGCTACCTGGCCGGCAACTGGTGGAGCAGTTTCTGTACGAGCGGGTGCTTCAGTCGTGGGGCGAGCGGGCAGCCAGCGACCGGGCAGCCGAGGTCGAGCGCGTCGCCCGGCATGTGCAAGTCAGTCTGGACGCTCTGATCGACCGGCAGAATCTGCAGTTGGGCGAGTACTTGAACCGACAAGTCCAGGGCCAGACGGTCCAGGGGCTCGATGGCCTGATCGCCCAAGCCGAACAGCACCTGGACGACCTGAACAGCCGGCGCGAGACGCGACAACGCGAGTTGGAGTTGGAGCGCCACTGTGCCGTGGCCGACATCACGCATCTCGGCCGGGCTTGGGTTGTTCCGCATCCGGAGCGGACCAGTCCGCAGCTGGCACCCATGATCCGGGACGACGAAATCGAGCGCATCGCCGTGCGCGAGGCGATCAGACACGAAGAAGCCCGCGGCTGGGTGGTTGATAGCGTCGAGACGGAGAATCGCGGCTTCGACCTGATCTCCCGCCGGCCGGACCCGAAGGACCCCAAGAACTTCATCGAAGTCCGATTCATCGAGGTGAAAGGTCGGGCGGGCGTGGGCGTCATCGCCCTCAGCGACAACGAATACCGGACTGCGACGCGCTTGAAGAACGACTACTGGCTGTACGCGGTATTCAACTGCGGAGGTACGCCAGAGCTGCACGCCATACAGAATCCGGCACGGCTTGGCTGGCAGCCGGTACTGAAGGTGGAGCACTACAGCATCTCGCCGACTGCGATTCAAAGAAATGCAGAACGCTGAAGGAGGTAATCATGAGTTTCGGTGAAGATTGGCTAACCCGCAACAGCGCGGAAGCGGATGGCAAGGCGCTCTTGAAGGAACTCAGTACCCGAGCCGAGGCAGACCGGGCCATCGGCGAGTTTGACGTTTCGCACGGACACGTCGCCCATGCAGTGCAAATGAGTAGACGAGCAGGCGTAGGCGTGCTTCGAGAGGGGTTTTTCTCGAGCGTCGGCATCGTAAATGAGGTCGATGGAACACGGGAAACGTGGTACTTGACACAAGCCCTTGTCGGCGCGAAGTTCGCAGATCTGAACGTAATTCCTTGGACGAACTGGATTGGAGACGTTTACACCAGAGCACGAAACGCAATCCGGGAAGGCAGTGTTCCCAGTGAACTCGAATATGGACCACCAGCTAAGAAGGCCGTCCGGCCGCTTGGGCCGATCGTCGAGTACTTGATACGGGAAAGGCAGTTGCGGCGGTGCGATTTCTTCTCTACAGAGACACCTGCCGCCGATCTGCTAGAGTTCGCTGAGGTCGCCGATGTTGTTGCCGAAGAGCCGGATTATGGTCTCAAGAGCATCGTGCGTACCCTGGACCTTGCCCAAAACGATCAAATTCGCGGGCCTCTGCAGGGTGTATTCATTCTGACGGGCGGACCCGGCGTTGGAAAGACTACTGTCGCTTTGCACCGCGTTCCGTATCTCATCGACGCGCATGCCGATCCGCAGTTTCCCGTGCCCAAAGACGCCAGGCCAGTCACCGCAGAAAGTACGCTTGTCGTCGTCTGGAAGAAACATCTCGTCCCGTACCTAATGCGGTGCCTGGAACAGCTAGGGCTCGTATCCTTTCCTCAAGAAAACGTGACTCTCGTCGATGACTGGGTCTCGCGGAACTTGCGGAGTTACATCCCGTTCGGCCAAGGAACATACACGATCCTGTACGAGAACGAGCGGGTTGAACGGGCGAAACTGCTTTTTTCAGAGGCCGACATTTCCAGTTTCCTCGAAACCTCGTCCGATTTGTCCACATCTTTTGCGTCGGAATTCACGTCTGTTTTCGAGGGCATAATAGCGACCTACAATAGCCTCGCGAAGGAGACCGGCCTTCTTCGGGCTCTAGCCGAGCGTGGGCATGAAACGGTTTCTTATCGGGAGTCCGTTCAGGAAGCTGGGCGAATGGCAAGGAATCTTGAGGACGCAAAAGCGAACGCGCCGGTTTCCGAAATACGTTTGAATCGACTCAATGCGAACACGGTCAGGATGTTTCCTCTGGCCGCCTATCTGACTGCGTTTCTTCACGAGTTTTACGCCTCTTCCATCGCCCAGAGGAAGCTCGCTGCCAAACTATCAGCGGCTGACCTCCAGCGGTTCAACGAGACTGTCGCTAGACAGGTCGTCAACCGAGCCATTTCCCCAGCTGACCGATATTTTCTGCTTTGGAGTATTGAGTTGCTTAGGGGCGCAGGCGTAGCACCCGTAAAGCCGGAGCCACTGACACGGTACTCCCACGTGATGATTGATGAAGCCCAATACTATGAGCCAATTGTTCTGCGTCTGCTCTCGAGACTTGCCCAGATTCCGACTGGGACGATGACCATTGTTGGCGACCTTGAGCAACGAATTACGCATCGCGGAGGGTTGATAAGCTGGGAATCGGCTCGACTGAGTGTTCCCCAGGAGAACGTCAATCGCCTCGAAGTCAACTACAGGTGGTCCGAGAATGTTTTTGAGTTCCTGGAATTGTTTCGTAGAGCCGCCAGTATAGCGGAGCCGCTGACACGGCCACGTAAGTGGTTTTCTGGTCACGGGCTCAGGCCGGAGGTCCGTACTTTTGAGTCTGAAGAAGAAGAATGGGGCGTGGTGGCTGAGCGTCTCTGCCAACTCCGCAGCGACAAACTGAGTTCAACGTGGACCACGGTAGTGGTCGTACCTGATGGCTACCGTTCGAGTGCAGAACGAACGTTCATTCCGAATTTGAACGCCTACGCGGTCCCGGCAAGATGGGCGACCGGTGAGGACGTCAAAGAGAGTGTCCATCAAGTTGTAGTCACCGATTTTGACAGTATCGTGGGACTGGAATTCAATGCCGTTTTCGTCCTGGGGCTCCACCAAGTTCTGTTCCGTCACGAACGTGACGCAATTCAGGCGGTTTGGGTCGCCCTGACGCGGGCAAGGCAGTTTCTCTTCGTGTCTCGGATCAACGGCGACTCGATCTTTGATCGACTCGAATTCGCCGAGTACCGAGGCGAGCATTAGCGACCCTGTTTGTTTTGGGCTGAAGTTACATGAGCCACATCCCTAATTCCTACCCCAAACGTCTGATCGAAGTGGACCTTCCCATCCGCCGGATCTCGGCCCATGCGCGGCGGGAGAAGTCGATTCGGCATGGGCACATTTCGACGTTGCACATCTGGTGGGCGCGACGGCCGTTGGCGGCTTGCCGGGCTGTGATCTGCGCGGCACTGTGGCCGGACCCGGCTGATCCGCTCTGCCCGCAGGCGTTCCGCGACGAGGCAGCCCGGCACATCAACGCCTTCGCCAAGCAAGCCGACGGCGACATGAAGCTGCTGGCCACATCCTCGGAGGAAAGCAAGGCACGGTGGGCGAAGCTGGCCAAGGCCCCCGTGGATTCCAGCAATTCTGCGGCCCTCCCGGTCGTTCGCGCGGCGCTGCTCGACTTCATCGCCGACTTCGCCAACTGGGACAACTCGACCGTCAAGGAGTACCTGGAGACAAGCCGGGCGCTGACTCAGGCGGCACATGAAGCGTTGGGCGGTGCCCCCGGCACCCGGCCGCTGGTCGTGGACCCGTTCGCTGGCGGGGGCGCGATTCCGCTCGAATCCCTTCGCGTCGGTGCAGATGCCTTTGCCAGCGATTTGAATCCCGTGGCCGTGCTGCTGAACAAGGTTGTACTGGAGTACATTCCCAAGTATGGTCAGCGGCTAGCCGATGAACTCCGCAAGTGGGGCGGGTGGATTAAGAAGGAGGCCGAAAAAGATCTGGCCGACTTCTACCCTAAAGGCCCCGACGGCGCGACACCCATAGCCTACCTGTGGGCGAGAACCGTCAAATGTCAAGGGCCTGGATGTGGTGCCGTTGTTCCACTGTTTCGATCGCCTTGGTTGGCGAAGAAGGGGAAACGGGCGATTACGCTCAGACTACTTGCCGATGCAAAGAACAAAGGAATCTCGTTTGAAGTCATTGAGTCACCCCGGCATGAGCACATTAGCACAGGAACCGTGCGACGTGGCTCCGCCACTTGTCCGGTGTGTGGGTATACTACGGGTGTAGCAGATGTTCGGAAACAGATGCAATCCCGCCGGGGCGGTGCAGATGACGCTCGGCTGATGGCAGTTGTGGCCGTAAGGTCATCGCAGCAGGGCAGAGTATATCGACTTCCGTCGAAGGCTGATCTAGCGGCAGCTGCGGCAGCCGAAGCTGAGATCGAGTCAGTGCGAAAGGCTGTCGATTCGGTTTCGGGATTGTCGATTGTACCGAACGAGTTGATTCCGTTCATGAGCGGTGTCTTTAACGTCCCACTGTACGGCCACAATGCGTGGAACACGCTGTTTAGCCCTCGCCAAACACTGGCGCTAGTGGGCATCTTCCGCAAGATCCAAGAGGCAATTCAGCGTCTCTCCTTGGACAATCCTGCCGAGTTTGCGACCGCAGTTGGGGTCATGCTTGGGCTCGCGTTCGATCGCCAAGTTGACTTCACCAGCGCTCTTTGTTCATGGTGGGCTGGCGGCGAGAAGATTCAGCACACGTTTGGCCGTCAAGCACTGCCTATGATCTGGGACTTCGCAGAATGTAATCCGTTCTCTGACTCCACGGGATGCTGGCAGGGAGCATTTGAGTGGGGTGCGAAGGTATGTGAGCATGGTGCGGAGAGCCTTGAGCGCCCAGGGCAGGCGGTCATTGCCTCAGCAACCACTCACCCACTACCTGACGACTCTGCACAGTGTCTTGTGACCGATCCGCCATATTACAACGCCGTCCCTTATGCTGATTTGTCTGACTTCTTCTTCGTGTGGCTGCGTCGCTTGCTCGGGGCACGGATACCCGATTTTGATGCGCCGGAATCACCAAAAACGGAAGAATGTTGCGAGATGGCAGGATGGGATTCCAAACGCTATCCCGAGAAGGACGGAAAATGGTTTGAACGGAAGATGGCGGGAGCCATGCGGGAGGCACGCCGCGTCCTTGCTCCTGACGGGATAGCCACAGTTGTCTTCGCACACAAGGCCACCAGTGGATGGGAAGCGCTACTACAAGCAATGGTGGACGCGGGGTGGACACTCACGGGCTCCTGGCCGATTGACACCGAGATGGCAACAAGGCTTCGCGCCATGAACTCCGCTGTGCTAGCCTCGTCTGTACATTTGGTTTGCCGACCACGTGAGAACCCGGATGGCTCTGTCCGGGCAGATGAAGTCGGCGACTGGCGCGAGGTACTGGCCGAGTTGCCCCGCCGAATCCATGAATGGATGCCGCGGCTGGCCGAGGAAGGCGTCGTTGGCGCTGACGCGATTTTCGCTTGCCTCGGACCCGCCCTGGAGATCTACTCCCGCTACTCCCGTGTGGAGAAGGCCAGCGGCGAGGTCATTACGCTCCGCGAATACCTCGAACAGGTCTGGGCCGCTGTCTCGACCGAGGCCCTGTCCATGATCTTCAGGGAAGCGGACGCCGCCGGCCTGGAACCTGATGCCCGCCTGACGGCCATGTGGCTCTGGACTCTGGGTGGGGGCGGAAACGGGGGAGATTCCGCCGCAGATGATGAGGCGGCGTCGGATGAGGGTGACGACGAGGAATCGTCGGGTGGCGGTAAGGCGGGCGCGGGCGGTTTCACGCTTGAATACGACGCCGCCCGGAAGATTGCCCAGGGGTTGGGCGTCCACCTAGAGGAAATCGGATCGGTGGTCGAGGTCAAGGGCGACAAAGCCCGCTTGCGGACCGTGGCTGAGCGGACACGGCACCTGTTCGGCAGGGACGAAGCTGCGCCGACGGCGACGCGGCGGAAGAAGAAGTCCCCTCAGAAGACGCTGTTCGCGGAACTCGACGAAACCGAAGCCGCCGAGGGCGGCTGGTCCGAGATGAAGGGGCCGCCACTCGGCGAGACCGTGCTCGACCGAGTACATCAGGCCATGATTTTGTTCGCTGCCGGCCGCACTGAGGCGATCAAGCGGTTCCTGGTCGAAGACGGCGCTGGTCAAGACGCCCGCTTCTGGAAACTGGCCCAGTCGCTGTCGGCGCTGTATCCGAAGGACACGGACGAAAAGCGCTGGGTGGACGGGGTGTTGGCACGAAAGAAAGGGATGGGGTTCTAGCATAGGAGACTTTTTATGACTTGCGTGCCGGAAGAGAGAAGCCCAGGGCTGGACGAGGGGGAAGCGGAATCCCGGCCGGCCATCGCGGAATCAGGCGTCGTGGCCTCTTCGGAAGGAAGATCCAAGGAGGAGATCTACCTCGAACTGGCGAAGATAGCCCAACAGAGTATTGAAAGTCGGCGCGCCTACGAGTGGAAGATTGCCTTTGGCTTGTGGTCCGGAATAGGACTGTTCACTTACTTCATGGTCGAGAGCCATTTTTCACTTGCAGAATGGCAGTTGTCAGGCCTTGGCGTTCTATATGCGATCATCTGGTGTGTGTGGACTTTCACCTGGCAGCCGTTTCTGCACTTGGCATTCGAAAAGGACAAGAGATGGAAGCATTACTACATGCATAAGGCCGAAATCCGGGACGAAACAAAGTCGCAGAAAGATCCGTGGGAGCCAACGGCCGAGCCGAGCTGTCGCGCGATGATGCGGCAAATGAAGAAGCCTTGGATGTGGGTTCAATCGCTGCCCACAGCGGTGTTTTTAATCGCTTCGTTTGCAATCATTCATGGCACTGCCGCCCCGAAAGCGCCGGACATGAAAGCTGATGTTCTTTCAGTTTCGGGCGCAAATCTTGACAAAGTGCTCGACAAGCTAACCAAGTAGTCAACCCAAAGCCGCGGGATCGTACACTTCTGAGAGGATTCTGCTAATGGCCCGCCTCAAACCCTGGTATCAAGTCGTGACGCCCCGCGAGGATTTGCGGGAAAACCGGCCGATGGACGCTTCGGAGTTCGCCGTCCATCTGGACCACATCCGCGAAGGCCGCGAGACCGTGTCGAAGGACTACAGCGATTCGGCACGGTTCTTTGACCGGACCTACATGACCGAAAGCCTGCTGGAGTTGTGTTCCCAGGTCGTTCGCCGCTTGTCTGGCATCCAGGTCGAAACGTCGGCCGTGTACAACATGGCCACGCAGTTCGGCGGCGGCAAGACGCACTCGGAGACCACCGCGTACCACTTGGCCACTAACGGCGAGAAGGCCAAGTCGTGGAAGGGAGTGGACCGGATTCTCGCCAAGGCCGGCGTGCCGCAAGTGCCCAAGGCGGACGTGGCCGTGTTCGTCGGCACGGAGTTCGACGTGATTCAGGGGCGCGGCGGGGGCGGGGAGCCGGTACGCAAGACGCCGTGGGGCGAGATGGCTTGGCAACTGGGTGGCGAAAAGGCGTTCGCGGCGGTGGCTCAGCACGACGCGCAGGGGGTGGCGCCGGCGGGCGATGCGCTGCGGGCGATGCTGCCCTCCGGGCCGACGCTGATCTTGATGGACGAGCTGATGAACTACGTCAGCCGTGGACGCAAGACGGGGCAGCGGGACCAGTTCTTTGACTTTCTGCAAAACCTGTCTGAAGAGGCGCGGGCGCGGAGGGATTTGGTGCTTTGCGTCTCGATCCCCGCGTCGGAATTGGAGATGAATCCCGACGACGTGCGGGACCATGCGGCGCTTAAGAAGCTGCTGGACCGGGTTGGCAAGGCGATTATGATGTCGGCCGGCGCGGAAATCGCCGAGATCATCCGCCGCCGGCTGTTCGAGTGGTGGGGGATGCCGGAAGACGGCCGCAAGGTCGCCAGCGCGTATGCGGAATGGGCGATCGAACACGCGCAGGAGTTGACCGGCATCGACGCCGACACGGCCTACGAGAAGTTCCAGGAGTGCTACCCGTTTCACCCTTCGGTGCTGTCGGTATTCGAGCGGAAATGGGCAAGCCTGCCCCGATTCCAGCGGACACGCGGAATTCTTCGGCTGTTGGCGTTGTGGGTCGCCCACGCCTATCAGGAAGAGCATCGCAAGGCGTCTGGCGAGCTGCTCATTACGCTGGGTTCCGCGCCGCTGGAAGATCCGACCTTCCGCGCCGCCATGTTCGAGCAATTGGGCTCGAACGAGTTGGAGATCCCGGTCACGACGGACATCGCCGGGAAGAAGGACGCCCATGCTGCGCGGCTGGACCGGGAGGCCAACGCGACGATCAAGAAGGCCAGCCTGCACCGCAAGGTGGCTGCGACGATCCTGTTTGAGTCCAACGGCGGGATGAGCCAGTCCCAGGCGGAGGCCGCGCTGCCCGAAATCCGGCTGAGCGTCGGCAGCCCCGAGCTGAACCTGGCCGACGTGGACCATGTTCTCGAAGGACTGGTCGGCACCTGCTACTACCTGAACTGGGACCGCAACCGGTATCGCTTTGGCCTGACGCCGAACTTGAACCAGATCCTTGTGACGCGCCGCGGGGCCGTGAAGCCCAAGGAGATCGAGGAACGGGTCAAGCAGCAGACGCAGAAGCTGTTCGGCGAAGGCCCGAAAGAGATCGACCGCCGGTTCTTTCCGGAACGCAGCAACGACGTTCCCAATCGGCCGGCCCTGACGTTGGTTGTCCTTGGCCTGGACAACACGCTGAGTGACAAATCGACGCTACAGATGATGGAAACGATCGTGCGCGAATGCGGTGCGCCCGGCCGGACGTGCAAGTCGGCCCTGATCTTCGCCGTCCCGGACTCGGCTGACGCCATCCGCGACGCGACGCGGAATCTGCTGGCCTGGGAAGGCATCGACGACGACGAGGAAACGAAAGCGCGTTTGGATGAAGCGCAGAAGCGTCTGCTGGCCCGGAGCCTGAACCGGGCCGAAGGCGACATGAAGGAGACCATCTGGCGGGCCTACCGCAACCTGTTCCTGCTTGGCCCCGACAACAAACTGCGGCCGATCGACTTGGGGCAGGTCACGTCCAGCATGGCGAAGACCATCGTGGACTTGTACCTAAACGAGTTGATTCGCACGGACGAGGTTACCAAGGGCGTGGGCGCCAATCGGCTACCGCGCTACTGGCCGCCAGCGTTGACCGAATGGTCCACCAAGGCCGTCCGTGATGCCTTCTATTCGTCGCCCCAGTTGCCACGGTTGCTGGACGGCGACACGATCAAACGCACGATTGCCAACGGGGTGAGTGAGGGGCTGTTGGGCTACGCCAGGAAGGACGACCAAGGGCGTCTGGAACTGATCCGCTTTCAGGCCAGTCTGAGTGAGACGGAAGTCGAAATCGACGACGGACTGTTCATTTTGAAGAAGGAAGATGCCGCCAAGCTACTGGACCCGCCGCGACTGGCACAGATCACGGTCACTCCGACGCAGGTCGCGTTGAAGCCCGGCCAGCACGCCGCGTTCTCGATTGCGGCACGCGACCAATACGGGCACCCCATCGCCGTGCCCTCAACAACATGGTCGGCCAAAGGCGGCTCGGTCAGCGACGACGGCCTGTTCACTGCGGGAGAAGACGAAGGCCAGTACAACGTGCGCGTCACGACGGACGGTTTGGAGGCGATTGCAGAAGTACGGATCGCGAAGGAGCCGACCCAGACGAAAGAAAAACAGCAGGCCGGCAAGCAAATGATCCGCTGGACCGGCGAGGTACCGCCGCAGAAGTGGATGAACTTTTACACCAAGGTCTTGAGCCGCTTCGCTTCGACACCGGGCCTGAAACTCCGCGTCAGCTTCGAGGTCCCGGCCGAAGGCGATCAGGGCGCGGCCAAGGCCAACGAGACGAAATCGGGGCTGAAGGAGTTGGGGTTGGACGATAATCTCTCTCTGGAATAGTCCAAACGCGGCGAGTCACTGAACATGGACTTCTGGACCTACACCCCTCTCCGCGATGCCATGAAACAGCTCGGCGTCCAGGAAGACGCGGGTTCGTTCTACCGGAGCGCGTTTGCCGGAGCCGTCGAAATGGCGTCCGGCGAGTTCTACGGCCAACTGGAAAAGGAAGCCCTCTGGGAGCAAGGCCGTCGTCCGTACTACAACGTCTGGCCGTCGATCGTCCCGATGCTGACGCGGCTGAACCTGGATATCGACTCGGCGCTGATCCAACTTCCGCTGCCAGCGCTGTGCGTCCGGCTGCCGAAACAGCACAACCCGCTGACGTTCGGGTGGCAGGGCCAGTCGTATGACATCCGCTGTATGCTGATGGGGGCGACGAACGAAGGCAAGACGATCCTGATCTTGATGGACATCGGCGAGGTCGTGAACCAAGTCCCCGTGTACACGTACCAGAACTTTCTGCGGCAGGAAGGGCTGACGGTCGAACGCTCGTTGGCTGGGCTGCCCAAGCGGCCTTCAGCGGAAGTGGGCGTCCAGATTCCCGACGCCATGATCGCTAATTGCGTGCGACTGTGCTGTTCGCTGTGCCTGCTAGAGAACGACCCCTCGGTTATCGAGCCGGATGTTTTGTCCAAGGATCGGGACAGGTTCGAGAGCACTGGGGACCAGAAGTACGTGGACAAGGCGCACCGACGTGGTAAAGTGGGCTGGAACGTGGGTCGGCACATCGAAGTTGCGCCGCATTACCGGCGACCGCACATGGCGCTGGTGTGGACTGGCCGGGGACGAGCGCTGCCCAAGATCGTGCCGCGTCGGGGCAGCGTCGTGCATCGGGAGTTGGTGGAGAAGGTGCCGAGTGGATGGGGAGACACTTGACATGCGAGCCTTGAGCATCCGACAGCCGCACGCCGAAGCGATCATGCGTGGCGTCAAGACGACCGAGTACCGGAACGCGCCCACTCGCATCCGTGGCCGAATCTACATCTACGCAGCCCTTGGTCGGTATTCCGCTGCCAAAGAGGCCGAGATGATGACGCAATACGGCATCTCAGACGTGTCCTGCGACAACCTGCCCCGTGGCGTCATCGTGGGGACGGTCGAACTGTACGACTGCGACGATGGCGAGTGGTACGTTCGGAGCCCTGCGCGTGCGAAAACGCTCCGCAAGCCGAAGAATCACCCGCAGCCGATCTGGTTCAATCCGTTTTAGGGCGGACTTCGGCCTTGGTTTGGGGACCGGTCGTGCTTAACGTTGTATAGCTTGGTGCTCATGGCGCCATCCTGAACACGGCCCGCTACGGCGGCGACCAGGCTATTGCCGCCCCCCGTCGCGAAGGCAAGACCTCAATCGTCCAGTGCGTGACTGCCGACGACCAACTCAAGCATGGCTGCCGATGGCAATAACCCAACTACCAGGGGGTTCCGTTGTCATGTGACAATGAAATAGCTCAAAATGGTGGAATTCCCGTCTCGCGGACACCCGTAAAACTGGTGGTTCAACGCAGCCGTGTCAACTGTCGCCACAATCGTACCCGTGGTCCGGCAGCCGACTTGGAGCCGGGACCGCTGCCACGGCGGCGTCACATGCAGGAGCGGACCCACTTGTCGGCGGCGTTACTCACAAGGGGCTCGCGCTTCCCACGATTCGGCGACTGGGGTTCGGCGGGCGGGATGACAGTCCAGCCAAGCCGCGCGGCGGCGTCGATCGCGATCTGGGGCGAGGACCGAATGAGGTCGGCGACGAGCGCGTCCAACTCCCGCCCGACATCATCATTGGTGGTGAGTTCAACGACGGCCTGCAAATCCTCGTTGTCCTTTTTCGCCCGCTCTTCCTCCGCGCAGAAAACCTGCAACCGAACCACCGCGAGCAGAATCTCAAGGTACTCCCTTGAACCCACTTCGGCCTTGTTGGCCGCCTCGACGAGCGTCGCCGTGAACTTCTCGATGCCCCCAAACCGTCGAATCGCCATTTCCGCCGTCATCGTGAGCCGCCGGCGTTGCTGAAAAAAGAGCATCCCGCGGACAAAACGATCAATCGACTCGCCCCAGCGTTTTTTCCGCAGAAGCCGACCCCGCAACCTCTCGCGCTGAGCGTGACACGTCTTGCACTGATATCCGGTAGGCACCCTCCACCTGTAAATTCTTGCAGATTACACGCCCCGTGACAACTACTTTCTGCGCAAGAGGTTGCGATTGGTTTTTCAGCCCTGCGGCCATTGCACCTGTGCCAGGGGGCGAAATCCGCCGTTGTTGGAAAGATGGGTAAAATAACATGGAAGCGGCAAACGCCTGAAGACTTTGCGAGTTGTCTCTGTCGGTCACGGGCGATTCCGTGCTACGATGATTCGGTGCGCGGCTAGGTTGATCCCCGAACGCCGGACAGTTCCGCCGGCCCGCCGCGCTTCTTTCCCACCCGGAACGGGCCAGAGGAACACGGCCATGTCGAACCAGCCCATACCGCTGCCGCATGAACTGAATGAGTCCTACCGCATTGCCTTCAGGCTGCTTGACGAACTACGTGAAATTCAGGTACTGAGCACGCACCGCCTCAACTCTTTGACGGCTGAGGATGTTACAGCCGTTGTCCCAGCACTTCGGGATTTGGCCCGATCGGCCAGTAACATGTTCACCCTGGCCGAGCAATTACGAGACTCCCTGAGTTCGACAGCGCATACGATCCAATGGGCTACGAGCGAAAAGGGCAGGAACGCAACGGGGCGAGTCGAGGTCCAAACCACGCAAGGCGTGGTGCGAGAAACAACGGTAGTCGAGGCGATCCTGGAGCTAGGTCGGGTTTGGTGGTGTACGAGTATGCACGTCGCCGACGAAGCTGACAAGGCATTGGCCGCTGTCGCCGCCGGAGGTTTTCCAGACGCCGCAACTATCGCAGCGATCTGCCGGTTCCTTCAGAGCGAGCCCCGCGTAGACGACGAAGAAATCGCCAAGCTAAAGGTCGATTTGAAGAGGGAGTACTGGGATGTTGCCAGCGTACTTGGCGAACAGGAAGCGGACCCGCACAAGAACGTTCCTTCACTTCCACCGGAGGTCTTGGACTTCTTAAACGACCTGCCGTCGGATGAAACAGATGGTCTGCGGGAAGCGTACAGGCGGGACCACCTCTGGTTGGCGTGGAACGAAAACGCCGAGCGATTCGGGCCGGCGAAGATTCGCGATCGGTGGAACAGTATGTCAGACGCTCACCGGGAGTTGGTCTCACCGCGTTTGCCGAAAAAAGTAGGGTGTGGATTGTCGGGAGCGGCTACCGTCAAAGAGGGTCTGAAAAAGGCACGTCGAGAACGGCCGTCACGCAAAAGCAAGAGATCCCCCAAGACGGCAAGCAAGGTCCGGTCTCGCAAGAAAACCTAAAAGTATCCCCGATATCCCCGATCCTATCCCCGATCTATTCGCATTTCCGATCCCCCATCGCCCCTTGGACAATTAGGCGTAGTTGAAACGCTGAATTGATCGAGGGGTTTCTTCATGTCGGAACAAAGCACGCCGGAAGTTATCGAGCCGGGTCGTCTGTACTCCAAGGCGGAGATCAACCAGCGGCTCAGGCTGGGGCCGAAAGGCTGGCGGTCTCTCGTCCGGTCTGGCCTGCCGGTCGTCCGTTTAGGACGCGGCTCGTTCGTGTTCACCGACGATCTCCTCGCGGCAATCAGGCGACAGCAGCAGGAGGCCGCATCGTGCGAGTAGCCTCCGCCGACATCTCCGATCGGATCGAGGTCGTCGTTGATCCCGAAGCCGAGCCGACGGACTGGGACCAGGCTCTCGCCGTGTTCCTGCTCCGATACGTCAGGTCGCAAGCGATCAGCACCGCTAATGCTGCGGCGGCGGAGCCGGTCGATCACAACAGTACTACCGCAGCGAAGGAGGAACTCAAATGAGTTCAGACTTGGAATTTGAAATCACTGTTGGTGGCGGCTGCGTGCCCGCCGGGTTCTACCGTGCCACGTTCGAGGGGGTGGAGGCGACGGAGCACGAAGAGTTCGGACCTGGGTTAAGGTTCATCTGGGAGGTCATCGGCGGTGAACACGCGGGCGAAAAGGCGACGCGGATCACCAGCGACAAGCCCACACCGAAAAACGCCGCAGGGCGCATGATCGCTGGCCTGACAGGCCAGACGCTGAAACCGCGTGTCAGGATCGACCTCGCTCCATCCGTCGGGCAGGAGTATCTGCTCCAAGTGGAGGAAACGCCGAACGGCTCGACACGAGTTTCAACCGTGATGCCAGCGGCTTGACGGTCACAGGAAAGCGAACGAGCCGGATGCCGCTGTCTGGCTCCGGCTCGTTCTTGATTTGAAAGGCTTTGCAACATGGTACGAAAAAATGTCCAACAAAACAAGACGGCGGCTCTCGGCTGCGCCAGTCGTGGGTGGCAAGTTTTCCCGGTCAAGGCGAAAGGCAAGACTCCGGCAACAGGTCACGGCTTTCAGGATGCGAGTTCCGATCCAGCAGTGATCGAGACGATGTTCAGCGGCAACCCCAACTTTAACGTCGCCGTGGCAACGGGACCGGCAAGCGGCTTCTGGGTCCTCGATGTAGAAGCAGCCGGGCTACCGATTCTCGATGAATGGGAGAGTCAGAATGGCTCGCTGCCGAAGACGGTTTCGTCGATCACGGGCGGCGGCGGCAAGCACCTGTTCTTCCGCTGGAACGGTATCGAGGTCCGAAATAAGACCAGAATCGGCGGCAAGCCGATCGACGTTCGCGGTGAGGGGGGCTACGTTGTCCTGCCGCCAAGCCGACACCCCTCCGGTTCCCTGTACCAATGGGAAAACTCGCCGGACGATATGCCTATTGCGGACGCTCCCGCTTGGCTGACTGATCTTGTCCGCACAGGAAGTTCGCATAATTCGCAAAGTTCGCTGTCATTCGTCGTCGGTGGCGACGCCGTCGAGGATCTCGCCACAGCACGGGGGGCGCAAAAAGGCAATCGCCACACTGAGGCACTGCGATTGATCGGCGGAGCCATCGGCCGAGGTCTCGACGCATGTACAGTTTCCCAGCAGGCGGTAAACTGGGCTCAACGCTGCTCTCCACCGTTGCCGGACGACGAGGTTCTGCGGATCGTCAGTGATTTGACACGCAAACAGGGTTCCCAGATCGCCGCCGTCCAGGAGCAAGTTGAGGCGTTTCCCCTGCCGGAACCCTTATCGTGGCCCGTTCTCCACGCAGACGCCTACTACGGCTTGGCGGGCGAGATTGTCCATGCCATCCTGCCCCAGACGGAAGCTGATCCCGTGGCGATTCTGGCACAGTTGCTCGTCTCGTTCGGCAACATGGTCGGCAGGGATGCTTACTACGTCGTCGAAGGTACGTCCCACCATGCAAACGTGTTCCTGGTCCTTGTTGGAAGTACGGCACGGGGGCGAAAGGGAACGAGCGAGGGCCGCGTAAAGCAGGTCCTTCGAGACGTTGACGAGCCGTGGATCTTGAACAACATCAAGACGGGTTGCGTCTCCGGCGAGGGACTGATCTGGAACGTCCGGGACGCGATCTACAAGACGGAAAACGTCAAGGACAAGGGCCAGGTCGTCGGGACGCAAGAGGTCCTCGCCGATCCGGGGATCAAGGACAAGAGGCTGCTTGTCGTCGAGCCGGAATTTGCAGCGGTCTTGCGGGTGTGTCGCCGGGAGCAAAACACACTATCGCCGACGATACGATCCGCATGGGACAGCGGGATCTTGCGGACGCTTGCCAAGAATTCGCCAGCGGTGGCGACGGACGCACACGTTTCGATCATTGGCCATATCACCCAGGAGGAATTGCACCGGGCGCTGGCCGAGGTCGAGTGCTTCTCCGGCTTCGGCAATCGTTTCCTGTGGTTCGTGGTCAGACGATCAAAGCTGCTCCCGAACGGTGGGCAGGATCTCGACCTTGCGCTTTACGCCCAGAAGCTGGCGCTCGCAGCGGAGCAGGCACGATCCGTTGAGCGTATGCACCGGGATCACGGGGCAGCGGCACTCTGGGAACAGGTTTACGCCGAATTGGCTGACGACAACGCTGGGGGCCTTTTGGGCGCCGTGACGAGCCGGGCCGAGGCTCAAGTCCTTCGGCTCAGCATGATCTACGCCCTGCTCGACGGCAGCGGCACGATCGGCGAACAGCACCTTCGGGCAGCGCTGGCCGTGTGGCGATACTGCCGGGCATCGGCGAGGCTGATCTTCGGCAATGCCAGTGGCGATCCAGTCGAAGAGAAGGTCCTGGCAGCGATCAGGGCCAATCCAGGGATTGGACGCACAGGGATTTATCAGGCACTCGACAACCACGTCAAAGCGCCGGTCCTGATTCCGATTCTGGCGCGGCTCCGGGATGCCGGGAAGATCCGGGTCGAGAAGGTCGTTGGCGTGGGAACCAAGCCAGCGGAGCAGTGGTTCCCCTGCGAATTTAGCGAAGTTGCGAATTTGCTTACGGCAGGTGCCGACTCGGACACCAAGCAGCCAGAGAAGAACTTCGCAAATTCGCAAAATTCGCAAGAAGACACAACGACCGGGCCAACGCCGTCGGAAGACAAATTCGCAACTTCGCAAATCTCGCAGTCTAGCCCTGCGCCAGAGGCTGTCCAACCAAAGGACAACTTCGCAAGTTCGCAAAATTCGCAGACAGGCTCGACACCAGTTTCCCCGCAAGATGAGGGCAAGTTCGCAAATTCGCAAAGTTCGCAAGAGCAACCCGTCAACGACAGTCCAGACCAGCCTAGCCCTGGCATGGAGGTTTTCGAGCTATGATCCCAATCCTCAACAAGATCAGGCAGGCGGGCGGCTCAATCACCGTTTTTGCCGGTCGTGTCCGAATCGAAGCCCCACCGGGGACGATCACCGATCTGGATCGGGAGGTTCTGGGGCAGCACAAGCAAGAGCTGCTCCGTCTGTTCGCGCCAGTCTATCCGATCGTTGACGATCCGGACGAGCGTCAGGCGATCCAGTGGGCTGAAGGTCTTGATGCCAGACAGGCAGCACTTGTCGTCGGCGTAGCGGTCCAGGAGTGGGACGATCTCGTCCGCAGCGATTCGTTGGAGCCAGCGGTCGATGTCGTCGAGGATCTCGACGTATGGATTAACGAGAACACGATCGAGCCGGCGGCTTGCGGTCAATGTGGCGGCTTGGAGCGATGGCAAGACCTTGCCGGTGGCTGGCATTGCGCTAGGTGCAATCCACCGATCAGGGCTCAGATCATCCGGGAACGTGCAAAACGACTCAGGCGACAATCTCAGGCTTCGGATGGCGCTCTTGCCCTTTTGCAGCCGAGGCCGATAATGAAGGCGGAGTCGGCGCCGGTTGACGCCCGGCACCGGCTCCTGACCACAACCACCCTTTAACTACGAAAGGGCATGTCATGGCTGCACGCAATTCTAACGGCAAGCCGGCTCCGGAAAAAGCGGTTTTGTACTTGCGAATGTCGTCCGCCAAGCAGGACAAAAGTATCGGCGATCAGCGAGTCGAACTCACGACACTTGCACAGCGGAAAGGTTACTCCGTTCTCCGGGAGTACGTTGACGAAGCGATCAGCGGGGACGACACGGAACGGCGGCCGGAGTTCCTACGGCTCCGGCAAGACTGCGAGAACGGTCCGGACTTCGGGACGATCCTCGTCTGGGATCAGGACAGGCTATCCCGGAACGATCCGTTGGAGATCGGCTATTGGTTGAAACCGATCCGGGACGCCGGGGTCGTCGTCGAGACGCCGCAAGGTCGAGTGGACTGGGACACGCTGGGAGGTCGGTTGATCTATCTGATCTCGCAGGAAATGAAACACGACTACCTCCGGTCGCTCAGCCGCAACGTATCCCGTGGGTTATTGGCGGAGGCACGCCGGGACAAGCACCGGGGCACCGGGGGAAAAGACCCCTTTGGCTACTGGACGGACGAGACCGGGACCGTCGTCGTCAATTCGGACGAGGCAGCGGTCGTCCGCAAGATCTTCGAGTGGTACGTCAAGCCGGGATCGTCCCTCCGGTCGATAGCCTCCCGTCTCAATGCGGCGGGGATCAAGACCAGGAGGGGGACGCCGTGGAAGCAGACGAGCGTCCGCCGGATCTTGCGAAATCCAAAGTACACCGGCTGCTACCTCCGTTTTCGGTATCTCAGCGGCAAGTACTTCGGGGTCTCCGGCGGCGAGATCGTCACCCGGAACAAGGCGGACAAGACCGTCGAGGTCGAACCGTTGCTTGTCCCTGGGAACCATACGCCGATCATTCCGCAGGAGTTGTTCGATCAGGTTCAACGCAAGCTGGATCAGGCTCAGAAGTGGACGGCACGCCGGGACGCTTACCAGTACGTTTTCCGTGGGTTGATCTTCTGCGGCGACTGCAAGAGGGTAATGCAGGGAGGATCGGTCCGGCACGATCCACAGCGGCACAACTACCTCTGCAAGACGTATCACAGCGGCGGCAAAGCGGCTTGTTACTGCAACACGATTGACGAGGATCATCTCCTGGCTTGCGTCCGCCGCAAACTTGACGAGAGGTATTTCGGCGAGACTGCGATCGAGCGAATGAGGACAACGATCAAGCAAGCTCAGGCGGAGGCAGCGGAGCCGGTCTCGCCGGTTGACGAGCGGCACTTGCGGAAACGGATCGAGGCACTCGATCAGCAAATTGACGCCGGAGCCGAGCGGGTGTTTTCGGCACCGGAGGCACTCGTCCCCAAGCTGTACGCCAAGCTCGAAAAACTCCGGCAAGACCGGGACCAGCTACAGCGGCAGTTAGACGCCGTGGGACGCACGGAGAAACGCTCCGCACAGGAACGGGATCAAGAGGTCGAGGCGGCACTCGACGCACTACGGCGGCTCCGGGAGACGCTCGACGCTGCAGGGCCGGAGGATCTGCGGGAGTACCTCCGGAAGATTGTCGTTCGGATCGAGTTGGAGTTCACGCACAGGCAGGACGGCAAGTTGACCAGGAACAGTTGCACCGGCGGCGAGATCCTCGTCCGTCCGGACGCTGGCTTAGGTTCCCTCATGTTCCCACATGCTAGGTGCTGGCCACGGGGTTGCGGCCCTGCTGGTCCGAGCCACCGAGTAGCTTGTGGGACACAGTGTCCCACAAGCTACTCCGGCATGCTGCCCGGCCCCGCCTGTGAGCGTCAGTCGCTGGCCAGAATCCGGCATCCGGACGCCCACACGATAGGCCCCGCCTGTGAACATCCGCCGACTGGCCGCGATCCGGCACGTGCTGGCCGCTGCCCACGGCCCCAGGCATCCGGACGCCCAGGCGGCCGACGCAGGTGCCCATGAAACAGCCCCCGACTTCTTCAACTTGATCCGCGACTGCCGGGTGTCGGATGGCGGCGGGATCGTTGTAGGGGCCGGCGGGCGCATGCCGGAGACCGATCAGCCGGCACTGCCTTGGGCGAACTTCGGCAATCGCGTCATTGGGAACGAGATCCTACGCACGGTCCCGTTTAGCGGCGCTCAGTACGGCAGCAACTGGCGTTGGGGCGGCGGTTGGAGCAACCTGCTGGCCGGTATCAACGTCATTCCGATGGACCTGGGCAAGCAACCGGGCACCGGCCTGGACGGGCCGCCGCGCATGTTGGCCAACGTCATCCAGGACAACTGGGTCGGCCTGTCTGCCGTGGGCGTGGGCATCAGTGTGCGGGCCTCGGACACGCTGGTCTACAAAAATCACTTTCACGCTGTCCGCACACCGATTGTCGATCGGGGCCGCCAGACGCGGCAGCTCGAAAACGTCATGCGCGACGACGAGGAGTACACGCCCGAACGAGGGCCAATCCGGTAGAACTTCGCTCCCATTCGTTCCGTCGTTGAAGTAGGCATTTCCGAAAGCTGTGGGAACCGCGCTGCCCCTGGTCTGAACCCCATGAAAATCCGCCGCCGGATGTTGTCATGTGGCCCGGGGCTCCTATCTCCGGGAGTGCGTTGCCACGAGCACGTCGTAGACCAGGCGGTTCGGGAAGTCCAACTCGAACCACGGCCCGTCGTCGCCGTAGTAGATGCGGGACAGGGCCGCCGCGACGGCCGGCGATCTCGACAGCCCCAGGTCGCAGTGGATCAGGAACGCGTCGGCCTGATCCCACACGCTGGCCACGAAATCCAGGATTTCGGCGGCCAGGGCCGGCGTGAACGACCTGGGTGTGTCGGGCTGCGTGATGTCGTCGAACACGAGCCGCAACAGCCCCACCCGATTGACCTCGCTCAACACCGGGTGCTCGTGGCCGGAGGTGATCGAGATCGCTGCCCAGGGACGATCCGACCGGAAGAACTCGGCGTTCCGGGCTGACCGGACATCGAAGTGTTTGGGGGTTGCACTGGTCATGGGACGGCGGCCTCACTGCCCCGGCTTCCGCAGACGCTTCTTGAACCCCCGGTACGCATCCGGCTTATAGCCGAGTGATTCGTAAAACCGCTGGGCATCCGTCCGCTCGACTTCCGTGACGAAGATGACGTAGCCGCAGTTGCGTTCCACGGCGAGGCTTTCCAGTTCGCACATCAACGCAGAACCAATGCCCTTCCGTCGCCATTCGGCATCCACGATGACGTCTTCAACGACCATGAACGGGACGGACTCCCCGTACAGCTCTTCGCAGACGATTCCCAGCACGGAACCGACCAGCCGCCCATTGTCCTTGGCTGCCAGGAAGATGTAATCTGGGCGCTCTTTGAGCCTGCGGAATGTCGCCCGCATCTTCTCCAGGCAAGAGTCCTCACCCCAAAATTGCTTGTACAATCCCGCCAGGGCCGTAAGGTCGGATTCTGTGAGTCTTCCGATTTCCACGCCTTCGCCTTTCCAGTGACCGCGAGGTCTCATTCCCCTTCCCGCCACCACCGCACACTAGCGACATCCTTGTCCGGCATCGCGGCGATCTTCCGGGCCACCGCTGCCAAGTGTTCATCGTCAGCCTTCGACCCGGGACCATGCCCCGCTTCGGCCTTCACTTGCGGCTTGAACGCGGCCAGTAGCTCCATCAGTGCCGGCGTCGGGCGAACGTCAACGATCCTGCCGGTCCGGGTGTTCTTCACCCGCACGAGGATTTGGTCGGCCTGTACCCAGTGGAGCGAACGCTTGCCCATTGTGGCCCCGGTGGCGACCTGCACGCCGTCCAGGAAACAGGCTTGCGGCGGCTTGGCCATCGGTCCTTCGCACGTCACCTCGACATCGAAGTACCCCTTCGCCTCGACCGCATGCAGGCCGATCATGCCGATCCTCGCGCCGGCGACCACGGCTGGGCCGAGATGCCCGTGGAACTGGACCACGCTGGCCAGCCATTCGGGATCGCCGGGCTGACGGTGATAGTCGGGCTGAGGGAGGCGGTCGTCGGCTGTGGAGAGCATGGGGAAGGCGAGGATCAAGATGGTGGTGAGGCGGATCATGGTTGGGCCAATGCCTTTCTCTTTTCGTCAATGAACCGGACGTGATGCGGGATGTGCTTGATGCTGCGCTGAACAAATCCTTCCAGCGTCAGAGGCCCGGCTTCCGAATGGATGCCGCGTCGTTGAAAGTCTTCGGGTTTCAACGTGCGGAGAATCCTTGCCACCTGCTTGCGGACGGTCTCGATCAGCAGGAGTTCTTCATCCGCATCCCGTTCATGGTAGGCCAGTCGGGCGGCGAACACGTTCTCGTCGCCACCGAGCAGCGTCGGCTCATTCTCGGCAATCACCCGCTTGATGCGGTCAGCACCGACGATCTCGAAGTCGGCCAAATGGCAGATGACCTCCAACGTGGACCACTTGCCGGGAATGGGCCGGGCAAGAAGTTGTTCGCGGCTCATCCCGGCAACTGCCTGTCGCAGTAGTTGGGGGCCAGACAGGTAGTCGTCAATGAGTGACATCGGTTCGTTCCTCGGTTGTTGATTTAGTCGCTTTGTCGGGTGCGGTCTTGCTCGTCGTCCTGGCCACCGGACTGAATTGCTTGGGCTAGAGCTTCGGCTTGCTTGAGGCAGGCCGGGCAGTACCAGGGTGCAGGAGTCTTTACAGGTTTCGGGCTCCGCTTGCGGCACTTGGCGCAGAGGTAGCGTTTGCCCTTCACTGCGGTTTTCGGGCGTGCCCTCTTTCCCGTCCTGGGGAAGTTCTTCGTCATCGGAGCCTCCATCCGTCACGCTACGGCTTCCACGGCACGCACTTGAGATCGTTCCGCACGGCGTCAACCTCTTCCTGGTCCCATGCCGGGATCGCCAGACCATCGTGCTCCAGCATGGCCCGGAAGAACTTACTGGCGATGATCTCGTCGCCAAACTGTGTGGGATGATGGCCATCCTTCACCAAGGCAGTGTCCTTGTACTTGGCGGTGTCCTCCCAAACACCTTTCACGTAGATGAACGGGGGATTGTTCTCCGCTGCCACCTTGGCCACGGCATACC
This sequence comes from Candidatus Anammoximicrobium sp., assembly GCA_012515235.1. Classification (GTDB taxonomy): domain Bacteria; phylum Planctomycetota; class Planctomycetia; order Pirellulales; family Pirellulaceae; genus Anammoximicrobium. The sequence goes on from JAAYYU010000324.1 coordinate 24,103, forward strand.
GTTCCTCGTTGCGATTCCATTCGTGCGGATCGTCTAGATCACGCCAGTATTTCTTGGGCGACAGGACGTACAGTGCCGCCCCGTCGTCGAGAATGGCCTTGATGTGCGTCCGCAGGAACTTGATCGCCATGTCGATGTGTTCCGCATCTCCCGGCCCCATGATCCGGTCCTTCGGGATGCAGGCGTATCCCGTGTTGTTCATGGCCATGACGATCACCGGCGTGCTGGGGTTGTCCTTAACCAATTTCTGCACGGTTGTGAGGTAGCGTTCACTGCGGAAAGCCTCCCACTTGCTGGGATTGTTCTGGGAAGGCTTGCAGTTGACCCAGCCGGGCATTCGCCATTGCCCACCTGGAATCGAGTAATTGTGGATTTGCAGCGGGCAGTCCGTCCCGCTCTTGCCGGTGTAGCGGTAGAACTTCCGCTGCAACCGGGCCGGATAGCCCATCGACGTGGAGGGGCCGTAGCTGGCAAACAGCCGCTTCTCCCCAGAGAAGATCTTTAGGTCCTTGGCGGGACTCGCCACGCTGGCTGCGTTCGGCGCGGTAGCCGTTTGTTCCTCGGCACCTGCCGATGGCGAGGAGAGCAGAATCAAGGCACAAGCCGCGACTCCAAGCCATGTCACGCAGATGCGACTGGGCATATTCCTGTTGCTTTCCATTCGTTCGTCCCTTTCTTGTTTGTCCAACGACACTGATTGCCTACCGCTTCTCCTACGACTCCGCCAACGTAGACTTGGGCGGCTGGCGGAGCACCACAATCGTCAGCACGTCAATTGGTCTGAGGATTCGTGATCGAGACATGGCACCGACCTCGTGGCCGTCACGACGCATTATACCGGCTGGGAGGTCGCTGAACTTCCACCCGCCTTCACTGCGGGCCAGAGTCAGCAGCATCGAGATGACCGTCGATTTGCCCGGATCAACCCCAACTTCTGCCGCCGTGTCAGCTTCTTGATCGCTGCCTCGCGTTTCAGCGCCGCACTCTGGCCGCGTTGGCGCTCCTGGTACACCAACTTGACCGGACGACGGCTGCGGGTGTACCGGGAGGCGGTCCCCTCGTTGTGCTGCCGGGTGCGCCGGGTTAGGTCGGTGGTGATGCCGGTGTACAACGAGCCGTCGGCGCACCGCAGGATGTACACGTACCAGGTGCGGGTCGGTGATCTTGCCACGTAGGGCGTCTCCTTACAATCTCCAACCCCCGAATCCACCGTCCGTTCGACGGCACGTCAATACTCGATTCAACGTCCGTCGCCACGTCGCGCCAATTCATCGGCCGCGCAGAGCACCTTGGCTGTCCAGTCCCGGTCGTCAGGCGTCACGACCGCAACCTGGAATCCGTGCTGCTCGCCCTCCATCCGCACGCCGTCCGAGTCATCGACATGCAGGTCGATGCCGAAGGCGGCTGGGTTCTTACTGGGCGGCCGGTCCTGTGGCGACCTACGCAGATGCCTGTCGTGGGCATCCTGGTTCACCATCCCGTCGAGGAGAACTCCGTGCCAACGGAGCCAGCGGCGCACGGCGGCGGGACTACGGTTGCTTGTGGTATACACCCAGACCTCCCAGCCGCGTTGCCGGAGTTGACGCATCAGCTCGGGCGTACCCTGCCGCAGCGGCTCGTCGTGAATGAACAGCCGCAGGAACCAATGCAGGCGTGGCTCCTGCGGGACGCCGGCATGGTAGCAGACCAACGTATCGTCGAGATCGAACGAAATCCGCATCGCGTCCTCGCCCTCCACCACCGGATTCTACCGGCAGGCTAGGCTGTCGGGCATGGCCCGGTACGGCCCCGGTGGACGATGCGCTGGATCGTCACCAGGTGGTGGCAGACGCGGCCACGACTGCTTAACAACAAGAAAAAACACGGCATATCACTGTGGAGGGGACGGATAGCTATCGGCACCTCCATTTTTCGGCCCCAAGAGCCCTGAATTCGCCGTTTTCGCGGCGACATTGGGGCTTTCAGCGTTTGTGCCGCGGGCGCGCCCAGCTTCGCGCCCGTCGGCGTCTCGTCCGGCCTCGCATGGTGCGGGGCGGATCGTGTCTCAACACGACCGCCCCACACGGGCGGTCCCAGCTTCCAGGAGATCGCCCATGGTTCGTACCGCTGCTCCTTCCACGCCGAAGCCGACGTGGCACCAAGTGTTCGTCGGGATGCTGCCCGCAATCGTGACTCACGCGAAGATCTCGTTTCGTCACCTGCGCCCTGATGCACGCGCGGAGGCAATTCAGGAGGTTGTGTGCAACGCCTGCTGCGCGATTGCCCGGCTCGCCGAACTCGACAAGCTCGATCTCGCCTACCCGAGCGCGTTGGCCCGCTTCGGCGTCGCCCAGGTCAACGATGGTCGGAAAGTCGGCTGCAAGTTGAACGTCCGCGACGTGTTGAGCCCGCACTGCCAACGGCGCAAGAAAGTCGTCGTCGAACGCCTGGATCATTACGACGCCGACGAGGACGCATGGCGCGAGATTCTGATTGAAGATCGCCACGCCGGCCCGGCGGAAACGGCGGCAGCCAGGATCGACATTGGGCTGTGGTTCGCCACCTTGCCCCGAAAGAAGCGTCGGATCGCGGAGACGTTGGCGACCGGTGAGGCCACGAAGACGGCGGCCCGGAAGTTCTGCGTCAGCGCCGGCCGGATCAGCCAACTGCGGCGCGAGTTCGAGAATTCGTGGCAGGAGTATCTGGGGGAACCGGTCTTCGCCTAGACACGATCCTCGCGGGAAGCCCAGACGTGCCGCCGGTGAGCTGGCGGCACGTGACGCCAGGCGAGGCCGTGGCGTAATCGCCGTTTCTACACCACCCCTCAAGGAACCACCGTATGACTTGCACCGTTGTCCTGGCCAGCGCGCTGCTGGCCGTGTTGCTCACGTTCGCCTGGGCCAAAGAGTTCAGGCTCCGACGAGCCTTGCAGGCGTTGTTGGCTCGCATTTTTGCCCATTGGAGATCTGCCCATGAATCAAACCCGACGAACCGGTCGCACCCTGATGAGCGCAGTCCTGCTGACACTGCTGAACACGATCGGATGTGGCCCCGCACCTGACACTCGTGATCAGCGGCTGGCTGATTTTGCCCGGAACAGTGTTGATCAGCAGGCCAAGCAAAACCAAGCCATGGCCAGGCAATCGCAATCCGTTGTCGAGGAGAGCGCGAAGCTGGCCCAGGCCGCCCAGCAGCTCGTCGAAAGCGATGCCAAATCGCGAGCAGAGATGATCGCGGCGCAGGAACGGCTGAGCAGCCAACTCGATCAGCAGCGGGCCGCGGTGGACACCGGCCGTGAGCAGCTCGAACAGGAACGCAAGCAAATCGCAGCACAACGCCACAGAGATCCGGTCGTCGCGTCCAGTATCCAGACCGTCGGGTTGATCTTGGCCGCGCTGTTGCCCCTGATCATCTGCGTCTATGTCATCAGGATGATGAGCCGCACCGAACCCGATGACGCTGCCGTTGCCTCGCTGCTGGTCACTGAGCTGACGGCCGAAAGGCCCGTGTTGTTACCGGGACCGGCCCTGTGGCCGGCGCCGGCGCTGACAAACCACGCTGGCCAGTATCTTCCCGGCGAAGCTACAGCCGACGAGCAACCGGACGCGACTGACATGCCGTTCTGACACTCCCCCTTTTCGAGAAGGAGCCATCCCTTGTCACACGTCGTGACCATCAAATGCGAAATCCGGGACCCGGCTGCCGTGCGTGCTGCATGCCAGCGACTGGGCCTGCCTCAGCCCGTCCAGGGCACCCACAGACTGTTCACCAACTCCGCCACCGGGCTCGCCGTGGTGTTGCCCAAATGGCGTTACCCGGCCGTCTGCGATTGCAGCACCGGCCAAGTCCACTACGACAATTTCAAGGGCCACTGGGGCGAGCAGGCGAAGCTCGATCAGTTTCTGCAAAGCTACGCTGTCGAGAAGGCCAAGATCGAGGCGAGGCGCCGGGGAAACACCTGCACTGAGCAACAGCTTGCCGACGGGTCCATCAAGCTGACCATCCAGGTCAACGGAGGTGCCGCCTGATGAAGACCATCGAAATCATCGTGTCGCCCAAGGGTGAGGCCACCGTCACCACCAAGGGCTTCACCGGCTCGTCCTGCCGGGAGGCCAGCAGGTTCATCGAGAAGGCCCTGGGCCAGCGCACCGAGGAGCGGCTGACCCCGGAGTTTCACGCCGTCCAGTCGGTCGAGCAGGAACAACGGCAACGGTGCTGAACTGCGGTTCAGCGACCGTAGGTCAGTTGGCCTCGGCTTTCCGCGACCTGCTTTGCCGGCAGTCTCGCCAACGCTTGCTGATATGCCGTGCCGTACACTGCCGCGCCCTGTTGCAGGAGCGGAATCAACAGCGTGCGGTCGAACTTGAGGTCCCTGTACGGCCACGCCTTCTCCGGGTCCGCGTAGTCTGCCAGGAAGTCCAATGCTTTCCGCAGACTGCGGCCGTCTTCGGTTTCGTATCGCCACAGGTCCACGTTCACCGTCTGGCCCAGCGTGGCCAGGGTGAACAGGGCCTGGAGATTGAAGGTGGAGTACCCGAACGGCTTCGTCCGGGCCAGTTCCGCGGGTTGCCGTCCGTCTGGTTCGACGTGTCGGGTAATCCGTTTCTTTTGGCTGACCTCAATCACTTCTCGGGCCACTTGGTCCTGGCCCGTGAATAGCGCAAACGCGGCGACCTGCGCGTCGTACCACGTACCATGATTGTTCTTCGCCGCACTCTCCTCTCGGCCGTGTTTGCTGGTCCGCAGCCATTCCAGGTACGCGGTGAACCACGCGACCATTCCTGCCTGGTCCTGATCCTGCCAATTTCGTGAGCCCCGCAGCAGGCCAACCGCATCCACCACGTGTGTCAATCCGACCGTGTCGATGATGCCCGTGGCGCGCCCTTCGACGCGGCCGGGAATCCCCTGGCCGTATTCGAGATGGGGGTTCATCTTCGTCGCGGGATCAAGGAACCAGGCACGCAGCAATTCCGTGGCATGCTTGGCGTATGCCTCGTCGCCCAGGAGGTAGTAGGCCAACGATAGCGTGTACACCGCCGATGTCATCTTGCCCAACGCCGGCGAATCAGAACCGCCCGACTGGCTGCCGGGGTACACCTCGCCGTCCCGGCGGATGTATGGCAGGCCGTCTTTCTTTGCGGGATCGGGCCACCAGTACGGGCCAAAGCTGATGTAGTCGTGCTTGTCACCGCTGGGCGGCACCAGGTCGTTATCCACGACGGAAAACGGCCCCGCTTTCATGGCCGACTTCGCCTCCTTGCGCCGCTTTTCCAAGGCCGGCGTCAGGGCTTCATCCTTCGCCGCGGCTCGGGCCTTGGCCTGCGCCAACGCCTGTGGCGAAAGGCAAAAGACCCGCGGCAAGGTAGTGTCGGCGCCGACGGCTGCCGTCGTGGCGGCGATCAGGAGCGTCCAGGCTGTCCAGCCCGCAATGGACTGCGTCATCGTGTTCCACCTTCGTTGTTGGGGCCGCCTCGGCAAATCGCTGATCCACGGCCTGTCACGCCGACAGCGCGCCACGGAGCAGCATAGCCCGCTTGCCCCCGCATAGACAACTTTCCATCGCCTTTTTCTACACCATCAAGGAGACATCCAGTGTCACTTTCCCAACGACTGGTCGAGTTCGTCTCGGCCTGCTTCACCGGATTGTGGGTGCAGTCCCACGAACACGAAGACGCCTTGGCCGAAATCGCGCGGATGTGCCGCGACCAACAGTGGCGGCTGGTCGTCTGGGACGTCAACCAGGGGCTAACCCTGAACCGTCAACAAGACGGCGTCAGCGTTGATACGGGCACCAACGACCCGTTGGCCGCCATCCGCTCCCTGGACGCGCTCGGCTCGACCGACAGCTCGTCCCTGTTGGTGTTGGTCAATTTTCACCGCTTCCTGTCGAGCCCCGAGATCATCCAGGCCCTGGCCGCCCAGATCGCCAAGGGCAAGCAGAACCGGACGTTCGTCGTGGTCCTCTCCCCCGTGGTCCAGATCCCCGTTGAGCTGGAGAAGCTGTTCGTCGTGTTGGAGCACGACCTGCCCGCCCGTGAGCAGCTCCACGAGATCGCGCGCGGCATTGCCACCGTGGACGGCGAACTACCGGAAGGCAGCGAACTGGACATGTTGCTGGACGCGGCGGCCGGCCTGACACGGTACGAATCCGAGTCGGCGTTTTCGTTGAGCCTCGTGCGGCACGGCCGCATCGTGCCCGACGCGGTTTGGGACCTCAAGTGCCAGACGCTAAAGAAAAGCGGGCTCATGCAGTTGTACCGGGGCACGGAGGATTTCAGCAGCCTGGGCGGCTTGGCGTCGTTGAAGGCGTTCACGAAACGCGCACTGTTGCAGCCCAGCCGCAGCAACCCGCTCAAGCGGCCGCGCGGCGTGTTGCTGCTCTCGCCGCCCGGCTGTGGCAAGTCGCAGTTCTGCAAGTGCCTGGGCAAGGAAACCGGGCGGCCGGTGTTGATCCTGGACGTAGGCACGCTGATGGGCAGCCTGGTTGGCCAGACCGAGGAGCGGACCCGCCAGGCTTTGCAGATCGCCGACGCGATGGCCCCGTGCGTGCTGATGATCGACGAGGTCGAGAAGGCGTTCGCCGGCGTCAGCAACTCCGGCCAGACGGACTCGGGCGTGTCCTCACGCATGTTCGGCAGTTTCCTCAGTTGGCTCAACGATCACGAGTCCGACGTGTTCGTGGTCTGCACGGCCAACGACGTGGGCAAGCTGCCCCCGGAGTTTGCGCGCGCGGAACGCTTCGACGCGATCTTCTTCTTGGACTTCCCCGGCGGTGAACAGAAGCGGGCGATCTGGGACCTGTACCTGCGCCAGTTCGAGCTGGCCCCGGACCAGAAGCTGCCCAACGACCAGCAGTGGTCTGGCGCTGAGATCAGAGCCTGCGTTCGCCTGGCGGCGCTGCTGGATGTGCCGCTGGTGCAGGCGGCGCAGAACGTCGTGCCGGTCTCGGCCACCGCGGCCGAGTCGGTCGAACGGTTGCGGAGCTGGGCCGGCGGCCGGTGCCTGGATGCCGACCGTGGTGGCATCTACCAGGGCAACGGTGCCAAGTCCACGGCGCGGCGGAAGGTCAGCCGCAATCCGCTCAACAACTGACGCTTTCACCCCGGCCGCACCGCCGGGCAGGAGTGACACCACGTCGCTCCTGCCCGCGCGGTGCTGCGCGGTGGCTGAGGCTTACAAGACGTGAGGAGGAACCATGAAACTCGTCTTCCAGACGGACAGCACAAACTCCGAGTACAACGCCGACTGCGATTGCGCTGTAGTCGAGGTGACGCCAGCGTTAGTGAAGTTGACCCGTCGCCGAGCCGAACTCGCCAAGCAGGCACGGCGCCGGGACCGAGACCTCTGGGAGCTGTACTTCTGGGGCCGCATCGCCGAGTTCTTCGACTACGACCTCATCAGCGCGTGCGAAGCGGCCTTCGGCGACCCCAAGGAGGCCAAAGACTGGTCGGATGGTTTCGAGCGTGATGGCCATGCCGTGCTGCCACCTACCGCGGACTTGGCGGCCCTTGAGCCACACCGCACGGAATGTGACCAGATGATCCTGCGCTGTGTCCCCGGTTCGCGCCGCACGGACATCGAAGTCGCCTGGCTGACCATCCCCAAACACACCGACATCTACATCACGACTCGCGACGTAACGCTGGCCACCTTGGAGACGCTAATCGCTCAACAGACGCCGGCCAAGCCCTGGAGATCGAAATGAAACAGCACAGACGAGACCAAGGGGCCGCGGACGGCACTCGCCACCCCGATGACCAACAGCTGACGTTTCGTGGCCAACAGATTCACCTGCCTTGTTTCGGGATCACCGTGCATCTGGATCAAGAGTGTAGCCCCGACTCACCCGGCCTGGGCTCCATCACGAGCCAACTCAAGGCGCCTGGACGTGGAACCCTCGTTCGCAAGTTCAATGCCGCCATCGACGGCCTGGAAGCGTTGATCCTGGCACACGCCTGTGCCGGTGTTGACATTACTTCGCCCGCCTACATCGAGGGCATCGAGACTGCCGTAGATGCCATCGGCAACCACCTGTAACACCCAACCCCAGAAGGGACCATCACTCATGGGACTGACGATCCATTACAGCCTGCGCGCCACCACGCGCAGCCCAACCAAGGTGCGGGACCTGATCCGCAGGCTCCGCAGCCGCGCCCTCGACCTGCCCTTCGAGAGCGTGGACGAAATCATTGAGTTGCAGGGCAACGAGTGTCATTTCCAGGAGCACGACGACCAGTTTCCTCACCGCTGGCTGTTGATTCAGGCCCGCCAGCTCGTGCCCGATCCGCGCGACCAAGACTGCCGTTATGCCGTGGACCCGCTGCACGTCATCGCGTTCTCGACCTGGCCGGGGCAAGGCTGTGAACAGTCTAACTTCGGCCTGTGCCGGTATCCGGCGACCATCGAAGTCGGCCGCTGGGTGCCTCGGACGATCCGTACCCATTTGGGGCCGTGGTGCTGGGGCAGCTTCTGCAAGACTGAGTATGCAAGCCGGCCCGACTGCGGTGGCGTGCCCAATTTCATTCGCTGCCATCTGGCCGTGATCGCCATGCTCCGGCATGCCCAGTCGCTGGGCATCCTGGATGAAGTGTACGACGAGGGGGACTTCTGGCAGTGCCAGGATGTCCCCGCCCTGGCCCGCGCGGTGGGCCAGTGGAACGAGAGCATCGCCCAGCAGGTCGCGGCCCTGCGATCCGTGTTCGGCAACACGGTCCAGTCGCCGGTTGCCGGATTCCCGGATCTCGCCCAACTCGCGGCGAACGGTCAGCCGGCGCCCGCAGCGGCCGGAGGGTAGGGCGCTCGCCCTGACGGGACCGCTTTATCGTCCGATTGCTCATTCATCCCGGAGGTTTCGTCATGCTCGATCCGTATGGTCTGCCGCTTGGGCATCGGGCCTTGTGTCCCTGCGACGGCTGCCAAGCTGCGCGGGTGTGCTGGGCGAGCCGGCAACCTCCGCTGGTTGAAGATTTGCCGCTGGCCGATGCCGAAGATTCAACCGACAACGCATCCACACATGAGGAGTTGAACGATGCCGCTTTCCACGGGTGACAAGCAGAATTTCGACACGTTGCGTCGGGCGATGCTGGCCGGGGACGCCGCCCTGCTGGAGTGTCAATCCGTCGCCACCGGTTCGCCCGTCGCGGTGGTTTGCGCCGCCAATCGGCTGGCCGGGGGTAGCGCCGAATTCGTCCCGTTGGCTGTTCTGTTCGCGGATAACCCTTACCGCGCTATAAACCCGCCCAACCCCGACGGCGGGTTCTACACGCAGGAGGAGGTCCATGTCTGATCGCATCCCGGCCGAAATCTGGATCGGCGGCAAGATTGCCGCCTCCCTGGTCCCCGGCCTCTGCGCTGCCATCTCGGATGCCGGCGTCTCGCTCGCATGGGGTGATGCTCAGTTTCATCCTGCGGATGCGAACGACCTCACGAATGCGGTCGTGGACAGCGCCGACGGTGTGCCTCTGCTCTGGCTCTGCGACGACGAAGCAAGTTGGGGCGAGTTCGATGGGCTGGAGAAGTTCCTCGAAGAACACCACATCCCATTCACCCGGCAGTCCGAGGGCCGGTATGAGTATGAGCCCGAACGGGTCGAATTCCGGCCGGGCGCCGGAAAGGTATGTCTCGCTACAGATCGGTCGGGCGACGCGATCGTGCGGGCGGCCGAGCTGGCCGACCTTGAAGGAGCCCTGACGAAGACGCTCCAGCTTGTCCAAGGCGGCGAGACCAAGCGTGCCACGTCGGCGCTGCGAGCTGCCGTCAAGAGGCTGCGACGGGTTCTACCGCCTTCTGTGCCACCGCTGACACCGTTTGAGATCGTTGCCGCCAGAGAGCCGCATCCACCCAAGTGATCCACCTGGCGATAGGTGCCGGGCAGACTGCCGGCTCCTTCACGTGCAAGAGAGGGAAACAGTTCGATGAACCAACGAGTCCGCAAGACACACCAGCAGTTCATGGACGCCTGCAATCAGGAGGCCCGCCGCGTCCTCCTGAACCGGCGGATTGTGGAAGTCCGCTACCTCACGCCCGACGAGTGCCAGCGTCAGATGTGGAGCTTCACCGGCGTGGCCATGGTGCTGGATGACGGCACCACCGTGTACCCGGCGCGCGACGCGGAGGGAAACGACGCTGGTGCGCTGCATGGAGTGTCGGGTGACGGCACGGATTTCGTTCTCCCGGAAATCCTGTGTCGGTCGTAACGGAGCACGATCGACGTGCCGCGCGATTGACCACGACCGGACAGTCTGCTTTGCCCCGCTGACGGTCAGATACCCCCAACCACCTTCCTTTCCCACGAAAGAGAGCAAACCACGAAACGAACCCAGAATCGCACTGCGCGCCGATCCCGTCACTCCACGCGCGCTTCCGCCCGCAAGGCCACGCGGACCGTTCAGCCGTTGCCCGAGCATGACCACGCTGCCGCGTCGCCGTCCACTGTCCCCGCCATTCTCGCTCCGCAGATCCTGCCGGCTATCACTGCCTCACTCGATCTGCCGGTCGGCCCGGAGGGGCTCATCGACTCCGTGAGTGCCAAGTTCGAGCGGTTCGTGATGGACCAGATTCGCGCCGGCGAGCAGGTCTGCGCCACGGCCAAGCAGCAACTGGCCGCCTGCGAACAGCAGTTTCAGAAAGCGGCCCACCGCGCCGCCGAGCGCTGGGCCAAGAGCGCCCAACCGCACCTGGAGCAGGCCCGGCGCGCCCTGAATCTCCGCGGCGAATTGCAGCTCCAGTGCGAGGTCACCCACACCGAGCAAGACAACGGCCTGCCGACGGTCACTGCCGACGCGAAGTTCTACACCGAGAAACGCCCCAGCGGCTACGGCGGCTTCACCTACGCCGACGAGGTGGAACTGAACTTCGAGATCACGCTCGCGCAGATGGCCGAGGATGGCGATGAGCCCGAACAAGCCTGGCGGGAACTCCAGACCAGCCGCCAGACGTGCCAGCAACAGACCGATCTGTTGATCGCCTGGCGCAAGAAGCTGGCGGAGATCCCCTACGTGCAGCGCCAGGCCAAGGCCCATCTGACCGACGTGCTGTTGCAGCAGACCGAGCCCGGCCGGCAACTGTACCAGACGCTGCAAGGCCAGTTCCAGGACTACTTTGCCGGCCTGCCCACGTTCAACAGCAAGTCGCTGCCCGCGTGACGCCGGTTCAGGCCACCAAGCACGTGCGCTTCCCCGCAGACGCTGGGGGATTCCCCCCGGCGTCTGCTTTCCGTTCCCGGAGGTGTCTATGGCCCAGAGCGACAAGACCGTGGGTTGCTTCCTCGCCAAACGACTGTACGAGCCGGACGTGGAGTATTGGAGAAGCAGCACCGACCAAGAGGAGCTGCTGGCCAAGCCGCCACACGAAGCTGTGTTCATCGACGGCCCGGAGCAGGTGCAAGCCTACTTCGAGCAGCTTCGGCCGGTGCCCGATGCGTACCGGCGGTACCTGCCCGACGCCTCCCGGTTGGACAAGTTGCCCAGCTACAGCGGTTACGGCCTGTTGGTCTTGCCGATGCCGGTCGTCTCCGCCGAGGAAGGGCTCACGGAGCAGGTCCAAGCCGCCGTGCAGGCGGCCGGGCCGGTGTGGTTGGCGGGCACGGACGTACCACACTGCCGCACTCTGTTTCCGGCCGAAGATGGCTACTACGTGACGTTGCGCACGTTGGCGCTGGACCTGGAGCATCATCGTCGCGGCTCTCGCTGGAGATCGTGCAGCCAAGAATACGTCGAAGTCCGTTACGCCCCACATAGCGCCCGGCGTTCGCTGCACGCCCGCAGGCACCTGGCCAAGCGGGACGCGGTTTCCGTCGCCGAACTGTGCCAGTTGATCGACGCCTTGGCTGACGAGGCCCGCTCGGCCGGCCATTTGACTGGGTATCGGCCGACGAGTTGGCCTCGGGCCGGTGTCCAGACCCTGATCTACACGCTGAACACGGTGCTGGCCGTGCATGGGACGATTTGCGGTCGCTGGGCCTACCGGCAGAACCCGCAGTACGTGCGTTTCGTCCAGCACGCCCGGGCCACTCAGCAGGCGACCCTCCGCAAGTTTCGCGATCAGGGTTTTCGTGCCTGGCTCCAGCGGGAGTTGCGGAGTCGGTCAGTCAAAGGCGCCGCCGCAAGAGCAGGCAACAACGATGTGAACTACGGCCGTAGCCGGACATCATCGTACTTGCCGCTGCCCTTCGACGAAGCACAGACAGCGGAGGAGTCGCGGACGGGAACAGCCAACGGAAGGCGGCTTCCCAGGCGTTGATCTGTTTCCCTATCGCGCCGGCATCTGGTCCTCCGGGATCGGGTGCCGGCGTGTTCCGTTTCTTGGAGACCACTTATGCCCAGACCCCAAGTCATCATCAGTCTGAACGGCGGCTTGGTGCAGGACGTTTTCTGCTCCGTGCCTGGCATCCAGGTGCTCGTCGTGGATTGGGACGCCGAAGGCGCGTGTCCCGGCGACCCCGGCATCGTCGATGTCCCGCTGCCCGATGGTCCCTGCCGAGCGTGTGTGAGCGACTTCCCTGTGGCGCCCATGAACGAAGTGGCCGGCACCGATGTCGAGGCCGCCATCGACGCCGCCAGTCAACAAGGAGTGCTCTGTGATCAACAACCGTTTGTCTGCTCGTGAACTGGCCACCGTGCTGGCGGCGCTGCGATGTTTCCAGAAGTCGCTGGCGCAAGGGAAGGACGCGGCCCTACGGGCCTTGCCGCACTTCACCGACTGTGAACCGCTGTCTGCGGACGAGATCGACGCGTTGTGCGAACAGCTCAACTGCGTTGACGATCCACCCTGCGCAGCGGTCGCCGTTTCAACATTGAAGTCGGCGGAAGCCTTGCCGCGTGAAGCCCTCGTGGAGATCGTTTTCGGCATCCAGGCCCGGCTCTATCTGGACATGGATGGTGGAGGACGCGAGTTCTGGAATCCCAAGAAGGTACGGAGCTGCTGCGACGTGTGCCAGGACGTTCAAGACCTGCTGCGCCGCCACGGCTTGGTCCCCGGCGGCGAGATCACTGTGCTTACAGAGGGGACACCGCCATGACCATCTCGACCGACGCCGCCAGGCAGGCCCTCGCCTTCGCGCTGGCCACGCCAATGACTGGACAGCTCAAGCCCCGGCAAGATCGTTCTGACTTCGGCGCCGAAGATTCGTACCTGCTCAAGGTGCGACGGATCGGCCGCCACTACCCGTGCGGTGACGACGTGCGGGATGGCGATTTCGGCATCTACCTCGGTCGCCATGACGGCGCCTATCTCGTCGCTCTGCAAGCCATCTTCCCGCCGGACCTCATCGGCTGCGAACGGTTTGCCACGTTGGCTGCGTTGAGGGCCGACTGGGAACTCGACTGACGCAGCCATCTTGCCCTCTCGTTCTTCCCTCGTCCATCCGTCTTTGTCTGCCTGTTACGGCCGGCGCTGACGCCGCTGCGCGCAGACGCGCCGTCCCCAGCCCAAGGAGTACCACCTATGACCATCGAATTCTGGCCGCGGCGACTGCTCAAGCCGAAGCCCAAGCCGCCGCCCAGGCCGCGGCTCCCACGCCCCCGAAGACCCAAGCTGCCGATCGGCGTCGGGAAGGCCCACCAGATGCTCTCGGCTGCCATGCTGCTCGGCGACCATGAGCTGGCCTCGTGGCTGGACCTGGCCGTCATACGGCACGGCGTCGCCGGCAAGCCCGAGCACCTGGAGGAGTTCAAGAAACGGCTGGACGCGGTGATGGAGCCGCTGCCGGACCCGCCGCCGCCAACCACTCCTGCACCGAGCCCCGATGGTCATCCGGCCACCGGGGCTTTTTGTGTTTCTTGAGGACACACGATGCAACAGCTCAACCTGTTCCACAGTGCGGCGCCCGGCAAGCCGCCCCTGGTCGTCGCCTACGGCATGGGTGTGGATTCCACCGCCATGCTGGTCGGCCTGCACCAGCGCGGCATCCGGCCCGACCTGATCCTGTTCGCCGACACGGGCGGCGAGAAACCCGACACGTACCTCTACTCCCCGATCATCCGCCAGTGGCTCCGGGACGTAGACTTCCCGGACCTGCAAGTCGTACGCTACATCCCGCCCATCGCTCCCTACGACACGCTGTACGGCAACTGCTGGAGCAACTTCACGCTGCCCAGTCTGGCCTTTCGGAAGAAGGGCTGTTCCATCAAGTGGAAGCGGATGCCACAAGACCGAGTGGTCGAGCACTGGCTGCCTGCCCAGGACTGCTGGGGCAGCGGTGGTCGGGTGCGGAAGCTGATCGGCTTTGAGGCCGGTGAAGAACGCCGCCGCTATGCCGACCGCGGTGATGATCCGCAGTACGACTACTGGTACCCGCTCATGGATTGGGAGCTGGATCGGGAGGCGTGCAAGCGGTTGATCGCCGATGCCAATTTGCCGGTGCCCGTCAAGTCTGCTTGTTTCTACTGCCCGGCCTGCAAGAAGCCCGAGCTAGCCGAGTTGGCGGCAGAACACCCCGACCTTCATGCCTGTGCCCTGGCCCTCGAAGGCCGCTACCGGGCCGGCAAGCACTTCCGGGGAGACGATCCCGACAAGGTCCAGGGGCTGGGCATCCGCTACACATGGGCCGACCAGGCCCGCCACTCCGGCCACTTGGCATTGGCCTAGTCCGCGCTGAGTCCGGCCCGGACATTCTGATTTCGCATCCAAGACCCCTGTACTCCAACCCACAGCCACGGAGACATCGTTCCATGACCACCACGTTGCTCGAAGAACCCGTCGTCCGCCCGTCCACTTCGCCGTCGCAGCGGCTGCGCACGACGATGGCGGCAGTCCGCGTTTCGCTCAGTTGGTTCGGCACCCGCAAGACCTTGACCGCCGAACAGAGGTCCCAGGCCGCCGATGCGTTCGGGGCTGAGGGTGCCTTCTTGTCCGCGGGTAAGAAGCTGCTCGACACCCGGCATGAGAAGTTCAAGGCCGTGACCGCCGTGAAGGGCCGGATCATCTCGCTCTGGAAAAGCATGAGCCTGCCCTACCCGGAACCCGGCGTCCGCCTGATCCGCCAAGACCAGATCGAGGAGTTCGCCGCCCAGATGGAGACGCTCAAGGGTGAACTCGACGAAGCCGTCCGGCAACTGGACGAACACTACGCCGAACTGAAATCGGCGGCCCGCGGCCGGCTGGGATCGCTGTTCAGCCCTGCGGACTATCCGGCCAGCCTGCTGGGGCTGTTCCAGGTTGCGTGGGATTATCCGTCGGTGGAACCGCCCGACTACCTGCAACAGCTCAGCCCCGAAATCTACCGGCAGGAGTCCGAGCGGGTCGCTGCCCGGTTCGACGAGGCAGTGCGGTTGGCGGAGCAGGCGTTCATGGAGGAGCTGCAACAGCTCGTCACGCACCTGACCGAGAGGTTGACCGGCCAAACGGATAGTCGTCCGAAAGTGTTCAGGGACTCGGCGATCACCAACCTGACCGAGTTCTTTCAGCGGTTCCGGTCGCTGAACGTCCGCTCGAATGATCAGCTCGACGCCCTAGTTGCTCAGTGCCAGCAAATCGTCCGCGGCGTGGAGCCGCAGACGCTGCGGGACAGCCAGGGCGTGCGGCAGCGGGTTGCCACCCAGTTGTCCCAGGTCGAGAACGTGCTCGATACGCTTCTGGTGGACAGGCCGCGGCGCAACATCCTCCGCCGGCCCAAGTGAGGATGCCATGAACATCGTGATCCGACCGGACGGTTCGCTGCGGTGTGTCTATGACGAAGCCCTAGACCTGACCTTGCTCGGCAAGCTGGAAATCCGCCGCGCGTCCCACGTGGAACCAGATGAGGCCGGGCTGTGGTGGGCGGATCTTTTCCCGGTGTCCGGGCCGAAGTTGGGGCCTTTCGTCCACCGTAGCGAAGCCCTGGCCGCAGAATGCGACTGGCTGGAGCAGAACTGGCTCCAGCCGGCCGCCGTTTCATGCACTGTCACGGACGAAGTGCGGCAGCTGGTCCGGCAGCGGTAGGGCGAGTTCGACCAGTCCCCGGTACTCTCCGTCCACGTACCAGGGTGCCTGGTAGATGAGCTTCTTCTGGCCGCCCTTCTCGATCGTGTAGGCGTTCAACTGCCCGGATGCCAGCAATCCAAGCAGTTTGCTGCGGGACGGCTCTGGATGGCAATCCAGCAGGTTCTTGCCGACCAGCTCCCGGCCGCCGTCCTTCGCAAAAGTGTCTGCGGCACCGCCATTCATTTCCAAAATAACCCCATCGGCATCACAGACCGTGATGCTGCCGGGGAACTCTTTTACCCAGGGGCTGTCCTGCATAGCGTGGGATTCCTTCGGGTTTGATGAAGCCAACGGACCTCTGTTCTGACGCAGGCCCGCTGGCCTAGGTTCGGCGGGCTTGCAGCGTTTTACCCACTCCCTCGCTGCACAGAAAGGACCCTGCGAGCAATGACCCAAGCCGAAATCAACCGCGCCGTCGCCGCCGTCACCGGTGAATCCCCGGTCAAGATCAGCCGCCTTGGCTTCGGCCTCGCCGACCCACTGGATGTGAACTTTGACCCCGAGCCGACCGACGTGCCGCAGTGGATTGACTGGGATCAGGTCCACGGCATGCACCCCGTCCGCCCGTCCCGTCGTCGGCGCCGGCCCGTGTGCGTGTGAGCCACGGATCATGCGGCGTTTCCCTTTCGCCCATTTGCACAGGAGTTTCCACCTTGACCATTATCAGTCGTTTGCTGGCCCGCCAACTGCGGGCCGTGTTTCGTCGGGCCGGGATCGGCAAGGCGTGCGGCGGCTACGGGCCGCGGGCCTTGTTCCTGGCCGATGGCAACACGCTGCGTGTGCGCGGCATGTGCCATCACGCGGCCGTGGAGTATCAACTTGAGCAGCGGACCGAACCCGTCCAAGCATTGGCGCCGCTGGAACTGCTTGACGCCTCCGAAGGCGGCCGTGCCGATCCGGTCCAACTGGATTTCACCACCACCGACAAAGTCACTGCGTCCTGGGTTGATAAGCAGGTCCCCGTGGTCCTGGAGTTCGCCACGTCGGCCCCGGACGACACGCTGCCGGCGTGCCCGTCGTTGCCGGAGACGTTCGCCACCAATGAGCCGGGGCTGTGGCTCGCGTTACGGGAGGCGTCGGCCACCACGGACCAGCAGCCGCACCGTTTCGCGTTGAGCTGCGTGCAGCTGTCCGGCAGCAGCGGCAAGATCGTCGCCACCGATGGCCAACAGGCGTTGGTACAGGCTGGCTTCACTTTCCCGTGGTCGGAGGATTTGCTGGTCCCGGCCTCCGGCGTCTTTGGGTGTCGGGAGTTGCCTGGCGATCAGCCGATTCAAGTCGGCAAGTCCGAGGACTGGCTGACATTCCGAATCGGGCCGTGGACCATGTCATTGCGTCTGGAGAAGGAATCGCGTTTCCCGGATGTCAGCCGCCACATCGGCGATCCAACTGCGGCCACCTCGCATCTTCGCATCGCGGACAGCGACGGCGACTTTCTGAACGACGCCCTGCCGCGGTTGCCGTGCGACGACAACACGAACTGCCCGATCACCCTGGACCTGAACGGCCAGGTGTTGATTCGCGGCCGGGCCGCCGACCAGTCGCGTGCCACGGAGTTGGCGCTGTCCAACTCGCGGCTCGAAGGCGATGCCATCATGGTGAACTCGAACCGTGAGTACCTGCTGCGCGCCCTGCGGCTTGGCTTCCGTGATGTTCATTTCTACGGCCGTGAGCAACCCGTGCTCTGCGACGGCGGCGGCCGGCAGTACGTCTGGGCTCTCCTGAGCCCTGAGTCGCCAATCCCCAGTAGTCGCGATTTGATCCGCATCGCGTCGATCCAGCGACACGCTGACGACACGAGCGGGCATCCACAACCCAGAAGGAGAAAGACCGCAGTGTCCGAACCGATCTCCCAATCCCCGTCCACCGGCGAGAAACCCGTGACGAAAGTCAAGCGTTCGTCTGCGTCCAAGCGGCCGTCACCCATCGAGCAGGCCATCGCGTTCCGTGATGCCCTGCGTGCGGCCATCGTCCAGGCCAACGAGTTGATCCGCAGCCTCAAGCAACAGAAGCGTGAGGCCCGGCTGGTGCAGACCACGCTGGCCTCCTTGAAGCAACTGCAAAAGGTCGGTGTGTGATCCGGCCGAGCACAACGATCCTGACACAAAGCCCGGTCCCCGAGCGGACCGGGTTTCACCCCTGAGCACCACTTTCCACCACAAGGAGTTCAACATGCCTTTGCGATTGAACATCGGCCTCAGCAAGAAGCTGGGGTTGCCCGACTATGGCAGTCTGGGCGCGAGCTGCAACGTCGATATTGAGCTGGACGCAGCGTTGCTACAGACCGATCCCGAAGCGTTCCAGCGGCACGCCCGCAACGCGTACGACGCTTGCCGGCGAGCGGTCCAGGAGGAGTTGGCGCGGCATCAAGCCGCCCCGGCAGCGACGCCTGCCACGAATCCGCCCGCGACCACCGCAAGTGTCGGCGGCAACGGCAATGGCAACGGCCACAGCGGGAACGGTAACGGAAACGGCAATGGCCACGCCAGCGGCAACGGCACCAACGGGAGTGGCCGCGGCAACGGACACCCGGCCAGCGAGAAGCAGATGACCTACGTCCGGCAGTTGGCTGGGCACATCAAGGGTCTCGGCGTCCGCCGTCTCGATGCCCTCGCCAACAAGATGTTCTGCAAGCCCGTCGCCAGCCTGACGAGCCTGGAGGCGTCTGGCCTGATCGACGCCCTCAAGGGCATCAAGGCCGGCGAGATCGACCTCGACGCAGTGTTGGGAGGGACCCCCACGCCATGACCACCCAAACGCTGTTTCGCGACGACCTGCAAACCCGCCAGGGCGGCGTCTGGGAGTACATCAGCCCCAGCCGGTTGGGCAAGTGGCTCACTTGCCCTTTGGCCTTCAAGCTCCAGTACCTGGAAGGCATCCGGCAGCCCACGACACCGAGCCTGTTCCTGGGCAAGGTCGTACATGCCGGGCTGGAGCAGTATTACCGTCATCGCCACCTGGGCGTGACCTTGGAGCCGGCCGACGTGTGCTGCCGCATGCTGGAAGCCTGGGGGCCGACGATCGACGCCGAGAACATGACGTTCGATTCGACCGACGCTGAGCTGGCATTGCAGCGGCAGGCGGCGGATCTGGTGACGGCCTACATCGCGTACGCCCCCAAGGACGAGAAGCCTCTGGCAGTGGAGGTGGCCACACAGGCCCCGCTGGTCGATCCGCTGACGGGCGAGGACTTGGGTATCCCGCTGCTCGGCGTGATCGACCTGATCGTCGGCGGCCAGGGAGGTGCCGTGATAGCGGATTTCAAGACGGCGGCCCGCAGCAGCGAGCCCCTGGAGATCTTCCACGAGATCCAGCTCACCAGCTACGCCTACCTGTTCCGGCAACTGTCCGAGCGGACGGAGGCCGGCCTGGAGATCAGGAGCTTGATCAAAACCAAGACGCCCAAGATTGAGTTCCACGGGTACCCCACACGCACGGACGCCCACTTTCGCCGGCTGTTCTCCGTGATCCGCGAGTACCTCGATGCTGTGGACACCGGCCGGTTCAATTACCGGCCGGGTTTCCATTGTGGGATGTGCGATTTTTGTACCGGCCACTGCCGAGAGTGGCAGGGCTGAAACCGGAGACCATCACGTCAGACG
Source organism: Candidatus Anammoximicrobium sp. (assembly GCA_012515235.1). Taxonomy (GTDB): domain Bacteria; phylum Planctomycetota; class Planctomycetia; order Pirellulales; family Pirellulaceae; genus Anammoximicrobium. The sequence goes on from JAAYYU010000324.1 coordinate 43,644, forward strand.
GCTCCTGGCCCCCGGCTTCGGCCGGGGGCTGGGGGACGTTTTCTTTAGCAGTCAGCCATCGCATCACCCACAAACTGATCAGCTTCGCTCTCTTTGAAGTGTAAAATCGTCAGCTCGCGAGATGTGATCGGGCGATGAATCGTATTTGTGTCCGCAAAGTGACCTTTAGCACTGGGGCGAAAGGTCCTGGTCAGCCGAACCGGCCGTGGCTCAGCAGGTGCCGGCCCCGGTCTTGGCAATGGAAGGCGGCCAGACTCGCGCGGCGCTGGCCAAAGGAAGCTGAACGTTGCCTTGTTGCTTACTCGGTAGGAGAGTCTTTGACCACGCGGAAGCCCATGCGATGGCTCCGGCCGTCACGGAAGTTCCCATAGCGGCACGCCGATCGACAGGACCATGCGTTGCTCTCCCAGTTCCCACCGCGGTGCATGACGGATGAGACGACGACGCCAGGCTGACACCACTCCGAGACATTGCCGTGCATGTCGAACAAACCAAACGCGTTCGGCTTCTTCTGCGCCACGCGATGAGGGTGCCTCGCACCTACAGCCCATGTATTGTCGCGGAACCAGGCATAATCCTCCAAACGCGAAGGATCGTCGCCGAAGTGGAAAATCGTAATCGTCCCTGCGCGGCAAGCATACTCCCATTC
>JAAYYU010000325.1 GCA_012515235.1 Candidatus Anammoximicrobium sp.
GAGTGGCGTCGGGAATTCTGCAAGACCATTTTGGGCACTCCGCAGTTCTCCAAAAGAGATCGCTCGCTCGGCGAGGGCCAGAATTCGTCCTGCCCGCCGACACTAAATCAACAGCCCGCTCGCCCGGCGGATCATTCGGTTTCCCACTACCTCCCCGCGCGCCGCGGACGGAATTGCGGGGTGCTAGGCGAGTGACGTGAGCAAACGATAAGCTGTTCTTGTCCCAGGGCAGTAGTTGCGCTCCTGGGAGCCGCTCATCGCAACGACGGTTAAAAACAGAGGCACCCCTCTTCACGCTTGCAGGGGAGACAGACGATCATGGACCCACGAATCCAGCGGCGGCGATTTCTCGGTCCTGTAGCGACCGGTGCGGCGGGGCTGACCGTTCTCCGCCACAGCCGTTCGGCGCGGGGCTATTGGGGCAATGAGCGGCTCGGATTGGGGCTGATCGAGTTCCTCCTGCTGGCCAACGTAGCCGCCCTGTTCGGCCAGACGCTGAAGTTCGACCCGCTGGCCTGCAAGATCGTCAATCATTTCGAGGCCGACGCGGCCTTGCGGCGCGAGTACCGCGCGGGATGGTCGTCGTGAATCCCCATTTGCCTAGACGGTTTTTCTCTCTCCAGGAGACTGTGTGATGACCGCACGACACGTTTGCCCGATCCTGATTGCCTGCTCGCTGGTCTGCCTCCCGGCGGCGGCGTGGGCTCAGATTCACCCGCATCACGCCGCCCAGATCCGCACGGCGGCCAAGCAAGTCAAGCCGCGCGTGGCGTTGAAGAAGCCTTGCACCGTGCTGATCTGGAACACGCCGCCGTCGCTGATGGACAAGGATCCGCACAAGGGTTATTGCATTCCGTACGGCGAGGAGGCGCTGCGGGCCATCGGCGAAGAGAGCGGGGCGTTCAAGCCCGTGGTCAGCGACGACCTCGCCATGCTCGCGCCGGAAAACCTCCGGCAGTTCGACGCGATTGTGCTGAACAACGCGTCCGGAGCGTGGATCACGCCGACGGCGGTGGATCTGGCCAAACCGGCGCTGAAGCAACTGGGGGCGAACGCCGCGGAGGTGGAAGGGACGCTCCGCAAGAGCTTCTTGGACTTCATCGAGCGGGGCGGCGGGGTTGTCTGCATCCACTTCGCGATCGCCGCCAACCGGCACTGGCCCGAGTTCAAGGAACTGTTCGGCGCGACGTTCACCGGGCACCCCTGGACCGAGCAAGTCGGCGTGACGGTCGAAGAGCCGGAGCATCCGCTGGTGGCGGCTTTCGGCGGCCAGGACTTCTTGATCACCGACGAGATCTACCAGTACGGCCCGCCGTACGACCGGTCGAAGCTTCGCGTGCTGATGTCGATCGACCCAGCGCGGACCAACATGAACCCGCGTTGGATCGACCGGAAGCAGACCGACTTTGCGCTCACCTGGGTCAAGTCCTACGGGCAAGGGCGGATTTTCAACACGTCCTTTGGCCACATGGCCAATCTGTACTCGACGCCGCACGTGCTGCAGTTCTATCTGGACGCGATCCAGTTTGCCGCAGGGGACCTGGAGGCTCCGACCGCGCCGCGCGCCAGCCGCCCGGTGCGCCAGAACGTCCCCGGTACGCAACCGGCTTCGGGGCTGGAGCCGGGATTCTTCTCGCTGTTCGACGGCCGGACGCTCGACGGCTGGGACGGCGACCGCACGATCTGGTCCGTGCAGGACGGGGCCATCACGGGCCAGACCAAAGCCGACACGGGATTGAAGGAAAACAACTTTTTGATCTGGAAAGATCAGGTGGAGAACTTCGAGTTGCGGCTGAAGTTCCGTCTGGAAGGCGGCAACTCGGGCATCTACTACCGGGCCCAGAAGCGGCGTCCCGGCCAGACGCTGCGCGATCCGCTGGTGGGGCCCCAGGCCGATTTCGACGCCTCGGGCCGCTGGACCGGCGTGATCATGGAGTACCTGCTGCGTGACGTGCTGGCCGAACGGGGGCAGAAGGCCGTGATCGACGAGCAGGGCCGCCGGCAGGCCACGCCGCTGGCCGATCCGGCGGAATTGCTCAAGGCAGTGAACGTCGCCGACTGGAACGACTACACGCTGATTGCCAGGAGCACCAGCGTGGTCCTCCAGATCAACGGGGTGACGATGTGCGAGTTGGAGGATCGCGATCCCAAACGCCCGGTCCACGGCTGGCTTGCCGTCCAAGTCCACGTGGGGCCGCCGATGCGAGTCCAGTTCAAGGACATCTACCTGCGCCGACTTTGACACGGCTCTGGGCCGCTGTTGAGTCTGTAACTGCGGGGTGGAATCCGAGCCGGCAAGTGATCTTTCGCGGTCGGGAGGAGAACCGCTATCATGGTGCTCGCACAGGGAGGGTCTGGACCTATGAGGATCGCACGGATTGCCGCGTATCTGGCAAGTCTGGGAATTGGTTTGGCGGGATCGTCGGCAGGTGCCGAAGCAAGCGAAGGACTCGGCTCGAAATTGCCTCGGCCGCAAGAGTCGCTGCCCGCCGCGGAATCGCCGCAGTGGCCCGGCGGAGTGCCGGTCCCGGACTTGGCCGAGGCCCTTCAGGACCTCGCGGCGGCGACGCTCAGCGGCGCGCGGTCGGGGAGCGACCAGCACCGCCGGGCCATCGACTTGCTCGAATTGGCTGTGGCGGGGGATCCGGCCAGCACTGCCGCCAAAGTGCAGTTGGCTGACGCCTGTGTGGACAGCGGCAACCCATTCGCCGTCGCGTTGGCCGGCGAGTTGTACGCCGAGGCCCTGGTGGATCATCCGCGGACGGACTCGCTGCTGGCCCGCCTGGCCGATGTGTGCCTGGTGCTGCGCAATGACGAAGGGGCATTTGCCTGGGCGGCTCAGCGGTTGGCCGCCGACCAAGGCTCTGTTCGAGCGGCCGCCGCCCAACTGGTCTTGATCGCCCTGGAAACCGGGAATCTGGGCCGCGCGGCCGAGGATCTGGAACGGGCCGGTCGTGAAACGCAGGAACCGCCAGTCGCCAAGTTGGGACGGCTCTTGGCCCAAGACGCTGCGGATTCCGTCCGCGATGTCGAATCGCAACGCCCGCCGTTGCGGCCAGCCGCCGTCCGGAGATTCCACGACCAGCGTCGGGCGGCGATGAGCGATCCGCTGTTGTCGACCGGCGCGCGCATCGCGATGGTGCAAACGGCACTGCGGGAATTCCTTGCCGCGGAGCCGTCGACAACGGGCCGCGACGCTCACGCCGGCGCCGCCGCCGTCCGCCCGACGGGCCGCGCGTTCGCCGCAATTCAGGAGCATCGGCAGCGGTTGATCGCCCTCGAGGCCGCGCGGGAAGACGAAGCCGCCGGCGAAGCTACCGAGGATTCCGACGCGGGGGGACAGGCGATCCGCGAATTGCGGGCCTGCGTCGTCGCCGCCGAACTAACGGAGCCGCAACTGCGGTATCTCCACCGCTGTCTGGACCTGGTATGCAGCGCCGAAGATCTCGTCGGCTTGTGGGCCGCGGTACAGCGGACCGACGCGGCCGGCGGCGGCATTCCGCAAGACGGCGAGGACGTTCCGCGGTGGACGGACCTGTGGCGACCGCTGACGGACGTCTGCCAAGTGGCGGCGATCCAGGAGGACTGGCGGCAGGTCCGGTTCTCGCTGCGAGTCCTGCGGGAGTTAACGGCTCATCCGACGCCCGTGCCGCAACTGGTGGACACGGTACGCGCCGAAACGTCCGACGCGGTCGCGGCCATGAAGGCGGCCTGGTCCGCCAGTCGGGAGGCCGAACGCGAACTGCTGATGGCTCGCCGCCATGCGTCGCTGCACCGCGCGGAGGAAACACGGCGTCAGGGGACCAGCGAAGAAGCGGAACAGGCGGAAGCGCAGGCCGCGGAGGTCCAGCAAGCCGTCGGCCGTTTCCGCGGGCAAATGGACTTGCACATCGTCCTGGCCCTGTTGTGCCAGTCGGCCGGTCCGCCCGTGCAGCCCGACGAGCTGGAAACGGTGGTCGGCAGCGGCATGATGATGCAGTTCAAAACGGACATGGCGACCGGCGCGCTGCGTCCCGGCGCGGCGGTTTGGTTCGACCGCGCGGTCCAGCTGGACGCCTGGTTCAACGCGGACCAACATGCCGAATCGCTGGCCGATGCGTCCGCCGACGACCGGGAAAGTCCGTCGTCCTCCACCGCAGCGCGGCGGCATCTGCCCGCCGAGCGTCTGGGCCTGACGGCCCTGGTATCCGTGGTGACGGAAGCCGCCGCGTGCCTCGACCCGGACGATTTCCACGGCCCGCCGGCAGGGCGAGAGCAGACGCGGGTGGCCGGAGAGGCCGCCGACGAGGTGGCCGGCGAAGTGAAACGGATGCAGGAGGAGGGCATCGCGGAAGCGGAGGTACGGCGGTGGCTGATCGAACATCTGCGCCGGCGCTGCCGCCAGTCCTTCCGCGGCTCCGCCGACGAGGTCGCGACTCCGGCCGACGGCGAGGGAGAGCGGAGGACGGACCTGTGAGCACCATTTCCCAGGGGAGACTCGCCGTGCGAAGCATTTGCCACATCTGCTGGCTGCGGATCGCCGTGGCCGGAATCGCCGCCCTCGGATTCGCCCTTCTCCTGGCGGCCTCCGACGCTTGGGCCCAGCCTGGTCTCGACGACCGGCAACTGGTGCAGGCGGTCGACGCGGCCGTCCGCGACCAGTCCAACCGCGGGTCGTTCCGCAAGGTGCTGCAGAACTACGATCGCTACCGCCAGCTGGTGGCCGAGGGCAGAATCTCGGCCGCGAACGTCGAAGTGGTCGACAACCAGGTCTGGGACCTGAGTCTGAGGGTGTGGGACAAAGTCAAGGCCGCCGACCCGGAGGGTGTCGAGCGAGTGGATCTGGTCGGCTCCGGCGGGCGGCGGCTGGAACCGGGCAGCAGTTACAAAGTCGGCAAGAGCGACCTGGACTTCATCCCGCGCGGGCCGCGGGCGGAGGAGGCGGCGGCGGAGTACATGAAACGGCTGGCCGCCGAGATGGGCGCCGATCCGCACAAGATCGGGATCAACGCCCTGTCGCCCGTCCAGGCCGAACGGACGGCGCTGATCGAGGCGGCCAACCATCCGGAGAAGTACTGTACGCCCGAACGGCTCAAGGCCCTCGACTACCAGCAATACAGCACGGGCTTGACGGTCGTCTGGGACGACGGCCGGCCCCAGCGGGTTTCGGTCCGCGATCTGTACGCCCGCAACGGCTGGCCGCCGCCGCCCGAACCCACGGCCCTGGACGCCTTCGGCTCGGCCGCCGCCGAACAGAAGTTCCTGAACGAATCCGTCCGCAAGGGCCTGGGCGGGGCCGAGAAAGCCGTGTACGAGGCGAAGTACCACGCGCGGACCCTGGACAGCGCCGTCAAGCTGGGCGGCGTCGAATTGCCCCTGGGCGGCGAAGCGGTCGAGCGCGAGCTGCGGGCCATTGCCGAATCGAAAAGCGTCCGCACGGCGCTGGCCGACCGCATCGCCCGCCACGGCGGCAACGTCGAGGCGGCGGTGGCCGAGTACCTGCAGGACGCGGCCGACTTGAACAAACGGGTCACCGCCGACCTGCTCCGCAAGCACGTCCAGTTGCTGCAGGACAAAACGGCCGCGGGCGGCGAGGCGCTGGCCGAGGCCCAGCAGTCCGTCCGGCAACTCCAACACAGCCTGGCCGTCTACTCCGACATCCAGACGCGGGAACTGCTGAAGAACGCCGGGCTGAAACCGGCCAGCATCGAGACCGTGGCCGAGAAGGTCTCCAAGTTCCGCATCGAAGTGGCCGTCGAAGGAGAACGCGCGGCCATCGAGGCCCAGCGCGTGGCCCGCGCGATCGCCGCGCATTTGCCGCCCGCCGAACGGGCCGCGCTGGAGGCCCAGATCGCCGCCCTGAGCAAGACGGCCGGCGGACGCTCGTTGATTCAGCACGTGGACGAGACGATGCGGGCCCGGCCGGTGTCCAGCGCCCTGATCGCGCTGGCCGCCGCCAGTGAAATCCGGCACGTCGCCGGCGTGGCCGGCGAGAAGGGCTGGGCCGCCGCGTCGCTGGCCGCGGGCAATGCGGCCGGCGATTGGTACCTGATGAGCGTCTCGCCGCACTACGCCGCCGCCCGGCTGGCCATCGACCTGGGCAAGCTGGGCGTCGAACTCACCATCACGGGGCCGATCAAGGAGAGCACCGCGCGCGTGGCGTACGAAGGCGACGGAGGCTTTCTGGGACACATCGGGCTGTCCCGCGGCGAACTGACGCGGCGGTTCGCCACCGAGGCCGAGGCCCTGGACGAGGCCCGCCAATGGTACCAGAAATGGATGGCGACGCACGGCGAGTACCTCGGCAAGACGGAAGTCGAGGAGGCGTTCGACCGCCAGGTGCGCGCGGATTACGAGACCAGCCGCTGGCTGCAGATGGCCCGCGATTACTCGTTCGACCCGCAGACCGGACAGTACGGCGAACAGGGGTTCTTCCGCCGCGTCGGCAACGGCCAGATCACCTTCGAGAACTTCGCCCAGCGGTTCCCTCACGAAGAGGCGGTTCAGCGGGCCATCGACTACTACCTCGATTACACCTGGTACTACGACTGGGAGAAATACGGCGGCAAGCCGACCGACCGCGACGCCCGCGAACAGCTGCTCCGCAAGTACCTGCTGGAATTGTGGAAGGCCTCGGCCAAATTCAACGCCGAACTGGACAAGGCGCGGCAGGACGCGGCCCAGGAGGCCGGCCCCGGCCGCCGCCGCTCACCTGGCTCCGTCGAACTCACCGCCGACGACCTCTTGAAACCGCCGTCCGGCGGCGACAACACGGCCGCCATCGACGCCATCCGCGCGTCGCCGACGGTCCCCGAAGCGATCCGGCGGACCTGGACGCTGCTGCGGACGCTGCAGCAGATGACCGAAGCCATCTGCGAGGAAGTCGCCGGCTTGAACCGCCTGGCCGACGCCGTGTCGGCTCAGGAACGGATCGTGAGCTTGTACCAGCAGGCGGTCAAGACGGACCAGGAGTTCCTCGCGCAGACCGAGCGACAACTCGAATCGCTGCGGACCGCCATCGCCCGCGGGGCGCTCGGATCGGCGGCCGTCGAGAAACTGCGGGCCGAGTTCCAGGCGGTGCGGGCCGAGGCGGACCGGATTGCTGCGGAGGCCGACGGGGCGCGGGCTCAGTTCCAGTCCGGCCGCATCTCGCCGGGCGCCGTGCGGCAGCAGTACCTCGCGCTGTTGGAGCGATTCCAACAGGCACAGCAGCGCTTCGTGCCGGCCCGCGATGCTTTCGAGCAATTGGACTACCTGCGGCGGATCCGCGACGTGGCCCAGGAATGCCAGATGACGCAGCGCCGCGTGCTGCAACACGTCCAGACGGCCCGCGACCTGGCCGGCCAACTGCAGGCCACGGCCGACGGCATCGATGGCCAACTGGTCGAATTGGTCCAAAAGGCGAAGGAGTTCGACGCCTTGAAAGCTGAACTCGAAGCGGTGATCGGCGAGCTGCGGGACAAGGCCGGCGGCAACGCGGCGCAGGAAAACGCCACGGCCAGGCTCCGCGCGCCGCTGGACGCCTGCGTCCTCCCCACGATTCCCGAGGGCCAGGTCCGAGCGGCCCAGATCGCCCTGGAGGACCTGGCGGGCAGATGGCAGGAGCTGGCCGAAACCCGGCTGCCTCAGATGCCGGCCTTCAAAGAATTCGAGCGGCATACGGGCGTCGCCGCGGATGCGGTCGGACAACTGGGACCCGACCTTTACGCGGCGGAGGAAGCCTTGGAAAAGGCCCGCGAGGCCTTGAACCGGCTGGCCGACTGCATCGAGTCGCGGCCGGTCGAAACGGTCCAGGTCCCACCGCCTCGGCCGGGCGAGACACCCGGCTCGAGGCCGCCGGGAGCGGTGCCCGTCGGCGTGCAAATCCGGGAGACCAGCCGCAACGTGTTTGTCGCCGAAATGGCCGGTCTGCCCGCGGGGGCGCGGTTCCTGTGGGACTTTGGCGACGGCTCGCGCACCGAAACGGCCCAGCCGCAGGTCCAGCACAACTACGTGGCGCCGACCGGCGGACTGGCCGGCCTGGCGGGAAAGAGGTGGCAGCTCCGGGTGACGATCGTCGTCAACGGCCGCGCCGTCGGCGACGCCGCCTACACCGTTTCGCGCGGCCGGCTGAGCGATTCGCCGATCAACAAGGTCGGCCCGCCGCCGCCCAAGATCGGACCGATCTTCATTCCCCGATGAGCAAGCGTCGACCGTTTCAAGTCACGAAGCATGAGGAGATCAACATGTTCATCCGACCGATCGCGCTGCTTGCGCTGGCGGCAGGAGTTTTGGGGACAGCTGGAGCGGCTCGAGCCGACCAGCCCAAGCTGGGTTTCAGCGGCACGCTGGTCAAGGTGCCCGGTCACGAGCCGCTGATGGGCTATCGCGTGGACGCGGTGACCCGTGATTCCGTGGCGGCCAAGACGGGCCTGAAGCGCGGCGACGTGGTAACGATCATCGGCGAGACGTTTGGGTTCACGACGCACGAAGCCTATCAGTACGCCCTGCGGCAACAAGGCAAGAAGACCAAACTCGGGGTCATCCGCAGCCGCGACGGCAAGCTGACGTGGCTCGACTGTCCCCTGGGCCACAACCCGGCTCCGCACGCGGACGAAACGCCTCCGGACGGCCTGATCGCCGTCGACTTCGCCCGCAATTCACAGAACGGGCCGTAGCCACGGGCACCCAAATAACTTGGCGAATTCGTTCACCGCCTGGGGTCAGGCTTACAGATTTCAATTTTCGCGGGGCCGTCGCTTGCCAAGTGGGAAGTCCTGGGATTGCGAGAATTGAAATCGGTAAGCCTGACCCCAGACTCCGTCAAACCGACCGAGGCCAAGCTGTTGCCGGACGGGCGGGGGCGATTGCAGCTGTGCGTATTTCGTCCCACAACAGGCTGACAAGGGCCAAGGGCGTCGGTATCATAGGACGGATGCTAGACCAGTTGTGGACTTCGTAGACGGCAACCATTAACCAAGGGAGAGAACGGACATGTCCAAATTCACTCGGCGTGACTTCTTGAAGGGTTCCACAGCCGCCGGCGCCGGCCTGTTGATCTGCGGCACTGCGGCGACCAATCGCGTGTTCGGAGCCAACGAACGCCTGCGCGTCGCGGTAGTGGGAGTCAACGGCCGCGGCAGCAGCCACATCAGCGGCTACCTGGAACAGCCCAACGTCGAAGTCGCCTATCTGGTCGATCCCGACCGGGATGTGCTGGATCGGAGACTGAAGGCCTTGGAGCAGAAGGTGCAGGGCAAATACACCTGCAAGGGCGTAGCGGACATCCGGCAGGCGCTGGAAGACAAGTCGCTGGACGCCGTCTCGATCGCGGCCCCGAACCACTGGCACTCGCTGATGACGATCTGGGCGGCGCAGGCGGGCAAGCACGTGTACGTCGAGAAGCCCATGAGTCACGACATTGCCGAAGGCCGCGTCGCCTGGGAAGCGCAGAAGAAATACAAGGTCGTGGTCCAGCACGGGACCCAGGCCCGCAGCAGCGCGGCCAACGCCGGATTGCACCAGGCCATTCACGAAGGCAAGTTCGGCAAGCTGAAGGTCTCGTACGGCCTGGCCTGCAAACCGCGCAACGGCATCGGCTTCAAGGAATTCTCCGAGCCGCCCGCCAACCTGGACTGGAACCTGTGGCGCGGCCCGGCGGTGATCGACAAGTTCCACGGGAACCTTGTGCATTACAACTGGCACTGGTTCTGGGTCACCGGCAACGGCGAACTGAACAACCAGGGCACGCACCAGTTGGACATGGCGTTCTGGGCCATCGATCCGAAAATGACGCATCCGCTGCGGGCGATGGCCATCGGCGGCCGGTTCCAGTGGAACGACCAGGGCGAGACGCCCAACACGCTGTTCGGGATCGCGGAGTATCCCAACGGCCAATACGTGTTCTTCAACGTCCGCAACGTGAAGTACAACGGGTATCAGAACCAGGTCGAAAACGAGTACTACTTTGAGGACGGCGCGAAGATCGTCCGCGGACTGTACTATGCCAAGGGCAGCAGCCAGGGCGAGAAGATCTCGGTGCCGGCCGGAAAAGTCACGCCGGGCGGCAATTTTGGCGCTTTCATCGCCGCCTGCCGCGCGGGCGACCCCATGATGGCCAACGGCAACGCGAACCAGGCGCATCACAGCTGTACGCTGGGCCACCTGATCAACAACTCGTACCGGCTCGGCAAGAAGGTGCCCTTCAACGCCAAGGCCGGCCGCTTCGGCGACGCGTCGGACGCCTACGAACACTTTATGAAGCTGCACGCCATCATGCGCGACGGCGTCGGCGTGCCCGAGGACAAGGCCGAATACGTGGTCGGCCCGTGGCTGAACTTCGACGCCCAGACCGAACGGTTCACCGGCGAGTTCGCCGACGAGGCGAATAAACTGGTGCAGGACGCGCACCGTCCCGGCTTCGAAGTCCCCGCGATGGACAAGGTGTAAACGAGCCCCGTCAGCCCCTGGCCCCCCGCGCCATCCCGAGCGCGGGGGCCAGGAGCCTTCCGGCCGAAATGTCCAGCGTGCGCGGACGGTCGTCGCTGAAGAACCGGCCCCTCGAAGCCGCCCCGGCTCGGGTCTTCGTCTCCGCGTGCCTGCGGAAAGGAGCGTTCCGTGCTGCGTTGGAGATTGCTCGTTTCAACGCTGATCATCGCGCCTTTGGTGGCGTTGCTGATCCTGGATTACCGCTTTCATTTTGGCGTGCCGGGGATTTGGCTTTCGCCGCTGCTGGTGCTGTTTACAGTCCTGGGAGTAGCCGAAGTTCTCGACTTGCTGGCGGCCAAGAATCTGCGGCCTGCCGCCTGGAGCGTCCAGGCGGGGGCGTTGCTGGTGATCGCCGCGTCGCTGGCGCCGCTGATCGGGCGGTTGGCGGGCGGGTCGAATTCGTCTGGCGAGCCCTGGGCGCAATTGGGCTGGCCGCTGGCTGCGTTTGTCGCTGCCGTCGCGCTGGCGTTTGTCGGCGAGATGGTCCGCTACCAGGGACCGGGCGGGGTGATCGTGAACGTCGCGCTGGCCGTGTTCACCGTCGCCTATGTGGCCGTGCTGATGACGTTCCTGAACGCCCTGCGACTGTACCACGACAGCGGCTGGGGGATGGCCGCCTTGGTGTCGGTGATCTTTGTCACCAAGATGTCGGACACCGGGGCCTATGCCTGCGGACGGCTGTGGGGACGTCACAAACTGGCGCCGGTCTTGAGTCCCAAGAAGACGATCGAAGGGGCAATCGGCGGCCTGGTCACCGCGTGTCTGTGCTCGTGGCTGTTCTTCGCCACGCTGTTGCCGATCCTGGCCGGTCCCCAGGCGGCAGTCCCGCCGCTGTGGGCCTGCCTGGTGTACGGCCTGGTTGTGGGTGTGGCGGGCATGATCGGCGACTTGTCGGAGTCGTTGCTCAAGCGGGACATGGAGTGCAAGGATTCCAGTCGCTGGATGCCCGGCCTGGGCGGAATCCTGGACGTGCTGGATTCCCTGTTGTTGGCCGCGCCCGCCGGCTATTTCTGCTGGATCAGCGGCTTCCTGGGGCCGTGATTCAAGGGGTTCGTCCGGGCGCCACGGCTGCCGTCCTGCCGCCCGCGGCCGTTGCCCGTCCTCCCCAAGTCCCGGTCCAGCGGCTATATTGGGCGAACTCTGGAGGTGTGTCTCCGGTCCAGACTGCTGGGATGGAGCCGGAAAACCCCGTTTCAACGCTTCTTTTGGGAGGGCAAGCTCGCAAGCCATGACTGACGCCGCGCCACGCCGTACGATGTTCGAGAAGATTTGGGACAACCATGTCGTGCACGCCGAACCGGGCCAGCAGACGATCCTGTACATCGACTTGCAGTTGGTCCACGAGGTCACCAGCCCGCAGGCTTTCGAGGGGCTGCGTCTGGCGGGCCGCAAGGTGCGGCGGCCGGACCGCACGGTGGCCACCCCCGATCACAACGTCCCGACCACGGACCGCTCGCTGCCGATCGCCGATCCCATTTCCAGGCAGCAGATCGAAACGCTGCGGAAGAATTGCCAGGAATTCGGCATTCGGCTGTACGATATCCACGATCCGCGGCAAGGAATCGTCCACGTCATCGGGCCGGAACTGGGGTTGACCCAGCCGGGGATGACGATCGTTTGCGGCGACAGTCACACGGCCACCCACGGCGCGTTCGGCGCGCTGGCGTTTGGGATGGGCACCAGCGAAGTGGAGCATGTGTTGGCGACCCAGACGCTGCTGCAGTACAAACCCCGGACGTTCGAGCTGCGCGTGGACGGAGTGTTGCCGCGAGGCGTCACGGCCAAGGACATCATTCTGTATCTCATCGGCCGGATCACGACGTCCGGCGGCGCGGGGTACGTGCTGGAGTACACCGGCAGTGCGATCCGGGCCCTGAGCATGGAAGAGCGGATGACCGTCTGCAACATGTCGATCGAGGCCGGGGCGCGGGCCGGTCTGATCGCGCCGGACCAGACGACGTTCGACTATTTGCGGGGCCGCGAGTTTGCTCCGCAGGATTTCGACGCGGCGGTCCGGCGTTGGCAGCAACTGCCTTCCGACCCCGGCGCCGTGTACGATCAGACGCGCGTGTTCCAGGCCGAGGACATCGCCCCGCAAGTCACTTGGGGCACCACGCCGGGGCAAGTCGTGGCGGTGACGGACAGGGTGCCGAACCCCGGCGACTCGGCGGACGAGACCGCGCAAAAGGGAGCCGCTCGGGCCTTGGCGTACATGGGACTGCAGGGCGGCACGCCGATCACGGACATCCGCGTCGATCGGGTCTTCATCGGCTCGTGCACCAACGGCCGGATCGAGGACTTGCGGGCCGCCGCGGCCGTCGTGCGGGGATATCGCGTCGCCGGCCACGTGCAAGCGATGGTCGTGCCCGGCAGCGGACAGGTGAAGATCCAGGCCGAACAAGAGGGCCTGGACCGCATCTTCCGTGAGGCCGGTTTCGAGTGGCGGGAAGCCGGCTGCAGCATGTGCCTGGCCATGAACCCGGACAAGCTGGAACCCGGCGAACGCTGTGCAGCGACCAGCAACCGGAACTTCGAGGGGCGTCAAGGCAAAGGCGGCCGGACGCACCTGGTCTCGCCCGCCATGGCCGCCGCCGCCGGAATCCGCGGGCGGTTTGTGGACATCCGCGAGTGGGACTACCAACAGTGAGCCGGAAGCCCGGCTGGCCCGAAAACGCCGGGGGCTTCCCGGCCGCGGCCGGGCTCCAGGACGCGCGACTGGATAGCGAGAGAACAGCAGGTTCGGAGGACAAGTAGCCATGAAACCATTGACCAAACACACCGGCCTGGTCGCCGTCATGGACCGGGCCGACGTCGATACCGATCAGATCATCCCCAAGCAGTTCCTGAAACGCATCGAGCGTTCCGGCTATGAGAAACTGCTGTTCTACGATTGGCGCTATCGGGAGGACGGCAGCGAGAATCCGGATTTTGAGTTGAACCGGCCCGAGGTCCGCGGCGCGTCGATCCTGGTTGCCCGCCGCAATTTCGGTTGCGGGTCCAGCCGCGAACATGCGGTGTGGGCCTTGGAGAACTACGGCTTTCGCGTCGTGATCGCGCCCAGCTTTGCCGACATCTTCTTCAACAACTGCTTCAAAAACGGCTTCCTGCCGATCAAGCTGGACGAAGCACAGGTCGAGGAGTTGTTCCGCCGGTTCCGGGAGCATCCGGGCTATCGCTTGACGGTGGACTTGGAAGCCCGCACGATCGCGGACGACTGGGGATTGCAGATGGACTTCCCCACCGACGACTTCCGCCGCCACTGCCTGCTGAACGGCCTGGACGACATCGCCTTGACGCTGCAGCACGAGGACAAGATCGCCGCCTACGAGGCCGCACGCGCGAACGCTTGTTGAGCGATGCGGGAGGCGGGAGGCGGCATGGCGTTCGCCCAGGTCTCGGAGGTCTGACCGATGGCCCATGTTCGCGCTGATTCGACGGCCTGCGAGCCGCGGAAACGCGACTGGCTCCGCACGCTGGCGCGCATGGTTTGTGTGGCAGGGATCGTGTGCGGCGCCGCGTTCCCGGTGGAAGCCGCCGCCGGCGAGGCGCCGGGGTCTCAGGGCCCGTCGGCGCTGGCCGTTTCCCCCGACGGCCAGACCGGATACGTGGCCAGTGCCGACTCGCGTCAGGTCGCCTGGGTCGCGTTCCCCGCGGGCCCGGTGACGCGGCGCATCGAGGTGCCTGCCGAACCGAGCGGGTTGACGCTGAGTCCCGACGGCGCCCGCTTGATCGTCACCTGTGCCGCGCCGCGCAGCACCGTGCTGGTGATCGATGCCGCCACCGCCCAGGTGTTGTCCTCGATCCCGGCCGGACACACGGCGATGAGCCCCGCCATCGCTCCGGACGGCAAGTGGCTGTACGTCTGCAATCGCTTCCACCACGACGTTGCGGTGATCGACTTGGACGCCGGCGCCGAGGTGGCCCGCGTCCGGGCCGTGCGCGAACCCGTCGCGGCGGCCGTCACACCCGACGGCGCGGCGGTGTTCGTGGCCAACCATCTGCCGAACGACCGGCTCGACGCCTATCCCGTCAGCGCCGTGGTGACCGTTATCGACACCCGGACGCGCCAGGCCACAGCGATCCGGCTGCCCCACGGCTCTCACAGCCTGCGCGGATTGTGCGTCTCGCCGGACGGCAAGTACGTCTATGTCACGCACCTGCTGTCCAACTTTGAACTGGTGCCCACGCACGTCGAATTTGGCTGGATGAACATGAACGTGCTGACCGTGCTCGACGTCCGCCAGCGGAGGGTCGTCAACACGGTCGGCTTGGACGAATCGTACACCGCGGCGGGAAACCCGTGGGGCGTGGCCTGCACGGCCGACGGCAAGTCGCTGTGCGTCAGCCATGCAGGCACGCACGAAGTGAGCGTCCTGGACGCGGCGGCGGCGGCGGGCCGGTTGGTGCAGATGTACATGTCGGCGGACGTTGGCTCGCTGCCCGACGATTCCGGGCAGCCGACCAGCCAGCGGCACCGGATTCCGTTGCCCGGCAAAGGGCCGCGCGCGGTCGCCGTAGCCGGCTCGACGCTGTACGTCGCCGAGTACTTCAGCGACACCGTCGCCGTCGTCAATCTCACGGCGCCGCCGGCAGACGGAGCGGAGCAGATCGCGTTGGGACCCCCGCCGCAGTGGTCGAACCGGCGCCGGGGCGAACTGCTGTTCAACGACGCCAGCATCTGCCGCCAGCAGTGGCAGAGCTGCGCCAGCTGCCATCCGGACGGGCGCGCCGACGCGCTGAACTGGGATCTCCTGAACGACGGCGTCGGAAATCCCAAGAACACCAAGAGCATGATCCTGGCCTTTCCAACTCCGCCGTCGATGGCCGAGGGCGTGCGGGGCACGGCCGGCGCCGCAGTGCGTTCGGGCCTGACCAACATCCTGTTTGCCGAGCGCCCGGAAACGGAGTCGTCGGCCATCGACGAGTACGTCCGATCGCTAGAACCGGTCCCCAGTCCTTCTTTGGTGGACGGCCGCTTGAGCCCAGCCGCCCAGCGCGGCAAGACGCTGTTTGCCAGCGAACGGACCGGCTGCAGCCGCTGCCACCCGCCGCCGCTGTACACCGACCTGAAGATGCACGACGTCGGTTCGCGGGACAAGTACGGCTGGGTGGACCGTTTCGACACGCCGGCTTTGATCGAAGCCTGGCGCACCGCGCCGTACCTGCACAACGGCCTGTATCTGACGGTCAAGGAATTGCTCGTCCAGGGGAAGCACGGCCTGAGCGGCCGCGAGGAAGGACTGAGCGAGCAGGAGCTGGACGATCTGGTTGAGTTCGTGCTGTCGCTGTGAGCCAGCGGCAACCCGGCGAGCGCCGCCGGGGCCGCGTCTTTGCGGAAACGGGAAGACACCTTCGCGCGCTGAGAGAATTGCTTCCGCCTGCCGCTGTTGCTATAACAAATCGCGGGTGATTGCGGCAAAAATGTTCTCAAAGCAAAGGAGCCCGCCATGCAACGACTTCCCGTAACCGCGTCCTGTTCGCGCCGCTCGTTTCTCTCCCGCTGCGCCGCCTGTGCCGGCTGTGCGGCGGGCAGCTTGTTGCTGGGGCCTCGTGCCGCCCGCAGCGGCGACGCTCCGAGCGGCAAGCCGAAGATCCGGCTGGTCTTTTGCGAGACGGCGAACGACAAGCCGATCTGGCCGAACATCGGTTACGACTTCGATGCCCGCCGCAAGCAGCTGCTGGACGTGTTGACTCGGGGTTGCCCCGATCTCCAATTCTTGCCCACTCGGATGATGGACGACCCCAAGCACGCCGACGAAGTGCTGCAAGGCGGCGGCGAAGTGGACGGGTACGTGGTGTGCCTGCAGGGACTGGGCTGGCGGAACGACGTCGTCAAGCTGTGTTCGACCGGCAAGCCCACCCTGTTGGCCGACAACCTGTTCGGCGGCTCCGGCCTGTTCCTGACGCGACTGCCGCAGATCATGCGCTCCGGCAAGCCGGTCGACTGGGTCAGTTCGGCCGACGATCAGGACATCGTCGCCGCCGCGCGGAGCTTCGGGCTGTTGCAACAGGGCAAGGCGGCGGCGGACGTCGCGGCCGCGTTCCGCGCGTCGCGCCGCCAGCGCACGCCGGCCGTCACGGACTGGACCTGCCAGGCCGATCCGCTTCCTGCGCCCGATTTCAACGCAGCCTGGGCAAAGTTGCGGCAGATGAAGATCTTGGTAGTCGGCGGCGGCTGGGGCGGAGACGCCTTCCGCAAGGCGACCGAGCAACTGCTGGGTTTGAAGCTGGTGCCCATCACCTTTGAAGAACTGTCGGCCGCCTATGCCCAGGCCGATCCGGATGCGGCGTGCGAGTTCGCCGACCGCTGGGCAGCCGGCGCCCAGAAGGTCGTCGAACCGGATCGCGCCGAGTTGGAGCGGTCCGGCAAGATGTACGTCGCCATGAAGCAGATGCTTCAACGGCATGGGGCCAGCGGCATCAGCATCAACTGTCTGGGCGGATTCTACGGCGGCCACATGCACGCCTACCCCTGCCTGGGCTTCAGCCAATTCAACAACGACGGGTTGGTGGGCGGTTGCGAAGCGGACCAGATGTCCGCGGTGACCATGGCCACCATGGGCGCGCTGGTCGGACGGCCCGGCTACATCTCCGATCCCGTGATCGATACGTCTCGGAACCACATCGTCTATGCCCACTGCCTGGCGACGACCAAAGCGTTCGGCCCGCAAGGGGCGTCGAACCCGTACCTGATCCGCAGCCACTCGGAGGACCGCAAGGGCGCGTGCGTCCAATCGCTGTTGCCCGCCGGCTATCTGACGACCACGCTAGAGATCAATCCGGTTTTGCGGCAGGTGTTGATGCACCAAGCCAAGTCGGACGGCAACAACGACAGCGACATGGCTTGCCGCACCAAGCTCCAAGGCCTGGTCAAGGGCGACCTGGAGAAACTGGCGGAAGGATGGCGGATGGGATGGCACCGCGTCACCTTCTACGGCGACCTGCGGGACACGGTGACGGAACTGGCCCAGCGTCTGAAACTGGAACTTATCGAGGAGGCGTAGGGGCGACGGCGAAACGATCGTTCGTTTGTTTTTCTGCCGGAGTCGCCGATCTCCGGGCGAGACGTTACAATGGGCGAAAACGTCTCGGCGTCTCGCTGAGAAGCCTCCAGGAGAAAACCATGTCGGACCGTCCGCAACCCGTGCTTCGCCCGTGGCGAGTCACCGTCCTCTGCGGCGGACCTTCGGCCGAACGGGAGGTGAGTCTGGCCGGCGGCCGGGCGGTCACCGCGGCCATCCGCTCGCTGGGCCACGCGGTCACCGAGGCGGACATCACTCCCGACGACCTGTCCGCACTCGACCTACCGGCCGACCTGGTCTTCCCCGTGCTGCACGGCCGGTTCGGAGAGGACGGGCAGTTGCAGGAAATCCTGGAACAGCGCGGCGTGGCCTTTGTGGGATGCGGGTCGGCGGCCTCGCGAATCGGCATCGACAAGGACGCCTCCAAGAGGAAATGGCAGGCGGCCGGGCTGCCGACGGCCCCCTGGGAGATCGTCACGCGCGGCGATTGGTCGCCGCCGGACGGACTGCAGCCCCCCGTGGTCGTCAAGCCCCTGGCGGAGGGCAGCAGCATTGGCGTCAGCGTCTGCGACACGCTGGAATCGCTCCAGCACACGCTGCACCGGGCGGTTTCCCAATATGGCCGCGTCATGGTCGAGCGGCGGCTGGCCGGGCCGGAATTGACCGTGGGAGTGCTGGGCCACGCTCCGCTGCCGGTCGTCCAGGTCCGCCCGGCAACGGATTTCTACGACTACGCCGCCAAATACCAGCGGAACGACACCGCTTACTTGCTGGATCCCGAACTCGATGCGGCCACCTGCCAGGCCGTCCAGCAGTTGGCGGTCCGGGCTTTCGCGGCCCTCGGCTGCCGCGATTTGTCGCGGATTGATTTCATCGTCGATCAGCGCGCCGGGCCCCAGCTGCTCGAGATCAATACCCTCCCCGGCTTTACCGACCACAGCCTGCTGCCCAAGGCCGCCGCACACGCCGGCATCCCGTTTCCACGCCTCGTCGAGATGCTGCTGGAGATGGCCTGGGCACGCCGCACGGAGGCCGAAAAAGCGCCGCCGCACGCCAACGGTCCGGTCCCTCCGGATCGCGAATCACGTTTGTTTTCCACTTAACCGCCTGTCGACAAAGAGGACGGGCTCCGAGCTGCCCCGGACAGACTCACCGAGAAAAGGCCACAGCAAGGTGCCGGTCCTCCTTGTTCAACAGACGGTTAAGCCCTTTCAACCCCGTCACAGGAGCATTAATCCATGACTCAAAGACCTTCCCGCCGGACTTTCCTCAAGACATCCTCCGCCACCGCGATTGCCGGCACGCTGGCGGCCCCGCTGGGATTTCCGACCGTCCTTCGCGGCGCGGAAGCCAACGGCAAGCTCAAACTCGGCCTGATCTCCGCGGCGACGTACGGCTACATGGGCGCGCCCCGCACGCAGGGTTCGAATCACGGCACGGCGTTCGCCACGGCCTGCAACGGCTTCGACGAGGTCAAGCGCAAGGACTTCCAGGGCACGTTCGTGGCGGCCCGGAAACGCATCGAAGGCGTCCAAGTCGTGAAGATCTGGGATCCCGTCAAGGAGGCGGCCCAGAAACTGGCCGACGTCTGCGGCATCCCCACAGTCTGTGAAACCGCCGACGAGTGCTGCGAAGGCGTAGACGCGGTGGCCATCCCCGACGACGGCACCGGCGAGCAGTGGAAGTACGCGGTGACGCCGTTGCGCAAAGGCGTGCCGACGTACTGCGACAAGCCGCTGGCGATGACCGCCAAGGCCGCCAAGGAAATCGCCGCGTTGGCCCGTCAAACCGGCACGCCGTTCATGTCGGCCAGCTCGCTGCGGTTCGTGCCGGACGTCATCGCGGCGGCCAAGGAAGTGGAGTCGCTGGGCAAAATCAACCTGGCCACGACGATCTGCGGCAACGAACTGGTGTACTACGGCATTCACGCCTTGGAGTTGGCGTACGCGGTCCTGGGCCGCGGCGCCGTGTCGTGCCTGAACGTCGGCCAGCCGGGCCGCAACATCGTCCGCGTCCGTTTCGAGAACGGCCGCGACCTGGTGCTGATGGTCGCCGAGCGGGAATGGATGCGGGCCGGCTACCAGCTGAACCTGTACGGCACCAAGGGCTGGCGCACCTTGACGCCCGACCTGTCCGACCTGTACTGGTACCTGCTCGACCGGTTTGTCGATCTGGTCCGCACCAAGAAGGAAACCTTGCCGATCGAGGAGGAGGTCGAAGTCATTGCGGTGCTGGAAGCCGGCAAACGCTCGCTGGCCGAAAACCGCGAAGTGACCCTCGCGGAAGTCCTGCAGTAGGCCGCGGCTGCGCGACGGCCGGCTTCCTGTCTTTGCCGGCCGGCTTACAGTTTCCAGCCCGGACGATATTCGCGGCGAAGGAAGGCGTCGGCTGCGGGGCAGCCGACGGCCTGTAGCTTCGCCGCGTCCCAGCTCAGCTTCTGGCCCGTCCGCAACGCCACGTTGCACAGCAAGGCGGCTTCGGTCAACGCGCCGGAGTAGTCGAAATTACAGGTCGTCGGCCCGCCGGTCTTGCAGGCTTCGATCCATTCGCGGTGATGGCCGATCGAGTTGGGGATGAACGGATCGGGACGCCGAAAGTCCTTGAACTGGGCTTCCGGCAGCAACTGGTGCCGCCCGTAGTCGGCGATCAACATGCCCGACGAACCCAAGAACAGCACGGCGCTGCCCCACTGCGGGATCTCCTTCTGTTTGACCAGTTCCGGATAGGGTCCGCCGTTGTACCAGTTCAAGGTCACCGGGGGCAGATCGCCCCGCGCCGGATACTCCTGTTTGGCGATCGTCCAGCGAGCGGCGCTTTCCGGGTGTACCGGCCCTCGGGCTTCGACCGTCGTGGGATGCCGCAGGTTCAGCGCCCAGAAGGCCAGATCGCAGAAGTGGCAGAAGAAATCGCCCAGTTGGCCGTTGGCAAAGTTCCACCAGTACCGCCAGTGGAACGGAGCGTAAGCCGAATGATAGGGCCGGAAGGCGGCCGGGCCAAGCCACAAGTCCCAATCCAGTCCGGGGGGAACCGGCGGCTGATCCGTGGGCGCGTCGGGCTGCGACATGTCCGTCGGCACCGCCGGCCCCTTGAAATTGGCGCCCAGCCACACGTGGACGTCCCGCACCGTGCCGATCGCGCCCTTCTGCACCAACTCGACCACGCGGCGATAGTTGTCGCCTGCGTGGATCTGCGTTCCCATCTGCGTGACCAGTTTCTTTTCGCGGGCCGTCTCGGCCATCACGCGCGCCTCGTACACGCTGTGCGTCAGCGGTTTCTCGCAGTAACAGTGCTTGCCCAGCTGCATGGCCATCACGCCGACCGGCGCGTGCGTGTGGTCGGGCGTCCCGATCACCACGGCGTCGATCTGCGCGTGCATTTCATCCAGCAGTTTGCGGAAGTCTTTGTAGCGTTTGGCCTGGGGGAACTTCTGGAACATGGGGCCGCCGCGCTGCTCGTCAACGTCGCACAGGGCCACGATGTTTTCGCTCGTCACCCCGTTCACGTCGTCGCCGCCGCGGCCGCCAATGCCGATCGCGGCGATGTTCAGCTTCTCGTTGGGCGAGGGGGACTGGGCCCGGGCCAGCGCACCGTGGGTCGTCCAGACGCCGGCGGCAACCGCAGTCGTACGCAACATCTCACGGCGGGAAATCAAGGCGGACATAGCAGGCTCTCCTGGGTGCAGGTGAAAGGTGGGCGTTCAAGTCGCGGTTGATTGTCATCGCGGCGCGGAGGCGCGTCAAGCAAGGGACCGCACCAGGGGCATTCCCTTTTCTACGGCTCCAACGGCCGGACCCGTGTCCTGAACGTCTTACCGTCCGACGAAGGTGCCGCCGGTCAGCTGGGCCATCGTCCGCAGGAAGGTGGAGAAATCCGGGTCGAAGTAGTTGCCCAATCCGATGGCGTTGACGGGGATGTCGGCGTGTTGGCGGCAGAGCGCGTAGATCTGCTCGGCGGCTTGGGTGTTGAAGCGGTTCACCGTTTCGTAGGTCGGCGCGCCGTCGGAGAACAGGATGACCGTGTCGACGGGATACCGATACGCCAGCTGCATGGCGGCCAGCGTGTTGGTCCAGCCCTCGGGTTTGACCGACTTGAGGTACTCCAGCAACCGGGCGCGGTTGGCGGAGCCTTCGTCGCCGCTGACCCGCAGCAGGGACCCGTCGGCCGGAAACGCGGCGGCGCCGGACGAGAAGACGATCAGCACGCACTCGTCCACCTCCAGGTGATCCAACCACGTCAGCGCGATCCGCTGGACTTCCTCCCAGCGGCCTTGCTGGGTCATGCTGCCGGAAGCGTCGAACAGCACGGCGACCCGCTTGAGTCCGCCCCGCAGGCCGACCAGTTCGCGATTGATGGTCGCTTCCCGGCTACGCTGTTGCTGCAGTTGCGATTGGGCCGTCTTCAAGTCGTCCAGCACGTTGGCGAGTTGCGTTTTCAGCGCTTCGACCTGCAGGGCCAGCAAGTTCTTTTTTTCGTCCATGTCGCGGAAGTAGACGGCGGCCCGGCGGAGGCGATCCAGGTAGTCGTCGCGCACGGTTGCCGCGTCCTTGGCCTGCCGTTCCGCCTGTTCGGCCCGCGTCACGACGGTCTGCAACTGCTGGGCGGAAGCCGACTGGTCGGCCTTCTGCCGTTCCAGCGCCTGGGCCAGCAGTTCTTCCAGGCTCTTCGTCTTGGCGTCGCTCGTCTGTTTCAAGTCGGCGAGGCTCTTTTCGCTGGCACCCAACTGCTGTTCCAGCTTCGCGACCCGTTCGCTCAACGCCTTGGCCTGTTGGTCCAGCAGGTCGCGTTCTTGCTGCAGGTCGTCGCGCGACTGTTGCAGATCGTCGCGTTCCTTCTGCCGCTGTTGAAGTTGGGCGGCTAGCGCGGCGAGGTCCGCTTCCAGCCTGGTCTTGGCCGCCGAGAACTGGACTTCCTGGGCGCCCTTGTCTTTAAGCAGTTGGGCCAGCTGCGCCTCGACGGTTGCTTTGGAGTCGTTCAATTTGGCCAATTCGTCGGACCGCTGCTGCAGCGATTGCTTCTTGGCCGTCAACTCCGCGTCCAGTTGTTTGCGGAGTTCTTCCAGCGACTGCCGCTCGCGTTGGGTCGTTTCCAGCGTCTGGCGCGTGTCGGCCAGTTGCGAGTTGATGGCGGCCAGTTCGGCCGAGACGCGGCGCACTTCTTCCTGCACTCGGCGGTTCTGGTCGGCCAGCGAGAGTTTCTCTCCTTCCAACTCGGCGTTCAACTTGGCGCGCTTGATCAGGCTGGCTTGCAGAAAGATCGCCACCACGACGACCATGACCACGGTGAACAGGGTCACGTCGTTGCTGGAGATCCAGCCCGCCAGTCCGGCTTCGCTGGAGAGAGATGTCGCCTTCTCGAGTTGCATGCCTAACCCTGGAAATACAAGTATGCCGCCAGGATCGCGACCAGAACCGCGGCCGACGCCGCGACTTCGCCCCAACCCCAACTACTCCGTGACCGCACCCGGTCCTCGGCCGTAATCGTGCCGAACGTCAGCCCCTGGATCTTATCCAAGGAAGGCGGCGCCGTCGCATAGCTGACCAGGACGAACACCGCCGAACAGACCAGGAAAATGAACACGCTGTAGTACTGGAAGTATAGGTTGTTAACGATCCACAGGAACGAACCCTGCGGGTAACCCTGCTCGAATCCGGCCAGCCGCAACGTCACGGGCGTATCGACCGCCAGGCGGAAAACCCCCAGCGCAAACCCTACAATCAGCGCCGCCAGACAGCCGGTGCCGTTCAGACGCTTGTTGAACACCCCCAGGAAAAACACGACGAAAATCGGCGGAGCCAGGTAGCCCTGCACGCCTTGCAGGTAATCGTACAGCCCGCGGGCGCCTTGAATCACGGGAATCCAGAGCAGGCCGATCACGACCATCGCCATCGTGGCGGCCCGCCCCATCCACACCAGCTGATGCTGCGAAACGCCCGGCCGGAACTTCTGGTACAGGTCCATCGTGAACAACGTCGAGCTGGCGTTGAACACGCCGGCCAGCGAACTCATCAGCGCCGCCAGCAGGCCCGCCACGACAATCCCCCGCACGCCCGTAGGCAACACGTGCTTGACCATCAGCGGAAAAGCCGCCTGACACTTGTCCGCCACCGCCTGGCCGTTCTCGTCCAGCATTCCTTGCAACGCGTCCATCTGCCCGCTCTTGGCCAGGGCAAAGCAGATCATGCCGGGGATGATGAAGATGAACACGGGCAGCAGCTTTAGAAATGCGGCAAAAATGCTGCCGCGGCGCGCCTCCCGCTCGCTCGGCGCGCCCAACGCCCGCTGGACAATGTACTGGTCCGTACACCAGTACCACAAGCCGATAATCGGGGCGCAAAACAGCATCCCCAGCCAGGGATAGTTGCCGTTGAAGTACCAGGCGATCCGCCCCGGTTCCTTGACCGGCTCCCACGTGCCCTCCATCCCCGCCGGGACCAGCGGCTTCCAGAGATTGAACATGTCCGAGCCGCAGATTTCGCGCAACTGGTCCCAGCCGCCCAACGCCCGCAAGCCAAAGATGGTCACCAGCACCGAACCCACGACCAGAATGAAGGTCTGCAACGCCTCGGTGTAAGCGACCGCCCGCAACCCGCCCAGCACCGTGTAGAGCCCCGTTAGGACGATCACCGCCACCGACCCGATCCAGAAGCTGTTGAAAACCGCAAAGCCCAAATCCACCTCGAGGTCGGGCAACAACGTGGCAAACACGATCCCGCCAGCAAAGATCCCGACCGCAATCTTCGTCAACACGTAGGCCACCAGCGAGATGATCGACAGCACCCAGCGGGCCGTGGCATTGAACCGCTTCTCCAAAAACTCCGGCATCGTGAAGACCATCGACCGAGTGTAGAACGGGACCATGACCCAGCCCAGCACCAACAGGCACCAGGCATGCAACTCGTAGTGCGCCATCGCCACGCCGTCGGTACAGCCCGAACCGGCCAGCCCGACCAGGTGCTCGGACCCGATGTTCGAGGCAAAGATCGAGGCCCCGACGACGAACCAGCCCAAATTCCGCCCCGCCAGAAAATAATCGTCGGCGGTGTCCTTGCCCTTCAGAATGACCCACCAGGCAAGCCCGAGCAGCAGCACGAAGTAGCCCGCAATCGCAATCCAGTCGAGGAATTCCATCGGTATCGCCTTTCCCATGCCACGAAGAATTGACTCTGGACAGGGGTTTAGACTAGGACACCGAGCGTTTCCCGGCAAGACGAGACGCGCCGCTTGAAGCAAGTTGCCGGCCGGAAATCCCCGAGGCCCGGCCGTCCAGGAAACGCGGGCAATTGGGCAGTAACCCGGCGTCGTTCCAGTACTGAGTGAGCGGAATGGCGCTAGCCATCGGCGTCCGGCGATCCGCAAGACCGGCGCCTGGCACTTTGCCGCTCATTTGGCGTCCGCAGGCCTCAAACAAGGCTCGTCTATCGCCGCCGTGGAAAGCGGCCTAAAACAGCTACCAGCACCGCTACACGGCCGAGGCAGATAGCCGTGTCCGGGCGGTTGTGCTATACACGAACGCATCGCGTCCCACCTCTTAACATCATGGAGATCATCCCATGCCTAAGTGTTCAGGTATCACGCGTCGTCAGTTTGTCCACCGCGTCCTGTCGGTCGGCAGCGTGGCGCTGGCAAGTCCGCAATTGCTCCATCGGTCCGCCTCCGCAACAGAAGACGCATCCACCCCCTGGCAAATTGGGATCTACACCCGCCCCTGGGACGCGCACGACTACCGCGTCGCCCTGGACGCCATGGCCGAGGCAGGCTACCGGTACGCCGGGCTGATGACCACCGCCAAGACCAAAGACAGGGGCAATTTGGTGATCTCGGTCGAAACGACGCTCGACGAATCCGTTCAGATCGGCCAGGAAGTCAAAAAGCGGGGGTTGAAGTTGATTTCGATCTACGGCGGCGGGATTCCGGTGCACCAGTCGCTACAGGCCGGGATCGACGGCATGCGCAAACTAATCGACAACTGCGTGGCGGCCGGTTCCAGTTCGTTGTTGATGGGCGGAACCAGCAACGCCAAGATCGTGGAGGACTACTACAAGGCGATCGCCGAGACCTGCGGTTACGCCGCAGAGAAGCAACTGGTGATCACCGTCAAACCTCACGGCGGGCTGAACGCAACCGGGCCGCAGTGCCGCCAGTGCGTCGAGAAAGTGAACCAACAGAACTTTCGCCTGTGGTACGATCCGGGCAATATCTACTTCTATTCCAACGGCGAACTCGACCCCGTCCAGGACGCCGGCGCCGTCGACGGCCTGGTGTACGGCATGTCGGTCAAGGACTACCGGCACCCCAAGCAA
This sequence comes from Candidatus Anammoximicrobium sp., assembly GCA_012515235.1. Taxonomy (GTDB): domain Bacteria; phylum Planctomycetota; class Planctomycetia; order Pirellulales; family Pirellulaceae; genus Anammoximicrobium. Next base: position 25,769 of record JAAYYU010000325.1, read on the forward strand.
GTCGCCGTCACGCCCGGAACGGGCCAAGTCGACTTCCGCGCCCTGATGGCCCGCTTGAAACGGGGTGGTTTTGTCGGCGGCCCGCTGGTGATTGAATGCCTCGCCCCCGGCGAACTGCCCGCACTGCTGCAGGAAGCCAAAAAGGCGAGAGCGTTCGTGGAAGACGCGGTCCGAACGTAGGCGGCGTTTCGCACGCGCAAAAGGTTTCAACCTCAGCGCCGATCCATGCCCAACGCTCGGCGCCGATTCACACCCAACGCTCGGCGCCGATCCATGCCCAACGCTCGGCGCAGGTCTCCCGAAGGGCGACGTCATGCTTGCCCGTTGCGCAGACGGCGCAATTCCTCGCGCAAGCGGGCCACTTCAGCTTCGGCGGCCCGCCGACCTTCGGCTTCGGCCCGCCGAGCTTCGGCTTCGGCTCGCCGAGCTTCCTCCGCGGTCAGCAGCCGCTGGCCGGTATCCAAGCGGTAGAACATCAGCTGTCCGCTTTCGGCCTGCAGCCGCAGGCCGAGTTCCCGGCTGACCAGACCGCCCTGCGCGTCGGCGGAGATGGGCTGATACTCGTCGCCGGCCAGGCGGTTGCCTCGCAGCGGCGGATGCAAGTAGTCCTCCGTCGGATCGAACAGAAAGTATTCGCGGACTCCCAACCGGGCATACAGCGCCGGCTTCTTCACGGTATCCTTGGTCTTCGTCTTCCGCGACGTCACCTCAATCACCACATTAGGCGATTGACGTTCGATCCACAGCTTGTAGATCCGCCGGTCCCTAGGTTCCAAGCCCAGGACGACGAACACGTCCGGCACGACGAACTTCTTGGGATTGCCCTGCTCGTAATACACCAGCAGGTCGCCCGACACGTACACTTGCTGCCCCTGGAAGAAACGCTCCAGCAACTCCATCTCCCGGATCATCTCTTTGCGGTGCTGGTCTGTTTCGCCCATAGGCTTTCCGTCCGATTCGGGATAGCTGACGGATGTGATCTGGATGACCGACGACATGCCTGCCACCTCGTGCTTGTTGCCTGGAAGGGAATGCCAACTGCAGTATACGTTTCCGCGCCGCGGGCGGCAACCTGATTCTCGCATCGCCGGCGTCTCAGCCAGCCGGTGCCACGAGCAGGGGCACGCCGGTCAGGCCCTGCCGCAATCGCTCGTTGGCCGGTACGACTGGTAGTTTGCGATTGCCCGGGACTTCAGTTTCGCAGAACCTGAACTACGAAGGCAGCCGTGGTGGGAACCGCCAGCATTGCGCTGGTCGAAGGCGCCACGGTACTGACAGCGAAGGCGTCCGACTTCGAGAAGGTGACCGGCCTGACGATCGACGACGGGACGCGATGATCCACACTGTGGCCCCGCCGGCGCAGCTCTTTGACCACGGGGAAGCGTAACCATCCCACGGACAAGGCGTGGGCCTTCGGCGGCTCGCAGCGCGGTCGGGTGCCACGGTTTCCTGACGCGTTCGTCCGCCCTTCGATGTGTAGCCGTCCGCGGTCATTCTCCGTACAATACCACCGGATGGACAAGTTGACCGCGACGGCAAGAGAGGAAACCGGCATGGCATCCCAGCAGTCACAGGAACTGGCCCGCAGGGCAGGCGTCATCTACGAGCAGCGACTCCGAGCCCAGTTGGAGCACACGCACCCGGACGAATTCGTCGCCATCGAGCCCGACTCGGGCGATTACTTTCTGGGCCGCACCTTGAGCGACGCCATTCAAGCGGCTCGTTCAGCGCACCCAACGCGTCTGCCATTTATCCTGCGCGTCGGACACAAGGCGACTGTCGAACTGGGAGTGACGCTCTCATGAACGGCGAAGTCGATGTCTCGGGGCGAGCGTTGATTGTTCTGTCGATCCGGCCGTCGCACCGTGCCGACGCCGTGTCGTTACAGGCTTGGGTGGACACAGCGTTCACCGGCGAACTCGTGATTCCGCGAGCCACGATTACGCGTTTGGGACTACCACAGTCGGCTGCCGTCATGGCGGGCTTGGCGGACGGCACGCAAGTTGTGCTGGACACGTTCAGTTTGGTAATCGACTGGTTTGGCCGGGAACCAGTCGTCGAAGTGGTGGAAAACGAGGGGACTTTGCCGTTGTTGGCCGTGGGCCTCCTGTGGGAACGCAAACTGGAGATCGACTACCCCGCTCGAACCCTGTCGATTGCGTAGTGTGCCGCGCGGATGCTGCTGCGCCCCCTTCACTCGCGGATGCCTGGGCCGGCGCCGCCAGCCAGATCGCGGATGCCGCCAGTTACGTTCGGTCTCCCTGCTGCGCGGACCGCTGCGGCTGCCGTGGATCTTGCGTCATACCGGCAGGACCCTCGTGCCTGTCTGTCCAGACGCGGAGCGGCGTCTTCGCCAAACGCGGAACCCGTCATGATCCCTCCGCGGCGTCGTACTCGTCCCAAGACGTCCGTTCGGCCGCCTCCCAAGCCAGCATTTAAAGTTCCTCCTTCGTCCACGGACTGTCGTCGTACGCTGGCCCCGCTGCGCGCTCGTAGTCTGCGAGGCGCAGTCACACAAACGTCTCGTTGGTCCAAGGATTTACGACTCGTGGCAGAGTCACTCCGGGATCTTCCAACGCCCGGGCCTGCTGTTCCGTACGTTCGATCATGAAGGTCTCCTTGACGTGATTTTACCGGACGCGATGCTGGCGACCAACAAGATCCGCCGATTCTTGTCGGCCAACCGCGTCCGGCGTCCCTCGCTCGTCGCCGGATTGGTCACGCCGGCGACGGAACTTTTTTCGTGGCAAGCGGTTTCATTTGTTGTGGGGCTGGGCAACGGATACTTTGTAAGAAATCGGGGGTTTGTGTGTTGGACAGGTAGAGGCCAACCATGAAAACCGCCGTCTGCCTGTCCGCCATTGTCGCCTGCCCGACGCTTTGCGCCCAGGAAACGCCTCGTCCCGCCAGTGGCGGGCTTGCCGAACAACGCATCCCAATCAACCCAAGCAACCACTCAGGAAAAACCATGAACACACGCAGCAAACGACTCACGCGGCGCGAATTTCTTGATCAGGCTGCGCGGGGCACGGTCGCGGTGACGGCGGCTTCGGTCGGCATCGGCTCGACCGCTACGCCCCTCTCGGCCCGTGCCGGAGCAGTGAAACGTCCGCAGGGCTCGCGGATTTCGTACTACTACAACGGCGAAATCCATGTCAATGAGATCGGCCAGGCGGAGGGAAAACCGCTGACCAGCGGCCATTGGGACTTCAAGCCGTCCTGGTCGAAGACCGGTGACATGCTCGTGTTCTTTCGCCGGCTGAAAAACGACCCCGACGTCGGCAAGTGGATCACGGCCGTCCACATCATCAACGTGGACGGTACGGGTCTTCATCCGCTCTCCGACGGCACCTACACCGACTTCAATCCCACCTGGACGCGCGACGGGAAGAACACGCCCTTGTGGAACCGCAAGAACGCGGCGACCGGCGGTTACTGCATCATGGCAAGCAAGGTGGGAGGCAAACCGGGCGAAGAAGTGGCGCTAACCGACCGGCGGTACAGCTCCTGGGTCCACTCGGCCCTCACCGACGGCAGGCTGTTCGTGGCGTCCGCGCCCCCGAACCTCGGTCGCGGTTACTACTTGATGACGCCGAATCCGGGCGGTGAACCGAAGTTCGAGCGGATCGAATGCGAGTTGGCGAGAAGGGGGTTCTTGGACCGCGTCAGCGTGTCGCCTAGCGAGCAGAAGATCTGCTTCGAGTACCAAGCGGGATTCAGGACCAAGGGCATGGCCGGACGCACGCTGTACATCGCCGATTTCGACGTGCAGCAGCGCGTGGTCTCGAACCCGAAGCCGATTGCGAACGAAGCGGGCAAGCCGTTCTGGATCGCCTACCCGCGTTGGATCGATGGCGAGGCCGCGGTGATTTACCACTCCGGCGAAACCGGGAAGAACCAACTGTTCGTGTACCGGCTGGAGGACGGCTCGACCAAACGCGTGTCCACCAACCCTCGAGCCAACTACCAGTATCCGCATGGCGAAGCGGCTCCGTGCTGAAGATGCGGACGGGAGGTTGACCGCCGCGGCCCCCGGCCGCACCCCACTTTGTCGTAAGCCTTGTCGTAAGCTTTGTCGACCGTGATTGCGACAAAGCTTACGACAAGGCTTACGACGAAGCTTACGACAAAGGGAGCGACAAAGTTGACGACAAAGCTTGCGACAAAGGGAGCGACAAAGGTCATGAGAACAGAAGCGATTTTCGGACGTCGGGAATTCGTCAAGAAGGCGGCACAGGCGGTTGCCACGGCAGCAGTCTGCGAGGGCAGGACACCCGCCGCGGCTCAGGCAGCCCCGCCTGGCCAACAGGCCGGCACCATCCCTGTGCGCATCCTCGGCAAGACCGGACTGAAACTTCCGATCCTCGGCTACGGGGGCGCGGCCCTGCCCAAAGCCTGGCGCAATCCGCTGTCGTACGACGATCGCGTGGCGCTGGTCCGGTATGCTCTCGACCGCGGCCTGCGTTACTTCGACACGGCCGGCAACTACATGGAGAGCCAGGCGATCCTCGGCGAGGCGCTCAAAGACCGAAGGCGCGACGTATGCCTCGTGACCAAAGTCGAGACCACCAAACCGGAAAAAGTGCGGAAGGCGGTGGAGAAATCGCTCAAGGAACTGCAGACCGATTACCTGGACATCCTCCTGATTCACGGCTCGCCAGGACTGGAGCAGATGAACGTCGAGCAGGCGATGAAGATCCACGCCGAGTTGGTCAGACTGCGCGATGAGAAGATCACGCGGTTCATCGGCTTCTCCGCTCATGGATATTTCGACAAGGCGCTGTCCCTGATCAACACCGGCGGATTCGAGGTGTGCATGTTGTCCTACGGCTACATGCCGCGAGGCAGTAGTTCCGTCTGGAGCGCCCGGATGACCCAACTGCGCGACGACTGTCTGGCCAAAGCGCACGAGCTGGGCATGGGCATCGTGGCGATGAAGGTGATCGGCGGCGGCTGGCTGGGCCGGTGGTCTGGATACCTCGTGCCGGACTTCGACAAGCAGCGGCTCGCGCAACTGCCTGGCGCCGCCATTCGCCACGTGCTGCAAGACCAGCGTGTTCACCTCCTGGCTATCGGAATGCATCTGAAGAGCCAGATCGACGCCAACATCACGACTTTCACCGGCGAAGCCAACTACACGCCGCAAGACCGCGCCCTGCTGGCCGAGTTCTCGGCCAGACTCTACGAAACCGAGACGCTCAAGAAACTACGGATGGAGCAATAGTCCGGGCAGTCTTGCTGCGGCCAGACTGGCGCCCGCGGCGCCGCCCCCGAAGCGAGATCCTGCAAAGGTAAGTCATCGCATTTCAGCAAAGGACACAACATGAAACGTCTTCTGATCGTCACCTATTTTCTCGTCAACTCGTTCGCGGGCGCCGGAGAGGAGCCGCGAAAGCCGAATATCCTGCTCTTCCTTGCCGACGACCTCGGCTATGCCGACATCGGTGCGAACGGCTGCCGGGACATCCCGACGCCGCACGTCGACGCCATCGCCTCCCAGGGCGTGCGCTTCACCGACGGCTACGCGACGCATTGCGTCTGCTCGCCCTCGCGCGCCGGACTGATGAGCGGCATGTATCAACACCGGTTCGGGTTCGAGCACAACTCGGGGCCGGAACGTTATGCGTCGCCCGACTTCGGCATGCCCCGCGACGTCCCGTCGCTGGCCGAGAAGCTCAAGGCGGCTGGGTACGCAACCGGCATGGTCGGCAAGTGGCACATCGGCTTCCAGGAAGGGCTGCGGCCGCACGAACGCGGCTTCGACTATTACTACGGGTTCCTCAGCGGCGCACGCAGCTATTATCCCGACAGCCCGCGTGAGTTCGATCCGATCATTCGCAACGGGGTGCGCGTCACGGACGAGACGGAGTACCTGACCGACGCCTTTGCACGCGAGTCGGTGGATTTCATCGAGCGAAGCAAAGACCGGCCGTGGTTCCTGTACGTTGCGTTCAATGCCGTCCATTCGCCGCTGGAGGCGACACCGAAGTACGAAGCCCGCTTCCCGCACATCTCGGATCCGAAACGCAAGACGTATGC
>JAAYYU010000326.1 GCA_012515235.1 Candidatus Anammoximicrobium sp.
ACGTAGTCAGCACCGTCGGGCCGCCCTCCGGCTGCCACGTGAAAACGACCGGCGCCGTTTCGTTCAGGACCGCCCCGACTCGGATTCGGCCGCTCTGCAAATAGACCGGCAGCCACGGGGTGAACGCAAGCCGTTCGCACTCACCCAGGCGGCTCTGCGCGGCGCGGTAGCTCTCCAGCGGCCCCAAGCGGTGTCCCTCGCCCAACGTCCGCAACGCCGCGCGGACTTCCAGGTCCGCCCCCAGCCGCCGATACTGCTCGTCCATCTCCGGAATCGAGCGGCGGATAGCCAACAGCTTGAGCGTCAAGGCGTTGCGGGCGTTGGTGAATTGGACCAGCCGCTTGCGGACGTCGTGCTGCGCGGCCAGCCGTTCGGGCGCGATGATTTGCGACTCGATTTGCTCTATCTGCTGCCGGATCTTCTTCCGCTCCGGGGCATCCGTCGCTGCGGTCGACAAGGCGGCTTTCAAGGCATCGATCGCCTGCCGGTTCGCCTCCCAGTGCTGATAGTTGCGCTGGATGCTTTGTTCGAGCGACTTCTGCAACTGGAGCACCTCCCGTTTGGCCTCATCCAGCGACGCCAAGCACTCGCGGAGCGTTTGCTCCGCTGGGCACAACCACACCTTGCCGCCCGGAATATAGGAAACGTCCTTCACGCGGCGCAGGAACATTTCCGCTGCCCGCGCCGCCGACTCCGCCGCCGGCGCCGACCGGAGCGGTGCGAGGCAGAGGGCCAGAAGCAGAATTCGGGAAACGAGCTGGGCCTCCCCGGCTTCGGCGTGGCGAGGATCTTGCGGGTTGGAACGGTTTTGTGGCCTGAACGGCGGCAGCAAACACATGGGCAACTCGATCGAGGCATCGTAAATGGCATTGGCCGATCCTGAATTCTAACCGCCGCCGCGGGAGCGTCGATCATCCCAAGGGAAAAGATCGGGGGCGAAGGCAGGGCAAGGAGCCAGTCTTGGGGCGTTCCGCGGCGCTGCGTAGAGGCTTCTAGCCAGGGGTGGGGCGTTCAGTCCAAATCCGCAGGTATCCGCAGGTCGTCGTCCAGTCCGGCGATCGAACGTCCCGGTTCCAGGGCCACCGCCGCGTTCTGCGCCCGCCAGCGCTGCTCGCCCCAGGGCTTGCGATGGTCGACGTTCTTGCCGGTCAGCAGACTGTCGCGAACCAGACACATCCGTCGCAAGCAGCGCGTCCAGCAGTCTGTTGAAATAACAAGCACCTCGCAAGTGCCGTTTTTTCCGCGGTTTTTCCACGCAGTTCGGAGCCAGTCCCCTTTGTCCAACAGGCTGTTGAGTCCTCTTTTTCGAGTCATCCTCACGAAAAACTTAGTCCGCGCGATTGATAAAAGGCCGACGAAGTTCGCGCAACAGAACCCGCTGCCGGTCGCCGAATCAAGCGTTTCAGGGGGGGCTTCGTGTGCGAAACCGCAGGAACCGGACGCGGTTCCTGGGGGCCTGTCCCGACGACACCTGGGCCAAACGGGTCAAGCAACTCGGCAAGCAGATCGAGAACTACTCCGAGATCCCCGCGTGTCAGCGGCAATTGATCGACGCTTTCAAACAGGAGATGGAGTCCGCCCTGTTCGCCGAAAAAGGAAGTCTGCTGCGGCGCGTGGTTCGGCTCCAACAGGAATTGCAGGAGAAAGTCCATCAACTCGTCGACGAAGAATACAAGGCCGCCGAGAAGTACATTGAACAGGCCCGAAATCGCGTGGAGGCAAACGATTTCGTCGTCGGCTGTCGGCGTTTGGCGCAGGCCGAGCGCGTTCTTCGAGAAGGGCGTTTCGATTCCTCATCCGCGCTGCGCCCGCATCGTCTACCACTGCCCAAACGCCTGCACCCGAGCAAGTCCAGCCAGCCTCCTCTGCGCGAGATCTGTCGGCTGGCGCGAGAGTTTCAGCCGGGGCTGCGTTCCGACGTGGCCATCTTCCTGCCGGACGAGGCGATCGCCGCCGAAACGGCGGCCCCGGATCACTTCATTGCCCGCCATGCCAACCTGGAAGCTACGGAATGGCCCAGCTACTTCAAACAGCTGCGAATCTGGTTGAGCATCCAGGATCACAAGCAACTGCGGCCGTCACTGACGTTGATGGCGAACAACAACTTCTGGTCATCCCGCTCGGCAAAGACGGATTTTGTCTTCTGCCAGCCGTGGCATGGCGCGCCGTTCTACGAGGATCCGGACGGACGGGGGCGGATCATGGCGATCATGCGGCTGTCGCTGAACTCCCGCGAATCGAACCGGCCGAACCTGATCGAGCAGTACGTGGTGAACGCCCTGCAGGAACTCATCCAGCAGGCTCGGGCCAGCGTTTATGCGGAGGACCTTCGATTCGCCAACCAAGGGCTCGTCCTGGTCATGTTGCCCGGCAGCTTTCTTCAGACACGGGGGCCGTACCGGCAATGGATGGCCCAGATCCGGGTCGAAAGCAGCGGATTGGCCAGTGACCGCGTGGCCTTCATTGATGATCTTGATATCCTCCGCATTCTGCGGTTGGGCGCGGACGAACGGTTTCGCGGCTTGATGGAGATGGTGGCCGCCCGCTTTCTAAGTTCGTCGCACCAGACCTACCAAGATTCGAGTGCGGTGGGACGACGCATGTTTTTCGGTCGCGAGGAGGAGGTGCGCCGACTGGAAAGCGATGGCACGGTCGTGTTCAGCGGACGCAAGATGGGCAAGTCGTCCTTGCTGCGTCACGTCTTCCTGCAATGCCGCGAGTCCACCGACCGGCGGGCCGTCTTAGTCGGATGTGCGGGGATTGCCCCATGGCAGTCCTGGCGTGTATTGGACGACTTCGCTCTAAAGCTGTTGGAACTGTTCCATCGTGAGGAAATCCCGGATCCGCCGCGTTGGGACCGTCCGCAGTTGCCGCTGGCGATGAACGATGCCCAACGACGCGCTCTGTTCGGGGAAATGCTCTCGGATGTGAAAGCGAAATTCCAAAACTTTCTGCACGTCGTCATCGAACGCCTGCGCGGGCGCGGCATCCACCGACTGTTTCTGTTGTTAGACGAGGCAGACAGCTTTGCCCGCGCGGAATTTATTGAGAATTCCGGCAACGAATCCCGCTCGCGCGCAGCGGTATCCTGGTTCCTCCGCGACCGCGAAACGGAGCATGACAAGTTCTTGCGGATTGTCTTCGCCGGTTATGACGAGTTGGGAAGGACCGAGACGCTTCCCCATTCGGCCTTCGGCAACTGGGGTTCCCGGATCAATCTGGGACCGCTTTCCGAACCCGCGGCAAGACGCCTGATTGTGGAACCTCTGGCGGCGCTGGGGATCCTGGCAGGCGAGGATCTCGCGGACCGGATTCTGGACTATACCGCCGGTCACGCCAGTCTGATTCAGGCCTTTTGCGGGAAGACCATCGAAGGGGTGCGCGATCGCAATCGCGAATGGCCCTTGGAAGACGTGGAACTCGAATTCAACGACGTGCGGACGATTGCGGAAAGTCCCGAGTATCAAGAGACGATGGCCCGGACCTTGGAGTTGAATCTGGGGATTGCCCGCAGCTATCCTCTGGAACTCACTTTCTACGCGCTGGTGTCCCCGACCGGACTGGGCCACGGCAAGCGGCTCAGCCTGGAACGTTTTACGCTGGCCGAGGCCGAAGACCAAGTCACCGCCCCGGAGCTTTCGGTCTCCTCGCTGGGTTGGGACAAGCTGCGGGCGTCGCTGGATCTGTTGGTGCAATTGGGGCTGCTCGAAAGCATTGGTGAAGCGGCCTCGCCCTGCTATCGCTTCAAGGCCCGTCACTTCGTCAACTACCTGCGGACGCAGCCCAACTTCCAGGCTCGCCTGCAGCAGAGCATCCGGACGTGGAGCGACCGAACCGAACAGGCTGACGCCATTCCCCGCCACGTCTGGACGATCCTGGACGACGAACTCGCACTGCTGTACGAGCCGACGACCAGAGTGTTCGTAGTCTGCGGCCTGGAATCCTCCGGGCGGGAGTACCTTGCCGAGTTGCTGGGGCAAGGCCGCGCGGTACATGCCGATCAGGAGAATTGGACCTGCCAACTGCAGGCCCAACTAGAGAGGCCTGAGGGCAGGCTTTGCGTCGTCGTGGACCACCAGGAAAGAGTCCCCTGGGAACAAACGCGACAGCTGCTCTTGACGACGGCTGCTCGGGACGGCGGGACGGCGCTGCGTTGGATCGCGGGGCCACGCATGGCGTGGGACCTTGCCGGCGACGCCGAAACCCTGTTGACGGTCGAAGTCATCGGAATGGGACCGCTCTCCACCTTGGAACTCGACGCCTGGACAGCCCGCCCGCCGGATCCGACGCCGGAAAACTCGACGCCGATACCGCCCCAAGGGGCGCTGATCTCCGCCGGCGACGGGCAGAAGATCCTGACGCTCACCGCCGGTCTGTTGCCCGTGCTGGAAATGCTGCGGCATTTCTACCGACCCTACCTGCCTGACCCGCTACTGGCCAAGCACGCCGAAGACTTTCGCGCCTCCATCCAACGCGACCGGAAAGTGGAGAATCGTTATGCCAAGCGACTCGCGGCGGGGATTCCGTTGGACCTTCGGCAAGGCCTACAACGGCTCTACGGCGTCTGCCGCGATTACGATGTGAACATGACCGACTACACGCGCAGCGAATTGGATTGGATTGAGACGCAACAGCAACTGAACATCCCCATGATGGTAGGGCCCGAATTCTTGGAGACGGGAGGGGCGTTGAAGTCTCGAATTCGGTGAACGGCTACCCCGCCGCCTGGGCAGCCCTGCCTCTTGCGATCCCGCCCCGAAGGAAGCAATATAGGACCCCG
>JAAYYU010000327.1 GCA_012515235.1 Candidatus Anammoximicrobium sp.
AGGCCCCGCGCCGCAAGCGTAAGTTCCCGTACCGCAAGGTGCCCGATATCGAGGCGGAAATCGCCCAGCGGGAAGCACAGATCGAGCAGCTGCACGCTGCCCTGGCCGATCCGCAAGTCCTCCGCGATGGCCAGCGGGTGAAGCAGATCAAAGCCGACTTGGAGGAGCAACAAGCCGCCCTGCCACGGCTGTACGAGCACTGGGAAGAAGCATCCGAATTGAACGGATAGATTCAGTGCGGCCTGGGGGAGACGTTCTCGAACCGAGGCCCAGTGGCTGCGGTTTCCTCGCTCGATTGCAGAGCGTTGGCGCTGGTAATGGAGTAGGCTTGGCTGCATCGCGAGTAACTCCTCGAAGCGTGGGAGGAACGCGAACAGGGAAGGCGACCGAGGAAGACTGACCCGTTGCGATGAGAGGCTGCGATGGAACTGTGCGTAACCGTAACCGATGTCCGCCCCGTAGGCGGGTTTCGACTGGAGCTGGTGTTTAGCGATGGCCAGGGTGGCGTCGTCGACTTAGCAGCGCGCATTTTCGGCCGCGGCGGCGACTTCCGCGCGCTTGAGGATCCGGCCTTCTTCCGCCGGGTCCGAGTCGATCCTGAACTGGGAACGATCGTCTGGCCCAATGACGTGGATTTCTGCCCCGAGCTTCTACGCCAATGGGTAGCTGCCGGCCGCGTGCCGGCGTATGCACGGGAAGACGCAACCCCAGTTGTCAATTAGCGTGTCAGTGCGCAGGGCGCGCGCACCTTGGTAGGTTGGGACTCTGTCCCGACCGGGTCGGGTCGGAGACCCAACCTACTTGGTTGCGGCCGAAGGCCGCGTCAGCCCAGTTTTTCTATCCAACACCTCATTTTGCGGCGCGCTGAGGCTTCGCCCCAAACCACACGGCGGCCTGCGCCGCCTACGTGACCCGCTATGCCTTCCGCTACGGCACGAAGGGCCGGGGCTACCGCTACCGCCCTTCGACCTTCGCTCCAGGCTCCGCTCGAAGACGGCTACCGCGGAAAGGGCTATGGAAAGGACGCAGGACACTCCCTCACGAGGCGGAAGCCCAGGGCGCCGTAGCAGTCGCCGGGGGCGTACCTGCGGCGGTACGACGCCCGGCAGACGGACGCGACGTCTTCCCAACAGCCGCCCCGGCTCACCCGGCCCCAGCCTGCCGCTGGCCCCTGCGGGTCCGCCTGCGGCGACTCTCCGTAGTACTTCTCCCCGCACCAGTCCGCGCACCATTCCCAGACGTTCCCGTGGACATCGTACAACCCAAACGCGTTCGGCTTCTTCTGCGCAACCGGATGCGTGGTCCCTTCCGAGTTCCTGTCGAACCAAGCGTGCTCCGTCAGACCCGCTGGATCGTCCCCAAACGACCACTTGGTTTGGCTACGCGCCCGGCAGGCGTACTCCCACTCGGCCTCCGTCGGCAACCGATACGTTTGGCCTTCTTGCTCGCTAAACTTGCGGCAGAACGCCACGGCATCCTCCCATGACACCATTTCCACCGGCCGTTCCGGATCCCCCTTGAAGTAGCTCGGATTCTGCCCCATCACCCGCTCGTACTGCTCCTGTGTCACCTCGGTCACGCCAAGATAAAACGGCTTCGTAATCCGCACCAAGTGCTGCGGTTTCTCACCGGGCCACGCGTCTGAATCGCCATCCGGCGACCCCATCAGGAATTCCCTCGCCGGGATCAGTTTGAACCTCATGCCGATCGAGTTTTCGATCTCGTGTGGCGATCCGGTCACGGACTTCTGCAGCTTGCTCTCTTCAGCCCGCCCCATCTCGGCGAAGCGGTCGATTTGTTCGCGTAGGTGGGCATTCTCTGCGCTGTCCATGGGACGCACGCCGGACGAATATAATGCGTCTTTCTGCCCTGACGCCTTGGCTGCTGGTTCCGTTTTCTCCAGTTCGGTCTTGGCTGATTCAGGTTTGGCCGGTTCCTTCCCTACCTTCGGCTCTGCGGGCGCCTCGGCGGGCTTGGCTTGACGAATTGCGGGAGTATCGGACTTCGCCGGCTTCGCGTCCGGCTTCACTTCCGGAGTCGGCTCGGCAGCCAAAGACTGTCCGCTGGAAGGTTTGAGGCGCCCAGCTTGCGCTACGTCGTCGACGCCACGGCCTGAGAACAAGCTCCAAAGCACGACGGCCAGAAGGCCCAGCAGAATACCGCCTCCTGCCGCCCACCCGACGACCGCGACGGCTGACATCTGAGTGCGACGGCTCCGTGGCAGCCGCGCACGGCCCGCACGCATGGGATGACGCGAACGATCTGTCACGACCGGAACCGGACCTGGACCGTTAACGCCGATGGCCGGCATTTCCGAGCGTGTCCCAACCGGCGCGACGACGGGCGGCAACGGACTCACGGACGGCGGCACGACTTGCGGCACAGGTAGGTCCTGGGGCGCAACCTGTTCCCGCAGCTTCCGGTCGTATTCCGCCTTCTTATCGGGATTCAGCAGGCAGACCTTGGCCGCCGCCAGTTCGTTCAGTATCCGCTGAGAGATGTCCTGATGCGGCCCCAGGGCGTAGCGCCGCACATGGGCGATCTGCCGTTCCGCCGCGTCGGCGATCACCTCCGGATCGTCTTCGAACCGCTCGATTGCCAGCAGCCGGTAGTGATCCGCCGGCTGATGCTTCGGCGGAATTCCCAGCCAGCGGTGATAGGGATCGAAATCGGTGCTCATGCGGACAACCATGCCTCGACCAGAAACGCGACGCCACGTGGCCGTCATCTTCGGCGGAATTGCTGCTTGGTGCAAGAGGAGCGTGGGCGGTTCAGCGGCTGGTTCGGGGTCTGTGATCGCGATGAACCTCAGCGGAGTCGGATCGGCTCGGTCTGCGTTGACCGTGCCGTCTGCCAGAACTACAATCACCGATACGGCTGGGGGAGGGACCGCGGCAGACGTTCGCCGAAAGTGAATTATATTGAGCGAGGGGGCGTGCGTTATGTTTTCCAGGTTGTCGATGTGGCGGGCGGTGTCGTGTGGCGCCGGCGGCGCAGGCCTTGCGCGGTGCAGGCCGGCGCGGCGGCGTGCGATGGCGATGGCGGCGGTCGTGTGGATCTCGGCGGTTGGTTACGCCGTGGCCGCCGAGTCGCCGCCGGCGCGCGGGCACATCTTTCTTCCGCCCACTCGCGGGGCGACGGTCCTGTCCACGTACATCGACGCGCAAGCCCGCTACATTGCCGCAGTGGGGGACTTCCTGGAGAGCGATGCCATCGCCCGGCGGCACCGGGCCGACGCGTTCGACCGCGAAATGGACAATGCGCTGAAGTGGGTCGAGACCTACTTCGAGCGGCGCGCGCTGAACAAGGCTTACCGCCTGAAGGAGGACCCGACGTACCTGGAGCGGGTGCGGAAGCGACGGGAAGTCAAGAGGGACGTGACGCTCAACTACCCCGATGAAATCAAGAAGGGCGAGCCTTCGGTCAAGCTGAATTGGCTGCTGAACGAGATTGCCAACACGTCCTTGGCCTACGCCGCGATCTACGGTGCGGACGACCGCTACCTGGATTCGGAGATCGACCTGCAGTTGCTGCCAGGTGACGCCGGCCACATTTGGCTGACCGAAGTTGCCGCGCTGGGACAGAAGGTGCCCTTTCGGGCCAGCGACGCGAAGGTATTCGACGAGGACTGGCCGCTCGTGTTCCGGGCTGCGGAATTTGAACCGGCGAGAAAGGCCTTTACTGACGCGACGGGAAAAGCCCTGGGCGAGATTCGTGCCGTGGGTGCCGTCAGTCCGCAGACGTTCGGCGAAATGCGGCAGGCGGTGGACGGCCTGCGGACGGAATTGGAACGGACCTACCCGAAGGAAAAACGCAAGTCGATGCGGGGGCAGGACTGGGTCGTGTTCTACGATCAGGGCCGCCGCTTCGTCGACTCGCAGGCGGCGACCGTCATGCGGGCGGCGGCTACCAACCGCATGGAGACGTTCGACGGCAGCAACCGGTTTGACGGCGACAGCGTGTTCGACCTGATCCGGCACATGTGCCACCGGGGCCTGATCTTTGCCCCGCAGAAAACCGGGGACGATCCGACGTACCACAAACTCCTGGATGCGATGGTGCAGATCTACAGGGAATTCCAGTCGCTCGGAACGGAAGCCTAACATGCCCGTGGAATTGACCATTTTGTCCGGCGCGAGAGAAGGCGAAGCAATCCAACTGGACTTGGACGCCTTTCGCGTCGGGGACGATCCGGCCGCCGAAGTCGCCTTCGATCCTCGCCACGACCCGGCGGGCCGGGGCCGCCTGGCGCTGGTCCTGCGCGAGGAAGCCGGCTGGCG
>JAAYYU010000328.1 GCA_012515235.1 Candidatus Anammoximicrobium sp.
GCTCGGCCAGAATTGAATTCTGTAAGCCTGACCCCATTCTTTATTTCTCGAACAAGGCTTGCTGACAAGCCGGGGCAACACGCGCGTCCGCTGCATGCGCTTGGGGCAGCAGACTTATGGTTGTCGTTTTCCTGATGTTCCTTGACGGTCTCAGATCGTCTCCGGGCAAACTGGGTGCGAACTGCAGGCAGTGCCACGCCGGGTGGGCCGCGCCCGTCAGATTGCCGCTGGATGCCGCGTCGGCTAGAATCAGGCGGCGCGGTCGGGAAGCGGTGGAGGTGCAAGCTGGCGCGAATCCCCAAGACCGGCCGCGCGTCCCGGGCCGTTGTCCTTGGATGCGCGGCCAGATCGCCGTGCGACGCCGACCAGAGCCCTGCCCGTCACGAAGGCTGCCAGCCGTTGCCCTGATTCGCTTCCGGGTTGACAGCGGGAATTCGCGGCTCGACAAGAATGACCAATCGGCCGTTGGCCGAATTCTCTCACCAAGCCGAAACAGAAGGAGTTGGCCTGATGCAACGAGCGAAGAAACTGACGTGGAACGTTTGGGCCTGCGGGTGCGCGGCGTTGCTGATGTCGGTGGCGGCCCAGGCAGAGGACAAGACCCTTGTCGAATGGCGGTTCGACCAGACGGGCGACCTCCGCGGCTGGCAATTGGGCGGCCTGATCGCCGACGCCGCGGTCCGGGACGGCGCGTTGCACGGCCGGGCGACCGGCAGCGATCCGATCCTGTTCAGCCCGTTGTTCGAGATCGCGGCGGCCCCCGAGCAGTACGTGGAGATCTGCGCCAAGAGCACTGTCCCGGCGATGGCCGAGCTGTATTGGACCGAAACGCTGGAAGGTCAGTACGGCGGATTCAGCCCGCAGAAGCACCGCTTGTTCCACACGCAGGGCGACGCCCAGTTTCACGTCTACCGCCTCTGGCCGTTCTGGCACGCGGCCAAGAAGATCATCCGCCTGCGGTTCGACCCGCCCAATGCGGGCGAGTTCGAGATCCAGTGGATCAGGATCGCCGAGCGGGCGCCGATCGCCGGTTCGCCGGCCAAGGCCTGGACCCGTGACGAACTCCGCGACCTGTGGCGGGCTTCCGGCGACGTGGCCGAGGAGACTCAAGGGCCGATCGCATGGAGCCCTCCCTTGGCGGTCCACGCCGCAGAGCATCCGTTTGTGTGCGTCCGCATGGCGACCGATCGCCCGGGCAGCGGCCGGTTGTTTTGTGTTTCCAGCGACCAGTTCGGCTGGGACAGCATAACCTTTCCGCTGCGGCCGGACGGGAAACTGCACTCGTATAACCTGGCCACCAGCGGGCTGAAGAACTGGCGCGACGAGATCATTCGCATCGGCCTGCAAGTGCCCGCCGCCGCCGGGGCGAGTGTCCAGGTGGAGTCGATCGAGGTGGCCGCGGAGCCTGGGGGGCCGGCCGAACTGCAACTGGCCTACTTCGGGCCGGCGGAAGGCATCAACCGCGCCGGGCGACCCGCCGGCGTGACCTGCACGCTGCGGAATCTCGGCGGCCAAGTGGCCGAGAACGTGACGGTCAGGCTTGCGGTGCCCGCGGGCGTCAAGCTGCTCGACAGCGCCGAAAAGACCATCGACCGGCTGTCGCTGTATGTGCCCAAAACCGTCGAGTGGAAGATCCAAGCGGAAACGCTCGGCAAGCTCGACCTGGCGGTCACGGCCGCCGCCGCCCAGACGGAACCTGTCTCGGCCACCGCGGCGCTGGAGTTGACCCCTGCACCCAACGTGCCCAAAGCCTCCTACGTCCCCGAACCGCAGCCGGTGCGAAGCAAGTATGAAATCGGCGCGTTCTACTTCCCGGGCTTCCCGACCCAGGAAAAATGGGCGCCCATTCGGGACTATCCCAACCGCAAGCCGATTCTGGGATGGTACGACGAGTCCAACCCGGAGTGCGCCGACTGGCAAATCAAATGGGCCGTCGAGCACGGCATCAATTTCTACATGGTCGACTGGTACTGGTGCCAGGGCCGACGCCATCTCGAACACTGGCTCCACAACGCTTACGGCAAGGCGAAGTACCGGAAATACCTGAAGTGGGCCGTCATGTGGGCGAACCACAATCCGCCGGACACGCATTCGGCGGACGACTGGCGAAAGGTCACCCAGTACTGGATCGACAACTATTTCCCCATGCCGGAGTACTACCGCATCGACGGCCGGCCGGCGGTGTTCATCTGGGCCCCGCAGAACGTGCGCCGCGACCTGGGCGGCAGCAGCGAGGCCGCCCAGCTGTACGCAGCGTCGCAGCAGATGGCCCAAGCCGCCGGCTATCCCGGCATCTACTTCGTCGCCATGAGTTCCCACGACAATCCCGATCGGACGAAGGAACTGATCGGCGAAGGTTACGAGGCGGCGACCACGTATCACGGCTTCCAACTGGCACACCGGCGAGCCCGCAGTGACCGGTTCCCGTTCGCCGATCTGCTTGAGACCTGCCCGGAACTGTGGCGCCAGGCAGAGGAATCCGCCCGCGGCCTGCGGTACCTGCCGATCGTCGATACGGGCTGGGACTCCCGCCCCTGGCACGGCGACAAGTCGATCGTGGCCGATGGCCGCACGCCCGAACTGTTCGGCAAACTGTGCCGGCTCGCCCGCCAGTATGCGGATCAGACGAGCAAGAAGATCATCGCCCTCGGCCCGGTGAACGAGTGGGGCGAGGGGAGTTACATCGAGCCGTATGCCGAATACGGTTTCCAGGATCTCGACCAGGTCCGCGAGGCCTTCTGTGAACCGGGCGACTGGCCGCCGAATCTGATCCCTTCCGACGTGGGCCTGGGACCGTACGACCTGCCGCCGGTCGCGGCCAAGACAGCTTGGGAGTTCAACACCGACGGTGACGCGGAGGGCTGGTCGGCCAACGGGGACGTGGCCGAGTTGGCCGTCAAGGATGGCTGCCTGACGGGGCGGTCAACCGGCCGCGACCCGATCGTCCAGATCTCCGGCATCCAGATCGAAGCCGATTGTCTGCAGCGTCTCGCGTTCCGTCTGCGGAGCGATCGCGATCAACGCATGCAGATCTTCTGGGCGACCGCCGTAGCGGGAATGAGCGAGCGGACGTCCTTGGGCGTCCAGGTCAGCGGCGACGGCCAGTTTCACGATTACGAGTTGGATTTTTCCCAAAGTCGTCACTGGCAAGGCGTGGTGAAATCGCTGCGCATCGATCCGGCCGGCGAACCCGACGCGACGTTCGCGTTCGACTACGTGCGGCTGCACTGAGGCCGTCCATCGATTGGAACGGAATGGATGCCGTTGCCAGCGGCCCTGGAAGCCGGTTGGGAACGGCTTGGAATCCGAGCAGGTCGGTTGCCGTCGCCGGCAGCGAGATGCCGCCGCCGACAGCGGTTTCTACGTTGGACGCGGAAGGTCCTTCGTGCTGGGTGACGAAGGAAAGAACGACCTCCGGTTCCTGACGTGGGCGGAAGTGTCGACTGCGTTGACGGACAACGATCCGGGGACGGTCGATGCCTGCGGCGAACGGAACGACGAGTCCCTCGACATCGGCCTCCGCCGCGCTAGAGCGTAGCCCAACCGACCTCGACGGCGGGGGAGCAGACCGAGACGGCCCTGACCCCGGACGCCTCGATCGGGTCGCAGGCCAGCAAGGGGCCTGTCACCCAAGGCCGCGATCGGCAGCGGCGTAGATACGGCCGCCGGGGTCAACCTGTGCCCGCATAATCGGCACATCCGTCGTTTCCGCGCGAGGCAACGCCTGCTGGAGACGCCAAATCCGGAATCTGTAACGGCAAGCCCGGAAAGTGCGCATTTGCCGGACCCCGCTGCCGAAACCAATTCTGTACATGCAACCCATCCAGATGCTACCTACGGCACGTCCCCGATACCCACGAAAAGCCCTCCAGGCACACCCATGTCACGCCAAATCGACCCTGCAAACGTCGCACTGCGGATGGCGGCCGGTTCGCTCACCTTAACGCTCCTGCTGTGCTGGACGGCCCTGCCGGCGGGTGCTCAAAGCGTTTGGCAGCCCGCGCCCAGTCCCACGCCGGACGCGACCGCGGACGCGCCGGGCTGGTTTCAGCCGGCGACCGGCGCGGCGGACGGACTCGTCCGCTTGCCTGCTGCCGGCGATGTCCTCTTGGAGCAACCGGTTCCTCTGGATACGTTCGTGCGGCCCACGGACTACGTGCCCAACGCGGCGGAGGCGGCGCCGGACGAGGCCCAACTGTACACCATCGAGGAACTCCGCGAGGAGATGAAGAAGCTCGCCTGGGTCAAGGGCGACTACAAGATCGTGCCCTATGGCGTGCTTTGGGGCAGCGCGATTTACGCCACGCGCCGGACACACCCCGGCTTCTTCATTCTCTACACCCACTCGCCGGCGGTCGAAGGCGAAAACGATCTCGAAATCGACACGCGGCGCACGCGGCTCGGCCTGGATGTGACCGGTCCCAGGGTTCACTGGTTCGGCGGCGCCGACAGCGGTGGCAAAGTCGAAATCGACTTCCACGGCCAGTTCCTCACGGAGAACCAGAGCACCATCCAAATCCGCCACGCGTGGGCGGAAGTCAAGAACGAGAACTGGCGGATCATGGCCGGGCAGAACTGGGACCTGATGTCGCCGCTGTTGCCCTCCACGGTAAACTATTCGGTCGGCTGGGCCGGCGGGAATATCGGTTTCCGGCGGATGCAACTGCGGCTGGAACGCTATCTGCACGTGAGCGACAACGTGATGTTCAGCGTCCAAGGGGCCGCCGCCCAAGACATCATTCCCGACAGCCTGAACCGGGTGCAAGACAGCGGCGGCGGCGAGACGTACGACCGCGTGATCAAACCCGAATCAGCCGCCTGGCCCGTGCTGCAGGGCCGCGTCGGCTGCACGCTCGGTCCCCAGGGCCCCAACTGCTATCCGATCGTCTTTGGCGTGTCCGGGCACGTCGGCGAACAGGGCTTCGACTTCCTCAACCGCTCGCTGGACGGCTTTGACTACAACGTGCCGCCGGCCGACGACGTCCGCATCCGCACGTGGTCCTTCAACGTGGACGCGCGGTTGCCTCTGGCCAGCTATTGCGGCTTTCAAGGCGAGTTTTTCACCGGAGCAGATCTGGGCACCTTTTTCGGCGGCATCGGTCAGGGCGTCAACCTCACCACGCGGCGCGCCATCCGCTCGACGGGCGGCTGGGCGGAGTTCTGGTACGACGTCAGCCCGACGTTGCACACCCACGTCGGCTACGGCATCGACAATCCGTTCAACGAGGACATCACCGCGGCAGCCGGCCGCACCGAGAACCGTTTCCTGTTTACCAACCTGGTAGTCGACGTGACCAAGAAGATGAACCTTGGTTTCGAGGTCAGCTACTGGTCGACAGAGTATCTGGCGTTGCCGCGGGGCGATTCGGTGACGTTCGAGTTCAGCGGTGCCTATGGATTCTAAATGGCCCCACCTGCTGGTCCTGCTCGGATTCAGCGTCGCCCTGCCCGCGTGCCGTCTGGCCGAACGCGAGCTGCAGGACCGCACGCCGCGCGGCTGCGCCAACTGTCACACGAACATCGCCGAGCGGTGGGAGCGGTCCGCCCATGCCCGGGCCTGGAACGATCCGGCGTTCATCCGCGAGACAGAGGAGCGTTCGGCCGACGACTGCCTGCCGTGCCACGCGCCGCAGCCGTTGCTGGACCAGCCGCCCGGCGAACCGGCCGCACTTCGCGGCCACGAGCGGCACTTCGGCGTCGAGTGCCGCACCTGCCATCAGTTGGGCGAAGCCTACGCGGGACCGCACGGAAGCCGCCTTGGGCCGCACCCCGTCGTGCAGGACACCGTGCGGCTGCCCTGCTCGGACTTCTGCGGCATCTGCCACGAGATGGAGGCGAAAGAACACGCGACAGAGTACTCGGCGTCGTCCCCGAACCAGCACACCTGCGCTCAATGCCACATGCCCACCTGCCGCGAGCGGCTGACGCAGGGCCACCTCCTGTCCTACATCCATCCCCAACGGGCCGTTCACGACCACGCGTTTCCGGTCTGGAGCCCGACCGTCTCGGCGGGGGCCGTGGAGATCGGCCGGCCTGCGATCGTTCGCGCCGAGGGCCAGCCGGTGGAAGTGGCCTTGGCGCTGACCAATCGGGGCGCCGGCCACCGCATCCCCACCGGTGACTACGGCCACCGAGAGCTGCGGATCGCCGTCGAACTGCTGGACCTCGAGCGACGGAGGCTCGGCCAGGCCGAGCAAGCCGTGTTCCCCGGAGAGGATCTCAGCCTGGCGCCGGGGGTCCCCACGCCGTTTCGGATTCCGGTCGCCGCGGCGGCCAGCGAGTCGGCGGAGCGCATCCGCGTCGTGGTCCAGCGCGTGAACCAGTCCCGCTCGTTCCAGACCACGCTGGCAGAAGGCGAGTGGCCCGTCGCGCCGTAGACGACACGAGCCTGGCGGGAGTGATCCGGCCGCGGCGTCACGCCGGGCCCGCGGAGCCTGGCGTTGCCGGGGACGATTCGAAGAAATCGATCCGGCCGCTGCGCACGTCGTACATGCCGCCAACGGCCTTGAGCTGTCCCACTTCCACGAGACCTCGAAGGACGACGCTTTCGTGCAGGATCCTGTCGATCACGCGCAGAACGTAAGCGCGGTAGAGGTCGTCAAGGCAGGCTTGCTGTTCCGGCGGCGGCAGGGATTCCCAACGCTCGATACGGCGCGGATCGATCGTCTTCTGGACCTCGGCAACGATGGGGTCCAGGTGCGCGCAGCGCGTCGCATCGGCCACTCGCCGTCCCGTCAGGAAGGCTTCGACCGCCATTCTCATCACCGCATTGTTGGCGTGCCCCAGCACGACGATCAGCTTGGCCCCCGCCACGACGCAGGCATCCTCTTGTGTCGATGTCATGAGACGTTCTCTTGGAAGGCTCGCCCGTGCCGAGTCCTAAGCTCGTTTCCGTCCGGCGACGGCGGCCCCCGCGCCACCGATGACCGTGGCGTCGCCGAATTTCACGAATTGACCGGTCTCGGACTCGTAGTAAAACACTTCGCCCGTGTCGATCTTGTACATCCAGCCGTGCAGCCGCACGCGCCCGGAGGAAATCCGCGAAGCGATCACCGGCAGCGTCCGCAAATGCTCCAACTGCACCAGCACGTTTTCCTCGGCCGCAGCATTGACCAACGCTTTGCCCTGCAGATGTCCGTAGTGCTCGCGCACGATTTCGAGCGTCGCGTCGGCATGACGCAGCCAGTTCATGACCAGCGGCGTCCGACTGGGGCCGCTCGCCTCCAGCGAGTTGATCAACGCCTGCATGGCGCCGCAGCCCGTATGGCCGCAGACGATCACGTCCTCCACCCCCAATTCCACCACGGCGTACTCGACCGCCGCCAGCTCGTCATTGTTGCTCGTCCCATAGCAGGGAACGAGGTTTCCCACATTCCGCACGATGAACAGCTGACCGGGCTCCGAATTCGTGATCAGGTTGGGGACGATCCGCGAATCCGCACACGTGATCAGGCAGGCTTCCGGCTCCTGCCCATGCTGCAGCCGAGCAAACAACTCCTCCCGCTCGCGAAAGCCGATCTTCTGAAAATGATGCACGCCCTGGACCAGTTGTTGCATGTCGATACCCCCACCAAAGCAGAAGTCACTCGTTCCGCACCGTCTGGCACGCTACGGCTTCTATCCGTGGTCGGCGAAGGATACACCAGCCCCGGAGACTCTGCAATCGACCCCGCGAGGATCGCCAGCGACGCCGCGGCCGCACCCTGTGAACACGACCAGCGAGTCACGGGGCTATCGCATCGCCTGGCCCCGCCGCAAAACGCTGTCAGGACCCGTTC
Source organism: Candidatus Anammoximicrobium sp. (assembly GCA_012515235.1). Classification (GTDB taxonomy): domain Bacteria; phylum Planctomycetota; class Planctomycetia; order Pirellulales; family Pirellulaceae; genus Anammoximicrobium. Next base: position 7,779 of record JAAYYU010000328.1, read on the forward strand.
GCTCCCCGCCTCCATGGGCGGGTGCCGAGAATCCGACGGTCCCTCGTCCCAACCTCGGCCCCGTTCCTCATCCGGAGCCCGGCAACTGTCCACGTTGCCGCCGCCGGGCGGCCGTGTCACTTCCGCCAGAACGACGGGAAGAACAGCACCAGCACGGTGAACACCTCCAGGCGGCCGACCAACATGCAGGCAGCCAAGACCAGCTTGCCGGCCGCGGGCAGATGGGCATAGGTCTCGGTGGGCCCCACGGTTCCCAGGCCCGGCCCGATGTTGCCCAGCGCGGAAATGACGGCCGTGCCGGCGGTCACCAGATCGGCCCTGCCATCGGCGCCGGGTGGCAAGAGGCCGGCCAGGACCAGGGAACCCAGCACGAAGATGGCGATGAACAAGGCAAAAAAGCCGAGCACGCTTTGCATCACCTCCCGCGATACGGGCTTGTGATCCAGCTTCAGACTGCGGACTTCGTGCGGGTGAATCAGCCGGGAAAGCTGCAGGAACGCGTGCTTGCTCAACAGCAAAATACGGACGACCTTGACGCTGCCGCCGGTCGAGGCCGCACAGCCGCCGACGAACATCAGCGCCACCAGCAGGTACTGGGCCATGGCCGGCCAGATTTCGAAATCGGCCGTGGCGTAGCCGGTCGTGGTCATCATCGAAACCGTCTGGAAGGCGGCGTCCCGCAGCTTGCTCAGCGGGTGGCCGGGCAGGTCGCCCTGCAGCACGATCAAAACCGTGATCACGGCGGTCGAGCTGGCGATCAGCGCCAGGTAGAAGCGGAATTCCTCGCTTCGCCAGTACCGCCCCGGTTCGCCTCGCAGGGCGTGGAAGTGCAGCGAGAAGTTGACGCCGGCCGCCAGCATGAACACACCGATCACGACGTGCGTATAGCTGCCGAACGCGGCGATGCTGGCGTCCCGCGTGGAGAACCCCCCGGTGGCCATGGTCGTGAACGCATGACACAGGGATTCGAAGGCGCTCATCCCGCCGGCCCACAGCAACAAGGTCTCGGCCGCCGTCAGGATCACGTACACGCCCCACAGCACCTTGGCCGTGTCCTGAATCCGCGGACTCAAGCGGTCTTTGGTTGGCCCGGGCGATTCGGCCTCGAACAACTGCATTCCGCCCACGCCCAAAAATGGCAGGATCGCCAGGCTCAGCACGATGATCCCCATGCCGCCCAGCCATTGCGTCATGGCACGCCAGAACAAGATGCTGGGCGGGACGCGGTCCAAGCCGGCAATCACCGTCGCCCCGGTGGTGCTGAACCCGGACATGGCCTCGAAAAAGGCGTCCACCAGGTGCCGAATCCCGCTTACCTCGGCCAGCAGGTAAGGCAAACCGCCGAACACGGCGTACGCGATCCAGCCGAAGGTGACAATGGCAAAGCCCTCGCGATACGTCATCTCGCCGTCCGCCCGGACATGCCGGTAAAGGACCACGCCGACGGTCAACGCGAGCAGCGACGCGAGCAGGAACGCCCAGAACGCGCCGTCGTGCCAGGCCTCGGCGCGAGGATAGGCCAGCGAGAACGGCAGCGGGGTCAGCAGCATGGCCGCCAGGAAAATCAGCAGGCCGCCCTGGACGCGTAATGTCAAGCGAAGATTCATGGCGTCATGGATGCCGTAGGCAAAGGACTCCTGCTCTGGTGTTCGTCGCCGGGAACTCCGCTCCGCCCCGTTCTGCGGTCCGCCGCCGGCCGCCTCACGAGAAAAACTGCATCACTTCCGACGTCGCCTCGGGCAGGCTGAACACCACGACGTGATCGCCGGCTTCAAAATGATCCTCCCCAAAGGGCACTATCGCCTCGTTGCCGCGCACGATCGCGCCCACCACGCAGCCCGCCGGGATGGCCAGCGTCTTGAGCGGTTGCTGGAGAATCCGGCTGTCTGCCGGCAGCGAGAACTCGATGACTTCCGAATCGCACTGCTCGACCATCGTCACACTGACCACCTCCGCCTGCCAGACGTATTTCAGGATGGCGCTGGCCGTGGCCAGCCGCGGACTGATGCAGACGTCGACTCCCAGCGTAGGCGCCAGATTGACAAACTCGGGCCGGTTCACCAGCGCGATCACGCGCCGCACCCCGTGCCGCTTGGCCAGCAGCGAACACAGGATGTTGGACTGGTCGTCCTGGGTGACGGCAATGAACACATCGGCGCTTTGCAGCCCTTCGTTCTTCAGCGTCTCGATGTCGGTGCCCTTGGCGTTCAGCACGCGGACGCCTTCCAGCCGCGCAGCCAGGTCCTCGCAGTCCGCCGGATCGCGTTCCACGATTTTGACGCGATACCGCTCCTTGGCCAGCCGCGCGGCGACTTCGCTGCCGACCTTGCCGCCGCCCAGCACGAAAATGCTCTTCGTCTCGCGCTCTTCGAATCCGAACAGCGTCGTGATCGCGGGCAGGTCGCGCTTGTTGCACACGAAGTACAGCGTGTCGCCCGGTTCCACGACGTCCTCGCCCCGCGGCGTGATCGTCCGGCCGTGGCGGCTGAGGGCCGTGACCACCATCCGGTACAGGCCCCGAATCTCGCCCAAGGTCCGCATGGAAACGCCGGCCAGGGGACTGTTCTGGCCGATCGGGTAGCCCAAAAACACCACCCGCCCGCGGGCGAATTCGGCCACTTCGCACGCCGCCGTGTAGGAGACCGACTGGATGATCTCCTCGGCCACCACCGTCTGCGGATTGATGATCATCCCGATCCCCAGCCGCGCGGCGTTGCGAGTCCATTCCGCCTTGGTATACTCCAGGGACTTGATGCGGGCGACGATCCGCGGCACCCCGTGGTCGTGGGCCAGCAGGCAGGCGATCAGATTCACTTCGTCCAGATCCGTCACGGCGATGAACAGCTCCATGTCCGAGACATGCGCCGTCTCCAGCACCTCCGTGCTGGCGCCGTTTCCATCGGCGACGAAGGCGTTCAGCTTGTTGCGCACGTCCGCCGCATGTTGCGGGTCCCGCTCGATGACCGTCACCGCATGCCGTTCCCGGCTCAGCAATTCGGCGATGTGGAATCCCACCTCGCCGGCACCCACGACCATCACCTTCATCGCCGCAACCCCAGCCCCATGCTCGTTTCGCCCACACGCTTGGGTTATCGCGAAATTTCCGGCCTGCGTCAAGGACGCCACTTTGCCGATGAGGCGCCGCCATGAAAAAGGGCATCGTGATTCGCGCGTTTTCCGGAAACCCGGATTTTCTCGGCAGCGGGAGCTTCCTGTCCGAGTTGGCCGATTTCGAACGCTGCTTCGCGGCGGCGGCCCAGCTGGGCTTCGCCGGCGTGCAGCCGTACCTCGAACCGGAGGGATACTTCTCGCTCCAGACCGAGGACCGGACGCTGCAGGCCATTGCCGCAGCGGCCCGCCAGGCGGGCATCGTGCTGACCAGCCTGGAGATCAAACCGTTTTCCTATCTGCTGACCGACGATGACGCCGCGGTTCGTGCGGCCGGCGTCCGCCTGGTGCGCCGAGCGATGCAGGTCGCCGCGGCGACGGACATTGCCGCCGTGCTGGTCATTCCCGGCTACGTGGGGCTGCCTTGGGACCCGACTGCCAAACCGGTCCGCTACGACCTGGCGTACCAGCGCACGCGGCAGGCGCTGCAGGAGCTGGTCCCCGCTGCCGAACGCTGGGGCGTGTCGATCCTGGTCGAAAACATCTGGAACAAGTTCCTCTTGAGCCCGCTGGAATTCCGCGCGCTGATCGACGAGATCGGCAGCCCGCACGTCGGCATGCTGCTGGATACCGGCAACCTGATCGCCTGCGGATACCCGGAGCAGTGGATCCGCATCCTGGGCCGACGAATCAAGGAGGTCCACCTGAAAGACTATCGGGAATCGGTCGGAGGCCTGAGCGGTTTCGTGGGCCTGCTGGAGGGCGACGTGAATTGGCCCGAAGTCATCGCAGCACTCGGCGAAATCGGCTACGACGGCTTCCTCACGGCCGAGGTCTTTCCCTATCATCATCACGGGGAGGCGGTCCTGCAGCACACGGCGCAGAGCATGGCTCGGATCCTACAGAGTACCAGATCATGACGCGACCAATACGCATTGCCTTGATCGGGGCCGGGGAAATCGGCGCAGTTCACGCGCAAGCCCATGCGGCAGCGCCGGGCAACGAACTGGCGGCGATCTACGACATCCATGCGGAACGAGCCGGCCGCTTGGCGGAACAGACGGGAACCGCCGTGGCCTCCAGCCTGGAGACCGTGCTGGACGATCCGGGCATCGAGGGCGTGGACATCTGCGTGCCCAACCATCTGCACTGCGGGCTGGCCGTCCGCGCGCTGCAGGCCGGAAAGCACGTCCTGTGCGAGAAACCCATCGCCCTGAACCTGGACGACGCCGACGCGATGCTGGCGGCCGCCGAGCGGTCAAAGCGCTGGCTGATGATCGGACACGTGCTGCGATTCTGGCCCGAGTACGTGCTGGCGAAACAGGCGATCGAGGACGGCCGGATCGGCGAGCTGTTGCTGATGAGCGGCCGGCGGATGGTCTCGTTGCTGGCAGGCACGCCCGGCGCCGATGGCTGGCGGCGCGACCCGGAGCGCAGCGGCGGGGCCGTACTGGACATGCAGATCCACGACCTGGACGTGTTTCGCTGGATCCTGGGCACGCCGGAATCGGTCGTGTCCCGCGGCGTCCGGTCGGCCGACGGCGCGTGGAGCCACGTTTTCACTGCGGTGGACTTTGCCGACGGGCGGAAGGCATTTGTCGAGGCAAGCTTCCTGATGCAGGGCAACCCGCTGGACATCCAGTTCCACATCCTGGGCAGCACCGGCTCGCTGGCTTGGCGATATACGCCGGGGGCGTTCGCGCTGCACGGCGAGCAAGGGCAGGCTTCGTCGGGCGGCCCGTCGCTGGTGCTGTACCGCTGGGGCCGAGAGCCCGAAGGGCTGTACACGCCCGCGGAAGACTCGTTCGCCGCCGCCATGCGTGACCAGGTCGCCTACTTCGCCGCCTGCATCCGCACCGGCCAGTCGCCGGTCCGAGCCCCCGCCACCGACTCCCGCCTGGCCCTGGCCTTGGCCTTGGCCTCCCGCGAATCGTGCCAGACCGGAGAGACGGTCTACCTGAACCGCACTAAAAGCCGAGTATTCAATGGATGTTGACGGCCCTGCCCGTCGAACCCATGCCTGATCCGACCGGGGCAGCTGCCCGATCACCTGACGCACGTTTGCGAATAATTAGATACATTGCTCCAGATTATTCGTTGGTAGGCGACGCGGCGCGCCGTCACGAAACGCCAAGAATCTTGCATGGATTGACGTGCATTTGACGACGTAGCTATGATTGGGCCGTTGCATTCTTTTTTTAACACATGTTCCCACCCAAGAAATCAGAAGGAAACTCAACGATGTTGAGGGCTTATTGGTTTGTCGTCATGAACCTGGCGCTGACGGTACTGGTCGCGGGTTGCTCGAAGTCCGAGGGCAACTTGCCTGACTTGGGGCCGGTTTCGGGGACGGTGACCATGGATGGAAAACCGCTCGCCAAGGCTGCCGTCGCTTTCGAATCCGCCGACGGGCATGGCGCCTACGGCGTGACTGACGAGAGCGGGCGGTACGAGTTGGTCTTCGCTGGCCAGAACAAGGGCGCGGTGGTTGGCCCGAATACGGTTCGCATTACGACAGCCCTGGATGGCCCCACGCCAGCCGATTACAAAGAACCGATCCCTGCGAAGTACAACGAATCTTCTCAGTTGAACGTCACGGTCCAAGCGGGTCCGAACACTCACGACTTTGCTTTGGAGCCTTGATTTGCTTTCGCTTTGGTCTTGTTTTTTTCCTTTTTGGAGAGGTGTGTTGGTATGAACAGTAACTTCATAAAGAGCCGGGCTCGTGGGTCCGGCTTCACGCTGGTCGAACTGTTGGTGGTGATCGCGATCATTGGCATTCTGGTTGCACTCTTGCTTCCCGCCATCCAAGCCGCGCGCGAAGCGGCCCGTCGGACGCAATGCACCAACAACCTGAAGCAAATCGCTTTGGGCTTGCACAACTATCACGACACGTACCAGGTCTTCCCGCCGGGATTCGTGGATTCCGATCCGGACTATACGAACGGAAAGACACAAGGTCCACGAGAAAACACGAACGGTCTTGCCTGGTCGGCGTTGCTCTTGCCGTTCATCGAAATGCAGCCGCTGCACGACATGGTCCGAACCGAAACGCTCGACTTCGCGCGGCACTGGGAACGTGACCTCAGCGGTGCTTCGGCCGTGATTCCGTCGGCCAGAGAGCCCATCCCTGCATACAACTGCCCTTCGGACAGCATGGGCCCTCTGAACACCAAGAGAGGAAGCTACGGCAAGACCAATTATCTGGGCAATTCCGGCAATGGTGCCGCGATTGATCGGAGGGGCATCTTTTGGGTGAACTCGCGCATTTTGATGCGAGATATCATCGACGGGACCGCCAGCACCGTCCTCGTCATCGAACGAACGGGGACGAGAGACAATCGCAGGCAGAGTTGCGGTCCAGATACCACCAATACCTGGGTGAATTGCGATTGGAACGCCGCGTTGTGGATTGGGGCGCGTTATTCGGGTAACTCCGTAGGTTGGCACCCTGGACTTGTTTCGACGGATGTCGACAGCTATGGCGGGAATGGCGCAACCTATATGATCAACCGCGCGTATTACAATTGGGGCAGAGACTGGAGCAGCGCCAGCGATCATCCGGGAGGTCTGCAAATGGCGCTGTGCGACGGCGCGGTCAGATTCGTTTCCGAAACCATCGCCGAACTGCCCTATCGATACCTGCGTGATCGTGCGGATGGGATGACGATTCCCGCGTACTGATTCCGGGTACTGAACAACCTTCGCGCAGTCCGGGTCCCGAGGGCGGTCGAGCACATCGCCTGAGGGACTCTGGGCGGCAGGGGGAATGGCGGCGAGGCAGGATCTCACCGCCGTCGCGGCCGCGGCCTGGATCTTCGATCGACAGGGCGATCAGCCTTTCCGAGCCGGGAGGACAATGCGGAGGGGCTTCCTGTGTCGCGTGAACCGTCCGGGAGGACGGATGGCAGCGGTCGTTGGGTAGCTTCGTGGCGTCGTTGGTGAGCGTTCGCTTCGGCTGGCGTGAAGGCGAGCCGCACAGTGAACGGAGGCGACGCATTACGGTTCAGTCAGAGCTTGGGGCGCCGGGGGGCGAAATACCTGGCGTTCTCGCCGGATTCCTCCCATGGAAACCTCGCAGCCAGACCGCCCGCGTCGAAGGTTGTTCCTTGTCGCGTCCGCGGCTGGTTGGTGGATCGGGTTCTATCTGTACGTGCTGCTGCGTCTCGTCCCCGAACTCTTCTACCAGGTGGACAGTCGCGTTTTTCTGTTCGAATCCTCTTACGTCCGCGGGTTTCTGGAACAGCCTGGCGGTCCGGTCGATTTTGCCTCCGCCTTCTTGTCACCCCTGTTTGCCTACGGCTGGCTCGGCGCCGCGGTGGTCACTTTGCTGACCGCGTTGATTTGCCTCGCAACCCGCTATCTTTTTGCGGCGGTCACCGGGACGGGCGGTCGTTTTGCGTTTCTCATCCCGATGGTGCTGATGGTTCTGCTGCTGGGGCGGTACAGCCATCCCGTTCGCCCTGGCGTGGGCTTGCTTGTCGTCCTGGCGTTCGCAAACGGCTTCGTCCGCATCGAAGCCCGGCGTCCCGCGGTGTGGCTGATGATGTTCTTGATTTCGTCCGTGTTGGTGTATTCCATCGCGGCGGGATTCTACGTGGTGTTTGCGCTGTCGTGTGGAGTTTTCGAGTGGTCGGTACGGCGGCGGCGAGGGCTGGGTGCGGTAGCGATCTCCTGCGCCGCGGTGATCCCCGTGACAGTCGGGATGGGATTGTGCGCGCTGGGCGTTTCGGACGCGTACCGAGGCTGGGGCGTTCCGTCGGTAGCCGATTCGCTGGCGATGCCGTCGTCGCTGGGCATTGCCGTCACCATCCAAGCGGGCTTGTTGCTGTTTGCGCCGGTCGCGGGCATGGTTCTGAGTTGGGGCAGGTCCGTCGGCGATCTGCCTGAGCCCCCTACGGACTCTTGCGATGCGCAGGAGTTTGCCGTCCCGGCAGTCCCCGCTGCGGCCCGCCCCACGTCCGTTGCGTTTGCGGCAATTCGGGCACTGGTGCTGGCGGCATGGATCGTCGTCGCCGATCTGGCAGCCTTCGATTCCCCGCAAAAACACTGGCTGCAGATGGTGTCCAGCGCCGACCGCCAACGATGGTCGGAGGTGCTCGAGCACGCGCGACGGATTCCGCCGTTGAACGCCCAAATCACCGACCTGGGCGGCGCGTTGCGCGTCATCAGGACCGTGTTCCACGTCAACCGGGCCTTGTTCTTCACCGGCAGACTGCTGGACGACATGTTCTGCCATGCGCAAGTGCCGGACGCCCCGACGTTGACGCTCCGATTCAGCGATCTGTCCACACAGGCCAGACAGGTACCCTTGGAAAGCAGCGACGTCCTGTTCGATCTTGGCCTGATCAACGAATCGGAGCACATGGCACACGAGGCATTGGAGGTGCTGGGCGAGCGGCCCCGAACGCTGGAGCGTCTGGTCTACATCCACGTTCTGAAAGATCACCCCGAAGCGGCGCGGAGGTTCCTTGCCTTCTTGGAACGTAGCCTGCTTCACCGCCGCTGGGCCCGCGGCCTGCTCCGGCAATTGGAGGCCGATCCAACGCTTTCCGCCGTGCCCGCCGTTGCCTCGCGCCGCAAGCTCATGGCGGTCGAGGATCTGGACGGTCAACTGGATGACCTGGAAACGGTGCTCAAGCACTTGCTGAGCAGAAACCGCCACAATCGGATGGCGTTCGAGTATCTGCTGGCCCATTACCTCTTGACCCGGCAACTCGACGAAGTGGTGGCAAATCTGGATCGCTTCGACGATTTCGGCGATCCGCACTTGCCGCGGCATTGCGAGGAAGCCCTGGCAATCTACCTGGAAAGCGCCGCTTCGCAGGCCGCCGGCCCGGTCAGCCGCACGGTCGGTTCGGAAACCCAGCGACGGTGCCGCGAGTTCATGCAAAGACGGAAGTTGTTTCGGGGGGATACCGCCGGGGCTTCTGCCGCGTTGTATCGCGACTACGGCGATACCTATTTCTTCTTCTACGCCTTCGGCCGAAACGACCTAACCTACGGCCAGTCGAGAACCGCCGAATGAAGAAATCCACCGTTCTCCAGCTCGCTTCGGCGATCCTGCTTCTGACCCTGACGCTGGGGGCGTTCGCCGTTCGACACCGCATCGTCTTTGACATCGGAACCGTCGTCGACGTCGCGCGGCCGCCGGGCATCCGGCCCGACTATCGCGACCTCGTCGTTCCGCCCAACATCGCGCCCCTGAACTTCATGGTGGAAGAGCCGGGCACGCATTACCGCGTGCAGATCCGCTCGGCGCAAGGTGCAGCGATCGACGTCACAAGCCGCTCTTCGCAGATCGCCTTCCCCCTGACGCGCTGGAGACAACTGCTGGCAGAGAACCGGGGCGGCAAGCTCTACTTCGATGTCTACGTCCGCCGGGAGGATGGGCAGTGGACGCGGTTTGCACCGATCGAAAACACGGTCGCGGACGCAGACATCGACAATTACCTGTGTTACCGGCTGATCAAGCCCCTGTTCATTCTCCGCGTCGACGTAGCCATTTATCAGCGGGACGTCCGGACGTTTGAGGAAGCGACCGTGGTGAGCAACCGGACCTTCAAGGGCGGCTGCATCAACTGTCACACCTTTGCCCCCCGGCATCCCGGCCGCATGATCTTGCAGTCCCGCGACGAGGGCGAGCAGGACTACCGGAACGGGACAATCGTCGTGCGGGACGGCAAGGTCTTCAAGGCCGACACCCGGCAACTGGTCCGTCACGCCGAGTCTGACCGCGGACTCGTTACGAAATCGCTGGCCAGTTATGCGGCCTGGCATCCGAACGGGCGTGTCGTCGCCTACTCGGCGAATGAGATCACCCAGTTCTTCCACGACGCGGGGGAGAATCGAGACGTTTTTGACAGCGCGTCGGACCTGGCCCTTTACGATGTCGATTCTAACACGGTGACGACCGCGGCGAGCATTTCTCGGCCGGATCGCCTGGAGACGTTTCCCGCCTGGTCGCCGGACGGCCGGTATCTGTACTTTTGCAGTGCCGAGCCACGGCCCCGGGATCGCTATCGGGAAGTCCGCTATGACCTGGTGCGGGTGAGCTATGACCCGGAGCGTGGAGAATGCGGCGACGTGGAGCCGGTGGTTCTGGCAAAGGACACGGGACGGAGCGTGGCGGAGCCGCGCGTCTCGCCCGACGGACGCTGGCTGCTGTTCTGCATGTCGGATTACGGGGCGTTCCCGGTGTTTCAGCCCTCCAGCGACCTGTATCTGCTGGACCTGCAAACGCGACAACACCGACGGTTGGAGGTCAACTCCCCGCGCAGCGACTCGTGGCACTGCTGGTCGAGCAACGGCCGCTGGATCGCGTTTGCCAGCAAGCGTGCTGACGGCCTGTTCGCCCGTGTTTACTTCAGCTACGTCGATGAAGAGGGCCGCGTCCACAAGCCGGTCTTGCTGCCCCAGAAGGACCCGTCCTTCTACGATCGTTTCATCAAGACCTACAATGCGCCGGAATTGACGCCTTGGCCGGCCCCGGCAAGCGGCCGGAGCTTGGTGCGAGCCATTCAGAGCCGCGATTCCGACACCGCAGGCCGGTAGTTGGCCCCCTGGCCGGCCGGCCTGCGGCGGAGGCTCTGAAACAGATTCCCCTGACGGTCAAACATGGACCAGCGACGATCGAACGCGGATCAGCGGGATTCTCCGGGCGCGTTGGCCTGCTGCTGTTGGTAGTCCGCAAGGTTCCGGCTCAGGGCGTTCACCAGCGTCCGGTCTCCGGCGGCGTGCGCGAGTTGCAGGGCGCGCTGGAGGACGGAAACGGCATTCGCGAATCGGCCGTCTGCGGCCAAGGCGGCTGCCAGGACCTGCAGCGATACCGGGTGCCGATAGCCAGTCAACTGGCAGGCGGTCGTAGCGAGCTGAATCGCCTCCTGAGCGCGGCCCGCAGCCGAGTCCTCGGCCTGCAACCGGAGCGACGCCAGTCCGAGCATGGCCGGAACGAATTTCGGATCGCAATCCAAGGCGCGGCGGTATCGCGCGATCGCTTCCTCCTGCTTGCCCAGCTTGTGCAAGACGATGCCCAATTGGTAGTGCGGGTTGGGATTGTCGGGAGCCAGTCGCGACGCCTCGGCCAACGGCTCGGCTGCGTCTTTGAGCCGTCCGGATTCCGACAGGGCGGCGCCCAGGCCCAGGCAGGCTTCGAAATACTGCGGATCGCTGCGGAGCGCCTCACGGTAATGGTCCAGCGCCTCCTCGAACTTGCCCTGACTGCTCAACAACGCCCCGAGATTGTTATGCACCTGCCTGTGGTTGGGCTCGTACTGGAGCGCCTTCCGGTAGTGGGCCTCTGCCTCTTCGTGCCTTCCCATCGCGGTCAGACTCATGGCCAAATTGTTGTGGTGGTCCGCGTTGTCGGGATTCATGGCCACGGCCTTCCGATACGACCGCACTTCGCCCTCGCGGTCGCCTTTGAAGCCGTACGCCTGTCCGGCTCGGGCAAACGAATAGTCGTTGACGAACCGCTCCCGGATGGCTTTGATCGCGGCGGGCGTCGTGTTCACGAACTCAGGGATATTCGCGGCCCGGTCGGCAGTGGTGAAGTGCGACAGCACCACCGGGGGCGTGCTATTCCCTTCTTCGTCGATGTGGGTCAGCAGGAGCTGCGTGTAAACCGAGTAAGCTTTGGAGGAAAACACCAGCCACTTGCCGTTGGGAGACCAGCTGTGCCAGGAGTTCATCCGCGACGTGTTGCACCGCAGTCGCCGGGCCTCGCCTCCCGCCGCGGGAATGATGAACAGCTCGCTGTCGGGTTGCAGCAGCATGAAGCTCTTGGCCTTGCAGAAGACGATCCATTTGCCGTCGGGTGAGTACTTTGCAAAGTAGTTGCTCATCCCGTTGTGGGACGCCCCAGGCAAGGGCTCCGCCTTGCCGCCGCGGCCCTCGTTGAAGGGAATCCGGTAAAGATCGAACTGGAAGTCCTGGCTGCCATCGATGAATTCGCGGCACTCAGCCGGGGTCAGCAGCACGGAACTGCGTTTGGAAACATTCGCCAAGTGATACGCCCGCTGCCGGGCGAACACGATCGTTTTGCCGTCCGGACTCCAACTGGGATTGCTCTGCACGAACTCCCCGTCGTCCGCTCCGGGCAGGGAATGGAATTGCCTGGTCTGGCGGTCATAGACGCCCAGGATCCCTTTGATGGGAAAGAAGAGCTGGCTGAACGCCAGATCTTCCCGCGGGACGAAGACCGATCGGTCCTTCACGGTGCTCACGACATAACGACCGTCCGGCGAGACTTGGGAAAGCAGGCCGAACGTGGGCTCGGGATCGCGTCTGTCCAAGTCGCTCCACGTGATCATGTCGCCCGGTTCGAGAGTCATCTCTTGCGCCACGGGCGCGATCGCGTACGAGCCCTTGTCGTTGGCATAGTCGACGTCCAGGCCCAAGACGGCGCCGTCGCGGGAAAACGAATGGCAGTTGCCGCAGACGGGCAGGTTCTCCAACACGACCGGCGGCTGATCCGGAGACGAAATCGCCCCGAATCGCCATCGAATCCGGAAGGGTTCGGCATAGGCGTCGATAAAGGGAAGGATGACTTCGCGATAGAAAATCGGCGCCCCGACCTCATCTTGGGACGTGCGAATCGCGAGGTTGCCGCGGGAGACGATCTTCTCCGGCGCGGCCCGGCTGACGCCCAAAATGGTCACCTTGGCGTCGTGTTCCAACGAGCGGCCCTTGATGGCCTGCCATTGCTCGCCGGACGGCGTCCATCGGCTCTGAGGACTGAGGAAACCGCCGGTTCCTTCCCCGTCCTGAAACTCGATCGTCAGGACCCAGGCGTCCGCATTCGGACTGCTGTCCTCCCAGCGAAATGTCGGCGGCACGCACTCGGGGGGAAACAGCGTGTGATCGAGCGGATAGTGGATCGTCAACGGCGAATATTCCCCGTCCGGCCGATACGCCTCCAGAACACGGCCCGCGATGGTCTCGTCGCTGTCCTGGCGGTGCTCGCGAGGAGCGAACGGCAAGAACACCAGCGCCGCGCCCGCCACGGCAACGACGGCTGCCAGCACGACAAGCCATAAGCATGATCCACGCATGAACGGCTCCCGCGGGTCTGCCCAACGCCTTCCGGACGCCGGGCGCTGCTCCGAGGCACGGCCTCCCATGTCAATTGTCGCCCAGTTGACGCTGGAATGGATCGAGCGAGGTTGCCGACCCACGTCCCCAAGGCGACGGCGTTTCCGCGGAAGGTTCCGGTGCCGACGGACCCCTGCGCGACCAACATACCAGACCGGTCCCCCGCTCACAACGCCGCCGCCAGCGTCGCAAGCCAGCCGTGACAGAGTCGAGGAGACTGGCGGCGACCGCCGGTCAACCGCCGTTGTTCAGCCCGCTCCCGCAGTCCAGGGACGAGTCCACCACGCGATTTCCTTCGTGGAATTCTCCTCTTTCGAGGTACGCGCAGGCTTGACAACGCCCAGGGTACCGGCGACAAAAGATAATTGTTGACCTGACTGACCGCCCCGGACGGCCAGCCACCACGACGACGTGGTGCGGTTTTCTTCTCGTTCCCGGAGACCTCAACGCGGAGAATCAGATCATGTTCAGGGTTTCTTGTTTGGCAGCCGCTGGCCTTGTCCTGGTAGTGTTGGTCGCAGGTTGTTCCGGTCCGGAAACCGATTTGCCCGATTTGGCGCCCGTCAGCGGAACGGTGACCATGGGTGGAAAACCGCTCAGCAAGGTGGCCGTCCAATTCGAATCAGCCACCGGACATGGCGCTTCCGGCGTGACGGACGAGACTGGGCGGTATGAGTTGTTCTTTGCGGGGAACGTCAAGGGGGCGCCGCTGGGGCCGAGCACGGTGCGCATTACGACGGTCTTGGATTTTCCCACGCCGCCCGATTACAAAGACCCCGTTCCCGCGAAGTACAACGAGTCTTCCGAGTTGAAGGTAACGGTCCAAGCTGGCGAGAATAAGCATGACTTCGATCTCAGTCCCTGACTGGTTTCACTGCGGCTTTTTGTCCCTGTCGTCTTTTTTTGGGGAGACGTTCTTATGGCCGGTTCCATCTCGAAAACCTGGACTCGCAGGTTTGCTTTCACGCTCGTCGAGTTGTTGGTTGTGATCGCGATCATCGGCATCTTGGTTGCGTTATTGCTTCCCGCCATCCAGGCGGCGCGGGAAGCGGCACGGCGGACCCAGTGTACGAACAATCTGAAGCAGGTCGCTTTGGGCTTGCACAACTACCACGACACGTACAAGGCCTTTCCGCCCGGAATTGTCCTAAACAAGGCAGACTACACGACGCGGTCGCCAACTCCCTATGAAAACTCGAATGGTCTCGCCTGGTCGGCGTTGATCTTGCCATTCATCGAAATGGCTCCGTTGCACGACCTGATTCGGACCGAAACGTCGGAGTTTGTGCGGCACTGGGAACGCGACCTCGCCGGCGCGACGGCCGTGGTTCCTTCGTCGCGAGAGGGCATCCCTACCTACAGCTGTCCTTCGGACTCGATGCCGCTGATCAACAACAAGCGAGGCAACTACGGAAAGAACAACTACTTGGGCAACTCCGGCAACAATGCCGCCGTCGATCGGAAGGGCATTTTCTGGGCGAACTCGCGAGTCCTGATGCGAGACATCATGGACGGGACGGCGAACACGGCCCTGCTGGTCGAGCGAACGGGAACGCAAGACAAGCGCCGACTGAACTGTGGCAACGCTACGGATGGTTTTGTGAACTGCGATTGGAACGCCGGTTTGTGGATCGGAGCGCGGTTCTTGTCAAGCAACCCGACTTGGCACCCTGGGGTCACTTCGACCGACGTCGACAGCTATGGCGGTGCCAGTGCGACCTACCTGATCAACTCTTCGACTGCGACTTGGGGGCCTTCCTGGGGCAACGGGAGCGATCATCCGGGAGGCCTGCAAATAGCGCTCTGCGATGGTTCGATCCGGTTCCTTTCCGAGAGCATCGGCATGG
The DNA here is from genome assembly GCA_012515235.1 of Candidatus Anammoximicrobium sp. Classification (GTDB taxonomy): domain Bacteria; phylum Planctomycetota; class Planctomycetia; order Pirellulales; family Pirellulaceae; genus Anammoximicrobium. The sequence goes on from JAAYYU010000328.1 coordinate 22,826, forward strand.
TTCCGTACAGATACCTGCGAGATCGCCAGGACGGCATGGCGACGGAACAATACTGAGCAGGAGCCTCGGCGGTTTCAAGCCGGCCGACCGATCCGGAAGGGCTGTCTGACGGCCCGTCAATCTTCCCGGATCTCGGCCGGCAGCGGGCATCGGGTTGCTTCCAGGTATCGTTGGTGGTTCGTCAGCGTTCGCTTGGGCTGGCGTGAAAGCGAGCTGCAGAAGTGAACCAGGTCGATACACTGTTGGGGCGTCAGAACTTTGGTCGCGGGGTGGGGACTGCCCGGCATTCCCGCCAGAATCCTCAGACCGACGGACTCCGGGTCATGCCCGCCCTTGAAGGGGTCGTGGACCAGGTTGCGAGACGGAACCGGCAACCCTAAGGGGTCGAACAGCACCGTGTCCGGCACGCCGGTTCCGTCGTCGGCGTGGCAAGGCCGACAACCGCTGTCGAAGTACACCGTTCTTCCTCGGACCGCAGCCGCCTCGTCGGCAGGACCGATGGCGGGCACCTGCACGGTGTCTCCCGGCAGGCTGCGGAGATCCACCACTGCCTGGACGTCCGCTTCCTCGATCTCTTCGTCTTCGGCTTGCAGCATCGCGACGTAGCTGTCGCGCAGGCCTTCCCGGCGCATTCGCCGGACTTCTTCGGCCAACCGCTGCAACTGGTCTTCGCTCAATTGGTCGAAGGCCCGCATCGACGTCCCTGGCATGCCTTGTTTGATGACCTTTGCCAAATCTTGGATCGTCGGGATGCCGTTCTGAGTGCTCACAAGGCGGGAACTGTCCCCGCGCAGATCTCGCGGCACCGGGAACTGATGGCGCGCAGCTCGGCCATCGCCGCCGCCCTGGGGCCCATGACAGGCGTCGCAATGCAGGGCGTACAGGTCGGCCGCGGTCAAGCCGGCGCTCTCACGGCGGGCCAGCCCGGCCCGCTCCAGTTCGATCTGGGTAGGCTGCAGGGCGGTCGCGGCGACGGTCTCGGACAAGCGGTGGAGTTCGTCGGCGGCCTCTTTCCTGTCGGGCGCCACGGCAAGCTGGGTGAGCAACTCGGAAATCCGCGACAGGTTCGCCATCTCGCCATCGGCCTGTTCGAACAGCCGGTCGGCGACCGTGGCCTCTTCCTGCAGACCGAACGCCAACGCCGCGTCCCACAGCAGTTCCTGTTTCTTCTGTCCTTCGGGAGCGGGCGCCTGGCCCAGCCAGCGCAGCGCCTCTTGGTAGTTGCCCAATTCAAGCTCGATCGCCCCCATCTCGGCCTGAAACCCCGAAAACGGATCCGAGGAGGAACGCAGCGACCCGACCACGGCACGGGCTTCTTCAATGCGTGTCAGCTTGCGCAAGGCTCGGGCCAGTCCCACCACTGCTGCGTTGCTGTGCGGACAGCTGGAGGCAAAACGGGCGTAGGCCGCAAGCGACTCGGCAACCCGGTCTTGTTTTTCGTACAGCCTGGCCACGGCGATGTGCGCCAACTCGTATCCCGCTTGCCGGGCAATCGCCTTTTCGAACTCGGCCAGCGCTTGGGCCTCGTCAGCCTGATTGAACCAGTAGACTCCTTGCAGATACGCGATGTATGCCTCTTGGGGAAGAGAAGCCGTCCAGAATTCGAGGATCTCGCGGGCCTGAGCGGGTTCGTTCCGCGCCAGATGGCCACGTACACAGGCCTCGATGCCGTCGTACAGCCGCAGCCCCACCCCGACCGGGCTCCTCCAGAAGTCCTCGGGCACTTCATGTGCGCCCTGCCGGATCAAACCCAAGATGCGTTCCTGCTGCACGCGATCAGGGTCCGCCCCTTTCTCCTGCGCGGATTGCAGCGCGGCCTCCCAGCGGCTGATCTGCCCGAGACGGCGAAAACAGGCGATCCGCACCAGTTCCGTTTCCCCGCCGCCGAAGGCAAACCAGGCCGACCAGCGGAGCCAGCGCTGCGCCTCGCTAATCGCGCCCGCCTCCATCTGGCGAACCGCCATCCAGCGAGCCCAGACGGGGACGGTCACGGCACAGACCAGCGACGCCACGCCCAGCAGCAACACGCCGCCGGCGACCAGCAAGATCCGGCGATGATTTGGCTCAGGCGAATCGGCAGGACCAGAAGGCACAACCCGCTCCCGACCGCTGGTCGGTCATGTTCCAGAACATCGCGTCGGAGAACTCCTCGCGGTGGATTGTAACGGCCTGCATTTTCCGTTACAAGTATGGAGGTGTTTGACCGAACTTCGCCGCCGCAACCCGTGGAACAAGGGCACGTTGAAAGAAGGGGCCAAGCACCTGGCGGCAGTGTTCTTTCCCGCGGTTTGCGCGGCTTGACTCGAAGCCGGTTCCCTTTTTCAACGACCTGGCAGGCGGTCGCGAGCGGCCCGACTTCATTTGTCCCGCGGCCGATGGCGGGCGCGAGCATCGAAGAGGTCCGCTCGGGCCGGATGTTGGACAACTCGATCGTGACGTCGCGGGGCAACATGGCCGGTGAAAAGGGATCTGTCAGCATGGCGGGGACGCGAAGCACCGGGCCGGCGGGGTGGCGCCGCTGGTTCCTGGTCGGATGCGCCGTGTGCTTGGCGATTGCGCTCTTGACGATTGCCTTGGCCCGCTGGCGAACTGGGGCCTCCGCGAACCGAGACAGGTGGCGGCAGTACGTCGCCGGCCAGGCCGATCCGGCTGGCTCCGCTTTCTTCGAGCGAGATTTCGTCCAACAAGTCGAGGCGTTCTGCAGCGATTGTCATGGGATGCCCGTTGCCGGGAGCTATCCTCGTGACGCCTGGCACGGCAAAGTGCGGCGGGCCTACGAATACTATGCCCGCTCGGGCCGGAACGACCTGGATCCGCCGCCGATCCACCGGACGGCGGCCTACTTCCGCGCCCAAGCGCCGGAGCAACTCGTGTTGCCCCAACCGCCGGAGGCAATAACGCCAGCGGGGATCACGTTCCTTCCTCAGCCCTTGCATCTGAGCCAGGAAAAGGACGTCCAGCCGGGAATTTCTTATCTGCGTTGGACCGAATTGGAACCGGGCGGCCAGCCTGTCCTGCTGGTGTGCGACATGCGGCGAGGCCATGTGTCCGCGTTGGATCTGCGCGGCGCAAACCCGCTTCCTCGGATTCTGGCCCAACTGGACAACCCGTGCCACGCCGAGCCTTGCGACCTGGATGGAGACGGCGTGGGCGATCTCGTCGTGGCCGAATTGGGCAGCTTTCTCGCCGGCGACCACGACCGGGGTCAGGTCCTCTGGCTGCGCGGCCAGCAGGCCGGTGGTGAGTACGAAAAGATCGTGATCGCTTCGGGCTTGGGGCGAGTGGCCGACGTCCAGCCGGTGGACACCGACGGAGACGGCGACCTCGACCTGCTTGTCGCGGAATTCGGGTATCACAAGACGGGAAAGATCGCGCTGTTCAAGAACGTCGCCACCGCCGGCGATCGACCGCAGTTCGAGCTTCAGGTGCTGGACCCTCGACCGGGCGCCAGCCACATCCTGGTCCACGACCTGAACGATGACGGTCGCCCGGACTTTCTCGCTTTGGTCAGTCAAGAGTACGAGTGGGTGGCGAGCTTTCTCAACCAGGGCAATGGACAGTTCCATCGGCAGACGGTCTGGGCCGCGCCCGAGGTGACCTTTGGACTAACCGGCGTTCGGCGGGTCGACCTGGACCGCGACGGAGACGACGATCTCCTTCTTACCAACGGCGACACTTTCGACGATCAATATGTCAAGCCGTCTCACGGAGTCCAATGGCTCGAGAATCTGGGCGGTGAGCGATTCGCCCACCGACCGCTCACCTCGTTGCCGGGCGTCCATGGTGCGCGGGCCGAGGATTTCGATCGGGACGGAGACCTGGACGTGATTGCCGTCTCCTGGCTTCACGACCAACCGTACCCGGTGACGGTGGCCAGCCAGCCGCTGGCGTCGATCGTCTATCTGGAGCAGACCGCCCCTGGAGTCTTTGGACGCCACACGCTGGAGGTTGGGTTTCCGTGCCACGCCGCTTTGGAAGTCGCGGATTTCGACAGCGACGGCGACCTTGATTTCGCCGTGGGCTGGCAGTTGTCCCGAAAATGGCACGAGCTGCCGCACCTCACTGTCTGGCGGAACCAGTTGGTGACGCCCACGAGTGATTCGCCGCCGCCAACCACCAAGAGGAAGCAAAAGGGGTCAGGACTCATTGTTGCGCAAATGAGTCCTGACCCCTTTTCCGCTCAAGGAGATCGAGCCGCAGCGGCCACAGGCTGGTCAGCGGCGCCCCACCAGATCGTCAGCCAGGGCGGGGTGGAACCGGTTCGGTGAGCAACGCCGCCCAGGACCAGATCGGTTCGGCCGTCGTCGTTCAGGTCGCCGACTTCCATCGCCATGTGTCCATCCTCGGATCGCTGCAGACCATGTCGGAGAAAACGGCGCGGGGCGACCTGCTCCAGCCAGATCAGCGAATCGTACTCGCGGCGACTGGCCCCGCGCAGAATCCGATCCGGCAGAAAGGCGCAGGCCACCACATCCAAGTCTTCGTCTCCGTCCAGATCGACCGCCAAGGCGCGCATCACGCCCGGCATGGCAGACAGCACATGGTCCTGGAACGGAAAACGCCCTTGGTTCTCCAGCCAGTGAATGGCGTGGCTGGGCTTGATGTGGAATCCGTCCAGCGTGTCGCCGCTGGTGTACAGCACATCGGTGTCGCCGTCGGCGTCCAGATCGACAAGCTGGATGCCGCTGGAGCCGAAGGACGGATCTTCCGCCGCAAAGATCAGTTGCCGCTCGAACAACCCCTGGCCGCGGTTCAGGAAGGCTTCCACCGACTCGAATTCCTGACTGAACAAGGCGACGAAATCCAAGCGGCCATCGCGATCCAAGTCGACGACCGGTGTATGGATGACGCCGTGCCGGTCATCGAGCAGGCGCTGGCGAAACCGGGGCGTTGATTCGTGGACGCGGATTTGTTCGAGCAACCTCAGGCGGCCCGTGCTCCGCCAGCCAAAATCGGCCACCACCAGGTCCAGGTCGCCGTCAGAATCCAGGTCAGCAGGCTGAACGTCGGCGACACGGCCCAGGCCCTCCGCGAGGACGACGGGCTCTTGATCCGGCGCGCCCCCGCGCAGCCAGAGCACTCTGCCGCGATCGTGATCCTGCGGAGAAAAACTTCCCAAATCCGCCACGACGAGATCTTCCTGCCCGTCGCCGTCCAAATCGCACGGCTCGACATGGTCCGGATGCGGAATCTTGGTGATCCGTTCCGTCCGGGAAGACCGCCGGTCAGGAATCAGCCTCCGCACCTCACCGGCGCTCATATCGCAGAATAACAACTCCGCGCGGTCCTCGGCCCGCGATCTCGTCCGGCGCAGGTGCGACACCGCCGGAAACAACGGAGAGTTGTAGGGGAATTCGACGAACGTGCGTTCAAAACGGATCTTGACGCCGTCCGCGGCTTCCTCCGGCGGGGGCAAGACAAGTTCTTCTGGGGCCAGCGACTCGTAGTGGCCGATCACATCGTTCATGCGCGGGACCGGCAGGTCGTTTCGTCCTGATTCGACGTAAAACCGCTGCCCCAATTCGACTTGCTCCCGCCACGCGCGGCGGGGAAACGATGCCGGAGGCGGCACGGCGTGGCAGTCGCCGCAAAAGGCCGCAACCTGACGACCGATCTGCTCCCGATCGACGGGCTCCGCGTGGGGCCTTGGAATCTGGCCCGACCCGCAACCGAGGGTACCGGACAGAGCTAGAACCAGCAGAAATCGCGTGACCTGCCTTCCGGATTGAGCGTGAGCCTGGGACCCGTGCGCAGGCCGATCCAGCCCAGGATGGGACGCTACGACCGCTGATTGTGCTAGAGATAATCGCATGCCAGCCCGCCACTGGATGGTTCGGATCTTTTTCCCGGCCCGCTGCCGCGGACGAATTTCGCGGTCTTGTGTTTGACACCGGATTTGAGCAATACTAGACTTAATGCCATCTTGGGGAAAGTGTGTCGTGTTCCTTTCTTTTTCTTCTGTCTTCTTCTAAGGGGATTCGAGTATGAACCGCACGCCAAAGCCGCGCGCCCCTAGCCGTGTGGCATCAGGGGCCTTCACGCTGGTGGAATTGTTGGTGGTCATCGCTATCATTGGAATTCTGGTCGCCTTGTTGTTACCGGCCATTCAGGCGGCGCGCGAGGCGGCCCGCCGCAGTCAGTGTTCGAATAACCTCAAACAGATCGCGGTCGCCGTTCACAACTACCACGACCGATGTCGGGCGTTTCCGTCGGCGGTGGGAGGCTACCTCAATGGGACCGTCTATCCCAGCCCTTGCCCCGGCTGGGTTCTGACCAACGGCTTCAGCTGGCGGACCATGATTCTCCCGGACATCGAGCAGCAAGCATTGTATGACCGCATGGATTCCACCTACAGCCACTACAACTGCTACCGCAACCGGGGGTTTCCTCGAATGGGTGACGAGGCACCCTCGAGTTCGTCATCGCCGGGTTACACGGCGATCCCGACGTTCCTGTGTCCCAGCGACCCCACGCGGTTTGTGGGAAGCGACGCACCGACCAATTACGCCGGCATTTGGGGTCTCGAACCGAGGTTGAATAGCAGCGATTCGGTCGCGGGCATCTTTTCGAGGATCAAAGTCGATATGGGCGGCATCGTCGACGGAACGAGCAACACGGCCATGGTGGGCGAGGTGTATCGCGGCAAGGCCATGTATCTGACCGGACCGGCCGCGAGCTACACCGGCCAACGCTGTCGCCAGTGGGTTGAAGAGACCGGCTATTGCGGAGCGGCAACGAACTTCACCCCGAACTATGGGATCACGGATGGGACGCCGGATCAATGGTCGTGGGCGGATCCCGTTGCTGCGGGCCAGTACGGCGCGAACGACCGTCGTCCGATCTCCAGCCTGCATCCCGGCGGAGCGATGTGCGCCTATGGCGACGGTTCGGTAAAATTCATTCCCGAATCGGTAGACCAAGCCGTCTGGGCCGCTACGGGTTCTCGAGCGGGCAAAGAATCCGAGACTTTCTCGAACTGATCTTGGGAGAACCGAGCATGTTTCGCCATTGCCGTTTGTTTTGTTTATTGGCGCTGCTGGCGTTGGGCCCGGCGGGGTGCGATCCCGGACAAAGCGCCGCCAGAAAAATGCAGGGCGAGTCCGCTCCCATGTGGCCCGCCCTCGAGGCGCTCACCTCCGGCGAAGAGAGCATGAGTTCCGTAGGCATGGGGATGGACAGGGGAGGCCCCGCGGAGGCCCGGAAGGCCGCTTCGTCTGCCCGGTTCAAAGAACTGCTCGACGATTTCGAGAAGACCCCCATTCCTTCCTCGTTCGCGACTTCGGAACGTGAGTTGGCCAAGAAGGAACTCGTGGCCAACCTGCGCAAGGTCGCCGAGGACGGTCCTGACAGCGAGGTGAAAGCGGCCTACGACAAGGCTCGAGAGAACATGAAGATTCTGGCTTCGCCGTGAGTTTTCATGGGCGCGACGAGCACCGGGGACAAGCCGATCGGGCAGGCATGCGGTGGCCGTTTTTTTCCAATCGAAGTCTCCGTCCAGATCGACCATCGGCGGGCGCTTGACGCCCGCCGGCGCGGGCCGCAGATGGTACTGAAAGGTAGGCGTTTCCCGGTGCTTCGGCCAGTGAATCGCTTGGTCCGACTTGGTGCAAAATCTCAGCCCCGCGCTGCCAAGCGGATTTCGCGGCCATTCAATCCACAACCTTTTGACCCAGTCGCACATTCGTAGCGGAGTTGGGGCAATTGACTCGTGTTCTTTACCGTTTTTTTCCAAGGGGATCTGGGTTATGAACTGCGTGCTAAAACCGCGAGCCCCCAGCCGTTTGGCAACAGGGGCCTTCACACTGGTGGAATTGTTAGTGGTGATTGCCATCATTGGTATCTTGGTCGCCTTACTACTGCCAGCCATTCAGGCGGCGCGCGAGGCGGCACGCCGGAGTCAGTGTACGAACAACCTCAAGCAAATTGCGACGGCCCTGCACAACTACCACGACACCCACTTGGCGTTCCCGCCGGTGTCCGGCGGCATCCGAACGGACGCCTACCCGGGCTGTGCGGGTTGGATCATCTCCACCGGTTTCAGCTGGCGGGCCATGATTCTGCCGCAAATGGAGCAACAGTCGCTGTACGACAGACTGGACTTCTCGAAGGTCACCACCGGTTGCTACCCGGCTGGCGACACCAGCGGTGCGTTTCCGCGTCTGGGCGATCCTGACCCGACGGGCCGGCCCGGTGACACGGTCATTCCGACCTTCATGTGTCCGAGCGATCCGACCCGGCAGCAAGGGACCGAAGGCCCGACCAACTACGGAGGGATTTGGGGTGATACTCCACGTCCGGAGGCGGATCGAGGCGTGTTCTCGCGGCTGAAAGTCACGATGGGGCACATTACCGACGGCACGGCGAACACCGCCATGATCGGCGAGGTGTTCCGCGGCAAGGCGTGCGACCACGTGTATTCAGGAGTCGGCGTGTGCAACGGACAGCGTTGTCGGCGCTGGGTCGAGGAGACCGGTTATTGTGGAGCCGCGACGAACGTGACGCCGAACTGGCATGAAAATGACCGGATTACGTGGGTGGACATGCACTGCGCCGGATGTTTTCAAGCGACGGATCGCCGACCGATTTCCAGCTTGCATCCGGGTGGCGCGCTGTGTGCCTATGCCGATGCCTCGGTCCATTTCATTCCCGACACGGTGGACCAGGTGCTCTGGCAGAACACGGGATCCAGGTCCGGTCAGGAAGCCGGCGTCTACATGCCTCCGTAAGCGGCTTCACGGTTGGGGCGACCCGCTTGCCGCCGTTGGGTCAGGCATGGTCGGGCTTGGCCCAGCCCCATCGAACTACTTCTGCCTCATTACTCTTTGCCTTGGATAAGGAGTCGCCTGTCGTGGCTCGAGCGTTTTCTTTTGTGGCGTTGTTGGCGATGATTGTCGCCGGGTGTGATCCGGGAGCCAGCGCAAGGAAAAGAATGGAAGGACCACCCGTTCCGACTTGGCCCGCCTTACAGGCGATCAACGGCGAAGGCGGCATGATGACCGTGGGGATGTCGATGCAGAGGGAGGGTCCGAAGGCGGCCCAGGCGGCGGCGGCAGCGCCGGCGTTCACCCAACTGTTGGACAATCTCGACAAGGAGCCCATCCCGTCGACGTTCTCGACTCCCGAACGCGAAGCAGCAAAGAAGGCTTTCGTCGAAAGCGTGCAGACGATCGCGAAGGGCGGTTCCGACGACGAAATCAAGGCGTTGTGGGAGAAGGCGCTGGACAGCATGCAAAAGCTGACGAGTCCCTGAGTTCTCGCGCTGTCTCAGCGACGGCAAACGCATCGGACGCACGCGCTGGGCTAGGGCGGGCAAGTCGCCGCCCGCGTCGGTTGCGGCGAACTGCCGTCTGGAATTGGGAACGCGCTTGGAAACTCACTGGTATGACGGCCGATCCAAACCTATCCGCTGCCGATCGAGGCCGCCGCATTGAACGGCTGTGTCAGGCGTTGGCCGTTGTGGCGGCCCTGTGGGCCATCGTCTCGGCGGTGCTCTGGTTGCGGCACCCTACGCCTTTGCAACTTGCCGAACGGGCCCTCACCGAAGGCCAATTGCCATCGGCAGTCGAATGTTATCTGGTCCACCTGATGCGGCATCCAGACGACTGGCGCGCGCGGCTCGAACTGGCGGCCGTGCTGGACGGCATCGATCCGCCGCAATCGCTCGTCGAATTGCACAAGATACCGCCGGAAGCCGATCAGTATCGGGACGCGTTGCGGTTCATCGCCCGCATCTGCCTGGAACGCGGGCGGGATCGGGAAGCCAAGGAGGCGCTCCTGGCCTTGGAGGCCGGTGCATCGGAGGACAGTTGGGTCCAGCTGTCCCTGGCCCAGATCTTCTATCGGCAGCGCAACCGGATGCTCGCGCTGCACCATGCGCAGCGGGCTGCGGAACTCGATCCGTCCCAGGCCCGGTTCCATTTCCTGGTGGCGGAACTGTTCGACGACCTCGAGCGCCACGCCGACATGATCGCTCCCTTGCGCGCCGTGCTCGATCTGCAGCCGGGAAACTACGCCGCTCATTTGAACTTGTGCTATGCCTATGCCAAGACGGGCCAGCCGGAAGGAGTCCGCAGGGAGGCAGCGTGGTGCCTGTCGCGCAATCCCAAGGATTTTGACGCGCGGCGGTTGCTGGCGACAGCGGCCCGCGATGAAGGGAAGACCGAGGAGGCAAAAACCGAACTCCGCAAGGCCCTGGAATTGGCGCCGGAGGACATCAACTGCCGCGTGCTGGAGGCGGAACTGCTGCTTTCCGAGCATCAGGCGGAGCAGGCCCTCCAGCGTCTGAAACCGCTCGTCGAACGCTATCCGGACGAACAGCGTCTGGCGGCCTTGCTGGCCGAGGCGGCGGCGGCGACCGGGCGGCCTGAAGAGGCAGAGAAATTTCGCGAACCAGGGCAACGCATCCAACAACGGCAGCCATGAACCAGCCGCGACAAACATTTGGCCAACGGACGCGAATTGCCCTCTGGCTGGCGATCGGCGGTCTGTGCGCAATCATCGCCAGCCTCCCGCTGCTGCAGTCGCCGGCCGAGCAGACGAAGCGGCACGCGGCGGCGGTGCTGGCTAACGTTCCGCCGGGCTTTGGATTGTACGTCGAGGATCGCATGTGCGCCGAATGTCATCCCGATCAGGCGGCGTCGTATCCGCGCACGGGCCACGCGCACACGCTACGGCCCGCCGCCGAGTGGCAATCCGCGGCCGACCTGGATGGAAAGGCCTTTCCAGACCCGGAACGCGGCATCCCGTACCAATATCGGTTCGACCCGCAAAAAGGCCTGTCGGTGACCGCTCCCGACCGTTTTGGCAACGAGTCCTTTCCCCTCCGTTACGCGTTTGGATCCGGGAGACGCGGCGTCACTTTCTTGACGCTGATTCCCGACCGGCTCGGTCAGACGGTCGGCGTCGAACACCGCGTCTCCGTCCGCAGCGGCCAAAGCGGACCAGTCCTGGAACTTGCTCCAGGCCACCAAGGGCGCAAGGCAACGCAAAATGTCGAGCACTTCGGCCGGGTGATTGACGCCGCGACGCTAGCCCGTTGTTTTGACTGCCACGCCACGCGGGGAGAGATCCGCGAACAGGAAATCCGCGGCCTGGAACCCAACGTAGGTTGCCAGAAATGCCATTGGCCCGGACGCGGACACGTGCTCGCGATGCGTGAGGCAAAGGCCCGCGGCGAGGCCGTTCCGACTCGCCCTCCGCCGCCGCCGTTGGAACAGATCCGCGCCTGTAGTCGCTGCCATGTGCAAGCTGGCGGGGACGACGAACTGGAGGCCATGCCCGGTCACATCCGCAGCGTCCGGGTGCAAGCCTCCGAGTTACAGCAGAGCCGGTGTTTCATCCAGTCCCCAAACCGCCTGGGCTGCACGACGTGTCACGATCCGCACGCTCCGGTTTCCAGCGACCCGGCGGCCTACGTTCAACGTTGCCTGGATTGCCACAAGCCGGCGAGCTCAGCCGTTTGCCCCGTCTCACCCAAGACGGATTGCATACGCTGCCACATGCCGATCCAAACGGCCGAAAACGAAATCCAGTGGCACGATCACCGCATCCGCAGAGCCTCGAAATCCGAACTCCAAAACCAATGAGAAACCCACATGTTCAAACCGCGGCGTCGCGTCGGTTTCGTCTGAGGCGTGGCGGTCAACCGGACGGTGCATCCGTTTCGTGCGTCGTGCTTTGGTTTTCAGGTTTCTAGCGTGCATCCTGCGGGCTGCGACGGGGCGCATCAGCGGCAGATCATGTTCCGACACGTCAGCCATTCAGACTCCGACTCACCCCCGGCACGTCCTCGCGGGCATCGCGTGTGGCTGTTTCGTCTTCTCACCGTCGTCCTGTCCTTGTTCTTCTTGGTGGCGGTGGAAGCTGGCTTGCGGATTCTGGGCTTGGGTTACGACACGCGTCTGGCAGTCCCCGTCACCGGTGCCCCGGCGGGGGCCACTCACCGCTTCAATCCCGATGTCGACCGGGCCTATTTTGGAGCCCTGGACGTGATCGGCCCGGAGCCGCGGCCGTTTCAGTTGCCCAAACCCAACGGGCTCTATCGGATTCTGGTCGTCGGCGGCTCCACCGTCGCGGGCTTTCCGTATCCCTTTGAATTGGCCCTGCCGCGGCAGTTGGAAGTCGTGCTCCAGCAGCAATCGCCGGATCGGCGGTTCGAGATCCTGAACGCCGGAATTACGGCGATCAACACACACAGCGAAGTGGACGTGGTGCGGCAGGGCATCGCGTGCGAGCCGGACTTAATCGTCGTCCATTCCGGACACAACGAATTCTACGGGGCTGGCGGCGGCGCCTCCACCGCCAGCGGCTTTGCGCCCCGACTCTATCCACTGCTCGAATGCCTGCGGCGCCGGCGACTGTTCCAACTGGTTGAATCCTGCCTTCACCGCCCGCAAAAAACCCATCTGCTGGAAACCCTGCCGGCCGACATCGCAATCCCGCTGGACGGTCCCGTCTTTGTGCGCGCCTGGCGGGCTTACGAGGTCCATCTGCAAGAAATGATCGCCCTGGCGCGCCAAGCCGGGATTCCCATCCTGCTGACGACCGTCCCCGGGAACCTGCGCGACCAGAGCCCGATGAACTCACTGGCTCGAAGCGACCTGAACCAGCAGCAACAGCGGGAACAAGCCGAGCGGCAGAAGGCCGCTGCCCGCCATTTCTCGTACGGGGAATACGAGGCCGCACTGGCGATCCTGCAGGCGGCCCGGCAACTTGATTCGGGCAGCGCGATTCTGGCCTACCGGGAGGCGCAGTGCCTGGAGATGCTCGGACAGACCCAAGCGGCGGCGGACGCCTACGTGTGGGCTGCCGATTTGGACGGCTGTCGCTTCCGGGCACCTCGTACGTTCCAGGCGACGGTCCAGCGTGTCGCGTCCGCCGACTCCGGAACCGTGTTGTTCTGTGACGTCGCCCGCCGTCTTGGCGAACAGTCCCAGTTTCCCGTTCCGGGCGACGACTTCTTTCTGGAGCACGTGCATTACAACCTGGAGGGGACGTGGCGCGTCGCCCTGATCCTGGGGCAATTCATCCAGGAACGCTTGTTGCGCACCCCGTGGCAAGCGGCGCGGATTCCGACTGCCGCACGCCGAGACGCGCTGTTGGGGGTTACCGCCCTGGATCATTTGGCCGCGGACACGTTTACGCTGATGGCCGTCCAGGCTTGGCCGTTAAGGCTTGCGCCTGACAGCCCGATTCAGATCGAACGGATCACGACGCGGCTGCGGCGGGACTATGCGTTGCTATCCCCCTTGGACCGGGAAGTTTTTAGCGGCCTCGGCCTGGATGCGATCCAGCACAATCTCCTGGCCAGCATGGCCGGCGGGTACCTGTCCGCGGGTCGGGAGGACCTGGCTCAGGAAATGCTTCGGCGTCACGGGCAACGGCGTCCCTGGGATTCGCCTCGCGCGGGAGCCGCGGCCGATCGGCAACAATCACCGGGCAGATGATTCACCACCGCGCGACGCGCCGGGACGCCCTCTGCGCCGCCAGACGCTTACTCTTGTCCCTGCCGCCACCGTTCTGGAAAGCGGACCTTTGCCGTCGCCCCCGTGATTCCGTCAACTTGCACTCGCGCGTCGTCGCGGACGGCGTTCAGCAACTCAGCGGGCGACACGGACACCGGCCCGCCAAAGAATTCGGGCAGATTGTACAACGAGAGCAAATCGTCGTAGTAGCCGGGATTTCGCTGCGGAAGGACAAACGGTTTGGACGTTCGGCCGGCCTTGTCGACGTGACAGAGATAGAGCCGGGTAAAGATGCCGCTGGGACGCTTGCTGCTAAAGACAATCCAGCGCCCGTTGCGGGACCAGCCGTGCCAGGATTCGGCAAATTCGCTGTTGCACTCCAGCCTCCGGTACTCGCCCGATTCCAGGTTCAGCAGATACAGGTCGCTGTCCGGCTGATACAGGGCAAAGCCTCCGTAGTTGCACATGCCAAACAGCAGGAACCGGCCATCGGGAGAGGGTCGCGGATTGAGGTTGCTTTTCCCCGTCCGTTGGGCCGACAGCACCGTTTCCACATCGCCCCACTGATCCGTCCGGACATCGTAACGCACGCGTTTCAGGTCGTACTGGATTCTGGCGTAATGCTCGGCCGGAAAGGTCCCCGCATCCGCCCACCGCTTGGGAGCGCTGGCGAAATACAGGTATCGGCCGTCGGGACTCCAGGCCGGTTGGGTCTCCAACTGGGCCTTGTCCGCAAGGGGCGGCGCGGTCTTCAGTTGCTTCTGGTCGAGGCGATAGTAACCCAACAGGGAATCGGCGTCGGCGGCGTCGCGCGTCTGGTTCCTCGCCGTGTGATAAAACAACTGGATGTCAAAGCGCGAGAACACCACCACGACGCCGCTGGGATGCCAGGCCGCATGACCCAGACGCGCTGCGACGGTGTGTACCTGGCCGTCTTGAACCAACAGGGCCGCATCGCCGTAGCCGCCGCGAAAATGCAGCGACAGGTCGCGCGGATCGCCGTTCCGAAAGGCGTGACAGTTGACACAGCCGCCCCCGAACCAGCGTCCGTCGAGCACGGGCGATTCCTGGAACGTCTCCAAATGGCGCTGATAGATGCCGATGTTCCGATAGTATAACGCATCCGGTCTCAATTGCCGGTACGCGAGGTAGCGATCGATCTCCTCCTCGGCGATTTTGCTCGTCAAAGGTTCGTATCGCCACCACCCGCCTTCCCCGGTGCGGGCATAGACGACAATCGACAACGGATTCCCGCGGTTCTCGGCCAGCAGACGGCGCCACGCGCCCAGGGGAATCTCGATCTCTCGCGCGCGGCTAAGGATTTCCACGGCTGTCCCGCGGAGCGAGCGGATGCGGACGTAGAACAAGTCGCCGGACTCGACGATGCGGAAATTGAGCGGAGCAATGTTCGGCGGGAGCACGAGGCCGTGGTAATCGGGGTGAATGCGAGGCGCCCGCGACGCCAGCCGCGCGGTCCGCAGAACTTGCTCGCTGGGACGTCGCGGAAGACACCACCAGGCCGCCGCGACCAGCGAGACGGCGCCAAGACTCAGAAGGCAGGCAGTTTCTTTTGCCCCCATCCTCATCGCCGTCCTCCTGTGTGCGCGCCCCCGTCGACCAAAACGCCGCAGCCAGGTCCTTGCGCAGCCGGGCTTCGCCGCGCCCCTCCGGTCCCCGAAATGCCGAAAGCATAGTAGTAGAAGTAACTGCCGCCGAATTCGTCCGCCAGTGCCCCTACGGCCAACGGCGGCTGTTGCTGCCACGGGAGAAGGCGGTCGATGAAACGCCGGAAATGCCGGACGGTCTCAGGACGGATCTTTCGCCCGCCCAAGGCCACCGCTTGCGACGTCTCGTTCGTGTGGATCAAGATCGCCTCTTCGTAGTGCCGCGGAATCTCCCGGTAACCGAAATCGTTCAGTCGCGGGAGGTGTTCCACAAGCTTGTCCGTACGGCAACAGGCAAGATAGAAAGCCATCAAATACTCGAACGCCATCCTGTTGCGCGGGTTGGCGCGCAGCAGACTGTCCAGCATGAACTCCTCGGAATAGGTCTGGAAGACGCGATCGTCGCTGCATCGCAAGACGCGAACCCTCTCCACGTCCTGCAGCCAGGAGTCGCCTGCCGGGGAGGGCGCATCGAGCCTTTCCAGCAACGCCCTGGCGCGGTGCCCGTAAAGGACGTTCTTGGCCATCCTGTTGAGCAAGATGCGGGCGGCTTCACGGCCCGGCGAGGATACGTCGGCGAGTCTCTCCCTGACTCCCGCCGAGTTTGCGAGAGGCTCGCCGGCCTGCGATGCCTCAGCGGTCCGGTCCTTCGCCAGACAAATCTGGGCCAACCGCTCCAGGGCCGACGGGCATTCGCCGAGGGCTTCCAACCGCTGAAAAGTCCATTGCTCCGCCAGATTGACGTCGCCCAACTCCCAGGCGATCTCTGAGAGCATCCAGAATTTGGGGGCACCGTGCGGCACCTCGTCGGCCAACAACAGCAAGGCCGCCGGGGTTTGCGAGAACGAAAACTGTGCGTCTCCCAACTGACCCGTATGATAGAGCGCTCGGTTCACCAGATGCCGGGAAAACCAGTCATGGCGGGAGGGGGACAGCTGGCGAGCCACGCGCAGCACCTGGTCCCATTGCTGCTGAAGTGCGAAGTGGACCATCTCGAAACGCCTCTCGCGGTGCAGCGCGCGCGAAAACGAAAGCACCGCCGCGACGGCCGCCGCCAACACGACAAGTTGCCACATCACGCGTACGATGCGCCCTCCGCACCGCGACCATCCCGCGCAGCGAACCTGCAGCGGCGGTGGCAGGCTGCGGCAGAAAACCGCGATTAACAAGAGCCCCGGCGGAAACAGGAACAGGCATCGCAAGGCGTTCAGCGGCCAGGCCTCCATGTCGGACGCGTTTCCCGTTCCAAACGGCCAAGCGACGGAATAGGCTTCCAGAACCGTCAGGTGGAACAACTGGACGCCGGCCAACCAAGGCGCCAGGACGCTGAATGCGATCGCCACCGCGCCCGCGATCGGACGGCGTTTCCCGGCCACATACCAGATCCCCGACAGCAGCCCAAAGAGCAGGCACACCGTCCCCGCCAGGTGATAAAGCCCCACGCAAAACGCGGCAAACGCAACCGGCCGCCAAGAATTCGCGACCATCTGGTGTACCACGGCCACCCACAGGCAAATCGCCAAAGCCAGGAGCGCGGCCAACGGATGATAGTAAAACTGGTAAAAGACCAGTACGCTCAGCGCGGGAAACAGACTCACGAACCACCCGTGCCGCGCCTCCCGGCTCGCCGCGCCCCCCAGTTCCTGCAACAACCGCTGCGTGCCGAAACCGATCAACGCGGCGATGGCCGTGACAATCAGAGCCCCGAGAGGCGGGGCAAAAAACCACTGGGATAGAAAGGCAGCTGAGACTTCCACAAATCCACCGGGGCGAGTCACAGCCTGCTGCAACCAGATTCCGTCAAGCACAAATTCCGGATACGGAAGGTAGATGCCGAAGGCATCGTAGATCAAACGCGGCTGAATGAGCAACCAGACGTAGGCCAGCAACCCCGCGTAAAACAGGCCCTGGACGAGCCACCGGTCCCAGCCACACGCGGGAGACTCGCTGTGAGAACCAGCCCTCGCAAGGCTTTCCGTGCTCTGCATCGGCTCACCGTTTGGCGGCATTTCGTACTGCGGACCTCGGCCCGACCGCTACTTCGATCCGCGCTTCTCGGCTTCCTTGACTTCGCCGGCCGGGGTCGCGATCCCGATTCGCCACGGGTATTGGCCGTACGTCTTGCCGGACTTGTCCTTGTCCCACATGCCTTGAAATACGAACCGCAGGTCGCCGGGGTCGACTGTCAAGGCCTGGTCGTATCCGTCGCGGATCAGTTCGCCGTGGCTGATGTTGTCGGTCCAGGGGGCTACGCCCGCAGCCGGCCGGACGTTGCGCCAGCCCGCGAAGGGACGCTCGGCCGTGTCGGCGACCGGCGTCCACGGGCCGTCCAGGCGGTCGGCCAAGTAGGCTTTGTAGTACCGCCGCCCGTTCTCTTCCACGATCGTCAGGTACTTGTCCAATCCCTGGAGCCGGTAGGTATGGCTGGCCTCGAAAATCTCGGCCTGCAAGGCCAACTCGCAATGAGCGAACCCGCGGGGGAAATCCTCCAGCTTCGTCCACAGCCGCCACAGCTTGCCGTTCAGGCTGGTCAGGAACAGATACGCGCGCTGGTCGTCGCAGATGATCCAGTAGTCCAGTCCACCTTCCCGGCGCGGATCGTTTTCGCCTCCGTCCAGGATGGGCCGGGCCCGCGTCCACGAAGCCGGGTCGGCAACGTTCGCGGTCGTCGAGTAGGCGACCCACATCTTCTGGACGCCGGGAACGCCTACTTGGTAGATCAGGTACCAGAGCTTGTGCGGCGAGAAGTAGAAGACCTGGGGGGCGCAGTAGTAATCGCCGTCGCTGACCTTCAGGATCGTGCGCGGCGAACGGTCGGCGTCTTTCCAGCGAGCGAACGAGCAGTATTCGATCACCGATTTCTTCGGCAGCTTGACGGTCATCCAGACGTGCCACTTGCCGCCGTAGAAGACCACGCTGGGGTCCTTCTGGGCGTGGCTGGGGTCCGTGTCGCGCCGCTCAGGGCCGATCAGCGGCGCGCTGTACTCCCACATCCCAGGAGCCCGGAAAGCGGGCGCTGCGACACCGTCGGGATCTGGCTCAGCGGCTTTTTTCGTGGCCGTTCGATCCGTCGCGGGCGGTTCCGCAGGCTGGCTCGTGTGTGGGGCGGCAAAAAGCGGGATGAACGCGATCCCGGTCATCGCCAGCGTGACAACGTGCTTCATCAGGGCTCTCCTTGGCTCCCAGGTTCCGAACCTGCCGCGGGTGGGCGGCCGTTGAAAAACAGCCGGCCCGGCTGCCAGAGCGAACCGGCCGGCAAGCAAGCCGATCAGACACGTCGTTGGCGGCGTTCCGGCCGCAGGCTAGGCCTTGGGAGCGCCTGCCGCGGCGGGTGGCTTTGCGGCGGGCGGCGCTGCGCCGGGCCCCGCCGCCGCAGGAGCCGGGCCGGGGGCCGGCGTTTTGCCGGGCGCGGGCACTGCCGGCGGTTCGGCACTTGGCGGACCCGCCGCCGGCTTGGCTGCTGCCGGGGCCTTCGCCCCTTGGCCCGCCGGGGGAGCAGACGCTTCCTTGGCCGCTGCCGGAGCCGCGGCAGGCTTGCCGGCCGGGGCCTTTCCCGCCGGCTCTGCCGCCGGCTCTTGGCCCGGCATCACAGGCAGATCCAAACCAGGAATCTCGGGCGGAAGTTCCAACGGATTGGCCGGCAGGGCCTCCGGGCCGGCGCCCGGAACAGCCTCTTGCGGCAGTTCGACGACGATGCCGCACTTGTCCTCCAGTTGCCGCACTTTCGCGCGCAGTTCGGCGACCAGAGGCTTCATTTCGTTGAAGCTGCTTTGGTTCACGACGCCAATGATTTCGTCAATGCCGTTGACCACAGTGTCGATGGTGGATTGCTCCGCAGCAGACTTGGCCAGCGCCGACAGCCCCGCTTTGGCGGGCGGCGTGGGCGCAGCCGAGCCGATCCGGGAGACCGTCACCGTGGCAGCAGGCTTCAGCGTGGCGTCGGGACCCAACAGACCGCGCTTGACCAGCAGCATTTCATGCGCGATCCGCCGTCGAGTCAACAGAATCCGATATCCCAGCGGGTTGAACTTCTTGGCGGGCGTACCGCCCGGCATTCCGTAGCCTGGCATCCCATATCCCGGCATCGTGTCCGGCATCATCCCCGGCATCATGCCGGGCATCATCCCCGGCATGGTGTCCGGCATCATCCCCGGCATCATGCCGCCGTATCCGCCTTCCGAGTAACCTCCGCTCATGCCGTACGCCGAGCTGCCCATGGCCTGGAGCTTGTCTTTCGCCTCTCGATCCTCTTGATCCTCCACCCGCTTGGCCTCCTTCTTGCAAGCGAACACGGCCACACTTGCCAATTTCTTGGCGGTGTCCGGCACGGCCAGTCTGGCGTTCGCGGGCAACTTGAGCCGTCCCAAGGCTTCGGCGGCGGCGCAACGGAGCGAGACGGCCGTCGCCACGTCGGCCAGCACTCCGTCCAGGGCCGTGACCACGCTGTTGTTCTGACCGGCACTGCCCAAGGCCCCCAAGACATCGACGGCGCGGCGGCGCATCCAGTCGTGGCCGGCCTGCGAACGGCCTTCTGGCGGCTCCTTTTCATTGACCAGCTTCACCATCGTGTCCGCGATCAAGTTCTCGGCGTTGCCCACCAAGCGCCGTTGTCCACCCGGCGCTTCGCCCGCTTGCCGATCGATTTCGACGTGCCGCAGGATGCCTGCTAACGCCGCCGCTCGTACGCCGTCGATCTGGGTGGGACTGGCCAACTCGTCCAGCATGACTTTCAAGGCCTGAATCAAGGGCACCGCCGCCCGCTTCTTGTCGCCAACCAACAAGGCATCCTGGGAATTGAGTTGGCTCAACAGCAGCATGGCGTTGCAGCGGACGGCCGGATGGTAATTGCCCTTGATCAGGGGAATCATGGCCTGATACGTGGTTTCGACCAGGAAGTCGTGCACTCGCAGCAAAGGCGGTTCTTGCAGCGTGTTGACCGACAGCGCCCGCAGGAACTTGACGCGAAAATCGGGCCACTCGCCGATGTGCTGAGGATTGGTGAGCAACGGAAAATAGTAGCGGGTGTAGTAGTTCTGCAGATAGTCTCTCGTCTCCTGCGAATCAAACGGCTCGGAACCTCGCAGGATGGCTTCCTTTCTGACGTCCAGATCGTTCCTTCTCTTCTTGTCCTGGGGCGAGTTGCCGAAGGCCCAATCGGGCAAGGGGATGACGTCGTAGTCCTCGGCCTCGTCCGCGGCTGGAGCTGCCGGTTCGTTCGCCGCCGGCTCCGGTGCTGGATTGGCGGCCTGTTCGGCGGCCTGGAGACTGGCTGACAACACGAAGGACACCGCCATCAGAACAGCGGTCAGCGACCGCGACCAAGACTGACAACTGAGCATGGACATGGTTTTCTCCCGGAAATAGCCCCGCACCCCTAAGGGTGCCGGCTGCGTGAGGGGGCTGAACCCGCCGGATTCGACCGAACTCTGTGGACTCTCCGCCTTGCCCTCATGCTTAATCATTATGCTTAATCATTTCGTCTGGACGGCGGTCTGTCAACCTAAACGGTTCCGCTTGCCCATTTTACGTTTGTCTCAAGCGTGGCCTTGCCGCCTGCCCCGACAGGTTGGAAGATATTGCCTGATGAAGTTCCGCTTTGCTTGTGCGTCCAGCCAAGGGAGGAGCGATGCCAGAACAGACGGGCTCAGACGCCTTTCCGCGGTCACGGGTGATCCTGCGACAGAAACTGGAAAGTCTGCAGCGCAGCGGCGTGCAGCAACTTGCCAAGGTACCGCCGAGCATGACGCCGATCGTGCAGGAGGTAGCAGTCGTAGCGGAACTGCCGCCGGAACGGCCACGGGCTCCCGCGCCGTCCCGCCCAGCGGGGGCCGCGTCTGGTCGCCCACCCGCGGCGGCCGCCGGCGAGCGTCCGCCTTTGGCGGCAACTCCTCCCGCCTCTTCCGTCGCCGCGTCCGACCCCAGAGCGCCGTCTGCCCCGCCCACGCCGCTTGCCCCTGGCCAGCGATCCGCGGCGTTGGACGTGATTCGCCGCGAAGTGATCGTCTGTCGCCGCTGCGCTGAATTGGCGGAAAAACGGACACAGACAGTCTTCGGAGCCGGCAACCTGCAGGCTCGGCTGTGCTTTCTAGGCGAAGCGCCGGGTGCGGATGAAGACCGCCGGGGCGAGCCGTTCGTCGGGCCGGCCGGGCAGCTGCTGGACAAGATCATCGCCGCCTGCACGTTGCGTCGAGAAGACGTGTACATTCTGAACGTGCTCAAGTGCCGCCCTCCCGGAAACCGCACTCCGCTGCCCGACGAAGTGGCCAATTGCCGGAGCTTTTTCGAGCGTCAGTTGGAACTCATCCGGCCCGAATTCATTTGTTGCCTGGGCGCCGTGGCTGCCCAAACCTTGCTACGGACAGTAGTGCCTGTCGGCCAGCTGCGCGGCAAGTTCCATGACTACCGCGGCAGCCAAGTCGTCGTGACCTACCATCCTTCGTACTTGCTCCGCACCCCGGCAATGAAACGTCATACCTGGGATGACATGAAAATGCTGATGCAAGCCATGGGCATTCCGATCCCGCCATGATGACCCGCAGAGGCGCCGGGAACGACCGGCGTGCGATCAAGCTTTCTTGGTTTCCAGCAAACGCTTTCGAGCCCGGAACTCGAACGTCTGGCCGGCTTGCGTGTCCCACTCCACGACGCCCTGACCGTCGGGCGTCAAGGGCCTGACCTTGCCCTCGGGACCGACGACTTCGATTTCCGGCCAGGGGCTCAGCAGCCGCAGTCGGCCGCCGGCGGTCGACTCGACCGTGACGGGGCCCACCGCTCCGTTTGCGCACGCCGCCGAGACCAGAAATCCGCCTTGGGCCCGCAATTGACGGAAACGGGCCGGCCGGTCCAGCGGCCAGGCGGGGAACACCCGCACCACGTCGGCGACGCTCTGGAACAGCAACTCGTTGATCGCCAGCGATGCGGCGAACTGCTCGGTGTAATGGCCGAAGTTGTTGAACCCGTGACGGGGCTCGTTGCGATTCAGCGTCAGCGTGCCGTTGGGCCGCAGCCGCGCCGTCAACTCCTCACGCACCCAGGGCAGCGTCTCAGGCATGCTCAACCGGGCGCGAGCCACGGAAAGCAGGATGGCCGAGTTGTTCCCGTTCCAGCGCAACTGGCCGATCGTCCGCGAAAACAACTCCCGCTGGGCTGCCGGCGACCAGATGCTCACCACGTCGGCCGGGAAGACGGGAGTCGCCGGCACGGAGATGTTGTAGCCGATGGGCGGCGCATCCTGGACGTCGACCACCACCGGCGACGGGCCGGCCGAAAGCGGATAGTCGGGCAACAAGGCCGCGGCCTTCTGCCAGCGGGCCACTCGGTCGGCGTCGCGCCCCAGCGTCCGGGCTCCCTCGATCGCCGCGGCAAACATGTAGCGGAACATGCCCAGGCAAAACGCGCCGTTGCGATTTCGCTCGAACCGCTTGGTCCAGCCCCAATGCTCCGGCGAAACGGTGGGCGCGAGAACAATCTTCCCGTCCGCCGCCGGCTCGCAAAGACCGATGAAGTTCGCCTGGAAATCGGCGATCTCGCGGACCACCGGATAGGCAACCCGCTCCAGGAATTCGCGCGACGGCTCGTACTTGTAGTGCCACCAGACCGGCTGGGCGGAGAAACCGGCCACACCGAGCGTCCAGCCCCAGACATGATGAATGTACTGACGCCGCGTCGGCCCCCGGCACGCTTCGGGCGGCGGTTCGTAAGCGAACAACACGTGCGGAAGGTAGGCGCCCTCGATCCCAAACAACTCCCGGCACAGCCACCGCGCCCGCGGCAGGTAATCGACGATCAGCCGGTCGTACGGCTCGGACAACTCGGGATGGTTGCTGCTGTAGACGGGCCAGTAGGTGGACTGGATGTTGTAGTTGGTGTGGTAATCGCCGTGCCAGGCAGGGCCGTCGCTGACCAGGCTCGCGAACAAGCCGGGCGACACGGCGCCCGGCCGGACGACGCAGCGAAGGAAGTACAGGTTGCGGTACCATAGGGCCTGCAGCAGCGGGTCGTCCAGTTCCAGGCCGCTGCGGGACCAGAATCGTTCCCAGACCGCCTCGTGGGCTTTCAGCACAGCGTCCGGACCGGCCGCCAGCGTCTCGCTGGCCAACTGGATCGCGGCGGCTTTCGGGTCCGCGGCTTCGCGGCTGGTAACGATGGCCAGGGCCTGCCGGCCGCCGCGCGTCACCAGGGCGACCGCGAAGCGCATTCCCGCCCAGCCCGGATCGCCGGGGATCTGCTGCAGGATGGTCTGCACCCCTGGCTGCGGCTGCGCTGGCTCCGGCTCCGGCAAGTCGCGTGCGCGGGCCGCCTCCAGCCTGCCCGCACCGCCTTGATCGATCAGGATCACGTTGCGGTCGGCCAGGGCGCGGATCGCGGCCGAGGGAACGCCGCGGCAGTTGCCCTTGACGGCGACCGCGGCGCGGCGGATATCCAGCCGGGCAGGCGAGGTCGGCTCCGGCTGGGCCTCCAGGTTCAAGGTCACCTTGCCCCGAGGCCCCGCCAACGCTACCTCTTGAAAGCGGTTCTCCGCCCGCTGGCCGTCTTCGGTCCAGGTGTACAGGATCACCTGTGCGGCCGCCACCCCCTTGGGCAATGGGAATGTCCGCACAGCCGTTTCCGTCGGCGTTTCCTGCCAGCCCGTGCCGAAGACGCCCTGCCCCTCGGCGCCCATCAGGTCGACGTAGAAACGCGCGTTCTCCGTGCCGGAGACCTCGACCCGCAGTTCCGGGTACTCGCGCGTGTCGACCTGGATCGGACCGTAGGAGAAGCCGTTGGAAGCGCCGGCTCTGCCTGCGATGCTCATCACGCCGGCGCCGGCGCGGTAGTCCCAGCCGTTCTGGGCGCCTTCGGCCCGAATCCGAATCCAATTCGGTTCCGCCGCCGCTGCGCCAAGGATCAGCCGGGCACAGAGGCGGGGGCACGGATAGGGATGCGCATGGTAGCTGTCCGGCCCCGTCCAGGACACGCCGTCGTCGAGAAGCACGGAACCGTTCTGGGTGATCGTCGCCCCACGATTGAAGGCCCATTTCCGGACCAACTCCAGCGTCGGCAGCGGCGGGTCGCGGTCCGCATCCAGCCGCGCGTCCCACACGTCGTTCTTGGTCAGGTTCAATTTCAGCTGTCCGCGGTCGGTATAGACCAACGCATTCAAATCCCCGTTGCCGATCAGCAGCGCGTCGTCCAGGACGCTGTCCAGCCGCTGGACGGACACCGCCGCCGCGTCCAAAGCGGCCGGAAACGGAACCGCTTCGCCGGCGCTGGCGTTCCGCCCGTCCAGTCCGATCCAGAGCAGAAGCAGAGACAACAAGGCCCCTCGCCACCGCGCCGCAGACATTTTTTTCTCTCCCCAGAAAGAACACGGAATCCGACAAGTCCCGGCCAGAAAACGTCGGAACGTTCCCTGGCCTTTCAGTCCTTTGCCTGCGTTCCGCCTGAGCGCTGCGGCCTGCTGGACGCTAGGTCTTCAATCCGCGCAGATTCACTTCGCGGGTCTTGCCTTCCTTGATCAATTCGTCCATTGTCAGCCACGTTTTCCGCAACATGGCCTCGCGGCCGAGGATGCCCGTCAGGGTGCTGTCGACCGAGCGGTGGGCGGTCGCATTGTCGAATTCGCCCTGCGTAATGCAACGATAAAACTCGGCGATGTTGGCCTTGGCTCCATCCGCGTAAATGCTGCCGGACGCGGCGCCCGAGTAGTGCTGGGAGCCGCCGCGGATGAAGACCTGGCCCGAGTACGCGATGTGCGCCGTGGCCTCCAGGCCCATGATGTCGGCGGCCAGGTTGTACATCACGGCGTTGTTTTGCAGCAGCTGAGTCGCATGGGTCCAACAGGTTCCATCCTGGAGCTGAAACACGACTCCGCCACAGTCCGAGCGGTCGCCGTGCGGATCGGGCCGGACGATCCGCGCGTACCCGCCGGCTGCGACCGCCCGCTGGCCCAGGCTCCACACGACGCCGTCGATGATGTGAATGTCGTACAGCAGCAGCAGATCGCCGCTGAGCCCGATGTGCGAGTACCAGGCGCGGCGGAACAAGTTCTCGATCGTCGGCCCGACCGGCGGATCCGGCAATTTGCCGCAGGTGCCGCCGGAATAGATATGCGCCAACCCGCCCAGGGCGTTGGCGGCGATGCGTTTTTTCACTTCCTGATTCGCTTCGTCCGTGGGCAACTGGTAATCGACGCGGAAGCACAGCTTTTTCTCCGTCGCCTTCTTCGCCAGGGCCTGCATGGCGAAGACGGCTGGCACATCGACCGCAAACGGCTTGGCCGTGTACAGGTGGACGCCCGCGTCGATCGCGGCGGCGGCTTGCTCGGGATAAAAGTAGGGGATGTCCTTCAGGACCAGCGCCTCGACGCCGCTGTCCAGCACGCGTTTGTATCCGGAAAGGCCGCTGAAGCGTTTCCCCGCCGGGACACCGAGTCTCTCGCCGACGGTGTTGACCGTCTCCTCAAAGTAGTCGGCCGCGGCTACGATCTCGTATCCCGGATGCTGCTTGAACAGATTGGCGATCCAGCTGCCCCGGCTCCCCAACCCCACGAACCCGAGGCGGACCTTGCGCTCGACGGACACGGCGGCCGCAGGCTTGGCGCCAGCCTCTTGCGCCAGTGCCGTGGACGCGGCGGCCAGCAGCGGGACGGTGGCGGCAGCCGTCCGCTCAACAAACGTGCGGCGAGTCAGAGATTGACCGGTCATCATGGCGACAGCTCCTGTTGTCTGTAGTTTTCCTCGGGCGTGCCGGAACAGCGGCGCGCCAACTGTCTCGCGAATGCCAGCCAGTCTAGCCCTGGGGTGGACTGCCTGCAACAACGGCAAGCGGAACGGCAAGCGTACGGCCCGCGGCGGGCATTCGAGCCGCGGCGAGCATTCGATCGGGGGCAACCTACGCGACGCTCCGCCGCAACCGCGCGGGAAAGTGCGGTGCCCTGTCACCCACGCTGGATCGCGGCTTGCGGCGTTGTCGCCAAACCCGTTTGGGAGTCCTGGTCAATCAGCGGGATTCCGGCCCGCCGTCGCGGCGTGGAGCGAAGGTCCGGCGGATGGCCTCCAAGAAGCCCGTGCCGTAGCGCTCTTCGGGAAGCAAGTAACAGCCCTCGGTCCATTCGTTCCACGCGTTGATGAGCACGGCAAAGGGCTGCCGCGGGTCGCGTTCGACGTGCCGGGCGACGTCATGCAAGAGTTGCTCGAACCGCTCGGGCGTGTTCCCGACCACGACGGGAACGTAGGGGTATTCGTGCCGCTTGGAGGCCGGGGCGACCGGGAAGGGCCAGGGCACGTCCGGGGCACAGCGCGGCGTCACATCCCAGCCGGTCGTGACCACCGGCACGTCGACCAGCGGCGCCGACGCCATCCGCTGCCAGTGCTCCCGGTGCGCTTGCATGACGTCCTCGTACTGCTCCGTCAGGTCGGGCCCGGCTTGGCCGGCCGAGTGTACGTTGTATCGGCTCGTGCTCAGGAACCCCGCCTCCTTGAGCACCGCTGCCGACTTGGGATCGGCCACCATGCCGTTGAAGTGCATCGGCGGCAGGCCGGCCTGGCGCAGCCGATCGTCGATTTTCTCCAGCAACTTGCGGGTTTCGAGCGGGCCGCCCAATTCCGCGACGAACCGGGTCGGTTGAAAGATGCTGAAGAACAGCCGGCCTTCGACTTGCCAGTAGTTCGGCTGGCGGAAATAGTGCTCCACGCAATAATCCATCACACGCTCCAGGTCGCGCGGCGAGTGACGCGACGGCAGCCACACCGTCCGCTCCTTGCCGAACGCCGGGCAGAACTGGTCCCGGCGGTCGTGGTTGGCCCACATCAGGGCGAACTTCATGCGGTGGCGATTGGCAGCGCGCAGGAAGCCCTGTTCCAACGCCTCCTCCATGTTCTGGACGCCGCTGTACCAGTACCAGTCATACAGAAACACGTCGATGCCGTGCTCCACCGCCAAGTCGATTTCCCGTTCCACCCATTTCGGGTCGCTCTCGTCGAAACAACCCCAGACAGGCTTCAGCGGCTGGTGATGGCCGGGAAACCGGGGAATCGCCGCTTTCATGCCCTCCCATTCCGTCCAGCCCTCGCCTTTCCAGGCGCTCCCGTGATCGTAAGTGTGCCAATGCGGGTAATACACGGCGACCACCTCGGGCCGCCGCGGGCCGCCTGACTCAGCAGCCCACGCAGACTCAACGCCGCCAGCGATCATCAGACCGATGGCCAACAGAAAGACGCTGGTTGGCAGCCGATGCTGCCGGAGGCAACGCTGGATGCAGTACATCGTCCCGGTCTCCTCAATTCTCGATGTCCAACCTCAGGCCGGCGCCGGCCAAACGGAAACACGCGTCCCTCGCCGGCCGGCATCCTCCTCTTTTTCCAACTGGCGGTCAAGGCTCCGCGTCCGCACCCGCGCGGGGACGCCGCCTGCTGCAACGGTGGCCAAAATGACTTCCCGGATTTCGGCCACCACGCTGCTCGCCAGCGTGGTGGCTACCCTCGCAAAGTCGTTGCGGACTCCCTCCTGCGAATCGGCGCTCTCGTCTTGCCGCCAGGTCCCGCCGAAACGGGAAGTTATTTCAGCCTCCGTTGCCTGGCGGACGGGCAAGCACAACCAGGCCTTCCCGCGCAACCTGCTCTTGATACCCCGCCCGTCGGGCTTCCGCCAGGATGAATTCCGTCTTCTCAAGCGACTGCTGGAAACACTCGCACGTGTCCACGACAATCCAGTCGAAAACCTCCGCGCCGCTCCGCCCGGCACCCGCCTCGGCACACAACGCGTCCCAGCGGACGATCGCCTGTTCCACCGTTTCCAGGCGGCGGACATTCAGCAGATGCGCGGCGATGCGTCCGCTGGCGATGGCGCTGGCCTGCTTGGAATTCACCCGCGCCACGATTTCGTTCAATTCCCGATGGCTCGCCGTTCCGGGCCGCCGCGGATTCTGCTCGCTTGGACCGTCGGTCCCCTGGTAGGTCCGAGCCCGCATGACGGCCAAGGTCGGACTGCTCCATGGCAGGGCCCCAAAGAACGTCGACGCCACCAGGCAGGACACCAGCGCCGCCAGACCGGCCGCTGGATTGCTTTCCCTCAAGGCCTTGGGCCGCCCCGCGACAACCGCCTCGCGCGGCGCCGCCAAACGCCTGTCGCCGGCAACCGCGGAAAGGAACAAGATCGGCAGCAACGTGGTCACATACTGAAATGCGATCGACTTGGCCGGAGGATGATCCCAGCCCATCAGCAACCCCAGCGGGAACACGGCCGCCAGCAGGATCAGACGCCCTGGGAGCAGCGCAGCCGGTGTCAGCGGCAGCAACAGCGAACACAGAAACAGCATGGACCCGAGGCTCAGCGTTTGCCCCCAGAAGGCTTTCGGCCGCAGCAAGGGCGACAAGGCGATCTCGATCCCCGAGTCACCCAGGTTGGCAAAGCGTTCTGTCTGGTACTGAGTGAACGCGGCGTAGCGGGCAATCAGAACAAAGGCGACGGTGCATGTCGCCCAGATCGCCAGCCAGGCCCACGCCGGCAGCCGCCGGGCCAAGGCCGCTTCGGGAGCGTCGAGGCCATGGCCGAGGCGGCCGCCGCGTTCGCTCCACCAGGCCTGCAATCCCAAGGCGGCTGCCAGGCAGGCCCACGCCACAATCACCGCTTCTTCAAAACTGCACGCCAACACCGCCAGCCCTGCGGCCCACCCCCAGCGGCCGGCCAACAGCGCCGCCACCGCCGCAAACATCAACGGCAGGGCAAGACTGATCGGATGCCAACCGTAGGAATAGTTCAAATTCAGCTGCCCCACCGCGGGAAATGCCAGGTACGCAGCAGCCCACATCGCCGCACCGGCCGGCCGCACGCCCCAGGCCTGCGCGATGCAGAATACCCCCAACGCGGGCAACGCCAGACAGACTGCCTGCAACAACAAAAAAAGCCGCGCATCCGGCCACAGTCCCCACAGCGGCGCGAGCAGGGCCAGGCCGGGATTGAAATGGTCCCAAAACGCAGGCAGGCTGGGCGTCTCCAGCAGAAACCCTCGGCCCTCCCATGTGCTGGCAACGCGGTAGGCAAAATGGCCAAAATCGTGATAGCCGAGCATGAATTCGTCATACGCCCGGCAGCCCTCCAGGTACCACCATCCGCCCGCCGCGACGGTCAGCAGCCCGGTGATCGCCCAGGGCGTCCAAGGCGCGACGTTCGCCGCTAACCGGACCGGCTTCCGCCCTGCAACCGCGCCCGTCCCCGACGACGACCGCGACGACCAGAAAGCCCCCACGCCGGTCCCGTCGCGAGTCAAGGCCGCCATCGCGGCTCCGGAAATTCCCGTCAACAGCAACGGCTCCCAGAACGTGTACTCGATGACCACCCCCAGAACTCGAAGCGCGTCCAGCAGCGGGACGCTGTAGGCGAGCATCAACCAACGTCCGGCGGTTCCCAGCCATCGCCCTCGACGCCGGGCGGTATCCACGCACGCAGCCGCGAAAACGCCGCCCGCCAGCAGCATCGTCAGCAGTTTCCACGCGGGCAGAGCCAGGAATCCCCAGAGGGCCGGGGCGGACGCGAGGACGTCGTGAAGGACGATCTGGTGCTCGCGCGCAGCCACCAACGCGACGGCCCAGAACCAGCCGACGGTAAGGACGAAGACGGTCATCGCGTCGCGCCGCCGCCGGGTGTCCGGCGGCAACGGAACTTGGCCGCGCTGCTCTCGTGACATGACGCCATCGTCCCGCGGAGCCGGCGGGCCGTCAAGACGCGATGCCCGGTCGACGTGTCCGGGAGCGCCTTTGCAGAAGACGCCGCGCCCCGTCGTGGTGAGCTGCCAGAACTCGGCGAACGGGCGGGCTCTAGCCCACCTGTTCCATGCGTCCCAGCAGGCCAGCTTGGGAACGATCTTGCGTATCGCCGCGTCGGACGCGAACTCAGACCGGTTCCCTTCGTGTCACCAGGCCCACCCTGGAAAGAACGCAACAGGCTGTTGGGGGCCGCCGCAAAAAAACAGACCTCGCGGCGGCCTAAGCCGTCGCGAGGTCTCCAAGCCAAGAAGGTCGTTCGGTCGCTGCCGCGTTTTCGATCAGTAGTTCGGCGAAGTGCCCGAATCGACGTTTCCCACCATGTGGAAATGGTTGTGATCCACGTAGATGACTTCCACCGCTTCCTCGTCGCGGAGCGTGTGCGGAATCGGCCAGCCGACGCGTGTGATCTGGGAATAGTAGATCGTGCACTTGTAGTGGGCGTGGTGCAATTGGGCCGGGCCGATCAAGGGAACGACCCGCGGCGGATCGATGTAGTCGGCAATCTTCTCCTTCACAATGCGCACGTCGTTGAGCTGGATTTCGTGCAGGAACGGCAAACCGCCTTGGGTCGGCTTCGCTCGCTCGAACGCCCGCATCACTTCGTCGTCGCTCGGTTCGTCCAGCGCCGTGGCGGGACCGCCTGCCGTAATCGGGCCCAGAATGGGAACCGAATCATACCGTTCCGCTTCCCAAAATTCGTCTTCCTTGCCCTTCTGGAAATACGGGCTCACCGGGATGGGAATCGCCAGCAAGCCCAACGAATTGCCTTCCGTGATGTGGACGCATCCCGTGTTGCTCAGCGAAAGGCAAGCCAGCGTCAAGGTAAGCAGGAAAAGAGTGAATCTGTGTGACATGGACTTGTCCTCGGTTTTCACGACCCTGTCTAACCGTAGATATCGTGTCAATCTGGGGGAAACTTGCGGGTTTTTTGGATAAATCCGGGAAAGACTCTTGTAGGGGCGCTGGCTGGTGATAGCGTCCAAGAAGACGCCGGAACTCCGTGGAAAACCGGGCTGTGAGGCCACAAAAAAACCTCCGCCGGAGCAACTCCGGCGGAGGCAGGCACTGGGCGGGCATCTCGCGGGTAAGTTATTTCGCCTTGAAGTCCAGGTTCCACCAGCCGTCGTCCCATTTCATGGTCACCTTGCGCCATCCTAAGGGGACCTGCGGATACGGGTAGAACGGGCCGATGTAAGGCCAGGCCGACGGGGAATACTGCTTGGGATAGGTCACCGCCGCGTAGTTCGGGTGGGCCGCGTAGCTCGGCCACGCGTATCCCGGCAGGCTGGGATGATCGTAGCGGGCCGGCACGACCGCGTAACCGGGACCGGGCATCTGCGCGGGGGCCATCCCAGCCGCCCCGGCGATGGCCGCCAGCGGAGCCGCGGCGGCCGCGCCAGCGTAACTCGCCAATTGCCCCATACCCAACGGACGCGGCGTCTGATCCACCGTCACCATCGGCGCAGCGCTAGACGCGATCCGCGCGGGCGCCGCCGGCTCGGACAGCGTGGCAACCGGCGTGGCGGCAAACGCCGCGTTCGCACGGTTGCCGCTAGCGGCCGGCAACCCGCTGCGCACAGCGCTCACCGTCGCCAAGTCCGCAGCGACGGGCATCGCCGACACGGGCCGCGGTTGGGAAGCCGTGCCCGCGACCATCAGACCGCTGATGACGCGGCGGACGCCGGAAACTTGACGAGCCAGATCAACCGCCAGTTGTTCCTGCTGAGGCTGGCTGACCGTCCCGGTCAGCCAAACGTCGGGGCCATTCACCTTGACATTCAAATTCGCCCCGCGAAGCGATCCCTCCGCTTCAGCCGCCTGCAGACGATCAGTGAGATCCTGGGCAATGTTGACCGGTTCTTCTCCGAGGGACAATTCGTTGATCACTTGCCGCACACCGCTGGTCCGCCGAGCAAGGTCCAGCACCAGTTGTCGCTGGGCGGCTGAGCCCACGCGGCCTTTCAGCCAGGCGTAGCCGTTTTCGACGTGAACCGAAATTCCGAACCCGCGCAGTTGCCCGCTCTGCTTCGCCTCCTGCAGGCGGTGAGTGAGTTCCTCACCAATCCGGCGGTCTTCGAGGGCCTGCTTCGAGTTCGTCTCCGGTTCCTGTCGGCTGGCGATCCGGGACGATGTCCCGGATTTGGCAGTCGCGGAGCTTGTCGGCCCAGCCAGAGGTTCACCCAGCGTGGCCCGTTTGGCGCTGGTTTTCGCCGTGGCCGACAGCTTGTTGTCGCTCTCGGTCACCACCAACCGGCTGATCACGTCGCGCACACCCGCAACACCGCGGGCCGCTCGTGAGACCAACTGGGCCTGCTCGTCGCTCGAGACCTGACCGTCCAGCACGGCGACGCTGTCCTTCACCGCCAGATCGATATCGAAATCCTTCAGGTTGCCGGCGTCCTTTTCTTTCTTCAATTCCGCGGCAATCTGCTGCGCCACGTCGGCATCGGACGCCTTCACCTTCGGCGGCGTTTCGCTCACCCCGCTGGACGACCGCTTGGCCGGTTCGCTGCTCAGCAGACTGCTGAAGAGCGACTTCCGAGGCGGCCCCGAACTGGCCGTCGCTGACTCGCCGGCCGCCTTGACGTGAAGGCTGTCGATGACTTCCTCCACGCCGTCGACCTGGCGCGTCACGTCCACCGCCAGTTCCTTTTGCTCCGCGGAGGAGACATCGCCTTTGAGCATAACCTTGCCTTCGGCGACCCTGAGGTTGATGTCGAAGCCCTGCAGATTGCCTTCTTTTTGCTCCTGCTTCAGACGGTCTGCCACTTTCCGGGCGATTTCCTGGTCGTCGGCCCACGCCCCGCTGAGCGAGGCGGCAGCCAAAGCAAGAATCGCCGATCCAACAACTAGACGTCGCATGAGTGCCCTCCCTGAATAAACCTGTTTCATGCTCCTGGCCCGAGGCCCCAAGGGCGGTCCGCGTTCGCCTTCCCCTCCCGATCGGGTGTCGCTGGGTGGCTGGGACGACGAACTTGCGGGAAATCCGGTCGCCTGGGTTCTGAGGCTCGGCGGTAGTCCTCCCAACGAAATCTTGCCTGCACCGCCCCCCTGAAACCGTCCACGCGGCTCCGCCCTGCGGCGCCCCCCGGTGAGCCAGTCTCAGCGCAGTCAAGCTGGTCGATTCCGTTGTCTCCGCTATTACTTGTCGGTTGCGCATCGTGCCGAATAGTAGGTTTTTTTCGATTTTGCTGATCTTCTGGGTCGTGCCGAAAACGCCGGCGCCCGACCACCGCGACATGACCGCCTGTGGAAGCAGAAGGCGTCCAGGAGGACACGTACAAAAGCGTACAAAAGGACAGGCATCCCACAGTGGTCGTTTTCCCCTGAGTTTCTCCCACGCCACTCGGAGCCAGGTCCTCACTTTTCGACAGGCTCACAAGGCCGCCAAACCGAAGCCGGGGTGACTCACGCAGCGAACTCGCCCCGCCAAGGCGAAAGCCGGACGCGAGACCTGCGCCGGCCGATGCTAGCAGCGAAGGCGGGCTCCGGCGTTAAAGGTAATCCGGACGCCCGCTCGGGAGGACCGTGCTGCCGAGACTGCACAAGTCGCCGCTTGTCCGGCTTGCCCTTGACCTGTTTGCTGAGCCGTTGGCCGAGCCGAGTCAGTGCGGGCGAAGCGTCGTACTTGTCCAGATCTACCTCGATGATGCTGAATGTCTCCCGGTTGGCCAGCGAAGCCTGCAGGGCCTTGTCCAAATCCGCCACCGTGTAGACGACATAGCCACGGCCGCTGCCCAACAGGTCCGGCACCTTGCTGAAAGACCAATTCGTGATGTCGTTATAGGGTCCCTCGCTGATCTGCCGTTCCGTGCTGTAGCCGTGGTTGTTCAGCACGATCACAATCGGGTTCAAGCCCAGCCGCGCGGTGGTGGACAACTCCAGGCCGGTCATCTGGAAGGCGCCGTCGCCCACCACGACCAACGGACGCAGCGCGGGATTGGCCAGTTGCGCGCCGAGCGACGCGGGCACGGCAAAACCCATCGAGGTGTAGTAAGCCGGACTGATAAACTCCGTCCGCCGATGGATCGTCAGGTCCGCCGCGCCAAACAGCGAATCGCCGGGATCAGCGATGACCACCATGTCCGGCGTGAGGAATTCATGCAACCGCTGAAACAACGCCCGGATCGTGATCCGCGAGTCGCCGGCCGCTCGTTCACCCCACGCGGATTCGCGTTGCGGAATGCGCGGGCGGGCGCGCCGTTTCCAACTGGCTTGCAAGAGCCCCTCCATAAGGCACACCAAGGGCACCTCGCCGAACTGATGCCGCCGGATCGCGGTCCGTTCCGACGTCGCGTAGATCGTGCGGCCGGGATCGATATTTGCCGTGTAAATGCCCAGATTGATGTCGGTCATGAAACAGCCCAGCGGCAGCGGTTTGGACATGGCGACCTTTCCACCGAAAAAAGGGCCCAAATCAGGAAGGACCCCCTTCAGTGTACGGCAAGTCCTCAGTTCCCGCGTAGACCGCTCGTCCGCACGCCGCCAGCAGCCGCCGTCCGCACACCGGGGCATGGACATCGCCGGGCCTGCCAGCGACAATGAGCGCCTTCACCCGGTTCGGCGGATCACTCACGGTCAGCCCTCAAGCGTATGAGCCTGACACTGCATTGTACCTCCTGTCATCAGTCGCTTCGCGTGCCTCGGCAGCAGGCCGGCCAGACCGTGCGCTGCCCGACTTGCGGCACAGGGCTCTCCGTTCCCGTGGAATCGCCCACAGGAGCTGCACCTGCCGAACCCGCGGCCCAGGGCGTCTCGGAAGCAAACCACCGGACCGCGCCGGACGAAGCCTGCTTGAATCCTGCATCGCGTTCCGGACCCTCACCGCCGCCCCTGCCCGGCCAGACTTCCTCTCGGCCACCCAAGTTGCCTGTCCGCAAACAGGGCCAGCCCGCGGTGGCCAGCGAACCGGCTGTTCCAGCCCCGCCACGGAAGCACGCACCGCCGCAACCGGCAAACGACTTGCCGCCCCCCCCTCCGCTCCCTCCGCCGTTGCCCTCGGAGACCGCCTCGAGGCAGTCGGTCGCCGCCGCAGCGTCGCCGAACCCCGCCCCCCCGCCTTGCGTTCCACCCCCGCCGACGCCGCCCCGTCCCGCGCCAATCCCCGTCTCGCTTCCCGGCGTGGAATACGACTGGATGAAACGTTGGCCCGTCTACCAGTTGGGCATGTGGGTCATCGCCGTGGCGGTGGTGAGCATGATTCCCGCCCTGCTGAATGTGACTCCATCCGCCCCCCAGGCGGACTCCGCGCCAGTCTCCCGCTGGGCCTTGGCGTTGCTGCTGGCCGGCGGACTTCAGATCGCTTATGCCGTCTACCTGATACAGTTGCCGGATTGGGGAACCGCGTGGGTGACGTCGATCGTGATGCTCGCGTTCGCCACCGCCTATGCCGCGCTGCTGGGCATACTCACGCTGGCTGGTCCCCAAAGCCAGGTTGTCCAGTTTTTGGAACTGGGCGACAGCTTGCCAGGCAGACAGGCGAGCACTTGGTGCCTGCTGATGCTCGTTCTCTCCGGATCCCTGGCCTACTTCTGCGGCTGCATCAGCTTCCGCTGGCGGCGCACGTACTGGCGGTGGGCCCGTCCCGAAGGAGCAGACTACTGAAACCCGAAACGCTTTGAAGAGCTTGGAAAGAAAGGCACCCCGCATGCGCATCGTGATTGGCTATCCCGTCAAACCCCACCACCTGAAACAAATCGCCGCCGCCGCGCCCGACGCCAAAATCGTCGATGCGGGACAACAGCGGATCCCGGAAGAAATCCTCCGGGCCGACGTCTTCTGCGGACACGCCAAGGAGCGGCCGGTGCCCTGGGACGAAGTCGTCGCCCAGGGCCGTTTGCGCTGGATCCAGTCCTCCGCCGCCGGACTAGATCACTGCTTGACGCCCTCCGTCATCCGCTCGGATATCACCGTGACCAGCGCATCCGGACTGTTTGCGGATCAGGTCGCAGAACAGACGCTGGCGCTGCTGCTGGGCTTGCTCCGCAGCCTGCCAATGTTCTTCCGCGCATCGCTCCAACGGGAATTCATCCGCCGTCCCACGCGCGATTTGCACCACGCCACGGTGGGCATCGTCGGCTTCGGCGGCAACGGGCGGCGTCTGGCGGAAGTCCTCGCCCCGTTCAAGACCCGGATTCTGGCCACGGACGCCTTCCCCATCCACAAGCCGTCCCACGTCGCAGAACTGTGGCCGGCCGATCGCCTGGACGACCTTCTCGTCATGTCAGACATCGTCATCCTGTGCGTGCCCCTGAATCGCTGGACCAAAGGCATGATCGCGACCCCGCAACTGGCTCGCATGAAGCCAGGAGCGACCTTGATCAACGTGGCCCGCGGTCCCGTGGTGGTCGAGGCGGATCTGGTCGCCGCCCTGCACTCCGGCCACCTCGCCGGCGCCGGGGTGGACGTCACGGAAATTGAACCCTTGCCAGCGGCCAGCCCCTTATGGGAACTGCCCAACGTGATCATCACCCCGCACGTCGGCGCCCAGGCAGTCCGTCGCGAGAACGACGTCACCGACTTCTTCTGCGAAAACCTCCGCCGATACCTGGCCGCCCGTCCGCTTGTGAACCTGGTAGACAAAGAGCTCGGCTTTCCCCACCCAGATCACGCCTGGATCATGCAACGCCGAAAAACCGACTGAACCCCTTGAACTTCCTTCCCGCCAAACCCGTCTTGCCATTTGACCGCAGCGATAGTCTAATAAGCACGGTCACTGCCGGAGGGTATCCGAATGGTGAGGGGTCTGATTCGAAATCAGATGCCGGCTTTGCCGGTTGCGGGTTCGACTCCCGTGCCCTCCGCTCACCGCCGCATCCAGCAGGATGCGGTTTTTTTGTCGCAAGGTCTTGCAGCTTCAACACGTTAGGCCGTTCGCCTTGGGCCTGTTGCGGGGCCGTTTCCGTCCCGCTGCAATCGTCGGGCCGTTCGCCACAATTCGCAGTTTCTTGCATCGTTTCGCTGCCGTACTGCTGGCGATTTGCTGGCAAAATTGAAACCGTACTTACGGGGGTTAGGTTGTCCGTTCCCGTCGCTGTCAGCGTTTCGGCCGTCGTGGTTTCGGGGGGCGTCGCCAAGTCGGGCAGGGCATCCAGGGCCGCCGTCAGGTCGTGTAGCCGGGCGTGGGAATATCGGCCGATGGTCAGCGTCGGGGTGCTATGTCGGGCCAACTCTTGGCAGGTCTTGACGGATGCCCCGCCGGCCACGATGCCCGATATGTACGTGTGCCGCGTTGCGTGGAAGTCCACAACCCGCCCGTCCGCGTCTTGGTACGCCAGGAAATCGGACCGTTCGCGTTGCTGGCGTTCCGCGTCCGTGGGGGCGTCATCAATCCACTTTCGCCGGGCCGCTGCCAGGTCCTGTTGCAGCATCCGGGCCGTGTTGTCGGGCATGTTGGCCAAAGGGTGGTCATCTCGCCCGTAGCCCGCCAGCCAGGGCCGCAACAGTTCCGCCAGGTCCTGCCGTATCGGTTGCACGTCAAGCCGGCGTCGCTTGCTGTAGGCCGCGTCAACCGTCACCGTCGCCGGGTCCGCGTCCAAGTCGAAATGGGCCGGCGTCAGGCTGCGAAGTTCGCCCGCCCGCAGTCCCGAACCGAGGGCCAGCCGGTAGGCTATCGCCCGAACCGGGCCGGGCATGTTGTGAAACTTGGTCGTGTACCCTTCAACGAACCCAAGCAGATAGACCGCTTCATCCGGCGTCAGTTCTCGCCGAACGTGCCGCCGGTCGGTTTCTTCGTTGAACCGGGGCAGCGTTGCCAGGGCATCAACGGGCGTCCGCCGTTCCCGCCACAACCATCGGGAGAATCCCTTGATTGCCGTCAAGTAGGCGTTGGCCGTCCGAGGGCCTGCCCCGTCTTGCGTCCGCTTGGAAATGCCCCTGTTGCGAAGTTCGCCCACAACTTGAAGGACCGCCGCCCCGTTCAAGTCGCTTACCTGCTTGGCGTTCGTCCGCTGGCAAACGATTTCGATATAGCGAAGCGTCGATTCAACATGCTTGGGCGTGTTGCCCTTCGATGCGAGAAACCGCCGGTAATCTTCGATGTGGTCAACCAAGGGCCGCCGGGCTTCATTCGAGAACCGTTCTTGCGTCGGGTCGATGATGCCCGCTTGGCGTAGGGCCGCTTTGTTTTCCAACTGCCCCGCGATGCGTTCGGCCGTCGCCAAGTCAGTCGTCTTGCTGTTCACTTCCTGCCGCTTGCCGCCCGCGTCAAAGTAGGCGATAAGGTAGCTACCGCTCTCGACCATCACCGCATCACCGGCCGCGTTCAACGGGGCCTTGCGAGTCCGCCCCGTCTTGTTGTCAACCCACTTGGCGAACCGCTGCCCCTTTCTGTCCGTCACGATTTCCGCACCGCTGGGGATGGGATAGCTTCGCGTTCGTCGGTAGATGCTCGCCATGTCTCACCTGCCTTTCTTCCGAGGGGCTGCCTTCCCCGCCTCACTCTGCCTTGTCCCTGATTTCCAGACCGAAGTATTCGATCAATTTGTCCGCCGTCCGCAGCGTCATGTCCCGCTGGCCCGTCGCAAAACGCCACAGCACGGGCACCGGGATGCCCGCCCCGTAGGCCACTTCGGCGATTGTCTCACGTTCGGCGATTTTCCGCCGTAGAACGTCCGCAATCGTTTCCCGTTTTGCCCGTTTCGCCTTCGTCGCTTTGCTCTTGGTCATCCAGCAGTTCCCCAAACGCTTCGCGACGATCCTGGGGCAGTCGCCTCAGAATCGCCGCCAGTCCATTGTACAGCCGGCTTACGCCGCTCGTTTCAGAATCCGGTTCACCGTTGTATGTTGCCACGGTTTGCCCTCTCTGGTTTCGATACCCCGCCGGTTCAACTCGTCGGCAATCTGCCGCAGTGTCTCGCCCTTGGCCCGCAGTTCGTTCATCAACCGAATTGCCTCTTGTTCGGCGGGAACCGCAACGAGCGTCTTGCCGTCGGCCGCCAGTTCGTAGCCGAACCGCACCTTTCCGCACCGCTCGCCCTTGCCGATCTTGTGTTGCAGGGCGTCTTTCGTCCGCTCCGCGATGGTCTCCCGTTCCCACTGGGCAACAGAAAGCAGGACATTCAAGACGAGCCGCCCCGCTGCCGTCCGGGTGTCGATGCTATCGGCAACGGAAAACAACTGCTTGCCCGCCTTCTCCCCGAAGTAGCCGTCAATCAGCCGCTGCCAGTCGCCTACGCTTCGCGTCAACCGGTCCAGCTTGCCGATGACCAGACCATCGGCCACCCCGCGCCGCAACTTGGTCAAGGCATCCTGCAGACCGGGCCGGTTAAGGCTCTTGGCCGATACCCCCGCGTCCGTGATGATCTCGACCAGTTCCAATTCGTACAGACTGGCGTAAGCTTCCAGCTTGGCCCGCTGGGCGTCAAGGCTCTGGCCGTTCGTCGCTTGCTCTTCCGTCGAAACTCGGATGTAGCCGAAAACCCGCATCGCGTTGCCCTTTCCGATAGGCTTGGAAGCAAATTACCTATCGGTTATTCGCGTTTACCGTTCGGTTATTGCCCTTTCTTGTACACAAACGTTCGTCTGTGAACAGGCCGCGCTCCGCAGGGCCTTTCGGAGCACCGCCCGCCCGTTCTCGCAGCTTCCCGCCGCTTGCGAGAACAACGCCTAGGATGCGTTTTAAGGCACCGGGCCGGGGTTCGATGTCTTGGTCATACTTGCCCGCTTGCGTCGATTCCTGGGGCATCCTGGGGCGTGTTTTCCGCGTCGATGCCAAGCGTCGCCGCGTCGATGTCCGTTGCCCGCCGCAGTCGCTGCTGTCGGGCCGCGTCTGTCATCGTCAGCCGCTGGCGACTCGACCAGCCACCGGGCCGCTTCGGGCACAACCACAACTGCCCGCCGCGTTCGACCACAACCAGCCGCCGCAGCAACGCATCCGAGTAGACCACCGTGGGCGAGTCCGTCGGCGTGGTCATCGGCCGCTGTCGTCTTTTTGCTGTCATGCTCGTTTGCTCCAACAGTTGAAACACAATCCCGCCGGCCTGCCAGGTTGACCGGGCACAACGGACCGGGGCCGGCCGCAGTCGCTGCAAGCCCGTATCGGGTCCGCGATGATTTCCGTGGGGACCGCCGCCGGCCACGTCCTGGGGACCGTCACGGGCCGAGGCTGCAGGTCCGCGTCCCGTGCCACCGGGTAGCGTTCCCGCAGTTCGGCCGCCCGCTGGCGTAGCCGTTGGCCCGTGGGCGTCGCCGGGCTGCAGCGTTCACAATGGGCACCACCGGCCACGTCCCACCAAAACACGATGCCACCGCAGACCGGGCAGGGCCGGGCGTCGATGATCTCCACGTCGGCCGCGTCGGATCGGACCAAACACCGCCGGCCGTCCGCGTCGGTTACTTCCTGCCACTCGCCCGCGTCGATGTCCGAGGGGCCGGGGTCCTGGGGACCGTCCGCCCCGTGCGGATCGCCGCCGGGCGGGTCCTGGGGAGCCTTTGGCGACACAACCGCCGTTTCGCCCGTGGTTGCGCGGGTTGTGTAGCCGTTGCCACCGTCGCCGGGCTGGGGACCGCTGGCCAGCATCGCCAGCAGTTCCGCTTTGCAGTCCCGCAGCCGCTGCAGTAGCTCGCCCGTCACCGCAGACCGGGGCGAGAACCGCAGCCGGTCACCATCGGCCGCCAGGGTCACCCCGAGGCCCTGCAATTCGGTCATCAATCGGGCCGCCGTGGTCATACTTCCCCCCAGTCATCATCTTGCGTTTCCGGGCTCGCTGCGCTGGCTACGGCTACGGAACCCCTGTTTTCTTCGGTGTTCCTGGGGGTTGTGTAGCCGTTGCCATTGTCGCCTAGCCGAAAGATGCGTCCGGGCCGGCCGCCCTTGTCGGTTGTGGGCAGGTCCTGCCAGGTTCCCAAGCCGGCCTTGACCAGTTCCTGTAAAGCAGCTTCGGCCGCATCGGTGGAACCCCGATACTGCCGGGGGCCTTGCTGTAGTTCTCGCCCCGTCACCGCCCCGCCCTTGCGTCGTATCCACTCAACCAGCAGCCGCCGTTCCCGCTGTTCATCCGACTCCGCAAGCACCCCATAGACTCGCCGGGCTTGGGCCTTGAACCATTCCGCCAGGGTCACCGCCCGTCGCATCGAATCGGCGTCAATCTTGTCGGGATGCTGCAGGCTGGTATCACCGGCCGCCCACCGGGCATAGTGGACAATCAGGGCCAGCCGCGCCGCGCATCCCTCCAACTTGGACCAAGCCGCCGCCAGTTCGCCCGTCAGGTCAACTTGCTCTTGGCCGTGGGCGTTGTAGAACTCAACCCATAGCCGCTTGGCGTCGGCCGCCAATCCGATGCACACCGGGCAGGGCTGGCCACCGTCGTCCGTATCGGGCTCCAGGTCATACAGCCGGGCCAGCAGCTGGCCAAGTTCCGCTTCGGCCGCCGGGTCGATGTCCGCATCCGTCCAGTGTTTCGGCCGCCGTGGTGGGCACGTCAGCAGCAATCGGGCCGCAAGTCCGCTTTCCCGATGTTCGACACCAAGGGCACGATGCAAGATTGCGGGTTGAATCCCGCCGCAGATACTGACGTAGGCGTGGGGCACGTAGATGGTTTTCGTCGGGCCGGTTTTTCTGTCCACTATCAGGCTTTCCCCGTTGTGGACCGATAGCCAATGGGCAGAATCCCCGCCACCGCTGCCGCCCGCGTATCTGTCGAATGAACCGAGCCAGCCGGCCAGCTCGTCACGGGCCAGCAGTAGCCCCCGAGGGTTCGCCAGCAGTAACGGGGCCAAGGCTTCCACCGTCGTATCCTGCACGATGTACCGAACCGCCTGGGGCTGTTGTGGCCTCTCGGGCGGGTCGCTGTCGCCACTCTTGCGTTTCCAGAGTGTAAGGTCACGTTCGTACACTACCAGGGCAGTTTCGTACCGCGCCTTTTCTTCGGCGTGCAACTGCAAGGCATCACGCTGCAGGTCCCGTATCGGTTTCGTCACTAGCTTGAAAGCCGGCGTCTTGGTTGTGCCGCTCTCGCCCACAATCGCCGCCCACAAGATCGCGGGTTCACTCCAGCCGCGTTTCAGCGCAACGCGCCGCGTCGAACCGATTGCAGCCGCCAGGGCCGCCAGCAAAGGCAGGGCGAGAAAGGACGCATCGCAGACCATCGACC
Source organism: Candidatus Anammoximicrobium sp. (assembly GCA_012515235.1). Classification (GTDB taxonomy): domain Bacteria; phylum Planctomycetota; class Planctomycetia; order Pirellulales; family Pirellulaceae; genus Anammoximicrobium. The sequence continues at coordinate 64,789 of JAAYYU010000328.1, forward strand.
GGGCCGCCGCGTTCACGAAAGAGTCTAGCGGGTCGGGGAGGGCATCGACCGGAAAGGGCCGGTAGGGTTCGACCGTGGGCGTCGCCGCCTTAGCCGTCGCCGGGCCGGCCGCCGTGCTGCCCGTGGTCCGCTGGCCCGTCTTCACCGGCCGCCCGTCCAATCGCTGGCGTAGGTCCTGCCAGGTCCATGCACAATGGGCGTGATGACAGCCGGCCGTCACCGCCCCCGATGCGTGTTGCACGATGAAAGGGCCGTCCCCGTGATGTTCGCACATTGGGGACCGCGTAAACGTCCACTTTCGCCCCGCCCCCTGCTTGCCGTTCCAGTCGTGGGGGCCTTCCACTTCCAGACCGTACCGCCGGATAAACGTTTCGATGTCGAACCGTTCCCCGTCGCCGTGGTCTTGGCGTGGGGCTGCAGCCGCCGGCGTCACCGTGGGGATCTCGCCCGCCAGGGCCTGCAGTAACTCGACGGGAACAACTTGCAGGGCATCGGGGGCCTGTAGGATACGGGCCATTCGCCAGGGCCGGCCGGGCACGTCATCGCCCTTGCAAGCCAGGGTCCCGTACAATTTCCAGATTCGGGCCGGGTTGTAGTTCCCCTTGTCCACTGTGACCGCCGCATCGTCGAACCGGACCGCCAGGGCCTGCAGGCACCGTTGAACCAAGCCGCCATCATCGGCCGGTAGGTCGATGCGATACGTCGCGTGCCCACCGTTGCCGCTGTCCGCCGCGATGCCGCCGGGCCAGCCGGCCGCCGCCAGATAGGCCACGATGTCTTGCACCCGTCCGAGGGCTGCAGCGTGTTCATCGTCGCTTGACGAAATGCCCGCCGGCCGCGTCGGGTCCGCGTCAATCAGCAGCCACCGCCGCCGTAGGATGTCGCTGTCTTGCGTCGTTGCGTCGCCCTTGCCGGCCTGCTTGATGCGATTTGCCGCCCGTGCCAGTAGGGCCGGGTTCACTTCGTTGGGCATGATGTAGATGCCCTTGGCCGTCGTGATGGTCCCCGCCGCAGCCGCCAGGGCTTGCGAGTTATCGCAATAGCCGAACCAAGTTCGGGGCCATCGGTCCGCTGCCGTAGTTGCTTCCAATGCCCGCAGTTCGGTAACCAGTCCGGGGCCGAACAGCCGTTGACAAGTGGCGACAACTGCCGCTTGGTCAACTAGGGCCTTCCTGTCTTTCGTCGCTGTCATTGGCCGTTGCCCCCCTTCCCGTCGACTCGGGGGCAACCGCTGGCAATCCAAGCCATGATGTCAGACCGCCTGTATCGGACCGCCGGCCGCGTGCCGTGTCCGATTTGGAGGGGCCGGGGGGCAAGACCGCTTCGGGTCCAAGACCACCAAGTTCGTTCGCCAACTGAAGCCAGTTCGGCCGCCTGCTTGGTCGTCAGCAACTCGGGCACGATGCCCGTGGTCAGGTCCTGGGGCGTCGATGTCGTGGGGGTGCTATGCGTCACGGGCCACCCCCTGCCGATTCTCGGCACGTTCGCGTAGTGCTTTTTCCACCGCCGCCGGGTCGAATAGGACGGGCCGGCGTCCGGCACGTAGGCAAGGTATCCACCCCCGCCGATGCCAAGCGTGGACCGTTGCAGGGGTCACCCGCAACTGCTTGGCCAACTCTCGGGCGTCAACAAGTTCGCTCATCATCCAGTCTCCACAGTGAACACGTGAATCGTTCAACCGTGAATGGTACGATGGGCGTGCGTTTGGATTCGTATCGGAAAAGATGTTGAAAGGTGTGGATTCGTGGGGGTTACTTGATTCGATGCCGCTTGCCCGTGCCCCCCGCAAACTGCAAAACCCGCTCCCAGTCGCGGTCTTTCTTGGCTAGATTTTTCAGGGAGTTAACCGCGTCGCCGTGCTGACTTTTCTTGACCAGTTCATCCTTGGTCAACCCATTTTCGCCCGCCTGAACAAGTGCCTTGATTGCGTCGTATCTGGCCTTGGTCAAGGTGGTCTTTTTCTTCCCGTTCACTTCGGGTTGCTCGCCGGGTCCGAACAACTTGACCGCCTTGCTTTGACAGACCGGAATCCGCGTTTCGTCTTCATCAGCGCCCCCAACCCTCGGGTTCCGGGGCCGGTCCCCTGACACCGGCAGCAGCGTGCGCTCCTGCACGATTAGCGCCGGGAGGGCGGCGATTTCGGGATGCTCGCTGAACCAGGCCTGGGCGATCGTGCGGCACTCGGGCCAGCGATCCCGGATTAGCTCGCTAGGCAATTCGGGTGCGAGCACCGGGGCGCAAATGTCCAGGGATACGCGCTGCTGCGCCATCGCGGCCGAGTACCCATCGCCGTCCAACAGCAGCCACAGCTCCGTTAGCAGGTCATTGGCTCGGTCGGTCGCTGCGACGTGGGCGTTCGGGTAGTACTCTTGCCCGATCCGCACCGGTTCGCGGCCGCGCGCCTGTGTGTACGCTTCTTCAAATCGTGGCTCATGGCTGGCCGGCAAAGCGTCGTACAGCAGCATCAGCACGTTTCCGATCAGTCGGTCAAAGGTGGCTGGCTCATCCAGTTCCGCTGCGTCACGGAGGACCCTGAGCCTCTTGGCGAGCGATTCGATGTTGCGTGATAAGATCGTGACGGGTTGCGGCGCGTCCGACATGGCCCTGCCTTTCTGAAGTCGGGCCGGACCCCGGCCGGCCGCTGACAAAGGCAGGAAGCCAGTCGCCGGCCGGGTCCGCTTGGCCGGGGTGGTTGCAACACACCGTCGGCCGTCCCGAAACTGATCCGATTGTAGCCGCGCCGGCGTTCTCATTGCCAGCCGATTTCTTGGCCCGGTTGTTTCCCGCAAATGAAAAAGTAAAATGCGGCCATCGAACTGTTGGCCGCAGGATGTGGCAGACGTACTCGGTGTACTGTACGGCAAATCGCCGATGTTTCCGTTTCAAAACCAGGAGGCAAAACACTGGAACGACGATGAACGATTGACGGTTGGCTGCTGAAATGGCGGCTTGCTGACAACTTGAATGACGCGTGAGCGTCAAGTTACTGCTTCCTCGAAAACGACCAACCTGGGCCGCATGGCCCTTGAACAGAGGCAGTGCTTGGCACCGCGCTCCCGTCTGGGAGCGTCGGGCCAGGTGCTGTTCTGTTCGCCCCTTGGTCGGGGTTCGAGGAGCGGCCTTGGTTTCGACGCTCCTTTTCTTTTGACGGACGGGAGGGAGAGATCGTGTCCGAGAAACCCCTGTTTGACGCTGGCTCTGGGAAGTGCGAGGCGGAATTGCGGCGGTACGAGAAGAAGTGCCTCCAGCATCTCGCTCGTGTTCGACTTTCACATCGGCTCGCGAATGCCGCCCTGGATGGCGAACAATCAGCGCGGGCAGCAAGCAACAATCTTCTCCTCGAAGCCTTTGGCAATCAGCTAAGCCCAGATGAGTCGATCCGGAAACTCGGGAACCAGATCCACGCCATCCACCTTGTGGCTCTGAAGGCGGATTTTGAACTCTTCCTGAATCGAGTCCTCTTCACGATCTGGGAATGTCATTTCGATTCACTCGCGGATCGGGCACCGACGGACAAATCGTCCCTACGCGACCTTGCCATAAAGGCAGCGTCAGGACTCCACGGCGATAGCACGCCAGCCTTTCTTGTTCAGCAGATCGTGCCGAGCTACGGATTACACGAGTTGACGGATTGCCTCAAATCTGCAACCGGTATCGACCTCCACGCAGTCCTCAATCTTGGAGGACACAAGATCTGGGCGCAAATCTTCACTGCCTTCCAGGTTCGACACTTGATTGAACACCGAAACGGGAAGGCGGATGTTTCGTTTAAGCACAAGGTTGCGAAACTCTGGCGAAACACGAGTTGGGGCGAGCGCAAACCGCTTGAATCCCTGGTCAAGATCGAAACTACGGCAGACGATTTCTGCCGAACCCGGGAAGCCATGAGCACGGCTGTTCCACTCGTGGCAAACGCGTTGGTCGAATGGGACAGTCGGCAGCAGTGACCATCAGTGCCACAATTCTGACGCGAGCATCGTCGCGCACATGGGGAGAAGTATCATGAGACACATCGCTCTTGGAGTTGTGCTTGTTGTGGCTGTGGGCGGGTGCGGTTCGCGAAATTCGGAATCTTCTTCCGTCGTGCCGGCCGGTTCGCGAAATTCGGAATCCTCTTCCGTCGTGCCGTCCGGTTCGCCAAATCCCACATCGTCGTCCGAAGTGCCGGCCCCTTCGCGAGATCCAAAGTCGTCTTTCGAGTCGCAAGCCGACAAGTTCCATGCCAACTTGCAGGCGGCGTATGACAACGTGTACGAGAAGATGAGCGACAAAAAATATCGCAGACGCTGCCTGATTGACGCCGAATACGGTTTCGACGTCACTAAGACGGACAGCCTCGTGTCGCCGTTTCTTGGGACGCTGGATTACAAGTTTCGTTTCGACTGGGAAATGCCGGAGGACAGTAAAGAGTCGGCCGATACCTTTGGGACCATCGTGGTTGTGTTTGCCCTTCAAGAAGCGAAGTGGATGCTCAAGACCTTCACCGTGCCGGGGGGGCAGGAGCATTCCGTAGGTAACTCGAAAGCTCGCGAGCAACAGCCGTGGCACAACGACGCTATCGTCCTGGCTGCAGAGGCAACCACCCGCGGCGAAGCAATCACATCACTTCTGGACGAAGCGGGCTACAAGGCCCGAAAGGAACGATTCGAGGCCGCGTTGCACGCCCTTGCAGAGAAAGTGGCGGCGCACCATCTCGAATTGGAGCGATCTAACGTGGCGTTGTTAGAGCGACAAGTCGCATTTTGGAAAGGCGAAGAAAGTAGGCTAGAGCAAGTGCTGGACAGCGCGCGTAAGGATCGGTGGGACCTTCTTTCCCGCTACAGACTTCACAGCTACGAGGTGCGGCAAGCCGACTCGGCGGTGGAATCGGCCGAACTTGAGGTTGGGTGGGCAAAGCGGCGTCGTGATGTCCGCCAGAAGCTGCTCGTTCAGTGCCAAAAGGTGCTAGTGACATTTTCGGGTCGGCTCTATCCCGCGATTGTGAAAGGTCAGATTAGGCAAGTGTGTCTTGATCCATCATCGTGGGTGACCAGGGCGTTGACGGACGGAACGGACGTCGACACGTGGGAATTCACACGGCTTCATCAGTCAAAGGAACTCTATCAAAACTTCAGCATTTCTATGGAGAGGTTGCGCGAGCAGAAAGAAGTCGATGACACGAGCCACGGACGTGTACGGTCGTGGCGTGATGGCGACAAGACCATCGAGGCGGAGTTTGTCCGCTATGATGGAAAGGACGTATTACTGAAGGGCACTGACGGGAAGAGGATCCGCCTGAGCGGCGGTTCTTCTCTCCCTGATGCGGTCAGACTGTGGATCGCGGAGTTGCCTGAATCGGCAGAAAGCTCCGAAGTCGATGGCAAGCAACGCCCCCCCCAACCTCACGCCCAAGAAGCAGCCGCCGAGACTTCCGCGCGGGCCAAACTGGAGGAAGCCGAGGCGCAATTCAAGGAATTAGAGACCCGCCTGTCGGAACGCTACCGCACATGGCAAGACACCTCGGCGAAATTCACCGTGGTTGCCGAATACAACGGGTACAAAGACGGCAACGTGACGCTCACTCGGCAGGAGGACGGGCGGGAGATCTCGCTGCCGCTGGCGCAACTAAGCGAACCGGATCGGAAGTGGGTCCGAAAGCAATTGCAGAGCAAAGCCACCGCGGTCGCGCCAGGTGGATCGCGAGCCGAGAAGGCGGCAGGACTGCGGAGAGTGAAAGAGGCTCACGAACGGCTGGCATCGGTCCTGGACGAGATAGCAGCACGGCGTGCGAAGCGTGGAGCGACAGATTCGGCACCGGATACCCTCCAAGCCGAAGCGAACCAACAGCGCCAGCGCGCGTCGGAACTGGAGGCCGCCATCAAAAAACTCGAAAACTGAATTTGCCGTCAGCACTTGTCGATCGGCTCCGGCAAATGATTGGCCCTTTTCCAGGGCGCACGAAGAAGGAAACGGGCGTGCGACCGACTGCACGAGTTACCAAGGTAACCACGACGGCACTGGTTGCCGGCTGTTTTCTCCAAAGGTATCATGGAAACAAGTTGCGGCTCGAATGGTTCCAAAGTGAAGGGGGAGCCCAATCATGTCTGCTTGGTTCTATGAGTGCGAGCAGGGCGAAACGGGCCCCGTCGATGACGCCGAACTCAGACGCCTTGCGGCGTCCGGCGTCGTTCGACCGAACACGCTGGTCAAGAAGGGAGCGGACGGCCACTGGGCCACCGCCGACAACGTGAGAGGGCTGTTCAAACAGAAACAGCAAGTGACATCGGCACAATCTGCGACAACTGATCCGCCCTGCGCAGGTACGACGTCGAGGCTGGCTGCCGGCCAGGCCGCCGACATACACCCGTCAGGACGCACGCCCCCACCGCTCCCGAAAACCTGCCCGACGGGTGACAAACCGTCGCAAACGCCTGCTCCGCAGCCGTCCGTTCGGGCGGCTACGCCCAGTCCCACGACCGCTAACCGCCAGTGGTACTGCATGAAGGAAGGGGTCTTGGACGATGAGATCATCGGGCCGCTATCCGAAGAGACATTCCTGCACGAGATCCACGGCGGCAAGATCGGCCCGAAGATGAGGGTGATGTGTCCAAGCCTGACCAAGAAAAACTGGTGTCAGCTTCAGCAGCTTCCGGGGTACATGAAGGCGTGGCAGGAAGGCGAAGCCCATCGCGAACGATGCAAACAGGAAGAGGCCGAGGAGAAGCGTCGGCAACGGGATGCGAAAACCCAAGAGAAGGCCGAGCAAAGACGTCTCCAGCGCGAAGCGAGAGCCCAAGAAGAAGCAGAGCAGGAACGACTCCAGGCCGAGGCCCAAGCCGCCGCGGCAGCAGCCGCAGCCAGAGCCGCACTTTCGGTCCCGTTCGCTGGACAGCCGTCCGCGCCGCAGGACGTTGTCCCGGCTGGCGCAAGCCAACATGCGATCGCAACACCGACCTCGCAAGCGTTGGCTGTGCCAACCGTCGAAGCTGCATTCACACCGGCCGTCTGTCCCACATGTCAGAAGGACGACTGTATAAGTAGGGTGTCGGCGGTTGTTTCCAGCGGTCAAGCATCCGGCCGGTTTTCCGGCCCATCAGGTGGCCTTGTCTACGCCGGCGGACAGGTCGGAGTTGCTGGTGGGTTCACGACCCTTTTTGGAGGCACAGTGACTCAATTGGCCGCCAAGCTGGCTCCTCCGAATGTGCCGCCGTCGCCCAGTGGCTTTGGCGAACTGTTGGTCGTCGGGTTAATGTGTCTAGCGGTCGTAATAGCACCGCTGATAGTGGCCAGTAGCGTGCGAGACAGCATGACGCGGGGACCAGAGGGGTGGCAGGGAAGTTGGTCGCCAGAGCCCACTCCCGCAGCGAAGAGGGCTAGTGTAATTGCGGGAATAACGACGTTCGTTGTCGTTCTCGTTGGCGTCTTCTTTGGGAGCAAGCAGGTGTGGAAGGGACATACTGACGCTGTGAATCGGTGGGAAGCACAAAGGGCACGCCATCAAACGGCTGTGGCCGTTTGGCATAAGTTGTACTACTGCAGTCGTGATCACGTTGTGTTCGAGCCGATCGCGAAAACAAAAATCCACGCGGATCTGCTACAGGCATACTTCCAGACCTGGATTATGCAGGGCTAACGTGGTGGCTTGCCATTGGCATCCCCGGATTCCGTCCACCGGCTCCCACGGCTGGGTCCGAGCGGCCTGTCTCCGAGAGTTCGTGTACGCCTCCGCCAGGCGACTTAGTCCAGCCGACGCAGGATCTTCTCGCCCTTGGTCCGCGGCCGTCGTTTGCGGTGTTCCTCCTCCCAGGCCCGATCGGCGGCCACAATCTCGCGGACCTGCGCCCAAATCCGGTCCCACTGTTCGGGCGTGAAGTTGTATTTCGGCTCCCCGGACGGTGCAGTCTCGGGCGGTTCTTGGGGGGCGTCGGTTGGCATCGGTTCCGCTTTCTTGGTTAAGGGCGGTCATTCAGGACTGGTCGTAGGTGGACGTTCGGGCGTTGGCTCGGAGGGCTTCAGCTTGCCGAACAACTCGCGCGCCAAGCGTCGGGCCGCGTCTTCCTTGGTTTCGCCGGAGCGTTGCATCGGGCGGCCAAGGATCGCCTTCAGGGGCTTCTGGTCGTCTGGTCCCGTCTCTGGCTTGCCGGGGCCCTCTCCGCTGCTTTGCGGATCAGGGGGCGGCATCGGAACGCCAATAATCGCC